>JANXWK010000016.1 GCA_025351165.1 Hyphomicrobiales bacterium | reverse complement strand
TTCCAGATGCCCTGGTTTGTCCTTTTGCTTTTTTACCACTGTTTTTGGTTGGCTTGACCTCCTCTCTTGCTCCCACATAATTGGGTAAATATGGTGCAAGTTTCAGGCCTTTCACAGAGGGAGATTTTACAGATCCGCCTTTTGGAGCAGGTTTTACCTGTGGAAGGGCTGTTACAATAGGGACTGGTTTGTAGGGTGTAGGCTGGCTTTCTGGAGATGGAGCAGGCTTGGCCGCTGGTTTAAAGGGGTGTGGTGGAAGTTGAGGGAAAAAAGACGGTGTCTTTTTTGATGGCGCAAATGGAAGCGGAAGTGGCATTAAAGGTTTAAAGCTGGGTTTAGTAGCCTGTTGCCTATTTTGTTTTTTTAGACGTGCAGCTCTATCTGCTTCCATTTTTCTGACATCTGGCTCTTCACTGTTCGCGCTTCCCATAAAGCCAAAAAAGGTGACTCCTGCTGTGAAAACAAACAAACCAGCTGTTACGAGTGTGCCAATACTTAAAAAGCTACCTGTTGCTCCAATACCTGTTCCCGTTGCAACTTTTCCACTTCCAAGAGTTGCGGCTCCACCAAGCTTGAGTGCATTTACAGCGGCTGTGGTGTTTGGCATTTCCCCAATAGGTATGCCTTTAGGTGTCGTTATAACAAGTTTACTGCCTTTTGGCATAACCTTAAATGAATTCAGCTTGCCATTTGTTTTGATAATCAAGGTGCGTGCAGAAGCTGGAGGACGTATCACCTGCGCTTTAGTTGCCTTAGTCTTGGCTTTTTGAATGGGTTGCAATGCAGTCAGCGTCTTTGGTGCGACTTGAGCCATCTCAAATACAGCTGGTGTATTGTTTACTGCATTGAGCGCTACTAGCTGGCTTGTTGGTGATATGGGTGTCATGATATTTTTCTTTGCATTTTAATTTCAGAAAAACATAAAAACATCTTAACCTTACACCAGCCTTACAAGATCAGCTTTTTATTCGTTTTAATTTTCGGTGTGTTTTGAACTGTTGGACAGCAAGTTTGAATTTTGAGGATGTCAGCAGAATTCTGCGACACGTACCCTGCAAATAGCGGGTCTGAAATAGTTTGTTATATTTTATTTCCAGCGCAGCCTGACATCTATAGAAGGTTGTGTCCATTTTTCCTTCCCCATGATGATGCAGGTGAAAATCTATAGCATAGCTTGTATAGCCACGCATGATGGCCTGAATGACAATATCCGTGCCATAAAGATGAAAACCAGACAGATCATGCGACAAGCCAATGTTTGCAGACCGTTTCAGGACAATAAAGTTTTCATCCAGACTTTCAACTTTGGCAGGCAAGGTGCCCAGCTTTGTAACTTTGCTTTCAAAGTTGGTGAAATGCGCGGCGTATTTTGCTTTGCCTGTGCCGCCTGCATTACCTGCAGCAGCCCAGTCTGGATCAAGATGATCAAGTTCGGCAAGCTGTGCCAGTAGCTCAGTATATCCATGTTTTAAAAGGGTCACGTCCTGATGGCAGAGAATAATATAGGGCGTCGTGGCCTGCGCAATCATCAAGTTGAGGCCAGCATAGGCTTCATAAGTGTTGGAGCCAATATTGCTGATATAGAGATATCTTGAAGTTTCAGGAGTAAAGCCACCCGCAATAAAACTTTCTACAAAAGAAGTATATTGCTCTAAGCGTGTGACAAGAGTGCAGATCGTAAAAAGTCTGGTATTTATCTGAGGGTCGGCTGCATTTTCACAGACATCGGGAAACATCAATTCTGCTCTGCCACCAGCATATACTGTAATGTCAGAAGATCGTTAAGGCGACCGCCAAGCAGACGATTGGCAATGCCTTTCAACCCGTTTGTTTTTATGGGAGAGGCAGATGCAATAGATTTTATGTTAAGGCCGCCGCACGTTACTAGTTGCTCTGCTGTTTTGCGAACAAAAAAGCGTAAATGCGTACGATCCATCAAGCCTTCATCAGTGTATGTAAAATCGCCATCAACCAGCAGGCTTTTGATGAGTTTGTGATAGCGTATATTGGGCAGGCTAGTAATAAGCTTGCCACCTTTACGCAGCAAGGGGGATAGTTTTTTTACAACGCTCCATGGATCTACAAGGTGTTCAAGCACATCAAGGCAAAGGATCAGATCAAGACTGCCCTGTTCAAAGTGAGCTGTGAAATTAAACTTATCAGCATCACCACACCAGATTTCGTGGCCTGCACTCCGTGCTTTTTGAGCTGAGCCCTCATCTATTTCAACGCCAGAAAGCCAAACATCTGGATACTTGTCTTTTAACAGATTTAAAGTGCCACCTGTTCCACATCCTAAATCAAAGCAGCGCTTGGCTGTGGATGGCAGCCAAGGCAAAACATCACGCCTGGCGTTATCGTGATAGCCTGGGGTCATGTTATAGGCCTACAGTTTTGCTAACACCGCTAAAGGCTTTGCTGATCCATGAATCTGATGATTCACGTGGCTCCAGGCCCCCTGACTGCAACAGTTTATAGGTATCCTTGTACCATTGGCTGTCGGGGTAGTTATGGCCAAGAACCGCTCCAGCAGTCTGAGCCTCATTTATAATGCCCAGCGCCATGTAGGCCTCTGCCAAACGGGCAAGAGCCTCTTCTGTGTGGCGGGTTGTCTGGTATTTAATGAGCACGATACGGAATCTGTTAATACCGCCTGTGTAATTCCGTTTTAAAAGATACTGACGGCCAATGTCCATTTCCTTACCTGCAAGCTGGTCCCTTGTCACCTGTACACGCTGGCGTGCATCTGCGGTATATTCAGAATTGGGCCATTTGCGTAAAAGCTCATCAAATGCATTAAGTGCTTTTTCAGTCCGTTCCTGATCACGCTGCACATCTGGTATTTGGTTGTAATGCGACATTGCCACCATATATTGGGCATAAGGCGCATCTGAGGTTGCTGGATAGAGCTGTACGTAGCGGGTGCCCGCGTTTATTGCATCAGCCCAATCACCAGCCTCGTAGTTGGCGTATGTTGTTAAAAGCAGGGATTTTTTTGACCATTGCGAGTAGGGATACTGCTTGTCCAGCTCGTTAAATTTTTTGATAGACGCACTGTAATTTTTGCGATTTAGGCGGGCGAGCCCATCATTGAACAGCACTTCTGCTGGTTGATCTGGTGCAATTTCCTCTTTTTTACTGAACATGGCCAGCGGATCAAAACCAGATACCGTATCGCACGCAGCGAGAGGAGCAGCCAGGGCTGAGATGAAAATCAGGCGTATAAAATAAGACATTTTCAAGTTAGAAAACTTTCCAAAATAAAGTTTAATGTGCATTATCAACATTATTCAAACATTTTTAACTACAGGATTACAGCTTTATATCACCTATTGCTTCCAGGCAAGAAAAGCTTCGTTAAACGCATTTTCTCCAGCCATGCCTTTTTCAAACACCAGCTCTCCACGTTTACCATCTGTAAAGCGGACTTCAAAAAAGAACCAGCCAGTTTTTTTTAGAACCTCGATATTGGTGCTTTGAAAAGGCTCCGTGTTTAAGAGGGCTATCAAAAAAGTATTATCAATGTCTGGTGCTTTAACGGCCTGGAGTGTGGGGCCTTTTTCTAATATCTCTGCCCTGAATTCTGGCAATGCTATGGACTTGACTGTTTTTGCATCAAGTGATGTTGCCAAAAAGCGCAGGTCTATTGTGTGAGATGCAGGGAAGCTTGGATCAAGATTGCGTCGAAGTAAAAATTCAGCGTTGAGCCTTGCATCTGGAAATTCAAGATTACCACGGATGCGAGGAATTGACTGACCATTTTGATCTGTAATATCCATTTCAAGACGCCACACTACAGCTCCACGCCTCTCTATTCTTGATTGAGGGTTAGCAGGATCCTCTTCGTAAAAAGAGGCTCTTACTGCTACAGGAATGGTCTGATCAACCCCCTGATCAATTGAATTGACGGGTTCTTTGCCATCTATTTCCTGTGTATTGCGCTGAGGCTTGGTATTTGACACCGAAACCTTAGGCGCAGTTTTAAAATCCTCAGGCTTTTGCCTGTTGTTCCAGGCCAATATGCCAACCACTGCCATTATACCTAAAACAATAGGTAGGCCAGCAGCCATAAGTAGATTGTGCCTTTGATTTTTGTTGCGGGATTTTTCAGTGTCAGCCAACGGTATACGTGGGCGATGTGTGGATCTTGTGATCTCACTTTCAGGATCATTATCCTGAAAAGGTTTTGCATATTCAATTTCTGGCTGAGTTGGGTGCAGGTCAAGCTCTACATGCTCAATTGACACCTCTAGGGTTGCAAGTTCCCTGGCAATTACATCTTCTGTCAGTGCAGGATCAACTGAACGCAGCTGCCGTTCCAAAGCCGCGCGAGCTTTATTGTAAATGGCATCACGCTCAACCCGCGTTGCTGATTCAGGCAGCATTTTAACGGCACGACTTATAAGTGGAAAAAAATCAGCCATTAATTCAATACTCTAACCTTCAAATGGATTTTGTACCAATATTGTATCATCACGCTCTGGACTTGTTGAGAGCACAGCCACAGACGCGCCGATCAGCTCTTCTATACGACGGACATATTTAATGGCTTGTGCTGGAAGATCAACCCATGATCTGGCATTGACTGTTGTGCCCTCCCATCCTTCAATTGTCTCGTATACAGGCTGAATGCGGGCCTGGGCTACTTCGCTGGCTGGAAGGTGGTCAATTGTTTTGCCGTCCAAAACGTAAGACGTACAGATTTTTATTTCTTTAAACCCGTCGAGAATATCAAGTTTGGTCAAGGCAATACCATTTATGCCAGACGTTCGCACAGTCTGGCGGACAAGCACAGCATCAAACCAGCCACAACGGCGTGGACGACCTGTAACAGTCCCAAACTCATGGCCCCGTTCACCTATGCGTTTGCCCGTATCATCATGAAGCTCTGTTGGAAAAGGCCCTTCTCCGACACGGGTCGTGTAGGCCTTGGCAATTCCAAGTACATAGCCAATAGCGCCTGGCCCCAAACCAGATCCAGCGGAGGCCTGTCCTGCAACTGTGTTTGATGAAGTCACATAAGGATATGTGCCATGATCTACATCCAGCAATGCGCCTTGTGCCCCTTCAAACAGAATGCGCTTTCCAGAACGTTTTATATTATCCAGCAACGACCAGACCGTATCAATGTAGGGTGTGAGTTTTGGGGCAATCTCCACAAGCTGGGTGTGAAGTGCGGCACCATCTACTGGGGGCATATCAAGGCCACGGCGCAAGGCGTTGTGGTGAAGAAGAAGCCGTTCAATCTTGCGTGGCAATCCATCTGTGTCAATCAAGTCCATAACGCGGATAGCGCGACGACCAACCTTGTCTTCATACGCAGGGCCAATACCGCGCTTTGTTGTGCCTATCTTTGTCCCTTGTTCTGTAGATGCGGCATTTTCACGAAAACCGTCCAGCTCGCCATGAAGAGGAAGAATAAGAGAGGCATTATCGGCTATGCGCAAATTTTCACGCGTAATTTTAAGACCTTGGGATGTTAGCCTCTCTACTTCCTTGTTAAAAGCCCAAGGATCAATGACGACACCATTGCCAATGACGGAAAGCTTGCCACCTCGAACAATACCAGAGGGCAGGAGGCTCAGTTTATAAACAATTCCACCTATAACAAGTGTATGGCCTGCATTATGACCGCCCTGGAAGCGCACAACAACATCAGCCTGCTCTGAAAGCCAATCAACAATTTTGCCTTTGCCTTCATCGCCCCATTGAGCACCTACAACCACTACATTTGTCATTTTTCTAGTCTCGTATAATACAAAAAAATCAATCTCCAGCTTGCTGGAACTATGCAGAGTTCTTAGGCGAAAGTTTTAACGTGGTAAAGAAGCTAAATGTTTTGTTAAGCTTTAAAAGTTTTTACAAACTATTCATCTGGGCTGATATCAGATGACAGGGGTGCATTGAACAGGGCAAGCTGCGCTGCATCTCTATTTGGTTCAGGCAGGCCAAGATGGCGAAAGGCATGATTTGTAAGAATTCGGCCGCGCGGTGTGCGTTGTATGAAGCCAAGCTGAAGCATGTAGGGCTCTATAATGTCCTCAATTGCATCTCTTGGTTCGGACAGGGATGCTGCAATTGTCTCAATTCCAACTGGTCCACCTGAAAATTTATCTGCAATGGTTGTCAGATAGCGCTTATCCATTACATCAAGGCCAATTTTATCAACATCAAGCATGCCCAAAGCTTTATCTGCTACATATCTGTCAATTGTATCTGCTTGATCCATGAGAGCAAAATCGCGGACGCGGCGCAGCAATCTGCCAGCGATGCGCGGTGTTCCGCGTGAGCGTTTTGCAAGTTCATTAGCACCATCGTCACTCATGCCAATGCCAAAAATGCGGGCACCCCGCTTAACAATGAGTTCAAGCTCAGGGACAGTGTAAAAATTGAGGCGTATCGGAATACCAAACCTGTCACGCAAGGGTGTTGTTAATAGACCAGCCCGTGTTGTTGCACCCACAAGTGTGAATTTTGCCAGATCTATACGTACGGAGCGGGCAGCGGGGCCTTCTCCAATGATAAGATCAAGTTTATAGTCCTCCATTGCAGGATAGAGAATTTCCTCAACAGCTGGTGAAAGGCGATGAATCTCATCAATGAACAGAACATCGCGTTCCTCAAGATTGGTAAGAAGCGCGGCAAGATCCCCAGCTTTTGAAATAACCGGACCTGACGTTGCTTTAAAACCAACACCAAGTTCACGCGATATAATCTGGCTGAGCGTTGTTTTACCCAAACCTGGCGGGCCAACAAACAGAACATGATCCAGTGCTTCACCACGGGATTTAGCGGCATTGATGAATACGGACAAATTGGCACGTGCCTGAGCCTGGCCCACAAAATCAGATAGTTCTGAGGGACGAATGGACATGTCACCATCGCCTTCACGTTTTTCTGAACTCAGAAGCCGATTTTGCTCTGTCACAAAATCAACTCCAGTTCCAATGTGTCACGAATTGGAATACCATAATATCCTGTTTTTGGAGTGTCTTGAAAAATGGCACGGTAGGCATCTGCGGCATTTACATAAAGAGCTGTGAATCGGAAATTTCGCCTTTGATAAAAGCGCATAGCCTCAAAATTGTCATTGGTCACAACAGCTCTTACACGTTTTGCACCAAGCGATCTGGCATGTTCAACAATGGCATCAATCAGCACAGAGGCGACCCCTTTGCGCTCAAATATGCTATCGATTGAGGCAAGAAGCAGTGTATCGCCTTTGATAACCCAGCCAGCAATTGCCAGCATCTGTTCTGTCTCATCGTAAGCAGCAACAATATTCAGGTCTTTTGATGACCAGACTTTGCCCATGACAACCACGCCGTCATGACCCCACTTTTGGGTTAGAAACCGTGCAAGAATGGCTTTGTCGTCTATGTGCTGGATGCTGAGCATCTGTCCAGAGGCTGTTAGACCCTTAATCATGATGAAAGTTCCTTTAGTCCCCGTCGGATAAGGGTAGCTGTATCAGTTGTGTCGCCAAGCGCTTTTGCTGCGGCTGCAATAGCGCTGCTTGCCTGTGGTTGTCCATAGCCCAGATTGACAAGTGCTGAAACTGCATCCTGAAGGGGTTGAGGTGCGCGCTTGTCCAGAACATCGCCGCTTAATTTTATTGCGGACAAATCAACTGTTGCAAAGGCGGGTGCTTTGTCTTTAAGCTCTGCAACGATACGGGCTGCCAGTTTTGGCCCAACACCTGGAGCTTGGGATACTGCTGCCTTGTCTTGCAGGGCAATGGCATTTGCAAGCTGCGAAGGGATAAGCACAGATAGTATTGCAAGTGCAACTTTTGCCCCAACGCCTTGTACAGTAAGCAAAATACGGAACCAGTCACGCTCCTGATCTGAGCTGAAACCAAATAAACGTATGGCATCTTCACGTACTTGCGTCTCAATCGCCATTGACAGGGCTTCACCAGAGGAGGGAAGGTTTTGCAGGGTGCGGCTTGAGCATTGCACAACATACCCCACACCATGCACATCAATAATGACAAAATCATCACCAATGCTGTCAATGGTGCCCTTTAGCTTACCAATCATGAATAACGCCCCTCCAGTGTTCTTATGGTTCTGTATTGTGCATGAGTAATGGCAATTGCCAAGGCATCAGCTGCATCATCAGATTTGAAGTCTGATTTGGGCAATAGTGTTTTGACCATCATACGAATTTGGGATTTATCAGCGTGACCTGCTCCCACCACTGTTTTTTTTATCTGGTTAGCTGCATATTCGCCAACTTTAAGGCCTGCTAAAGCTGGAACAACCAGGGCAATACCACGTGCACTTCCAAGTTTAAGGGCAGAGCGAGGGTCCTTGTTAATGAAGGTTTCTTCAACAGCAGCTTCTTGTGGTATGTAGCTGTGGATAATGTCCCCAAGGCCCCTGTGCAGGCAAGCCAGGCGATCTGCAAGATCCAGCTTTGAATCTGGGTCAATTGATCCGCATGCAACGAATGTCAGAGAGCTTCCTTTTATGTCAATAATGCCCCAGCCAGTTTTGCGTAAGCCTGGATCTATGCCTATGATTCGAACAGGGTCATTCATAGGCATAGGGGTAACGTTTTGGGCCTAGTTTGGCTATAGGGTTTTTAAGAGGCTGTGAGTTTAGCCATGACCTCATCTGAAACTTCAAAATTTGAAAACACGTTCTGCACATCATCATCTTCTTCCAGAGCATCAATAAGTTTAAGCATTGAAGCCGCTTTTTCTTCATTCAGGCTCGTTGTTGTAGATGGTTTCCAGATAATTTTAACACTTGAGGCTTGGCCAAGCAAAGTTTCCAAAGTTTTTGACACATCGCCAATGGATTCAAATGTACAGCTGATTACATGGCTGTTTTCATCAGATACAATATCATCTGCACCAGCCTCTATGCCAGCTTCAAACAGTTTATCAGTGTTGCCTGCACTTAACGGATATACAATTTCTCCAATACGGCTGAACATGAAGGAAACAGAATTTGTTTCACCCATTGCGCCGCCTGCTTTGGTAAAGTAGGAGCGAACAGCAGGGGCCGTTCTATTGCGGTTATCGGTGAGAGTTTCAACAATGACTGCAACGCCGCCTGGGCCATATCCTTCGTACCGCACCTCATCGTAGTTTTCAGTATCGACGCCTGACCCTTTTTTAATGGCGCGTTCGATATTCTCCTTTGGCATGTTTTCAGCTCTGGCATTAATAATGGCAAGGCGCAGCTTGGCATTCATGGCAGGATCCGGCGCACCCGTTTTGGCAGCAACCGTAATTTCGCGCCCGAGTTTGGAAAAAAGCTTGGCACGCATTTTATCCTGCTTGCCCTTGCGGTGCATGATGTTTTTAAACTGTGAATGACCTGCCATTATCTGTTTCCTGTTTGAATTTTCTGCTGCCCCTATAGCCGCTGGATTTCAGTTTGAGAAGGATGAAAGTATTGGGACGCGTTAGAACTTTTACATTAACCTTTTATAAACCTTTCAATCGCTTTTCATCTCAATTGGCGCTATGATTGCACCTAGATTTACAAGATCAAGTATCTGTCCAGTTTTGGAGCAGGTTTGTGTCTTTTAGGTGTATCAGGAGTTGAGCGTATGGGTGAGTTACAACAAGATCAGTCAAATATAAATCCAGCGATTTCATTTGCACAAAAACTGGTTTCCTCCAGTGGGTTCAAGCTGCTTTTTAGGGATGGCATGAAGCTGGTTGAAGAAACAGCCAGCTATCTTGATGGCGAGGGCCGTGCCCATGCCAATGATTTGTCCCGTATGGGTGCCTTGGCCTATGCCAGCGAGTCCATGCGCCTGACCACACGGCTGATGCAGATGACATCCTGGCTGTTGCTTCAGCGTGCTGTGAATGAGGGCGAGCTGACACAAGAAGAAGCTGTGGTTGAACACCGCAAAGTTCGTATGAAGCCGCAAGATACTGTGCGGGGTGATGAGATGGTTTTGCTGCTGCCTGAGGCATTGCAGGAGTTGATTGCACGATCCTTGAACATGCAGAACCGTATTCTGAAGCTGGACGCAGTTTTAATGGGTGAAGATCAGCTGGATGTGCCTGTTGTCAATCTGGTTGCTGCGCGATTCAGTGCCCTTGAAGCTGCAATGAATCTAAGGTAAGTTTGTAGATAGCGCAGATTAAATAGAAAATTTAGTCTGCAAGATAATATTTTACATATATCTCCCAATAAAAATAATAATGGAGAGTAAGATGTCTGGCTTTAGCATTTTTGGGTCGAGCAAACCGTACACTGCTTTAAATACGGCCAGCCCAGCTAAATCTAATTTTGAAGATGTTCAAAAAAAATTTGTTCGGACACAACCAAACTATAAAAGTCTAGACAGAATTGGGAAATTTGATGGTTATGTAGTTACGTTTGACAGGTTTGCCAGCGGTATTGCATACGTAAACGTCAATGGAAAAGAATTTCCTGTTAAAGCTGGCAGCGGTAGCTATGAGGAAATTTATAAAGCTGTAAAGCTTAAAATTGACAGCGGACAATTCGCTTCAAGAATTTCAAAAGTTTTTTGTTCAGTCACCAAACTGGAAGATAACGTAACTATAATAGCAGGCTTCCCCAATACCAAACCAGAAGACTTGCCCAATCTTCCTGTTTTTAATGTCAAGAATAAAAAAACTATAGTTCTGTCCCGTGATTTCAGTTTGGATGGTATTGTTCAGACGGCCGCCCATTATTGTTCACGAAATGGTGGAAAACCATATAAAAATCTTAAAATTTATAGTCATGGGGCTTCTGGCCAAATCAATGTTGGAAATCACTGGATTAAAGTTCAGGATTTGGTAGAGCGGCTTTGCAAAAGTGGACTTATTGCCAAAGGTGGTACAATAGAGTTCAGAGGGTGTTT
Organism: Hyphomicrobiales bacterium; assembly: GCA_025351165.1. Taxonomy (GTDB): domain Bacteria; phylum Pseudomonadota; class Alphaproteobacteria; order Rhizobiales; family Beijerinckiaceae; genus JAIELD01. The sequence continues at coordinate 163,075 of JANXWK010000016.1, read as the reverse complement.
GGTAGCACAAGACTTTAAAGGTTTAAAAGCCTGTGCTATTAAAAATGGCGTAAAAATTATTGCAAATAACTACATTGCGTCAGAGGGCGAAGTTCTTAATCCGAACCGAATATACCAGGGCAAACCCTACCGTAAATTTTATGAATGGGCTAAGGTTCCAACTGTACCAGAAACCGTAACATATAATTTTGATGGTACTGTAAGAGGGCAAAAAAGTGGCGATATTACCCGTAAAGGTATTCAGTTTGAAACATAAAATCTTGATTGAAGTTTAATTTGTCTGGTTTACACAGCTTTCTTATACGCATTTATTACGAAGATACTGATTTTTCTGGTGTGGTTTATCATGCCAGTTACTTGAGGTTTCTGGAGCGGGGACGCACGGAGTGGTTGCGAGATCTTGGTGTTGATCAAAATGCTCTGTTCAATGGGGTACCATCCATTGGTTTTGCCGTGCGTCACATGGATATTGATTTTTTTAAGTCAGCGTTCATGGATGACATGCTTACAGTCCAAACTGAATTGTGTAAAACGGGTGGGGCATCGCTCATACTTGATCAAAAAATCCTGCGCAATACTGAAACACTGATAAGGGCAAAAGTGCGTATTGCCTGCATCAGCAACAGCAAACCTGCCAGATTGCCTTCATCCATAAAACTACTCCTGAAATCTTGAATAGAGTTGCAGAGCTGCCATGCAGCTAAAACCTTAACAATCAACGGGATGTTAACCCTAATAAGGTCTATACTGGTACTGCCATAGTTTAGACGCGAACTGCATTCATGTGTTGCAGTTTATCATTCATTGATAAGGTTATTGGAATTATGATCCCTGAAGTTGCCACTCAAACGGATTTTTCGATGTTTGGCCTGTTCTGGCAGGCTCATTGGGTAGTTAAGCTTGTAATGCTTGGTCTACTGGTAGCTTCTGTCTGGACATGGGCCATTATTATAGACAAGGTGCTTCTTTACCGCCGCACGCGCGCAGGAATGGATGCATTTGAAGAGGTATTCTGGTCTGGCAAAAGCCTGGAAGAGCTTTACCGTGCTCAATCTGATCAACCAACATCTGGAATGGCGTCCATTTTTGTTGCTGCAATGCGTGAATGGAAACGGGCTTTTGAAGGCTCAGGCCGTGCCTTTCAGTCGCTTCAATCACGTATTGACAAAGTTCTTGATGTAACAATCCAGCGCGAAGTTGAGCGGCTTGAATCAAAACTATTATTTTTAGCAACAATTGGTTCATCTGGACCATTTATTGGTCTTTTTGGAACAGTTTTTGGCATAATGAATGCTTTCATTGGGATCGCAGCCTCAAAAAATACATCACTGGCTGTTGTAGCACCTGGTATTTCAGAGGCATTACTTGCAACTGCCATTGGACTTTTTGCGGCCATTCCGGCGGTTATGGCCTATAATAAGCTACAGGCTGATGTTTCAAAACTGCAAGCCCGCATGGAAGGTTTTGCAGATGAATTTTCTGCCATTCTCTCTCGGCAGATTGATGAACGCCAGTCCGTTCATGCTGCTTAACATTTTTTATCTTCTTCGCATGAGCGAAGGCGGGCATTCGCCCTTTGCAAGAAAGATTTGAAGGAAAATCTAATGGCTATGGCAATAGGTGCAGCTGGTGGAGGCGGGGGGCGTCGCAGGCGGTCTAAACGCCGTGCACCCATAGCTGATATTAACATGACACCCTTTATTGATGTTATTCTGGTGCTATTGATCATTTTTATGGTGGCGGCTCCATTGCTGACAGTCGGGGTGCCCCTGGATTTGCCAAAAACGAGCGCTGGGCAGATTAATATTGATCAAAAACCACTCACCGTCTCAGTCAAGGAAAATGGAGCTGTGTATGTGCAGGACAAGCAAACCGTATTAGCTGATCTTGCAGGCGCCCTGCAGGCACAGGCTAAACAAGGGTTTGATGAACGTATTTACGTGCGCGGTGCAAAAACTGTGGAATATGGTAAAGTTATTGAAGTTATGGCTGTGATTACCAAGGCTGGTTTCAAGCGTACGGCGATGATTACCGAGCCGCAGGAAAAAAATTAACCATGAGCAAAAATTAGTCATGTCCCTAGGTGTGTCAAAAGAAGAACCAGGTTTTATTTTATCAGGTGTGGTACATATTGCCATTCTGGTCATTGGATTGCTTGGTCTTGCAGATGCCAAGAGATTTGACGATGCGCAGGAATCCTTACCCGTAGAAGTCATAACAGAAAGTCAGCTTAAACAAATTACCAAAGGCGAAAAAACGGCTAAAGATGTGCTGCTCGAGGCAAAGCTGCGAGTTGACAAGATTGCGGATATTAAAAAACAGGATGAACCTGAGACAAAAAAACCTGAAATAGCAGCCCCGCTTACAGCGCCTCTGCCGCCTGTGCGCCCAGCTGAGCCTGTCAAAGCCGAACCTTTTAAAATCGAGCCCGCCAAAGCTGAGCCTAAAAAAACTGAGCCTAAAGAAGTTCCGCCTCAACCCCCTCAAAAGCAGGTTGCCGTTCTGCCTCCCGTAGTTTTGCCCCCCACCCGCCCACCTGAGCCTAAAAAAGTAGAACTGCCTAAAAAAACTGTATCTGCGCCAAGTGAAGAGGATGAAGACGATAAGGAGGCCGAAGTTATCCGGCAGGCGGTGCGTAAAAAAGCAGACCAGTTGAAGCAAGAACAGGCCAAAGCGCTTGAAGCTAAAAAACTGAAAGATCAGCAGGAAGCCGCAGAAGAAGCAAAACAGGAACTGGCTGAGAAACGCGAAGACGCTAAAAAAATTACTGCAAAGCAGGCTGAGCAGAAGCGCCAGGCAGAAATTAAGACAGCTAAAGATGTAGAAGAGGAGCGCAAGGCCGAGGCTGCTGAAAAGGTAGAGGAAGCTAAAAAACTGGCAGATGCAAAAAAAGCAATAGAGGCTAAAAAGGCTTTAGATGCCAAAAAAATAGCTGAAGCAGCCGAAGCAGCTGAAGAGGCCAAGGCCCAAAAGGCTGAACGGGAAGCTGCTGCCAGAGCCAAAACAGCAGCAGATGCTAAACGCAAAGAGCTTGCTGCCACAAAAGCTGCCGCAAGTGATGCAGAGGCTAAGCGTCAGGCTGATTTTGATAAAATGATGCGATCAAAGCTGGCTTCAAATTCACAAAACGCTTCCAGTGGCAGTAACGGCAAACAGACCCCAACAGAAAAAACATCGAGCACGACAGGTTCAACTGGACGGGAGCTTAGCAGTGCTCCCTCAAGTCTGGGGTCGCCTACAGCCTCTGGCCCTAAAATGAACCCTGCGCAACGTGAAGGGTTGCAGGATATCATCAAGGATCAAATGCTTAAATGCTGGAGCTCTGGATCTAAGCCTTCAACTTTGCCGCTGATCCGTATTCAGCTTAATCCTGATGGGACTTTGCAGGGAAAGCCGCAACTCATGAATAGTTCATCCGATCCAGTGTTTACTTCGGTTGCTGAAAGTGGAATGCGGGCAATTCGGAGTTGTGCGCCTTACAAAATTCCATCGAACTATGCTGGATTTTTCAATGACTGGAAAAACAGTACCATTAAACTTGATCCAAGTGATCTGTAACATGCGATCGATAACGAGATACATCATGACTTTAATCAGGCAGTTATTTTTGCAGGCAGCTATTGCTTTTATCAGTATATTTTTTCTGGTAAGTGTATCTCATGCTGATCTTAATATTACGCTTAGCGGCAGTAATTTCCAAGCCATGCCTATAGCTGTAGTTGATTTTGGCGGCGATCCTCAAGGCGTGCAAGTTGCAAATGTCATTACCGCCAATCTTAAACGCTCCGGTGTTTTTATGCCTCTGGAAAAAGCCAGATTTCCAGAATCAACAGTTGAATTTGACAGTAGTCCAAATTTTACGGCCTGGAAAAATGCAGGTGCACAGGCTGTTTTGACAGGACGTGTGAGCCGTGAGGGTGCAAAGCTCAAGGCTGAGTTTCGTTTGTGGGACGTAACATCTGGTGAGCAGGTGATTGGACAGCAGTATTTTACTGATCCTGTAAGCTGGCGCCGTGTATCACATATTATTTCTGACGCTGTTTACAACAAAATTACGGGTGAAAAAGGATTTTTTGACACGCGTATTGTCTTTGTTGATGAGTCAGGTCCCAAAGAAAAACGCCGCAAGCGACTGGCAATCATTGATTCTGATGGCGCAGGTTTTAAAGCGCTGACCAGTGGAGAAAATCTTGTGGTTACGCCCCGCTTTTCTCCCAGCAGCCAGGATGTAGCCTATATGTCATTTGCTGATGGGGCTGAGCCTCGTGTTTACGTACTGGATGTTGCTACTGGGAAACGTGATGTTGTTGGCTCATTCAATGGTATGAGTTTTAGCCCAAGATTTTCACCAGATGGTGAAAAAGTGATCATGAGTTTACAGCAAGGAGGCAACTCAAACATTTATGTCATGGGTATGGGTTCCAAGAGCACAACGCGTCTTACATCCACCGCTGCAATTGATACATCGCCTTCTTATGCACCTGATGGCCGGCAAATTGTATTTGAAAGTGATCGAGGCGGTGGTCAGCAGATCTATATTATGGGTGCGGATGGTTCTGGACAAAAGCGTGTTTCATTTGGATCTGGCAGTTATTCAACGCCTGTCTGGAGTCCCAAGGGCGATTATATTGCTTTTACCAAGCAAGGAGGAGGTCGTTTTGCCATTGGGATTATGAAACCAGATGGCTCGGGCGAGAAAATTCTCTCTGAGGGATTCCATAATGAAGGGCCAAGCTGGGCGCCCAATGGCAGATACATTATGTTTTTTCGTGATTCTGGAGGGGCAGGTGGTCCAAAACTTCACATGGTGGACATAAATGGTCGTGTAGACGTGACTATTCCAACGCCAGCTTATGCGTCAGATCCAGCCTGGTCCCCATTGTTGACTGATTTAAGGTAGAAGATTTTAAAAATCAGTACTGGTGTCAAACAGTTTTCTTTACAGAAATGATTTGAGGCAGTTTGTCCTTCTGGGCGGACTGTTTTATCCACTGAGGGCAGTGATGGATTAAAGTGCTTTTAGAGGATTTCCATCCATAGAAACGACCTGTACATCTTGCCAGGCGTATATGGGCCTTATTCTTGTAGCCTGTTGCAAATGCCGTCACAGCGCCAAAAAATGGATATAATACATGGTAGCTCACTGTAAATAAATTTATTCTGTGTTTTTTCAACACGCGGCCCATACCAAGTCCATAACTCCATGCTTTATAGACGGCTTCCCTGCCTTCTTGTACAAGAGAGGGATGAAAAACAATCAAATCCGGATCATATTCAATAGTATGGTTTTTACTTATTATTCTTAAAATCAGATCGGTTTCCTCTCCAGAGTGATAGGATGTTGGCGCTCCAAGACCCAGTAGTTCATCAAAACCACCCACATCCTTGAGTGTATCTCTGCGCAAAAATAAAGTTGTCGCTACGCCCCTGTTCCATACATTATGGCTGTTAACGGTTCCGCCGTATTTATCGCAGGCGGCAGCAGCTATTTTTCCTTTAGAGTCCAGGCAACGACCTGTTATACCAGACAGATTTGCCTTGAGCGAAAATGCTTCATTGAGCCGTTCAAAAAAATCCAAAGGATAAAATGCATCATCATCCGGAAATGCAACAATGTCACCCTTCGCTGCCAAAATACCAGCATTTCGAGCACGTGATAGCCCACGCTCGCAGTGTAAATGCGTGATTTTAAAATAGGATGAGAATTCATTGACTAAAGTGAGTAGTCTTTGGTCAAGATTTTGATCAACTAATATAACTTCAAAGTCTAAATAGGTTTGGGCAGCCAGACTTTTAAAAAGCTTATTAATTTCCAAGGTTCTATCTACGGATGCAACAATGAGAGAGAAGCTCATAATAAATCCTCACCAAAATAAACATTAAAAATTTATAAATATAAAACACTGTATAATAGACTGTAGTTTGTATGATTTCAGTCTGTTGTCAAGCAACTTAAATTTACTTGAAGCTTAAGTATATTTTGTGAGCCACGGCCTATCATAACTCTTGGTATAGTATACATGTTATCTAATATATGTCTGTTGAGAGCTTTACGTGTTGTTGTAAAAGCGGCTCTGAAATCTAAATTCTCTGTCAATTCTGGTGCGTCTACTCCAATTTCATCTGGTTGACCAAATGGATAGGCAAAATACTGTAATTCTATTCCAGTCTCTGCTTCAATACGTTGTTTCGAAACTGCAATTTCTGTATAAAGTTCTGTTTTGCTCAATGTTGAAAATAGCCTGTGAGTTACACTATGAGCACCAAAATGGGCAAGTCCGCTGGAGTGCATTGTGTTTATCATATCCCAGGTAAGTGCGTGCCCGTATGTAGACTGAAATGTGAAAGAGGTCTCGTTTTCATTGATTAAATTTTTTAGGTATTCAATCATTTCAGGCTGCGAGCAGCTGCGCATAATATTGGAGAGGGTGCTGTAGTTTTTATTTTTTTCTGAAGAACTTAAATTGTTAAGGGTCTGATTTTTAAATTTCAGTTGATTGTTGTCATCAATAATTTTTTCCAATGCGTCCCACCACATGGGTATTGTTTGATCAATAAGGCCTGTTGTCAAAAAAATGGTAAAAGGCACCTTATGCTTTAGAAAAACAGGGTATGCATCTGTGTAGTTGTCGCGATACCCATCATCAAATGTTATAGAGACAAATGGCCCTGTGATTGGCTGCCCAATTTTTTTAAGTGCATCTTCAAGAGTAATTATGGGAATATTCTGACGTTTAAAATGTAAAATCATACACTCAAGAAAACTATCCGTTATAGCCATGCGGCTAAGGGTGCGGGATGTATCTGTCTGTTTTTTTACTGAATGAAGGCAAAGTATAATACCCTGATTTTTTATGATAAGGGAAAGGAGGGGAGATAAAATAACTGATACAAGGGTATTAAAAAAAACATTTGCCATAGCCTTACGCTAATCTTAACGTTTTTGCTCTTGGGACCCGCGCAATGACTGGTACACCGGCAATATAGGTGAAGACTGAGTTTAATCTTATACGTTGATCAAGCAGTTCTGCAATAAACGCCAGGCCGCCTCCCATGCCAATACCTCCAATTAAACCAGCCAGCATGAAAATAATTGCTCCTGGCCCAGTAGGAGATGTTGGTTCAGAGGGAAGGTCAATCATTTTAATTCGTTCAGGCGCTTCAAACTTGCCTAGAGCACCCGTCACACGTGCCATCTCGAAACGTTTCTGCAAAGTCTCGTAAGTTTCTCGTGCCGAAGCAATTGAGCGCTCATGACGCTGCTGTTCCTGTTCAATAGGGGCAAACTGAGACATTGTGTGCTGCAAATCGCCAAGGGTTTTATGAAGCTGTTCTACATCCTGTTTTAAAGCGACACGTTTACCCTGCATTTCTTGCAAGCGTACCATCTGAGATACTAAAAGTGTTGGCTGGCCTTTGGTTGCACTGTTTGAGGAGCCATCCTCAATATTAGTTGCAGACCCTGCTGCCATGTTCCAGAGGCGATCAAGATCGGTGTCTTTTAAAGACTGACTTGCTTCAACCATAGCTCGTCGGTCTTCCTGAAGGCGTTTTAACCTGCGTTCTGATGTCTGTACTTCTGAATGCTCATCTGTGTAGCGTGTGCGTAATACTGTTAACTCACTGGATGTTGTTACGATAGCCTCTTCCAAACGTCCTATTACAGGATTTGTACTGGCAAGACGTCCACGCATATCCTCAAAGGCAGCGTCCGCTGCCGCAAGGTCCATCTGGCGTTCTTCCAGTTTCTGCTGTAGCGCACCCAACCGCGTAACATTGGCTGCGTAAATTGCTGGAAGCTTGTCTGCATTACGGGTTTTAAAATCTGAGTAGTTACGTTCTGCCTGCTCAAGCGAAGCCCGGCGCGTTGTAAGCTGACCATCCAAAAATACTTGGCTGTCAACAATCGCACTCTGTTCAGGGGATAAAAGGCGGTCAACAAAGCGTTTGGTTACAGCTATAAGCAGGGGCATGAGCTGGCCAGGTTTATTGTCACTGACGCGTATTTCCACCAGATCACTGCCAATCAAGCGGACACTGGTAGTCTTTTTCAATCGATCAACCATGACAAATTTGTTAAATGCAGGTGTACTCGCATTTATAAGTCCAACATCCTGCAAAACCTGATCCAGAACATGTTCGCTGTGAAGGAGAGCATCCAAAGCCTGCATTCGATCCTTGACGTTAGGGCCAACTGATAAATCATTCAGGAATGGATTGAGTTTGGATGGCTCCTGCACAAGTAATGTTGTGCGGGCCTCATAGGTGTGGGGCAGGATGAAAGACGCAAAAAGGGCAATAAAGGGCAAAATTAGTGCAGGATAAAAAATAAGGACGCGGCGCCGCCAAGCAGCAGCAAGCAGAGTCATGAGTATTTCGGCAGGTTCGCGGATCATAATAGTCCTAAATTGTATTTCCCTCTATCCTTGTGATAGAGAAAAGCTAAACGTTACTAAAACTAGACTTATAGTATAAATTCAAAGTACTTGAGTTCCTCATCTGCTTTTTGGTTTATCCTTTTCTCCGTAATAAGGAGAAACTAGCTGATGCTTTATTCTATAACAAATAATCTTACGGACTCGTTAGGAAGGCCTGGGTCAAAACGACGGATAACTTCAAACTGCGCTGGAATACGTTCTGAAATAGCCTGTGCACGCTGGTTAGCGTTTAATAATTTTGTGTAGGCTTCTCCTTCGCCACCCAAACCGGCATTCAAATAGACCTTTGCTTTTTTTGCACGTGTATGAGGGGCAAGCATGGAGACCAGTGACTTTTGGCCAGCTGCATTCAGTAACGTTGAGCCACGCTCAAACTGCAAAAAGGTCAGTGGACCTGTGGGTTGTGGATCAGCCTGTTTATTCTGTGAGGCCAGTGTGCCAGTCTGCTCTTCCTTTGGTGTCTGACGAGTTGGCTGGATGGCCTGGCGGCTGCGCATGCGTTCTACCGCCTCCATCAAGGCTTTTGGATCTGTACCAGGTTTTTGTGACACGGGAGAGGGATCTGGGGGCATAAAACCGCTTTGACCCATATTTGGAGGTGGTTGAAACTGGGTAGGATTAGGGGGGTAGCCCTGATTTTGATAGCCCATCTGTGGGTTGTAATACCCTTGCTGAGTGTAGTTTTGCTGAGTATAGTTTTGCTGATAAACGTTCTGCGGTGTGTTCATCGCCATCTGCTGTGGGCCATCAAGGCGATAGGTTTTTGGCACATTGGGTACAAAAGACTCAGTCTCATTTTTTGCGCCAGCACCTTGACTTGGAGCTTTGCGGCCTTTGAGTAGATTTTGAGCCATGAGCTGCGCAGAATTTTTGCTTTTTGCGCTGGATTTTGAAAACTCACTATTTTCATCTTCAAGATCTGCAAGCTGGGCATTGGCTAGGAGCTTTAGCTTGGTGTCACGTGCCTGCTGTGCAAGATTGTCAATTGCTGTGCCGCTCAGCCGGTTTGAGGACGGTAGCAAAGATGCATTTTTTGAGGTATTTGGCATAATTTTTGGCAATTGAGGTGCCGTTTTTACAGTAGATGCTTCTTCTTCTTCAGCTGCATTCCAGTTTTGGGGGAATGGGATGATTGAGCAACTGGTCAGGCCTGCGCTGAATGCGGCCAAAGCTATGGCAGGAATTATTAAGGTTAATTTACGCAACACAAACATGATACACCCATTACATGGATTAACCTTACTTCAGTTTTATTGCTAAATTGATAATGCTGCTTCTAATCTGTGCCATAGTTTTGTCATCAAGCTGACTAACGGTTTCAAAAGAAGCATTCAGCTGCGCTTTAATACTGTTCTCCAGATTTTTTGCTTCTGGTTCGGTGCGTTTTTCCAACCACAAGAGCCAGCGTTGATCAACAACTCCCTCAGCCATAGCAAGAATATCAGCATTCATATCAGGCTGGACAGGGCATAGTTCCATGCTTGGGTAAAACATCTGCACATCACCTTCGCGCCCATCGGTTGGATCGAAAGGATCAGCTGTAGGCATTCGCGCGTGCCACTGGATATAGTGTCTGGCAGCCGTGCGCCAAAGCCATAAACCAGCTGTAAAACGAGGTTTACCTGTATTATAAAGCCATGGCTGCACTTTTTTTGCCCAGATATCCTCCAGGTCGTTTATGTCTATGCCATAACCTGCATTGACCATAACTGTATTGAATAAAGGCACAAGCGCGCGGTCGGGCTTGCTATTTAAATGTGCTGCAAGCTGGACACCAGGTGCATTTTTGCGTAAAGCCTCCACCCAGCCCCTTAAATCACCTGCAGCTAGATCTGGATTGCTTGGTTCATCTGCTACACTCCAGATCATGCGCTGAAAACCTTTTGCAACAAGGCGGTTATCAGCATCATTTATGGAGCGGGTTGCCTGTTCCAGGCCCTGTCCTTGAATGGCACGGGTTGCGGGGGCATAAGCCATCCACGGAAATACATTGCCATTTTGTGCTGCAAGCTGTGCATCCAGCATAAAATCATCATTGCGATTATTTATAGGTGTTGAAAGCGCAGGCGCACTGCCATTAATTCCAAAACTATTAAGCGCTGCCAGGTCGCACCCAATCTGTCTACGCCGTGCATCAGTTGGCCATGCAAACCAAATAAGGTGTGGAGCTTCATCCAGATAAAAACCAGAGGGTTTGGCAACGGGGGGAAGCTCGATGGCAAGAACCTCAACTTCGAGTTCAACTACAGCGCTTGTTGAAGTATCGCCAATTTTGATCTCACCCCTGAAAGTTCCAGAAAGTGCTTTTGCTGGAGCCTCAATCCAAATTTCGTAGCGGCGTGGCTGTTCAGGCTGAATGGAAAATCTACGGAGCTGGGTGCGTAGACGCTCATCTTTTATAACCATCAGATTTGAACCAGCATTTGTGCGATCAAGCTGGCGCTGTGCGGCCCAAACACGCGTGGGAAGTGTGATGCTGTTTTGTTCAGGAAGAATAATTTTTGCGTCTGGTACAGGGATAATCTGCGATGTTCTGACTAAAATTGAAGCTCTCACACCGGTATTTGGCGCAAGAACCAGTTTCAACTTTGGTTTGTTGAGCGCAGGAATACTGGATGCATCAACCTCAATACTATTGGCGGGTTTTTGCGTTTCTTCTGGCCCAAGTGCAAAGTTTTCTGCATACCATTGAGCACGGTTTTTAAGGACTTGATCCAAGGCTGCCCTTTGACCTCCTGGCTCTACTAAAGCAGCTGATAAAAACAGGGCTGCTGGACTATCACCAAGCTGTTCAATGTTTATGCCTTCATCGTCCACATTTACTTCTGCACTTACCAGCCCCCCCCTATGCTGTCCAAATTCCTGCCAGGGTGTTGTGTTTTTTTGAGGTTCCTGATCGCTTGCAGCAAGGTAACGTGATTTAATCCATTGCGGCGGTGTCAACTGTGTTCTTAAAATGTCTTTGCCATTAACAATAATTTTGCGGTCCAGTGGAAAAGGCAGGTGCTCCCATTCGCCCACATCTTCTGTCCATAAAGAGACAAGTGCACGCCCCTTTGGCCAGTCTATGTGTATTTTGCTGAGACCACGCAGGCCACCAGACACAAGTGGATCTGGAGCAGGGCGCCTTATAATGAAAGGTTGCCCCTGAATGCGCTTGTCTGCCGCTAGAACCCGCTCAAAACCAGATGGAAGAGGAGCGTCCCAGCCACCAAAACTCAAAGCCTTTGCACCCATGGGGAGTGGCTCGACCTCCTCCATTCTAAAATTGGTAATGTTTATGTTTGCCTCTCCTTTTGCCAAAAACAAAATCATGCGTGTAAGTGCTTTTGGATCGAGCAAACGTCCATTTGTGGTTTTAAGACTTTTTAGGGATTTGCGCCATTTGAACTTGCCAGATACAAAAACGCGCTCGTCATTTACACGTCCTGCATAGCCATTTGATTGCGTATCATCTACACGCAAAACCAAGGTTACAGGCTGTTTTGAACTGATCAAGCCTTCTATAACAACATCACATGTTGATGGGCAGGTTTTAAGTGACCCTATTGAAACATCAATTGGCAAAGTATTTTTTGAGGAGAGTGAGATTGGATCCATGGCGTGGGAGGGGAGGGCAATAAAGTACAAGACCGACGAGACTATGAATGCAGCACTTACCCCGTCCTGTTTCGGTAGGCTCTTCTTTTTTTTGAAGAGCAGAGAGAAAAACCATTTGAAACAGCCAGTATCCATCATTCAAATTTCTCCATCAAGGCTTCAACATATGCGGCGCGTTGATCCCAGCCCTCATTTGCAACTGAAGCGCTGCGATGGCTGTTCCTGGCTGTATCTGCTGTAGCAGCTAAAATCTGTGTGCAGTAATCAGTATTGTAGCTCGCAATTTCCACCAGATTGGCGTAAGGCTCCAGTGCCTGAAAATAAGTGCTGACTATTGGTGTGCCAACACTTAAATACTCACGTAGTTTAAGAGGATTACAGGCTTGTATCTGTGGTGTATTTTTAAAAGGCAGTAAAGATACAGTCCAGTGCTGTATGTAAGCTGCAAGCTCCCCATGTGGCTTTTCACCCAAAAGCCTTACGTTTTTCAATATGTCCAGACATGTAATGTTTGTGCGTACTGCACCTATCAGCACAAATAGCCAATCTGGCATAAGCCTGGCTGTTCTGGCGATTGCCTCAACATCAATCCAGCCTGAAATGCTTCCGTAAAACCCTGCAATCCTGGGGTGTTCTGGCAGATCATCTGGACGGGGCACAGGCATCTGAAAAAGGTTGAGATCAACACCATGAGGCACAATATATGTCTTTTCTGTGGGGAATTTTTTTGTCAGAACTTGACTGGCTGTTAAAATAAGAGTGGCCTTTGAACTTAACCTATCTTCCATGATCTTGACTGGTACGTGATCTACGCCTTCAAGGGCTTCAAAATCATCACCGCAATAGTAGATGACAGGTGTATCTGGGAAAGCCTCAATAGCGTCAATACTGCTTGGAAGCGATGTCCAGATAATTGGATTTAAAAGATTGCGACGTTCAAGTTCAGCCTTGATTTGTCGCAAGAGACTAAAGCGGTTAAAACTGCCTGCAAGCTTGTTGCCAGGCCAAGAAACGGCGCGTGGTGAGATAACACTCATGTGCAAAGGTAGAGGGTGGCTAAAGTGCTGTGAACTAGGTGATCCCAGCATTTGTCTGATTTTGCCAAACGCCCTTTTTATGTCTGTTAGTGTTAGTTTTGGCCTACGCAGGCCAATGGAGTTAATCCAGATAATATCTCTTGTTGCTGACAGATGCGTTACAAGGTGCTGGGTTGAACTTGGATGACGCCCCCAGTCTTCTCCAAATACTATAAGTGGACGGCTCATTTTATGCTGTCTTTTGGCAGAAGGCTGCGCTTGACTATGGCTGGTGCCCCTGCTGCCAACACAAAGGCTGGTAAATCACGGGTCACAACGCTATTTGCTGCTACAATTGTACCTTTTCCTATGGTCACACCTGCTGAAACTGTGACGTTTGATGCCAGCCAAACATCATCTTCGATGATTATATCACCAATCTGGTCGTCGGTGTCTGGCCTATTGGCTGCACGATCTTCCGCATTTACAGGGTGGCCTGGGTAACCTGATATAAAGCTTCCACCAGAGATACGCGCATTATTGCCGATGGTAACCTTTTTACCGACTGCAATATTGACGTTCCAGCCTATGCCAACGTTATTTCCAATTATAAGCAGAGGAATTTCGCTGCTGGCAGGACGGCCCGACAAAGTGGAATGCCCCGATATGATACAGCCCTCACCTATGCTGATGCGCAGGTTTCCAATTAAAACTGGCATTCCGCCCCAAAGGTTAAGGTCTTTGGCAGGTTTAATGAGCCGTGACTGAAACAGGGGTGTGTACCAGAAAATCCGCGTAAAATTGTTCCATAATGTGCGCAGTCCAATATGAAAGTGATATAGTCCTGAATGGATGAAGGGGATAACCGGTATTGAAAAATGCCGCATGAAAATGAAGGTGCTGTAAACCAGGCTAGACATGGGGCTTTGGCGCGACTTGGCCCAGTTCCTGAATTTAGCGGTCAGCATTTTTGAGTATTCCTAAAATCTTTTTATTTTTCAGGATGAAGTATGGTACAAGACCAGACAGTGTGGCGGCGATCATAACCAGGCTCAATGAAGCTATTAAAAACAGTATTTGCATTACGATTTGATTAACAGGTGGCCTTAGATAAAGTAGCAAAGCGGCACTCAATAAAATGACAAAGAAGCGGATCAGCGGATAGGTAATTGGCACTGTTTTTCTACTCAGCATTACAAATAAAAGAAGCCTTGTCCCATGCCCTGCACCTGTTGCCAAAATGGCTCCATGAATTGTGAAAGCTGGCACCAAAAATATGTAGCCAATCAATGCAACAAGGCCGCCTGCACCGTTGATCAGCAGAATCTCACCGCTATGGGATTTTGCGAATGAGCCAACATTCAGCAGGGTACAAAGTTCATTCATACCAATCAACAGCACAAGCATGGGCAAAAAAGCAATGGCCCCATGGTAGGAGGTGGGCATAAATAAATAAATGAACAGTGTGCCACTTACAGTTACAAATATTGCAGCCATAATCAGTAAAACCATACCGTAGCCAACATACACTGCTGACTGTTTCAAGCCGTCTGGTTCGTTCAGCAGAGCAATGCGTCTTGGATTCCACCATAGCGAAAAGGGCTGCATAATGAGGGGGGTGGCAAAGGCCAGTTTCCCTGCCAATGTGTAATGCGCAAGTGTTTGCGGATTGACTGCTCCAGCCAAAAAAAACCGATCACAGGTGCCAAGACCAAACATGGCAAGGCCGCCGCCAACAATGGGCAGGCAATAGCGAAGAGCATGACGCAGCATCTGGCGTGAAAAGTAGACACCAAAGCTTCTGACCTGGCGCACAACAAGATATACTGTAATGACAGTCTCAATAATGGCGTTGGCCAGTATAACCCCCTCTGGTCCATAACCCATATAGAGCACACCCAGCATAGCACAAACCTGGGCAAGTGAGCGTCCTGCAATAAAAGTCAGATAAAGGCCGGGCTTGTCTTTCATGCGTAGCCAGGCAAGGGGCAGCTCAATCAAGCCTGTGCAGGCGGCGGCGGCAAGGCCGGCGCGCAGCACATGTTCATGGACACCAAGAGCAAGATGTGAAGCCAGAACAGGCAGAAAGATTTGTGTAAGAACCAGGGTGAGGGCAGCACAGACAAGTCCAACGCCCAGAATGCCTCCTGCAACTTTACGCTGTTCTGCATCAGTTTTGGCAGAAGCTGCAAAACGGAACAGGAGATCTGCCAACGCAAAGGAAGCAAAAATACCGCTGATTTCAATTATACTGGCTGCAACATCAAGACGGGCATAATCGGATGGTGGCATAAATCTGGCAATAAAAGGAAGGGAAACAATTGAAAGGCCGCGGCCAAAGGCAATGCTCAATGTATATAAAAGAACAGAACGGTAGGCAGGATATTGTGTTGTTACACATGAAATGATGTTTTTCATTTTATTAAATGTTTTCCATGTGTAAATGAAAGATTCAGCATGAATATGGGCACCTTGTCCGTTAGTGCGAAAATATCACAGTCTTGGCTTGCCTCCTGCAACTGCACTTTAGAATACGATGCCAGATCATCGTTAAAAAAGAAGCATATAGGGGTGTAAAATGTCAAAGAGCCGTGTCAGCGTGGTTGTGCCCACCCGTGATAACTTGGATACCTTGCCAAAAGCGCTGGACAGTATCCGCGCTCAGAACATTTCTGAGATTGAGATTATTGTTGCTGATGATGGCTCGGTTGATGGCACAGAAGAATGGCTTGCTGGTTTGATGAAAATAGAACCACGCCTTAAAGTTATTCAAACAGGCGGCAAAGGCCCAGCCCATGCACGAAATAAGGCAATAGCTGCCGCTACTTCGCCATTCATTGCATTTCTGGATTCTGATGACTGGTGGCACACTGGTAAATTGAAATGGCAGGTTGCCTATCTTGAACAAAATTCAAAGATTGGCTTCAGTTTTACGGATTACATACACATAGACCCGCAGGGAAAAATTCTACAAACCTGTTTTGAATACTGGAAACCAAGTTATGGTGGCCGCCCGCCCCAAGGCTATGAAGAGCTTCTGCATCCTGAAGCTGAGCTATTGGCCTGCAACACGGCTGGAACGTCAACTATTGTTGCAAGAACTGATCTTTTGCAAAATGCGAACGGATTTGCAACGGATTTGCAATCTGCGGAAGACTGGGACCTCTGGCTTCGCCTCGCACGCGTTGCACCTGTTGCCTGCACCAGTATTATTGGAACATCCTATCTGATGCGGACAAACAGCGAAAGTGCACGGCGTGAAGACCGGTTGAATGCCATGGCCTCTATTATTGACAGATATCGTGGACATACTGATCCGTTATTTTGCACAGCGGTGCGACGTGCAGATGCCAGAATCCATGCAGCGCGTGCAGATATTGCCCGAATGAACGGGGATTATTGGAAAGCCGTCAGGGGCGAGCTTCATGCGCTTATGCTTGCACCAAACATGCGTGATGCGCGTGCTTTTGCCTCGCATGCAGTGCATGGCGTGCGCAGACTGGTTGATTTTGTAAAAGACAGACAGGTTAGCGATAAAAATAGGGCTGCCTAGTTTAAGGCAACCCTGCATTTTTATATACAGCCAGGATCTGTAAGAGGGGTTCATCTGGGCCATAGCGCCTTAGAGCATCCGCTCTACATCTTTCGCTTATTGCCCTGTGTTTTTTAACATCGAATGCTGCCCAATGCTCAATGACGGATGCCATTCCACGCACGTCGCTACAATTTCTTATCCAGCCTGTTTCATTTTCGATGATTATATTTCGAAATGATCCAGCATCTGATGCAAGTACTGGAATGCCATTATTCAAAGCTTCAAGGGCTGCCATGGGCAAGCCCTCTGCACGGGATGGCATGAACAGAAGGCCAATTTTTGACCAAACACTTTTCATATTGGTTGCAACACCTTGAAATGTTACGCGCTTACCATACTCGGCTTCAAGTTCAGACCGCATAGAGCCGCTGCCAAATACGTAGAAAGGGATGGATTTATCTGTCAATTCAGCGATTTTACAGAAAATATCAGGGCCTTTTTCATATGACAGACGGCCTGCAAATCCTACAGCAAGTGGCTTATCTTCAAGCCTATTATTTGCCAGTGGCAAAATAAAGTTACGGATAGCTCTTGTTTTATAGGGTATTTTTTTGGCGATTACGTCATTGACCGCAATGCGTCCTCCTAAAAAAGAACTCCATTCATCCATGGCTTGATAGAGCGAAACAGGAAATGCGCCACGCTCGCCAGCATGAAATGTGGAGACAACTGGAATTTTCAATCTCTTGGCCGCTATACGCCCAAGAATTCCAGCTTTATAGCCATGAGTGTGAATGAGGGCAGGGCGATCTGATCTTAGGGCGGTTAAGAGGTTTGACAGACCCCCTTCAAGGGCCTGCCAATTTAAATTTGTACTCTTTAGCTGCTCAAACCACGGATTATGTGGATAAAATTCAAGCAGAACTATCTTGATCTGATAACCATTGGCATTCAGGCCAAGGGCAAGGTTGATGATATGGCTTTCTATCCCGCCAATACCCGAGCTATCAACAAGCTGCCAGATCATCAAGCAGGGATTGACAATATTTCAGACTGCTCGGCCTTTCGTGCAATCCAGCGCGCCAGATAAGGTGCGTATTTTTCCATTTTGCGGGCTTCACGGGCTATTTCCTGTCCCAATGTTGGGGCATTTACTTCATTGGCAATAACGCCTCGAAGGGGCGCGCCTGCTTCATTTAATGCTGCGGTTGCAGCAGCCAGCATGGGCCGTGTGACACTCCCCACCTGACAGACCAGCATAATTGCATCGCAGGCAGTTGCTGCAACAGTTGCATCAATGGCAGCTTGCGCTTCGGCACCCTGTGCAGCCAAATCCACTATGATTGCGTGGTAGCGTCCAAGATCATTGTCAAACATGGAGCGTAATTTTTTTGCATCGCTGAAGCGGAACTTGTCTTCCTTGCCAGGGCGCGGTGTAAGGCGGTCAAAACCAAGTGGATCGGCCCGTGCTGCCTGCCCCGCTGAACCATCCCCTGGTGACCATTTAGAGGAATCAAATCGCGGATCATCTGCCATAGATAGATCGCATAGAAGTGTAGGCGTGCCAGACAGTTTGCAGCGCTCAGCCAAAAGAGAGGCAACGAGGGATACGCCAGAGGCTGGGTAGGGCGCTGTCAAGCCCACAATCCTGTCACCCTTGCCAAATGTTGCCAGATGAATGCGTTCAATTTCTTTGGCAAGCTGATTTAAAGCTCTTAATGTTTCATTTGACATGATAAACCTTTATTTGCCAAGTGTTTTGATTAACGCCCCAGTAGACACAGCTGAGACACCAGTTTGAAGCAAATCAGTAAATATTTTCATCTCACTTTGTGAAGCATTTGGCACATATACCAGATCACCCGCTCTTACGATTGGCAGTTTGCTGATATCGCCAGTTTTGGCAAAACTGAACAGGTCAAATAATCTGGCCTGTTCGCCGTCTGCTTTAAAATTTACAACAAGAATTTTGGAATCGAGTGCATCCCCGCGTGGGCCGCCAGCTTCTGCCAGCAGATCAAGGATGGTCATATCATCCGACCAGCGATAGCGGCCTGGTTTGTTAATGGCACCAAGGACACGAATGGTTGCCTCTTTTCTGTCTTCCAGCCATTCCTTATTGCGATCTGGAATAAAGATCACATCACCAGCACGTACTTTTGGTAAAAGTGTATCATCACCTGTTTCAAAGTAACGTGCAAGATTGACCTTGGAAACGAATGATCCTTTGCGCCCACGGTGAGACACACGAATATTACGAATATCTGCATTGGTAGTTGGACCATTGGCGGCTGAAAGAATATCAAGAAAGCTTAAATTGCCTGTAAAAGCATAGCGGCCTGGAATGCCCACTTGTCCCATAATGTAGATTGATACATCTGAACTCAGGCGTGCCCAGGAGCCTTTGGTATCATTAGGGCTTACTGGCAAAACAGGAACGTTGACTACATAACCAGCATGAATTTTTGGCAATGCTGATATTGCTCCGCCTTCAGATAAAAACTTTTCCAGGTTGAATTTTATGGGTTGGGCACGGTCATTCTGATTTTTTAGGATCTGAATGTTGGCAACATCCGCTAAAGCTATTGGACCCCCTGCCTGTGATAAAAGATCAAGAATGGACATCTCATCTGACCATTCCACACGTCCTGGGCGATTGACAGCCCCTATCATCTGTACGGCGCGTGTAGGCGCAATCTTGAGCCAGGATGGCTCATTGGTCTCTGCTTTGCCAGGCACAAAAATCGCATCTCCCAAGCGAATTTCGGGTGGTGGACTACCTTTGCCTTCTGTAAAAGCTGGTAGATTAAAAGAAGCTAAAGTTCCGTCTGAGCGCAGAATCCTGATGTTATTTGTCTCTGCGTACCGTGTTGGCCCACCAGCATTTGCGAGCAGGTCAATAAAACCTGTTTTGCCTTTGAGTTCAAATGAACCAGGTCTTTGTACTTCGCCCATCACAAAAACGCTGTTGCTTCCCTGTTTCAACTGATCATTCTGCTTTGGTACAAAAATGGTTGCACCCTGTTTAAGTTCAGGCAGAATGTTTTTATCGCCAGATTGCAGATAGGCATCCAAATTGAACATTGAGGGCACACCATTATTCAATACGTGGATCTGTTCTACGCTTGAGTAGCGTGATACTCCGCCCGCCCGCATAATAATGTCTACTACCGTTGCTCCTTCCTTATAAGCAAAGGTACCTGGCTTGTTCACTTCACCAAAGATTTTAACAGCAGACCGATCTTCTGCACCGTCGCCAGCTTCTGACAGTGTACGTCCGTCAAAGTCAATCTGTACATTTCCTGTACGCGGTGAGGCTGGCACAAAAACGACATCAAGGGGTTTAAGTTCAGGCAGGATATTTATATCACCTGTATCGAGATATTTTTTATAGTCAAAAACCAGTTCTTGTGTCCCACGACGTACTTTTATGCGATCAAGCTGTGCACCTTGGGTCAACCCTCCAGCTGCTGCAATAGCAGTCTGTACTGTGCCATCACCAGACAGTTCAATAGGGCCGGGTGTTTTAACATAGCCAAGCACTGTTATAAACAGGCGGCGTTCCTTGATAACAATGTTAAGGCGCTCTAGATCACGGTAAATTCTGGATAATTTACCGCGAATTTCGCTCCGGGCTTTTTCAATTGTCATGCCTGCAACAACTAAAGATCCAGCTTCTGGTAAAATCAGCTGGCCTTTACGGTCAACTGGAAAATCCTTGTTGAAGGCGACTTCACCCGGCAAAGTAATGGTTAGGATATCACCAATACGAAGCTCACTTTCGCTTAGACTGCCTGTAATGTCAGCCTTGGCAAATCTAAACTTTTCTTCGGGCAAAGCAGTTGGCAGGGTAGCTGGTTTGTTTAGATCAACCAGTATTGCTTTTACGTCATTAGGAAGTGGAGTTGTAAATTCATGTGGAGTTTGAGTTGGAAGAAAACTAAAATTGCCTGTTACAGCGCGGTCAGTCTCTGGGCCAGATGTAAAAAGGTCTACTTGCGATGCTATAATGGTTGCTGGTAATTCGGGATCAGAGTGGCGTAGATCTGGAATCTTAAAATTATTTGAAATTCTTGAATACGGTTTTGTTATAGAGGGAAATTCCTGCGCCCAGACAATTGAGATGACTGTTTCAGACAGTGCAAGCAATATCATACTGCCAAGCACAAGAAGTGCCAATGAAATGCGTAAAAATTTTGAGCGGGACGGGTTCAATTTTTTCAATTGATGCGCTTCCTTGGCCCTTGGGTTGAAGTGCCATGCGATTCTATATCCCTTACAAGCACTTCAAGAATCTGATAATTTTTTGTGTAGTCTTCGATAAATCCTGCATCCCAGGTTCTTTGGGCTCTGGTTAACTGAAGTTCAGCTTCAGCAGTCTGGGCTGCGTAAGATGTACGTGCACCCTGTTCTATGGCATATTTCAAGCGGTTTGCCAGATCTGAAAGTTCTGGACTGACAGAAGAGCGGCGTTCTGCAAAGCCACCTGTGCCTTCAATGGGCCAGGGTGTGCAGGCTGCATTCATGGTGCATAGAGCTGAGAATATAATTGGTGTTATAAGTTTTCTTATGCAGATTCTCATGCTGTCACCCTTTTTGAACTGCTGGAAGGGTGTGTCAGGAGATCAGTCAGCTGAAGGTAGTTAAACATCTGCAGGGGCTGGCTGTTTAAATTTACAATAGTCAGTCCACGACCCTGTTTTACCAACCTTTTGTACAAGAATACGAGGCCACCTATCCCAGATGAATCAATGAAAGATACATTTTTCATGTCAATAACGACATCACCATCGCCTTGGGACAGTGTTTCTAGATCAATACGGAGTGTTACCATAAGACCTGCATCCATATCCCCGGATACATGGTAGACAGTTGACATTTTACGCTCCACACTCATACAATTTTACGCAATCACAGACAATTAAGTTAACATACAAATCCTTAAGCAATCACTATCTAAAAAAGACCATTATTTTATGTATTTTTTGTTTAAACCAGGTGGCATGTTAATCCACTTATTACGCCGGTGCCGATGTTGAATCGTTTTCGAGATTGAAATTTATTTTAGGGAAATAGTAGCTATATTGTCGTAATTTAATCTTGGTTTTAAACAGGATTGAATTCGTTTTGGTTTCTATTATACACATTGTTCAGCGTATGGCCCCTGGGGGCATTGAAACCCTTGTGCTTGATCTGGCGCTCTCCAACACACACACATACATTATAAGTCTAGAGGGTAAAAAAGACGCGCTCATTGCCGACTGGCCAAATCTTGCAGCATTGGGAAATCGTCTCATGGCTTTTGATAAGCGTGAAGGACTTGTTTTTTCTCTTGTTTATAAAATTTTTGGGTGCTTACGTTCTTTAAAGGCCACAGCTGTAGTTATGCACCATATAGGGCCACTTGTGTATGGGGGGCTTGCTTCAAGACTGGCTGGTATTAAAATCCGTGTGCATGTTGAACATGATGGCTGGCATTATGCTCATCCACGTCGAAGGCAGGTTGGACGGCTGCTGGATTACCTTGTGGATCCACGTAAAGTTGCCGTTTCGCACGCCACAGCCAAACTTGTTAGTGATGCCTTGAACAGTGATTTTATCGAGATTATTCCAAATGGCGTTGATATGAAGTGTTTCAAGCCAGCTGACAGGCTTGATGCACGTAAAGTTTTCAAACTTCCACAGGATGCATGTCTGATTGGAACTGTCGGGCGTCTCGTTCATGTCAAAGGGCATGATGTGCTGATTAAAGCCATGAGCCTTTTACCTGAAAATATTCATCTGGTGCTGGTAGGTGATGGGGTTGAACGTGCAGCTTTACAGGCTCTTGGCAAAGAATACGGAGTTTCCAGACGCCTGCATTTTTTAGGGCACTGTAATGAAACGCAGGCAATCTATCCTGCTTTTGATGTCTTCTGCTTGCCATCACGGGCAGAAGGATTTCCACGCACGCTGATTGAGGCGCAAGCCTGCAATATTCCTGTTATAGCAACAGATGTTGGTGGTTCCAAAGAGGCTGTTTGCCCGCAAACTGGGCTGCTGGTTGCGCCAGAAAATGCACAAATGCTGGCAGACAGTCTTAAAACCTTGATTGGTCAGGCAGTATTTTTGTCACCGCGCAGTTTTGTTAACTCAAAATTTTCGTTTGAGCGAAGTATAGACGCATATGACCAAATTACTGAGAGCTCGCAAACATCATGATAGTCGCATTTAAAATTC
Source organism: Hyphomicrobiales bacterium (assembly GCA_025351165.1). Taxonomy (GTDB): domain Bacteria; phylum Pseudomonadota; class Alphaproteobacteria; order Rhizobiales; family Beijerinckiaceae; genus JAIELD01. The sequence continues at coordinate 140,267 of JANXWK010000016.1, read as the reverse complement.
TATTCTGGTGCTTTAGTACAATTATAGTGTATCATCACGCAGTTTATCCAGCATTGCTCAGCATTGCTGCAAATATTGTGCGCAGGAAAAAGAAATTAGTTGCAAGCAGTCATGAAACTTGCAGGCCATCAATTACCATTATCATGGCAGCTTATAATGAAGCCAGGTACATAGAGGCGAAAATACTTAATCTGGCTGCCTTGACCTATCATGGTCATCCAATCAAAATTATGATTGGGTGCGATGGCTCAAGCGATAATACAGCTAAAATTGCAGCCAAAACCATAATGGCCTGTCAAAACAGCCAAAACATGTTTGAAATTGAATCATTTGAGATTAATCGCGGCAAAGTCGCTGTGATCAACGACCTTATTTCCAGTGCGACCAGTGATATTATTGCCTTAACTGATGTAACGGCCCAGATTCCGCAGGATGCAGTTGAAAGAACAGTCAACTACTTTAGTGATGCCAGCGTTGGTGTTGTATGCCCTGGCTATGAGCTCTCCAATGAAATCCATGAGGGAGAAGGGGCCTACTGGCGCTATCAAAGCAAAATTCGCATAGACGAGGCAACACTTCACAGCCCAATGGGTGCGCATGGGGCTTTTTATGCGTTTCGTCGCGATTTGTGGACTCCTCTGCCACCTGATACAGTAAATGATGATTTTGTACTTCCCATGAGCATTGTTGCCAAGGGTTACAGCGCGGTTTATGCACCTGAAATCCGTATTCTGGAACGTGAAAAGACGCAAATAACGCAGGAATTTTTGCGCCGTATACGCATAGGTGCAGGTAATTTTCAGCAAAGCCGACGCTTATGGCGTTTGATTAATCCAAAGCGGCCAGGACTTGCCTTTACGTTTATTTCTGGCAAGGCATTGCGCTCAGTTATGCCGCTTGTTCTTGTAGCAGCTTTTATTTCCAATGGTGTTTTAGCCTATGTTGAGGGTGGTTTGTTTTCCACATCATTTATATTGCAATGCGTTGGCTATCTCATTGCAGCAGCAAGTCCTTTTTTGCTTGAGGCAAAAATTGGGGGTCGGCTTTTCCAGCGGGCAGTTGCCTGGCTTGCCTATTTGCTGCGTGGCTATGTTGCAGGGTTAATTGGTATTTTACGCCCAGGACTGGCGCGTAAATCTTTTAGAAACGAGGGTATTGCAGCTGACAGCCAGGATGGTTACATCCACCCGCTCACACATATAGGCAAACGAACAGTCGATTTCATATTCGGTGTTTTGGGTACGATTGTATTATGTGTGGTTTTTATACCTGTTGCACTGCTCATTAAATGGGATTCACCTGGGCCTGTACTCTACAATCAGATACGGGTTGGCCGGCGCACATCACGCCAAACAGACTTATTCTATTTAACCAAATTCCGCACCATGCGAACAGACGCGGAAAACAAGACAGGCGCCGTATGGTCCAAAGGTAAAAGTGACCCACGCATCACCCGTATTGGACATTTTCTGCGTAAAACCCGTATTGATGAGCTGCCACAGGCCATATCAGTTCTACGAGGAGACATGTCGATTGTTGGGCCACGCCCTGAAAGACCTGCTTTTTTTCCAAAACTTGAAGAGGCTATTCCTTTTTATACCGAGCGCACATATTCCATAAAACCTGGTATTACAGGATTAGCGCAGGTCAATCATGGGTATGATGAAAATATAGATGATGTGCGCATGAAAGTTTTGTATGATCATACCTATGCCATGCGTATTGCCCGCCCAATTGGCTGGTTGAAAACAGATTTTGGCATTATTTTCAAGACGCTCAAAGTTATGGCTAGTGGTAGGGGACAATAAGCTGCTAATGCATGTTCATGCTTTATGAACCTCAAATTTTTAGTATTACAATTACACCAGAAGAAGTAGGCCAGCGCCTTGACAAGCTTGTCAGCGCCAGGCTTTTGGACATATCGCGCAGCCGATTGCAGGATTTAATCAAACATGGCGCATTAAAAGTTGACGGCGCAATATTTACAGATGCCAGTCGCAAGATGAAACTTGATCAGGTTGTTACGCTTGATATTCCAGAGCCAGAACCTGCCACGCCAATTGCACAGCTAATCGCGCTGGATGTTGTGTATGAGGATGACCATCTGATTGTAATTAACAAGCCAGCGGGCCTGATTGTACATCCAGCCTCAGGACACAGAGATGGTACACTTGTAAATGCGCTGCTGGCTCATTGCGGCGAAAGCCTGTCTGGTATTGGTGGGGTAAAACGCCCTGGCATCGTACATCGGTTAGACAAGGATACAAGTGGGCTGCTGGTCGTTGCAAAAAATGATCGTGCACATAAAAAGCTTGCGGCCCAGTTTGCAGATCATGGTCGTACGGGGCCATTGCAGCGGGCGTATCTGGCATTTGTATGGGGGGTACCAAACAGGCCACATGGAACAATACATGCCAATCTTGAGCGTAGCAACCAAAACCGCGAGAAAATTGCTGTCGTCTCAGAAACCCAAGGCCGCGAAGCCATTACTCATTTTGAGGTAAAAAAAGTATTTGATGCTTATGACGAGTTTGGAGCCATCACCCATAAGAGTATTGCAAGCCTAGTTGAATGTAGGCTTGAAACAGGACGCACACACCAGATTCGTGTGCATATGGCACATATTGGACACCCATTATTGGCAGACAGGCTCTATGGTGCAGGTTACAAGACCAAGGCTTTACATTTGGGAGAACGTGCGCGCTCCTCACTTGCATCACTGGGCACAAGACAGGCTCTTCATGCAGCCTTACTTGGCTTTGAACATCCTGTGACCAGGCAAGAAATGGTGTTTGAAAGAGATTTACCAGAAGAGCTCATGGTATTGCTGGAAGGGTTAAGTTAAGTGATGGTCACCATTCATTCAGTTCATGTTTCATAATCTGGGTCAGTTTTTCAAGATAGGCATCAAGTGTCGGGTCAGTCAGTTTAAATTGTGATCTGTTCAAGTCTGTAATGCGGGGATTAACTATTAGAAGATTATCAAATATCCCTTTTACAGGTTCTTTATAAGTATGTTTGTGAGCAATTTTTGATACTGCATATCTGTTCAACAGGTTCAAAAAGTCGTCATATTTATTAGACTTAGTATACATACTTGTAAAAGCATAAATTCTGTCTGTTAAAACTTTAAATTTTTCGACTTCCTGCAAACTGAGGTCTGTATCGACAAAAAGGTCAATAAAATTGTGTCTATATGACCCTAGTTCAAAAAAATCTGGTATGATTGCTTTGCGCAGCAGACCCGCTTCATGACGATTAAAGTTTTCAGAATTTAATGGACTTTTACCTTCTTTTTGCATCTGGATAACATGTCTTAAAACCACCTGATCGTAACGAGGCGACAAAGCTTCAAATGTCAGATCCTGCAAATAAAGCAGGCTGGGGTCATTTGATTTATATTCATATTCTGATTTACATTTCCAGTGTAGTTCGCTTCTATATTTTCTAATTATTTCTTTTATTTTCTTTGCCTTATCAAGATGCATTATATTCAGCCTTATAAAGTCAGCCTGAGTTAAATTGCCAAATGGATGTACATTAGATTCATGCTCAGAGCCTCTATCTTTGACCCAGAACATATTTTTTAAATAGTCATGGTCAATTGCGGGTGATAATACTTTAGTTAGGCCCAAATTTTTTTCAATTTTAAGAGTAGCGTTTTTTTCCTTTTTAATTTTCGATGCAGATATGTTATTTAAATTTGTTTCAATGCTTTGTGATATAAATCTTGCTCCATTGGCAAACTTAGAAAGAATACTTGTTTTTTTATCTACTGCCAGTTTTTCGACTGAAATGTTATTCCCAATCAAATCTTCGTAAACTTGATCTGTCTTTAGTTGAAAAATTTTAGATGTATTAATAGGTATGAAATCGTCAACGTAACTTAAATTCGGATTATTATAAAAATCAGTTTCTATTGTAGTAAGAACATTTAGCATTTTATGCTTCTGCGCGATCAATGCTTCAAAGTATTCTTTTGTCTGCGGAGTAGACTCGAGCAATTCCATGAACCATTTTAACTCAGCTGCGGATTTAAGTAATTTGGCATACGTGTATGTGTTTTGCCAAAGATCATCCACCAAAAAACCAATTTTTAAAGAAAATTTTATTCCTTCAAAGTACCTATATACTGAAGATAGCTTATCAGTTTCTCTTTGCAGCTGAAGCTTGTTGTTTCTTATTTCTTCAGGAGTTAATTTATTCAAACTGGATTCCTGGTTATTTAATTGTCCTGGATTAAATGGATCAAATTCCTCAGGCTGATTAAATGTTCTATGGCCTGCTGTTTGTCTACCCCAGGCGGCATCCTGGTGCTGGCGTCTCAAGCTGTCTTCTGTATTTTTTTTTGCAAGCTCATTATTTGTGGCCATTTTTTTTGATACGGGCTTGGATTTTACTTTGCGCTTGGGTAATGCATTTTTATTTTTATGTGTTTTAGCTGGTTCAATGGTCGAAAGCGAGGGTATAATCGTAGTTGAAGGTGGAGCAGGACTTGGTGCAGTGGGCAGGGGAGTTCTCTGCTGGCCAGAAGGCACCAGATGTCTATCTTTTATGGCAGTTTGTGTAGGTTTGCTTTTTGCAAGTCTGTTCAAAGTGTTCAAGGCTTGTTTAACACCTGGCTGGGCTTGGTTGGCTTTTAGCACATCAAAACTGATCCTGATCTGCTCTTTTGTCATGGTCGCGTAAGTTTTGGCGCTCAACTTATTTATATGCTCAACAAATGGCTGGAAACTTTTGGGGAGTGTTCCTTTTGGTTTTAGTCCTGGTGCCCCTTTTTTTGCCAGTTTTCCAACTGATGCAATATCCAGTGCCCCATGTACAAGTGTTTCCGTACTGGCTGCCAGTAGACCTGCGGTTTGGCGTGTTGTGTTAAATTCCGATATACGGTCTTTACGCCATTGATTGACAGCCTGGCCTGCAACCATAATAGGCAGATGTTGGAAGTAGCCAGTGGCTGCATCTTTTAGAAGTTTTTTGGCAGCTTTTTTTTGATCATGAGCTGCAGCTTCTGTCAGGTTCGCAGCATAGGCCTTCGCTCTGCTAGCTGCGTCAAGACCGGCCTGTGGTAGGCTTGCAAGTCCAACAGTCAGATCCCCAATAAAACCGTTAAATGCTTTTGTGGCCCCATAATTAATTTTATCAAAGGTATCCACCAAGCCATTACCCGTTGCTTTTGGCAAGGTGACACTCAATTCTCCAAGAAAACGCCTGTTGGTTCTAAAGGTTGTCGTGCGGCTGCCATCTGAATTGGGTTTATCCTCAATAATCTTCACCACACTCAGGTCAAGCTTTGAGTTGGGTTTTGTGTCTGATCTGGATACAGATGCATTTTTCAGCTGGTGTTTTGCCTGTTTCACAAGCGTTTTAAGTTGAGTCATGCCTGCATTATTTTGGGCTCCGTGTAAGGACAGGAAGCTTTTAGCTTCAGCCAGCACATCATTCAGGATTTTTCTGTTTTGAGCCAGCGTTTTTTCAGTTATGCCCAGTTGAACTATACTCTGTTCATAAACAGACAAAACATGCTTCAGGCGCGTGCACGAGTCTGTCATGCGAAATGAAGAATTAAAAAACAAAGGATCCACAGATGAAGCCTCTGACGACACAGATACAGGTGCAGGAAAAGTCAAATCCGCTTGTGGAGTAGATTTTAAAAGTAAAGAAGACATGTAAATCTTTCTTTGAAAGATAATTGTAATTAGTCTTTAAAATAAATAAAATTAAAAAAAAAGCCAGATGCAAAAAGCATCTGGCTGAAAGATTGGATCGTTAGATCAATCACAAGTTACTGAGCAGGCTCAACGTCGGGAGGACATACGGAACCTGATTACCTCAGATGTGCAACCAATAAACCCAAAAATATAATTGTGCAATGCAATATAATGTATGTCAGGTATGCAATTTTATCATATCAAGTTAACAAACAACTTTATGCTATGCTTTTTCAGTAGCTCCAACGTTGGGCTTTGCTAACGAGGAAGTCTTTAAAGACCTGCACTCTGGCTACGCCTTTTAATTCTTCTGCGTACACTAGATAACAATCAAGTTCAGGCATTTCCTCATTTGACAGGATCTGAGTAAGATCTTTACTTGTATCTACAAGATAATCTGGGAAAACACCAATACCTAAGCCAGATTCTACGGCGCTTAACAGGGCAGGAAGATTGTTGATTGTCATACGGGGATCGCGGGATTCTTTTATGTCGCGCCCGACCTTAAGATGCCAGTTCAAATCTACCAGATAGGGTGGCAATCCGCCACCAAAAGCCAGTAAACGATGCTGTTCAAGCTCATCAACTGATTTAGGTGCCCCGTATTTGCGAACATAATCAACTGAAGCAAAGGCATGAAAGTGAACCGTAAATAGTTTACGTTGAATAAGATCACCCTGTGTTGGCTGTGAAAGGCGTAAAGCAACATCAGCTTCACGCATTGCCAAATCAAGTTCGTCGTCAGTAAGGATAAGCTGAACCTTTATATCTGGATAGCTGTCCAGAAATTCACCCAAACGTGGGGTTAGCCAGTGCATCCCAAGGCCCACATTTGCTGTTATTTTCAGCTCCCCGTTAGGTTTTTCCTTACTGTCTGATAATCGTGATCGAGTATGCTCCAGTTTCAAGACAAGCTCACGTGCAGTGCGATACAGAAGTTCACCCTGTTCTGTTAAGATAAGTCCACGCGCGTGACGATGAAACAGCGGAAGTTTTAAATCCTGTTCCAAAGCGCTTACCTGCCGACTTACAGCAGACTGGCTTAAGCCTAATGCATCACCGGCATGTGTAAAACTCCCAGCAGCCGCAGCTGCATGAAAAATGCGTATTTTGTCCCAATCCATGCTATGTACTCCTACAGCAAACATGCATGGCTCACATGCAGTTGTCACGTAAAAGAATGGGTGAGAGGTATTTTTTTTGAGGTATTATTCAGCAGCAATTTGCGTAACTGAATTTATAGTTAACCAGCGTTCAGCTTCAAGTGCCGCCATACAACCCATTCCAGCTGCAGTTACCGCTTGACGATAGACATCATCTGCAACATCGCCTGCTGCAAAAACACCGGGTACATTTGTTGATGTCGTTCCTGGCTTTACAGTTATGTAGCCAGACTCATTGGTCTGAAGCTGGTCTTTGAAAACTTCAGACGCTGGAGAATGACCAATAGCAACAAAAATACCGTGAGTTGATAAATCCATAACTGTACCGGATTTAAAGTTTTTTAATCTGACGTGCGTAACGCTTAGCGGATTTTGTGTGCCACAAATTTCCTCTACGGCGGAATTCCAGATGATATCTATTTTGGGGTGGGCAAATAAACGTTCCTGCAAAATGCGTTCAGCTTTCAAACTGTCCCTTCTATGGATAAGCGTTACTTTACTGGCAAGATTGGCAAGATAGAGGCTTTCTTCAACAGCTGAGTTACCGCCGCCAACAACAACCACATCTTTATTGCGATAGAAAAAACCGTCACAGGTAGCACAGGCAGACACACCAAAGCCTTTGAATTTTTCTTCTGATGGAATTCCAAGCCATTTTGCTTTAGCGCCTGTTGAGATAATGAGCGAATCGCACGTGTAAATCGCGCCTGAATCACCTGTAAGCCTGAAAGGTGTTTGATTAAGCTCAGCTTTAATAATATGGTCAGACACCATTTTTGTGCCTACATGTTCTGCCTGGAGCTTCATCTGCTCCATCAGCCAGGGCCCTTGAATAACATTTGCAAAGCCTGGGTAGTTTTCAACATCTGTTGTTATCATCAACTGTCCGCCTGGTTCAAAGCCCGCGATCATTGTTGTTTCCAGCATTGATCTTGCCGCATATATTGCCGCTGTATAACCCGCAGGGCCTGAGCCTATGATAATTATTTTTGAATGAAGGCTCACGTTAATTTTCTCCAGAGATTTTATCCTGATAAGCCATATAGCGCTTTTCTATTTCAGCTGCAATTACAGGCGTTGCATTTATTGGTTCATAGCTCCAGCTTTCGAGCTTTTTTTCAAGGGGTCTGATAACGCCAAGATTTGTCAAACGCACTAAAAAATATTCAATTTTATGGGGTTTAAATTTGAATAAATTCAAGACATTAAATCGTTTACTGGGGTAAAAAATATGGACAGGCTTGCCTGTAGAAACCGCTTCCCCGACCATGTTCACAGAATCAGCTGTTACTATTATGTGGTCTGCTGCGCTCAACATGTCTGTCAGTGGATTTTTTCCTGTTCCTCCCCAGAAGAACCCACCTGCAGCTTTAACGGTATTTTCAACAGTCTTATAAAGTAAAGCTGAAGTTCTGCGAGAAGGGGTAACCATTAAACCCGCACCAGAATTTGCAAGGTCTAACAATGCGTCTGCCAAAGCTGAAGAATCATTTCTAGTGTAAGTATATAGACTGCTCTCGCCACCAAGCAAAACTGCAACACGGGGATAATCTATCTGACTGAACATACTGGTCTGACTTGCATTTTTTAACGTTGATGCAGTTAAAAGATTTGGAGATGTAAGGGTTACGAGTATATTTTCACCTCTTAAACCATCATGCTCTGGTACCCAGATAAAATCTGCTGCATTGCATCCTGTTCTTGGATTTTTCAAAAAGACAGTAAAACAACGTCCTTTCGAGACAGTTTTGATTTTTTTGAGATACGCAACTGAACGTCTGCCGCTTGCAATTGCGATGTCAGGAAAGGGGGGCGCAATGAGACTTGAAGAAATGCCTGGATTATCTTTGGCATCAATTGGTCCATGAGGCATGAAAAGGGAGTAAAACCAGCGTGGCTTAACATGAATTTTCCTGTATTTCAGGCCAAGTGCTTGCAAAATGCCGATGCATTGCTGCTCGTCTCCAGCTTTTCCATCAGTTATAAGCCAAGCTTTTACAGATTTTAAAGACATCTAGATGCGTAAGTTCATGCTTGAAATTTATGCGCCAAAAGCAATATTGACTACTTCGTAACTTTTGCCACCCCCAGGGGTTTTAACTTCGACTGAATCTCCAGTTTTTTTGCCAATCAATGCTCTAGATATCGGCGATGAGATGGAAATACGCCCAAGTTTTACGTCAGCTTCCATATCACCAACAATTTGATACTTCTTTTGCGTGTCAGTTTCCTCATCAACCAAAGTAACAATTGCACCAAACATAATGGAGTTTCCAGACAGTTTAGTAACATCTATGACGTCTGCGCGGGAAATAGCGCTTTCAAGTTCAGCTATGCGACCCTCGTTATGACTTTGTGCTTCTTTTGCTGAAGAGTATTCGGCATTTTCAGATAAATCCCCGTGCGCCCGCGCCTCTTGAATGGCGAGTATGATTTTCGGACGTTCCTCTTGCTGGCGCCTCTTCAGTTCAGCTTCCAAGGCTTGGAAACCAGCAATTGTCATGGGTACTTTTTCCATAATATCTTATTTTCCTAGTAATTTTTAACCTGTTCAAGATGATTGCTTCAAGATGACCTACATCTCTCAGCTTTTAGGCATAATCAATGTAAATTTACCTTAAGATGTCAAAGGGGTTAAATTGCTTTAAACTTTGGACATGAAAGAAGATACACACCACAGCTTTGACAGAAAAATAATTTATATGGATTTTTTTTTGTTGCAAGGCTTAAATTTTGTTTTAGAGGTCGCCTAGAAAATAAATTACAGTTATTAGTGACTATATGTCGCACCAAAAACTAATTATATATCAAATACATATTTTAAAAAATATGATCAAAAATGATTAAATTTTAGGCATATATTTGCTTTTAGGCATATAATTTAGGCTTAATAAGACAATAGTAAGACATTTACTGATATTGTGACCTAAGGTAATCTACAATATTAGGCTATTAACTATGAAAAAAACATTAAAACTAAGCAATTTCAGACTGTTATCTGTTACAGGCCGTGTTGCTATAGCGATGGGCCTTGCAGTTGCAATTATCATTGTTCTTGCATTTACTCAGGTGAGCGATTTGCGGTCGCAGCTGCGCGATGGGCGCGAGGCCGAACTGAAACTTGCCACCGATGCTGCGGGATCAATTATCAAAGATTTTCATACACGCTCCTTGGCAGGCGAGTTCAATGAGGCAGAGGCAAAAAATCGTGCCAAAACAGCTGTAAAAGCTATTCGCTACCGTGGAGATTCCTATCTCTCCATCTATGATTATGATGGCATCAATGTAATGCATCCATTCAGGTCAGATTTTGCTGGAGTTGATAAATCAAAGCTTCAAGATAAAAATGGAAATTTTTTTATTAAAGACCTTGTAGATGCCAGTGTCAGAGGTGGCGGATATGTATCGTATATGTGGGTTAAACCTGGCGACAAGGAACAGACAGAAAAATGGTCTTATGCGAGTGGGTTCAATCCATGGCGCTGGTCCATACAAACTGGTTTACATATAGATGATCTTCAATCTGCTCAAAGTGCTGCCACATACAAGGCAATGCTACTCTCCGCTACATCAATTTTTGGTCTTATGATTTCAGTCTTCATGATTGGGCGTTCCATATCCAAACCACTGCTTGTTTTAGCTGATAACCTTCATAGTGTTGTTGATGGTCAATTTGATCTTGAAATTGCAGGTATGAAGCGCCGCGATGAGATTGGCGATATTGCCCGTTCTGTTGATGCTGTGCGCACCCGTGCCATTGCCAGAAGTGCAGAGATGGCAGCAACGCAAAGGGCAGCGGATGTTGTGGCAGAACAGCAGAGAAAAGATATAGTATCCTCGCTCACGGTCTCGTTTGAGCAGCGGGTCAATGGTGTAGTTGAGGATGTAGTTAACCTTTCAGCCGCTCTTGCAGAGGTGGCTGTATCTGCGTCCAACAAAGTTACAACAGTTATTGACAGGGCAAAAGCATCTTCGGTTATTAGCAACACAGCTCATGAAAATGTGTCGGGTGTAGCTGTGGCAACAGAAGAACTCAACCATTCAATCAGTGAGATTTCCCACAGGGTTCAGGATGCATCTACTGCAGCTGCAAATGCGGTAAAAGAAGTACGTAATACTGTAGTCATGACGAAATCTCTTTCAGAAGTTTCCGGCTCTATTGGAGAGGCTGCAACCCTTATTCGTGCCATTGCAGATCAGACAAACCTGCTGGCACTGAATGCAACTATTGAAGCAGCTCGCGCCGGAGAAGCTGGACGGGGATTTGCAGTCGTAGCCTCTGAGGTTAAAGCCCTTGCAACACAAACTGCATTAGCAACGGATGAAATTACAAAATACATTGTCGCTATTCAATCACAGACACAAAACGTTGTGGACGCAACAGGTTCAGTTGGCAGTATCATTGAACAGATTGATACGATTGCCAGCTCCATTGCAGTTGCTGCGTCTCAGCAAAGCAGTGCAACCAATGATATTGCCAAAGCAATTGACAATGCTGCCCATGGGACTCAGGCGATCAACACTGACCTTAAGCAGATTGCAGATTTATCGGGTGATTGCTCCATAGCGGTTGGAACTATGCTCCAAGCCTCACAAAGCATGAAGAAACGTTCTGCTGAACTTCAATCAGATGTGCGATCATTTATGCAGGATCTCAAAACAGCCTAGATTATGGCCTCAATTTCTGCCTTGAGAGAATTGCAGTCCCCAATTTTATCTTCAATCCATGCATCATTATAATAAGTGGTGGTGTAGCGCTCCCCACTGTCGCAGAGCAGTGTAACGATTGACCCCTGCTCGCCATCAGCAATCATTTTTTTGATAAGCTGTATGCAGGCCCAGATATTAGTGCCTGTAGAGCCACCACAGCGCCGGTTGAGCTTTTGACTGATGACCTGCATTGCGGTTAGACTCTGGTGGTCTGTAACCGCAATCATGCAGTCAATTAATTCTGGAATAAATGATTTTTCCACACGCGGCCTGCCTATGCCTTCAATTAAAGATGTGCAGGTCTCAATTTCCAAAAGGGTGCGATCATTGAAATGTCTGTGAAAGACTGAACCTTGAGGATCAGCAACGCACAGTTCTGTTGCAAGTTGCTTGTAACGTATAAAGCGCCCAATAGTTGCCGATGTACCGCCTGTACCAGCACCAACAACTACGTAGCGTGGAACTGAATACTCCTCATATGCCATTTGGGCAAAAATGGATTCAGCGATGTTGTTATTCCCACGCCAGTCTGTTGCGCGTTCTGCATACGTAAACTGATCAAGATAAAATCCGCCTGTTTCTTTGGCAAGACGGGCAGCTTCATCATAAACAGTTTTGGGACTGCTCACAAGATGACATTCCCCACCATAAAATTTAATAGCGTCGATTTTAGCCATTGATGTTTTATATGGCATAACAGCAATGAAGCGAAGGCCAAGCAGCTTTGCAAAATAAGCTTCAGATACGGCGGTTGAGCCGCTGGATGCTTCAACAATAGGTGTGTTCTGTTTTATCCAGCCATTGCAAAGAGCATACAGGAATAAGGAGCGCGCGAGACGGTGCTTTAGACTACCCGTCGGGTGGCTCGATTCATCCTTAAGATACAGCGTGATGCCTGGCGCTTTTGGCAATTCCAGGCGAATGAGATGTGTATCTGCCGAACGGTTATAATCTGCCTCAATACGGGCAATAGCGTCATATACCCATTTTTTTGAGGAAGATGATAGTGTGCTCTTCAAAGCTTTAACTCGCGGCCTTTGCTTTTGCAGGTTTTCTAACTGCAGTTTTTGACTTAGCGACGGTTTTAGATTTTGCTGCAGGTTTAGCTTTACTTTTGCTTGCTGGTTTACCACCGCCCGCCTCAAGTTTTGCCTGTATCAGCACAAGTGCTTCATCCAGTGCGAGCTCATCCGGTACAATGGATTTTGACAGCGTAGCATTGACTTTGCCCCAATTGACATAGGGGCCATATTTGCCATCGCGTACTGTTACTGCGCCACCTTCTGGATGATCACCCAAAACGCGCCCAGCTGGTATAGCTACCGCAGCACGGCCAAAGCGTCCCTTTGGTCCTTCCGTTTCTTTAGTAACAATCAAGTCAACCGCTCGGTTAAGACCAATAGTCAATACATCATCATCCGTGCCAATGTTAGCATAGGTCTTCCCATGCTGTACGTAAGGCCCATAGCGCCCTATACTGGCTAGAATTGGATCGCCAGTTTCAGGATGAAGACCTATAGTGCGGGGGAGGGAGAGCAGCAAAAGCCCCTGTTTCAAATCAATATCTGCTGCCTTCAAGCCTTTTGGAATGGATTGACGTTTCGGCTTTTCGCCTTTTTCAAGATTTTCCCCGTTCCCTAGCTGCACATAAGGGCCAAAACGACCATCACGCAAAGTAACTTCCAAACCAGTCTCTGGATCTGTTCCCAAAACACGATTGCCACCATCATCGCCTGCTGGTGTTTCACCATCTGCGCCAGCTGTTGGTTTTGCAAAAGGCCGCGTGTATTTGCATTCAGGATAGTTTTCACACCCGATAAACGGGCCGGTTTTACTCAGCTTAAGCGATAATGTCCCGGTGCCGCAGCGCGGGCAGGCACGCGGGGTATCGTTACCCTCCGCACGTCCAGGAAAAAGATGTGGTTCAAGCATGTCATTGAGGGCGTTCAACACATCCGTTGTGCGTTTTTCCATGCTTTGGTCTATGGCAACAGAAAAATCTTTCCAGAAATCCCTCAGAACATCTTTCCAGTCGACTTCATGGTTGGAAATCCGGTCAAGCTGGTTTTCAAGATCTGCCGTAAAATCATATTCTACATAGCGCCTGAAGAAACTCTCAAGAAAGGCTGTAACCAGGCGACCCTTATCCTCACCAATCAAACGTTTTTTATCAATTGACACGTAGTCACGGTCAACAAGCACTGCGATTGTTGCTGCATAAGTTGATGGGCGGCCAATCCCTAACTCTTCCATGCGTTTGACCAGGCTTGCCTCAGTAAAGCGTGGTGGTGGCTCAGTAAAATGCTGATCAGCCTTTATTTCTTTTTTGATAAGCTTTTCTCCTGCTGATAATGCCGGCAGACGCGCACTGTCTTCGTCTTCCTCATCATCCTTGCTTTCCGTGTAAAGGGTGAGAAAACCGTCAAATTTCATTACCTGTCCAACAGCACGTAAGGATAGCTGGCGTGTGCCAACCATTGCCTCAATTTCAGCCGTCGTGCGCTCAAATTCTGCATTTTCCATCTGGCTGGCAACTGTACGCTTCCAGATAAGTTCGTAAAGTCTGGCAGCTTCTGGATCAAGAAACTTGCGCATCTGGTCTGGTGTGCGAAATACATCCGTTGGACGAATAGCCTCATGTGCCTCCTGCGCATTTTTAGCTTTTGCCGTGTAGGCGCGCGGCACTTTAGGCACATATTTATCACCAATGCCTGAACCGATGTATTTGCGCACAGCGCTGATGGCTGAGCCATCCATCTGCACGCCATCCGTTCGCATATAGGTAATTAAACCAACTGTTTCTCCGCCAATATCTGCCCCTTCATAGAGTTTTTGAGCAATTCTCATAGTTTGGGCAGGAGCTATACCCAGCTTACGGCTGGCTTCCTGCTGCAAGGTGGAGGTTGTAAATGGCGGGTATGGGTAACGTTTGGTTGGTTTTGCCTCAACGCTTACAACCTGGAATTTAGCCGTTTCCAAAGCAGTCTTGAAGGCAAGCGCTTCCGCTTCGCCGCCAATATCCAGTCTTGTTATTTTTTTACCATCTGCTGCTACAAGCCTTGCTTCAAAACTTACATCTGCTGTATTTGCAAGTGTTGCAGCAAGAGACCAGTATTCACGTTTGACAAATGTCTCAATGTCCATTTCGCGTTCACACACAATGCGCAAAGCAACAGATTGCACACGCCCTGCTGAGCGTGAGCCTGGCAATTTACGCCATAGAACAGGCGAAAGCCTGAAACCTACCAGATAATCCATAGCTCGACGTGCAAGATAAGCATCCACAAGGGCCTGATCTATGTCGCGTGGCTTGCTCATTGCCTCTTCCACGGCCTGTTTTGTAATGGCATTGAAAGTCACACGACTGACTTTTACATTTTTAAGCACTTTTTTCTGGCGCAGGATTTCCAGCAAATGCCAGGAAATAGCTTCCCCTTCACGATCAGGGTCGGTTGCCAGAATAACACTGCCCGCGTCTTTTACCATTTTGGCAATATCTGACATGCGTTTGGATGATTTTGCATCCATCTCCCACACAAGAGCAAAATCATCATCAGGATTGACTGAACCATCTTTGGAGGGCAAATCGCGCACATGGCCAAAACTTGCCACAACATCAAATTTGCTGCCAAGATATTTGTTGATGGTCTTTGCTTTGGAGGGTGATTCTACAATTACAACAGTCATACTTGGCCTATAGGTGTGTTATTGCCATTTTAGCAAGGGTGCAAATCGCGCCTTCAAAGACCCTATATATGTTTTTGTGCAGAGAAAGCAAATCTAAGAAAGCAGGCTCATGTCCATCCAAGCACAGTCAAAACGTCTCACATCAGTCGATATTGGCAAAATGAAAGGGGCAACGCCTATTGTTGCGCTTACAGCCTATCACGCCCACACCGCCCGCATGGTCGATGGTCTGGCAGATGTCATTCTGGTGGGTGACAGTCTTGGCATGGTGATGCACGGGCTGGAAACCACAGTGCCCGTAACCTTAGACATGATGATTTTGCAGGGCCATGCTGTGATGCGTGGATCGTCAAAATCCTTGGTGGTGGTGGATATGCCCTTTGGATCTTACGAGGAAAGCCCAGCGCATGCCTTTCGAAATGCAGCGCGCATATTAAAAGAAACGCATTGCGGCGCGGTCAAACTTGAGGGTGGCGCGCATATGGCTGAAACAATTGCCTTTATGGTTAAACGCGGCGTGCCCGTTATGGCGCATATTGGCATGACACCCCAAAGCATCAATACGCTTGGAAGTTTCAAGGCTTTGGGGCGCGAGGAGGCAAGCTGGGCGCGGTTTATTGACGATGCAAAGGCTGTGTCGGATGCAGGCGCATTTGCTGTGGTGGTGGAGGCAGTGGCTGAACCTTTGGCAGTGAAAATAACAGAGGCTATAGCTGCCCCAACCATTGGCATTGGCGCATCCGCCTTGTGCGATGGGCAGATACTGGTGCTGGAAGATATGCTTGGATTATCCGAGCGCGTGCCAAAATTTGTGAAGAAATATGGTGCAATTGGGGAGCTGATTAAAGGCGCGATTGAGGATTACGCAGCTGAGGTACGGGGGAGGACGTTTCCAAGCAGTGAACATGTGTATGGGGTGCGGGGGTGAGTTTTAACCTAGCTGGTTTGCCAGCTTAGTCTTTGTCATTTCAGTCTTTGTTATTTCCAACATCTGTAGGGTGAGCAGAAATTTATTTTTAAAATTACAAAATGGATTGCCGCGCTGCGCTCGCAATGACGATGAGCTATTATAGATTGTTTTGCGAAGCTGATTTGACAGCATTTGCATATAAATGCTATCATTCCAATCTGAACTTAAAGGGTTAAAACATGGCTGTTGTCACTGTTCGAAGTCTGTCGGATGAAACGCATCGCGCTTTAAAACTGCGAGCTGCGCAGCATGGGCGCAGCACAGAGGCGGAAATTCGGCATATTCTGGATCAGACAGTTAGGCCACAGCAGCGTGTAAAAATTGGTTCAGCTTTAGCAGAATTTGGACGCAAATCTGGTGGCGTTCAGCTTAATATCAAGCGTGATGCATCTTCGATTAAGCCAGCTTTATTTGAATGATAATTCTGGATACAAATGTTGTGTCTGAGCCGCTTAAACCGCAAGCAAACATGAATGTTGTTGCATGGTTGGACGCGCAGATTGCTGAAACGCTTTATCTTACTTCGATTAATCTAGCAGAGCTTTTAAGCGGTGTTGAAGTGCTGCCGATTGGAAAACGAAAAGCGAGCATTGAAACTGCACTCAATGGTATCATCATTGAATTGTTCAGTTCACGTATTTTGCCATTTGATGCAGAAGCTGCCAAGTCCTATACAGGTTTAATGGCAAAAGCACGAGGCAACGGTCAGTCTATTTCTTTTGCAGATGGGCAGATTGCAGCCATTGCTCTCGTACATGGATCCAGCGTTGCAACGCGCGATACAGCACCTTTTTTGGCGGCAGGTGTGAATATTATTAATCCTTGGAATGAAGTCTAAGGCCGTTTCAGCCTGCAAAAGTCCAGTGCGTTTAGTGCTTTATCCTTTGCCCCGTCGTTAAAAACGGACGTATTGCGAAGGTGGTCTTTTTCAGCCGCGTCCAATGTTTTTAAAGTGGTGGTGGCATAGCATTCGCAAGCTGGCCAAAGTGTATCATATGTGCCGCCTGTCAGTTTTTCCTGAGTTGCCATGCATGTTGTCTGCATTCGCGCGTGAAGCTGTGCCTCATTTGCGCCTAGCATAGATGTGTCTGTTTCAGTACTTTGGCATGCGCTAAGCATAAGTATCGTAAAAATAACAAGGTGCTTCATGCATTAAACCTTTACTATCCAGACATGATTATCGTGAAATGCTGCGCCGCCATAAGGAGCAACCTGATCTGCCCCTGTTAATGTGTTAATACCGCGCCCATCCAGATGAGCCTCGTTTGGAAACAGCCCTTCTGCAATCACAACGCCCCGCTGAACACCTGCAAAAATCCTGGTTTTAATACGTAAATCACCGCGCTGGTTGCCTATGCGGATAATGTCGTCCTCATTAATATCAAGAGATGCAGCATCATCAGGATGCAGCATTACAGTTGGTTCGCCTTCTTTTTTTATTGAACCAGGCGTTTCGTTGAATGTGGAATTCAAAAATGATCGCGCAGGGCTGGTTGCCAGGCGAAATGGGTGTTTAACGTCAGCATTTTCTGTTGTATCCCAGTGATCTGGAAAATCCGGCATGGTGGCTACATCTCCCATCAAGCCATTATTTTTGGTTGGAACGGATACCCAGTCTGCCTTGAAATGGAATTTTTTGTTCTCGAAGCCAAAGCCATTTAAAAAATGGGACTCCTCAAAGGGGGGTTGAATATCCAGCCAGCGTTTTTCCACCAGTGTTTCAAATGTGCCATAGCCTGAGTGCTGCAATGTCCAGTCTGCAATCTCGCGGGCTGACATGTCAAAGGCCTGGTGTTTTGCGCCAACACGAGCTGCTATGGCTGAGACAACCTCATGATTTGACCAGCACTCCCCAGCAGGTTCAATGATTTTTGGACCAATCTGGGCATGCTGATGTCCACCGCCAGAATAAATATCATCATGCTCCAAAAACATGGTGGCTGGCAGCACAATATCCGCCATTTTTGCTGTTTCTGTCATGAACTGCTCATGCACAACAGTAAACAGATCGTCTCGCTCAAAGCCCTGGCGCACTAGGGTCTGTTCTGGCGCAACAGACATCGGGTTGGTATTTTGAATGAGCATGGCATGAATTGCGCCACCATTTTGCAAAGCCTGTCTATCGCCTGTCAGCACCCGCCCAATCTGGGATTGGTCAAGGGCACGAATGGATGTGTCACGTGCATCATGACCTTCAATCAAGGATCTGTCCCATGTGAATACGCCGCTATTGCTGTGAAACGCACCGCCGCCCTCAAAGCCCCAGGCCCCTGTGACGGCTGGAATGCACAAGGCCGCGTGCATGTTGACTGCCCCGTTGCGTGAGCGCGAAAAGCCATAGCCAAGGCGAAAAAAGCTACGCTTGGTTGTGCCAACCAAATGCGCGAAGGCTTCAATTTCTGCAATGCTCAGGCCTGTGATTGCAGATGCCCATTGAGGCGTGCGAGTTTGGAGATGCATCCCAAGCCCTGCTGGATCATCGGTGTATTTGTTCATGTAGGCGCGATCTGCCAAACCATCCCGAAACAGCACATGCATGACGGCGCACGCCAATGCGCCATCTGATCCTGGACGGATGAGCAATGGCATGTCAGCCTGTTTCATAGTGTCATTTTGATAAATATCCACCACAACCAATTTTGCGCCACGCTCTTTTTTGGCGCGAATGGCGTGGGTCATCACATTAACCTGTGTCGCAACAGCATTTGTACCCCAGATGACCACACAATCAGACTTTGCCATTTCACGCGGGTCTGCACCGCCCAGTTTTCCAGTGCCAGCAACATATCCACTCCATGCCATGTTGGTGCAGATTGTATCATACTGGCGGGAATATTTTTTTGTGTGGGTGAGGCGTTTCAAGCCATCTCGCATGACAAGGCCCATTGTGCCTGCATAATTATAGGGCCAGATGCCTGTGGCGCCATGTTCGGCCTCAATGGCGTTAAAGCGCGAGCCAATTTCGTCCAAAGCATCATCCCAGCTTATGCGGGTAAATTGATTTGAGCCTTTTGTGCCAACACGTTTAAGGGGGTAAAGCAAGCGATCAGGATGGTGGATGCGCTCAGCATAACGGGCAACCTTGGCGCAAATAACGCCAGCAGTGTAGGTATTATCCTTTGCGCCTTTAAGGCGACCAATTGTTGTATTATCAACTACTTCCACATCCAGCGCGCAGGCAGAGGGGCAATCATGCGGGCAGACGGAGTGGGCTATGTGTTTTTGAGGTGTCATTGAATTTATCTTATCACTTGAAACAATGTGGCTTTATTTACTATAATAATCCCAGTTTTGCCAGCTCATTGCGCATGTCTTCGGGCAATTCAGCTGCGCCTTTGCCCATATCAGCCATATCTCGTGGGGCGTCAGTACCCTCCAGATAACGCCAGCCCTGAAAGGGTCGATACGGGCGTGGATCAACAGGCACAACATGATGCTGCAACACCAGGTTGCAGCGGGATATGCCTGCACTATCCACCACTGGGCGTATGTCCAATATACGCTGGCGGGCAGCCAACTGACCCTTGATTACCCAGTAAAGTGAGCCATTTTCACTTGGTATACTGTTCAAAATTTCAGGTGCGCGTTTTGGAAAATTGCGTGTTGTATGCACTTGCTCATAGGTGCGTTTAAGGCGTGTCATGAAGGCCCGGGTTTCGTTTATCCAGCCTTCCAGTTCAGCAATTGAGGCAACGCCAACACACATTTTAATAAGGTGAAGGGCCATTTAATTGGTCACCGTAAAAATTTTGCAGATGTTAGTACGGTATGAGGCGCCACGTTTACGCGCTGCAAGTCTTATGGTCTGATCCACTTTAAATGCCACTGCACAAGCACCTTGCCGTTTAATAGCCTGCACAGAAATATATTTGCGCTTTGTGCCTTTAACAGCTTTTTGAATTTCAATCCGTGCCACATTATATTTAAAGCGCAGGCGTCTGGTTTGTTTAATGCTGATAATTTTGCCTTCAACAACTATATCGTTGCGTTCAACCTGGTCGGCTTCGCTCCGAATTGTGCATCCGCAATCAGAGGAAGGAGCTGCAAAACCTGTAGAGGAAAATAAAAATACGCAAAATGTAAATGCGCAAAAAGCGCCAGAATAGGCCATTTTTTTTCTCCATACCAAATCAGTTCATAATTGGTAACAGCGAAAAGCTGCTGATTCCAGAAAATGTTTTGCATTGATTCAAAGCACAACAGGCATGACTTTGTAAGTGTGGCTATGGGTGTAGAAGAATGGTGGGCAATGACGGACTCGAACCGCCGACATTCTCGGTGTAAACGAGACGCTCTACCAACTGAGCTAATCGCCCCAAAACCAATTCCTGTATGTCTTAAACTACTCCTGAATAAAAAATGCAAGCCTTAATGCAAAGAGTCCAGATTTTATTTGAGTAATATGCAATAGCTGTTTTTTACAGCGCAGGTTTTAAACGTCTTATGACTCAAATTATCACATTTGAAGAGCTTATTGAAAAGCTTCACCTATCAGAGAATGCACGAGGACGGCTTCTTGGGCTTGATCTTGGCACAAAAACCATTGGTTTGGCTTTATCTGATGTTGAACGCAGCATTGCTTCAAGCCTTAAAATTATCCAGCGGAAAAAATTCTCCATAGATGCGGCCGATCTAATTGAAACGGCCACAAAATTTGGTGTCGTTGCACTTGTCATTGGCTTACCCCTTAATATGGATGGAAGCGAGGGCCCCCGTGTACAATCTACACGGGCTTTTATCCGTTCTTTATCATCTTTAACTGATTTGCCTGTATTAATGTGGGATGAAAGACTGTCCACTGTTGCTGCAACACGCATTTTAATTGAAGCTGATCTGAGCCGTATAAAGCGAAAGGCAGTGATTGACTCCACCGCCGCCGCATTCATTCTTCAAGGTGCTCTTGACAGATTACGTCATATAAAAAACCATAATTTTTAACGACGTCCTGCTTCAGGATCCTGCAAAGCACCTGGAGGCTGCGAATTGGGTGCTGGAAGCCGTGGAGCCTGATATGCTGGAGGTGCTACAGCTCTTGGTGCAGCTGGAACAGGTACAATTGCGGCAGGTGGAGGTGCAACCTGGGGAGGCTGATAATTCTGCCTTTCCTGATAAATCTGTCTTGGTGGATAGTTTGGTTGTGGCTGAACAGGTGCTGGCTGGGCAGGCTGCTGATATTGAGGCCTTGCATAGCCTTCTCTGCCATAGCCTTCTCTGCCTTGTCTTGCTCTTTCGCCACGGCCATAATCCTCACCACGACCATAATTACGTTCGTATCCACCACCGTAATTGCGGCCGCCGCCATAGCCGCGACCATAGCCATATTCCTGCTGGATAATAACAGGGGGTGCGTAATACGGGGTAGGGGCTGGAACAGATTCATAACGGCGATCAACATATGTCTCACGATCATAGTAGTCGCTGTTATACACACGCTTGTAGCGTCTTCCCTTTTTCTTGCGTTTCCGCTTGCCTTGATCGCGGTATTTAAGCGACTCGGACTCGTTCATGTACTGGTTACCCAGAGTGATTGCTGGAATTTCAACTGCGGATAAATCCTTAGCAGATGGCATTTCGACAGCAAATGAATTGGAGGAGGGTGTAAAGCCTGCACCAGCAAATGCTATAAAACCTGCAATTAAAACTGAATATGATTTCATTATCTTTACTCCCTTACGCACATTAAAGTATTTTGGCCCTGAATGCAGCCTGAATGCATAAATCATATGAGTGAAACACGGTTGCTGCCGTGTCGTTCCAGCAGGCCTTCCAGTTCCATGTCCAGCAAAACGCTTTGAATTTGGCGTGCAGAACCCTGGGACAGTCTGATCAGCTCTTCAATATCAACCGGAGTTGGGCCAAGAAGTGCAGTAATTTCCTCTCTTGTCTGATGTAAAGTTTTTGGTTTTGCCTGTGGGCTGGCGCTATCCAACTCATCCACTATTGCTTGAGGGTGCTCTTCAAAGGCATCTGCCAAAGGCATGTTAACTTGCGGTGGACTCGTAATCTCGGGCAGATCCAGTTCGTCCCACAAGTTCTCATCATGGCCAAATAATGGGTTTTGCGTATAATCCCCGTAGCCCTGCATAAAATTATGCTCTGATAACCTGCCGTTTTGAATTATGGGATTTTGGATCATGGGCATAAGAATATCGATGATGTCATCTGCCTTTGTAACCAGACTGGCACCATTGCGGATCAGATCGTTGGTACCATCTGCGCGCGGATCAAGAGGAGAGCCTGGCACCGCAAAAACCTCACGATTTTGCTCAAGCGCAAATTTAGCAGTTATCAACGAGCCAGATTTGCGTGCAGCTTCCACAACAACTGTGCCATAAGCCAGGCCAGAAATTATACGGTTGCGACGGGGAAAATCACGCCCGCGCGGCTCCCACCCAAAGGGCATTTCTGCGATTACAGCGCCGCGCTCAATAAGCTCATCCAGCAGTTTGATATTTTCAGGTGGATAAGGTTTATCCAACCCACCAGCCAATACAGCTACAGTTCCAAAACTCAAAGATGCCATATGTGCTCTTGTATCAATCCCACGTGCAAGACCAGAGCTGATAGCAAACCCAGCATCATTGAGGCTGTTAGCTAAAATCTCAGCCATTTTCATACCAACAGCAGAGGCATTTCTTGAGCCAACAATCGCGACAAAAGGTGATGCGAAAATTTCCAGGCGGCCTTTAACAGCAATAATGGGTGGGCCACCCTCAATATTTGCCAAAGCTGCTGGATAATCTGGCTCGCCGCGTGCAATAAAAACTGCATTGTGACGATTGGCTGTTTCCAGCTCGCGTTCTGCATCTGCCAGAGGGCAGATGGTAATTTTTCTGCCATTTTGCTTGGCAAGTGTTGGCAGAGCCTCCAACGCTGCACCCGCACCACCAAATTTATTGATAAGGTGCTGGAATGTGCGAGGGCCAATATTTTCCGAACGATAGAGCCGTAGCCAGTCAAGACGCTGAGCCTCTGAAAGCTTGATGCCTTGTGGGGAGAAGGTACTTTTTACAGATGGAAAAACCTTTGCCGATGAGTGGGTAAACAGGTCATTCATCAGCTGGATTTTCCTATTTTAGGTTCTGTTCCTTTTGCAAGTCGCAACAGATTAGGCCAGTGTTTCCACCATAAAAGACCTACAAATATTATAAAGAAGAGCGCGGGCTGTATCTGTTTTGCAATCAAGAGTGACATGGGCACACTCAAGCTTGCACATAAAGCGGACAGGGATGAAAAATGGCTAAGATATGCAAGAGCAAGCCAGATAACAGCAAATACAAGACCTGCTGGCCAGTAAAAACCAAGCGCCACACCTAAAAAAGTTGCCACTCCCTTACCGCCTCTAAAGCCAAGCCAGACAGGAAATAAATGGCCACAAAACGCACCCAGTCCTGCGGTCAGTGCAATCAAAGGCGTTCCTATTGAGCCAACAAGATACACAGCCAATGTGCCTTTTAGCATGTCCAGAATAAGTGTTGCTATAGCCAAATCCTTACGGCCAGTGCGTAAAACATTTGTTGCACCGATATTGCCAGATCCAATTTCCCGCAGGTTTGGTGTGCCAGCAGCTTTTGTAAGAAGAAGGCCAAAAGGAATGGATCCCAGGCCATAACCTATAAGAAAAGCTATCAGCAATATCCATAGGGGCGTATAACTCAACATTTCAACAAGGGTAGCTTGCAATTGGTGTACTC
Source organism: Hyphomicrobiales bacterium (assembly GCA_025351165.1). Classification (GTDB taxonomy): domain Bacteria; phylum Pseudomonadota; class Alphaproteobacteria; order Rhizobiales; family Beijerinckiaceae; genus JAIELD01. The sequence goes on along the minus strand of JANXWK010000016.1, from coordinate 116,332 downwards.
AGTTTTACATATGTGACGTTGCGTTAACTGTAGGCATAAACAACACGCCCTGCAACAAGAGTTGTTATCACCCGTCCTGTAAGCCGTGCATCATCAAAAGGCGTATTCTTGGCTTTTGATTTAAGGGACGCAGCGTCTACTACCCATGGCATATCAAGATCAATCTCAATTAAGTCAGCAGGTGAGCCAACATCTAGCGTGCCCCCTTTTAGGCCAAGAAGTCTTGCAGGACTTGTTGACATGGCTTTCAAGAGACAATGCAATGAAACTGATTCATCATTAACAAGTCGTAGGCCAGCGCTCAGCATAGTCTCTAAACCAACTGCGCCATCCGCACTTTCTGAAAAAGGCTGGCGTTTTGTCTCAACATCCTGCGGATTGTGATCCGACACAATGACATCAATACTGCCCTCTGCCAAGGCTGCAACAAGCGCCTGCCTGTCTGATTCAAGCCGCAAGGGCGGAGAGAGCTTCAAAAATGTCCGGTATTGACCAATATCATTTTCGTTGAGCGTTAAATGGTTGATGGATGTGCCAGCAGTGACATTCAACCCTTCCAATTTTGCCTTTGCCACAATATGAGCGCTATCTGCACATGAGATCACGCTTGCATGATAGCACCCTTTTGTAAGGCGCACGAGGCGCATATCACGCTCAAGTATAGTGGTTTCTGCTTCAAGTGGTATGCCAAGCAGGCCAAGGCGTGAGGCAAATTCGCCCTCATTCATGACGCCATCACCTACTAGATCTGGATCTTCAAGATGGTGGATAATCAGTGCATCAAATATTTTGGCATAGACAAGTGCACGGCGCAGAACCTGAGCATTGGTTACTGATTTTATGCCATCGGTAAAGGCAACTGCTCCTGCCTCTTTCAACAGGCCGATTTCAGTCATCTCCTTGCCGTGCAGGCCTTTGGTGAGAGCTGCGGCTGGATGTATGTTAACAAGGCTTGTATCACGTGCCCGCCGCATTAAAAAATCCACCACCGCTGGATCATCAATGGGCGGTGTTGTGTTTGGCATACAGATAATTGTGGTAACACCCCCTCGTGCTGCCGCTTCACTCGCTGTGCGAATTGTTTCACGGTATTCAGCGCCTGGCTCACCAATAAAAGCACGCATGTCAACAAGACCAGGCGCAATGACATTGCCTTTGCAATTATGAGTTCGAACGCCTTCAAAGACTGATTTCGCTGTTAAATGCGTGCCAATATCAGTAATAAAGCCATTTTCAATCAATATCCCACCCATTTCATCCCGCCCGTTTGATGGATCAACAAGGCGGGCATTGTGGAGCAGTATGGAGGGGGCGTGTATATCAGGCATAGGTTTTGTTCTCATTCATCTGGCAGGCTTTTGGCCAAAGCCTCCAACACAGCCATGCGTACGGCAACGCCCATTTCCACTTGCTCACGTATGAGGGACTGGGCACCATCTGCAACAGTGCTGTCAATTTCCACGCCTCGGTTCATAGGCCCTGGATGCATGACCAGAGCATCTGGCTTGGCAAAGCTGAGCTTTTCCTGGTCCAATCCAAAATAGCGGAAATACTCTCTACTTGAGGGAATAAATCCACCATTCATGCGCTCACGCTGCAAACGCAGCATCATGATGATGTCAGCGCCTTTAAGACCCTGCTTCATGTTGGTAAAAGTTTCAAAGCCAAGTTCTGCAAGGCCTGCCGGCAATAATGTGGGTGGCCCTACCAAACGTACACGTGCGCCCAATTGTGCCAGGCACAACATATTGGAGCGTGCCACACGCGAGTGTAAAACATCGCCGCAGATGGCAACAACCAGCCCTTCAATTTTACCTTTGTTGCGACGTATGGTGAGGGCATCCAGCAAAGCTTGCGTTGGGTGTTCATGTGCGCCGTCACCAGCATTGACGACAGAACAGTCCACCTTGCGTGCAAGCAGTTCCACAGCGCCAGCAGCAGAATGGCGCACAACGATAATGTCAGGCCGCATGGCGTTCAGCGTCATGGCAGTGTCAATCAGGGTTTCGCCTTTTTTGACAGAGCTTGAAGCCACAGACATATTCATGACATCCGCGCCTAAGCGTTTACCAGCTAGTTCGAATGAAGCCTGGGTACGTGTTGAGGGTTCAAAAAACAGATTGATCTGCGTGCGCCCACGCAATGTTGTTTTTTTCTTTTCAACCTGGCGGGAGACCAGAACGGCTTCCTCTGCCATGTCGAGCAAAGATTCAATTTCCGGGCGGTTAAGGCCTTCAATGCCAAGCAGGTGGCGGCGTTTGAAAGCGTAAGGGTTTATGATGGCTGTCATATCAAGACAAAATTCTTAACCGCTATTCAGCTTATTGCCAAGGGGTACGCGTAACTTATTTAGGCAGACCTCATGTAGGCAAGGGAGGCGTTCGACTAGTGGATTTTGTCCGAATTGATTCTGGACGCTCAAACCAGGGGATAACACCATCTGGTGTTTCGTAATGAAGTTTTGCAACATCAATCACATCCTGCGTCTGGCTTAGGGCGTCAAGCCCGCTAAACCCGTATGACCATTTGTTTTTAGCAGCAAATGTCACATTACAGCTTTTATCGCAGGAACTAAGGCACTCAACAGGCTGGATTTTAAAGCGTTTATCGGCATCTATTGCGTGTTTAAGCGCTTCGTAGAATTTAAAGCCGGAGCGGCCTGTCTCTGGTTCAAATGCTTCACCTGCGGATCTACATGTTGTGCAAACGAATATGATTGTTGGTACATTTTGGTTCATTCTGCCAATGTACTTAAAATTTATTTCTCATGCTATGAATTTTTTGTATCAAGGATAAGCTAAATTGAGCCTATTAATAAATTTCACATTTTTTAACTATAAGCTCACTCAACATGGCCCAGTTTTTTTGCAGATACAAGCTTAGACCCATAGTGCTTGCCTTTATTTTGGGAGGCATATTGCACAGTGCTGTTTATGCAGAGGATCCTGATTTTGGTTCTATGCCCTATCCCTATATCATAAAAGATCAGGAGCTTGGGCAGGTTCTTCAGGAATTTGGCACGAATACAAAGTTCAAGACTGTCATCAGTGCTGCCTTGACGCAAAAAGTAACTGGGGCAGTTTCAACATCAAGCCCGCGTGATTTTATTGATTCGCTTACCAGACAATATTCAATTGACTGGTATTATGATGGTCTTGCACTATATTTTACACCAGAAACCGAAACTGTAACACGGTTTATGAAAATTGAAGATGTACCGTATGCCACGTTAAAAAAAGAGCTTGAGAGACAGGGGCTTTCAACTTCACGGTTTACACTCAAGCCTGCGCAGGGAAACAAGCTCATTTCTGTTTCTGGACCGCCGCGTTTTCATGAGGTGGTTGGCCAGACGCTTACAGCGCTTGCAAATGGTCGAGATCCTTCATCTTTCAGGCTCACTGCTCGCCCAACAGAAACTCCACTTGTAATCTACAGGGGTAAGGATTCGAATGTGATCAAGTTTGGCAAGGGTGAATAAAATAATATTGTTGGTGCAATAACACAACACTGTGATAAATAAATCTCATAGAACATGTAGAATCACGCAGGTGCTGAACAATTGAATAGTAGCATAATACAGCCGATTCTTCAGGACCCTGAGAGGCGTACGGGTTTTACCGGGTCTGTAACTGTCGTTCTGGCGCTGTTATCTGGCCTGGCAAGTTTCTTAATTATTGGTGGTATCACGCCGATTGTGCCAACGCGTGAGGTTGTCTATGGGCTGCTTCTGGCTAATTCCTTGCTGATTTTTGTTCTTTTTCTCATTGTGGCAATTGAAACGCGTAATGTTCTGCGGGCAAGGCGCTCTGGCCAGGCAGGATCCCGCCTTCACGCAACAATGGTTGGACTGTTCTCACTTGTTGCGGCCCTGCCTGCCATACTTGTGGCTGTTGTTGCCTCAATAACGTTGGATCGCGCCTTACAACCATGGTTTTTTGGCCCCATACGTTCAGTTGTTGAAAGCTCCTCCAGCTTTGCTCGTGCTTTTGTTGATCTTCAGTGTGTCAGCTTGCAGCGCGATGCTGCCAGTATTGCCTCTGACATAGACAGGTTTGTTTCCATCAAGGTTCGCACGGGTTCGCAAAAAAGTCTTTTTGATGAGGATCGCGCATATTTTGTGCAGTTCATATTATCGCGTGTTGTGGCACAACAATTTGGTTATGCCTCTGTGGTCAAAGCGGATGGCAGCCTTGTTCAGGGCATTTTAAACAATGGGTTTGAAAACCCAGATCCACCAACGCCGCTGGAAATTGAAGTTGCTGAGTCTGAACGTCCAGCCTGTCCAACCTTAACTGCTGGAAGTTCGCTGCGCTCTGTGCGTAAGCTTAGTAATCTGTCTTCTGGCTATCTTCTTGTGACACGTGCTGTTGATCCGCTGACAAATGAATTTTTTCGAAATTCTTCAGCCGCAATAGATGAATATCAGAGGCTGGAACTTGTACGTGAGGTACGCCAGATTGACTTCATGAGCATGTATGCGTTGATTGCACTGATATTACTGCTGGTTGCCACATGGCTAGGCCTGAATTTTGCAAACCGTTTGGTCACACCCATCAGGCGGCTTATTCATGCAACAGATGAAGTGGCCTCTGGCAATTACTATGCGCAGGTGCCTGTACGCAGGATTGATGGCGACCTTGCCCATCTTGGCACTACATTCAACAAAATGACATCAGAATTGCGCGGACAGCACAATAAAATAACCAATGCCACGCAGGTCATTGACAAGCGCCGCCGCTTTACCGAGGCAGTCCTGTCTGGTGTTCCTGCAGGCGTTATAGGGCTGGACGAGCAGGGGCGCATAACTGTTACAAATCCAGTTGCAGACGCGCTTCTAGCCTCTGGCTCTACTACTTCAACAGGCCTGAAACTGGCTGAGATTCTTCCGTCTATCCAATTGCTGGTGCAGGATGCCCTTAATGGTCGCCAAAAACTGATTCAGGGGCAGATAAGCGTGCTGCGCGGGGGAGAAGAGCAGACGCTGAACGTGCGCGTAACCAGTGAACAGGCCGCTGGAGGGGCACGAGGGTTTGTGGTTACGCTGGATGATATAAGCGATCTTGTACAGGCGCAGCGTACCTCTGCCTGGGCAGATGTGGCAAGGCGGATTGCGCATGAAATTAAAAATCCACTCACGCCAATCCAGCTTTCTGCTGAACGACTGAAACGCAAATATGGCAAGATGATTGTAGAAGACCGTGAGATTTTTGACCAATGTACCGACACGATTATCCGTCAGGTTGACGATATCAAACGCATGGTTGATGAATTTTCTTCCTTTGCACGTATGCCGAAACCTCAGCTTGGAGATGAAAATCTGGTTGAATGTACAAGGCAAGTATTATTTTTGAGCCGAATTGGCTATCCAGATGTAAATTTTGAAGATGATCTGCCTCATGATGCCCTAACTGTTAAGTTTGACCGCAGGCTCATCAGTCAGGCGCTGACCAATGTTTTAAAAAATGCCACGGAGGGTATAAGTGAGCTGCCAAACATTCAGCGTGGCTCAGGCCTAGTGAAGCTTAGCCTAAGCGCAATGCAGAATGGAAATATTATATTCGAGGTTGCTGATAATGGTAAAGGTTTCCCAATAGAAAACAGGCGCAGGTTGCTTGAACCTTATATGACAACCAGAGAAGGCGGCACAGGACTTGGTCTGCCAATTGTTGCAAAAATATTTGAAGAACATGGCGGAGGCATTGAGCTACTGGATGGGTTGCCTAACGGGCAGGGTGGCTTTGGTGCCTGTGTCAGATTATGGTTTCCTAAACTGGATTTAACCTCCTCAAAACTACACTTGGATGAACGCAGATGAATGCTGATATACTGATCATTGATGATGAAGCTGATATTCGGGAGCTTGTCTCCGGCATATTGCAGGATGAGGGCTATAAAACGCGTATTGCAGGGGGGGCAGATGAGGCGCTGGAAGAAATCCGCAAGCGCCGTCCTCAGCTTGTTTTTTTAGACATCTGGCTTCAGGGGAGCAAGATGGATGGGTTACAGCTGCTGGAAGTTATTAAAAAGCTGCACCCTGATCTTGCGGTTGTCATGATTTCAGGCCACGGAAATATTGAAACAGCTGTCGCGGCTATACGCAAAGGGGCCTATGATTTTATTGAAAAGCCATTCAAGGTTGATCGTCTGATTTTAGTAGCGCAGCGGGCTTTGGAAGCTGCAAGTCTTAAACGGGAGATCAAAGAGCTTAAAACCAAGTCTGGGCAAACTGATAAAATTATTGGTTCATCTTCGGTTGTCAATAATCTGCGCGGGCAAATTGAGCGTGTTGCACCAACCAATGCGCGTGTGCTTATTTCAGGTGCTTCTGGTACAGGTAAAGAGCTGACTGCCCGTACGCTACATGCTGCCTCTGCCAGAAGCTCCGGCCCGTTTATTGCGCTTAATGCAGCCGCAATCACACCAGAATTCATGGAAGAAGCCCTGTTTGGTGTGGAAGGCTCTGCCACACAAGCCCGAGTAACGGGTGCGCTGGAGGCGGCACATGGTGGCACTTTGTATCTTGATGAAGTGGCTGATATGCCAAGGGAGACTCAAGGGAAAATCCTGCGAGTACTTACAGAGCAGAACTTCCAGCGTCTTGGGGGCGGAACGCGTGTTTTTGTGGATGTGAGAATTGTATCGTCCTCCAGCCGTGACCTCCAGCATGAAATCCAGAATGGACGGTTTCGGGAAGACCTTTTCCACCGTCTGAGTGTTGTGCCTATCTGTGTGCCCTCTCTTGCCGAGCGGCGTGAGGATATTTCTGAACTTATCCATTATTTCATGGAACAGATTTCAACCACCAGCGGGCTGCCTTTACGTAAAATAAGCGAAGGAGCACTGGCCATTCTACATGCCCATAACTGGCCAGGCAATATCCGCCAGCTGCGCAACAACATTGAGCGCCTGCTGATTATGGCAACTGGCGATGCCAATGAGGAAATAAGCCCTGAGATGCTGCCACAAGATATTGGAAGCGGTCTTCCACCATTACCAGCAGGAGCAGGAGGTGAAAAACTTCTGAGCCTGGCCCTTAGAGACGCAAGGGAAATATTTGAACGTGAGTATTTGATTGCACAAATCAACAGATTTGGGGGCAATATTTCTCGTACAGCTGAATTTATTGGTATGGAACGCTCGGCTTTGCATCGTAAATTAAAGTCTTTAAGTGTTCAGGACAAACAGGTCCTTTAGTTGCTTGTACTGGTGCACATTTAGTTACTCTTGGGGTACTTGTATTCAGCCAACTAAACACGTATGGGTTGGAAAGTTATGTCTGGTTAATATTTTTGACAATTGTCAAATGGTGTGATTCAGGCAATTATCAATTTATAGTGTAAAGACTGCGTGGCGGAACGCAGTTGGAAAGAATAGGCGTAAAATGGCTGCTGAAAGAAATCAAAATTTACAGGACACTTTTTTAAATCATGTCCGTAAACAAAAAATGCCCCTAACCATATTTTTGGTAAATGGTGTAAAACTTCAAGGTGTAGTTACCTGGTTTGACAATTTCTGTGTTCTGCTTCGACGCGATGGTCACTCGCAGCTGGTTTACAAACATGCTATTTCCACAATCATGCCAGGTGGGCCAATTCAGCTGTTTGAAGGCAATGAAGAGCCAGGTTCAGACCGTCTTTAATATGCGAAAGCCACGCCTTTTGTCATTCTGGTCATGCATATGAGGCTGGACTGGAATGACATAAAGGCAAGAGCAGAAAGTTTTGCCTATAGCTGGAAAGACGCGCAATATGAGCGTGGCCAAACTCAAAGTTTCTATAATGATTTTTTTGAGCTGTTTGGTGTTTCGCGCAGGCGAGTGGCAACCTATGAGCATAGTGTAAAACTTGCTGGCAACAAGCGTGGTTTTCTGGATCTGTTCTGGAAAGGCAAACTCCTTGTTGAACAAAAACCTGCTAGTCGGGATTTAAAAGCCGCGAGAACACAAGTTCTTGAGTATTTTTATGGCCTGACATCAACACCTGTGCCAAAATCCGCATTGAAAAACTGGCGCAGGCCGTGCTCAATGCAAGGGCTGTGCATGAAGGCGCGACACTGGCGGATTTGTATGATCCCGATGTGAGGCCGCCCAATTTGCGCAAAGCGCACAAGGCGCTTGATATGGCGGTTGATGCGCTCTACCGCAAAGCCCCCTTTGCCGGTGATAGAGAGCGGGTGGAACATCTTTTCATGCTTTATAAAAAGCTCACAGCTGATCTGGTGACCAAAGCGACTGAGCCTGTTAAACGGTTAAGAAAAAAAAGAGGTTGAGGCAGGAAGGACGCGACCACTTCAGCAGGTCGAAAAATGCCTGTCACCCGCTATGAGCTGCCTCAAGGCAAATATTTCATAGGGCAGTTGTTTTTGCAATGTTAAGTTTTATTCAAACAGGCTTGCATCCTGAATCTTCAGGGCTGTTTTGGTGTTTTGTTTATCTGGTCCATTGCGTTTGGCTCCACTGGTTTTGTGGGTGTTTGAGATTCATTCAAATCCAGGGTCCAATTTTTAAGGCCTTTGGTTGAAACCAGGCGAAAACTAGCTTTGTCAAAGCCGCGCGCATAGCAGTCATTGCTGTTTTCGATATAAAATTCGCGATCACTGACGCACATGAGTTCAGAACCGTTCCACTCCCCGCCACGATCATAATCGGTTGCATAGAGAAAATAGGGGCCGTCTTTTAAATCCTCTTTGACGGGTGCCTCACAGGTATTGGCTTTAATGTTGAACCAGCCCTGCGTAATGCGGATTGGCCCCTGCTGAACGCCAATGGCAACCCCAATACGCCCAGATGTTTTATTGCAGACACGTAATTCTGCATAGCTTGCACTACTTGTAAAGAGTAACGACACAAAGCATGAAGCATTTAAAAAAATTAGTTTAATAACGCGTAGCACTGAAATTTTTCCGGTTTGAGAATAGAAAACATTTAGATACACTATGATCCATATCCAAGTCTAATTTAAACACATCTCTAATTTAAATATAATTTCAGGCTTTTATCAGATGCATATGCCTTATTTAAAAATTGAGAACGACAAACAGGAAGCTTTTGAAATTATTGGTGGGTCCGTACAGGCCGGAGTCATTTTTTTATGTGACCATGCTTCAAATGCCATGCCTGACATATATCAAAATCTGGGCCTGCGAGAGTATGATCACACCCGTCACATTGCCTATGATGTTGGCGCTGAGACCGTCACAAGAACCTTGGCTTTAGCCTTTGATGCGCCTGCAGTGCTTTCGCGTTTTTCAAGGCTTCTGATTGACCCAAATCGTGGAACAGACGACCCAACACTTGTCATGCGCCTATCTGATGGCGCAATCGTCAAAGGCAATGCAACTATTGACCATGCCGGCATCCAACATCGCATGAAGCAGTTTTACATTCCCTATCATGAGGCCATAAAAACTGTTATCGACAAAAGCCTTTCGGTACAAAAAATACCTGTGCTCATCAGCATCCATTCTTTTACCCGTGTGATGAATAGCCAGGAAAGGCCTTGGCATGTGGGTATTTTATGGGATAATGACCCAAGATTATCACTTGGCCTGCTGGAGGCCCTTCGCAATCTTGGCAGTTTAGTGGTGGGTGACAATCAGCCCTATGATGGAGCTTTGTCAGGAGATACGCTCAACATCCATGCAACAAAACGGGGCCTTGCCAGCACATTAATCGAAGTGCGTAATGATCTTATCAGTTCAAAACTGGATGCTATCAAATGGGGTGAGCGATTGGCAAAAGTTCTGTATCCGCTTTTAAGCGCACCCGAACTCCAGGAAATTAAATTTTTTGAGAGTAGAACTCTTTTAAAAGTAAGGTGAAAAAGATGGATGACGCAACACGTGATAAACTGGAAGCTGCGGCTTTTCGGCGGCTTATCAAACATCTTGATGGGCGCAAGGATGTGCAGAACATTGACCTTATGAACCTGGCAGGCTTTTGCCGCAACTGCCTTGGTACGTGGCTGATGGAGGAAGCTGTTTTGCAAGGCGTTGCCATGACCAAAGACGAGGCCAAAACCCATGTTTATGGAATGCCCTATGAGACATGGAAAGCAGACTATCAAAAATAATGTTTAAATTTATCATATTTTTTACCAAACTCATCCATTGCTTGTCTCAAGAATTTTCAGTTTTAAACGAGAGCAAGATAAAATGAATGATGATGTTGAAACCAGCATAAACCAGACAACTGCGGCGCAGCTTAAATCCCTGATTGAGCGAATTGAGCGTCTTGAAGAAGAAAAGAAAGCGTTATCGGAAGATATTAGCGATGTGTATGGTGAAGCCAAGGGCACAGGTTTTGATGTCAAGGTTCTGCGCAAGATCATAGCGCTTCGCAAACAAGACCTCTCAGAGCGCAAAGAACAGGATGCTTTGCTGGAAACATATATGGCAGCTCTGGGCATGTCCTTTTAACTGATGCGTGTATATATTAAAGCACGCTGCTTTTTCAGTATTTTAAAATGAATATTCCTTTAGGTCGAACCAATTCGTTACAGCTTTAATGTAAAAAAAGCCGCTTAAAAGCGGCCTTTTTAATTTGCGTAAATTTATATTATTTCTTTGCAGCCAGACCAAGACCAGCAAATTTATTGCTGAATTTTGATAGACGTCCACCACGGTCCAGGCTTGCACCAGATCCACCAGTCCAGGCTGGATGTGTTTTTGGATCAATATCAAGGTTCAATGTATCACCAGCTTTACCCATTGTTGAACGGGTTTCAAAACTTGTTCCATCTGTCATGACAACTTTGATGAAATGGTAATCTGGGTGCGTATTCTGTTTCATTTGCTTTAAGCCTTGGTGAAAATCCGTCTCTAATATGGCTATTATAAGTACGGGTTGAAAATTACCTTTACGTTAGGCTGCGTATAGCTGAACAAATGGCTTGTTACAAGCGTCATTCTTTCAAAACAAATAGAAGACAGATTTGAAAAGGCATAATAAAGACAGTTTATGAGTAAAATTTCAGATCCCAGCCAGTCCATAAATTCCAAAAAGCCAAAAGCCAATTTTGGATCCCTCAGGTCCCTGCTGCCTATTGTTGCAAGACAGAAGTCCAAGATCATACTTGCCCTGGTTGCACTGATTATTGCAGCATTGGCCACCCTTATTGTGCCGCTTGCCATAAGGCGTATGATAGATTCTGGCTTTAAATCAGAAAATGCAGATTTTCTGGCTCAGTATTTTGGAGCCCTGATTGCAGTTGTGGCAGTTTTAGCTCTTGCCAGCTCAACCCGCTACTATCTGGTTATGACTATTGGGGAGCGTGTTGTGGCAGATTTGCGCAGCGCAATGTTTACACATCTTGGCACGCTTGACGCTCAGTTTTATGATAAGGCAAAGGCTGGAGAAATTGTTTCGCGCCTTACCAGTGACACAGTGCAGATCAAGTCAGTTTTTGGTTCCAGCGCCTCTGTTGCACTTCGCAATATTGCGCTGTTTTTTGGCGCAGTAGGCTTGATGGTATATACAAGTCCACATTTATCGTCCCTGGTACTGATTGCTATACCCCTTGTTGTTTTACCCTTGGTATTTGCAGGGCGGGGCGTAAGGGAGCGTTCACGCATTGCACAGGAACGCCTTGCGGAGGCTGCCAATTTTGCCAATGAGCAGATTGGAGCTTCGCGCACAATGCAGGCCTTTAGTGCTGAAAAACGTGTAAGTGAACAGTTTTGTGATGCTTCAAATGCGGCCTATGAAGCGGCACGTGTCACTATTCGCTCACGTTCCATTTTAACTGGCATTGCCATATTCATGATTTTTGCTAGTGTTGTGGGCGTTTTATGGGTTGGCGCACAAAGTGTTATGAATGATGAGATGAGTGCTGGGCTGCTTTCGCAGTTTTTGTTTTATGCGGTGTTTGCTGCCAGTTCTCTTGGGCAGCTTTCAGAAGTATATGGGGAACTTAGTTCAGCAGCTGGCGCAGCGACACGTCTCTCAGAGCTTTTGAACGAAAAGCCAGCTGTTCAAGAGCCGCTCGACCCGATTGCTCTGCAAAAACCTGTGCAGGGAATTATTGAATTTAAAAATGTAAGTTTTGCCTATCCTAGCAGGACAGAAGCTGGAATTATAACTGGTTTATCATTCTCAATTAAACACGGTGAGCGTGTCGCGCTTGTTGGGCCTTCAGGGGCAGGTAAAAGCACTGTTTTGCAGTTATTGATGCGGTTTTATGATCCAGTTTCTGGGTCGATTATGCTTGACGGCGTTGCTCTTATGGCTTTGGGCCTTACGGATCTGCGCTCTAACATGGCACTCGTTGCCCAAGAACCTGCAATTTTTGGCACGAGCATTCTGGACAATATCCGTTATGCACGGCCTTTGGCAACTGAAGCAGACATCAAGCGTGCCTGTGAACAAGCAAGTGCTGATGCTTTCATCATGCGCCTGCCAAAAGGGTATGCTACGCAAATAGGAGAGCGGGGCGTAACGCTTTCAGGGGGCGAGCGCCAGCGCCTTGCAATTGCAAGGGCAATTTTGAAAGACGCGCCTATTTTACTGTTGGATGAGGCAACATCTGCGCTGGATGCTGAAAACGAGTATCTTGTGCAGGGTGCACTTGATGTGCTGATGCAGGGGCGTACCAGTCTGGTTATTGCCCATAGACTTGCAACAATCCTAAATGCGGATCGTATTCTTGTTATGGATCAGGGACAGATTGTAGAACAGGGCACGCATGCTGAGCTTATTGCCAAACAAGGCCTGTACGCACGTCTGGCAGAGCTACAATTTGGGTTGAAGGTATTGAAAGCTGCTGAATAGTTTTTAAGGTACCCACTGCATTTCCGTACATTTTAAATTTGAAAGTGAATTAACACGTGTTGTTCCAGTGTGCTCAAAACCATGTTTCTTGTAAAAAGCAATCGCGCGAGGATTATCCGTATTTACATCTAAAGTAATTTTAACCGGTGAAATCTGTTTTGCAGCCTCTATCAGTTCAGCTGCTGTATTCTGACCTTTTGCCTCAATTGTAACTGCTATCTGGTCAAGAATGTGTGTTTCTGGATTGATGGCAATGAAGCCTAAAAGAGTATTGAATTGGTTGAATGCACCTAGTAGCTGAAAATGTTGCTGTTCCAGTTTTGATAGGTAAGCAGCAAACCAGTTACGTCTTTGTTCAAAATTAATTTGTGGCATAGCTTCCTGCCAGCTTTTGACCCATAAATCAGCAAGGGCAGGGTAGTGTGCTGGCAGCAGAAGACGGATGCGAGGCATTAACCTTTAAGCCGTGTCCTTTACAAGTTTTAATATGTCCGCCTGAATGGTCTCATTACCTGCCACCAGTTCGCCACGAGCAATAAACTGATCGCTGCCTCTCAAATCCGTAACAAAGCCACCGGCTTCGCGCACAAGCACAATGCCTGCTGCTACATCCCAGGATTTGACGCCACGTTCCCAATAGGCATCCAGGCGGCCGGCTGCCACATAGGCCATATCAAGCGATGCAGCGCCTGCCCGGCGAAGACCTGCTGTTTTGGCCATGACTGCGCCCAGTTCTTTCAGAAACTGTGGATGTCCGTTTTTGCCAATTGCTGGAATGCCACAACCAATAACTGCGTCGTAAAGGTCAGTACGTCCTGATACGCGCAGGCGCTGATTATTTTGATACGCGCCCTGGCCTTTTTCAGCTACATAGAGTTCATCATTGGCTGGATTATAGATAACGCCTGCCACAATCTGGCCGTCGCGCTCAAGACCAACAGAAACAGCAAACTGGGGGATTCCGTGCAGAAAGTTGGTCGTGCCATCAAGCGGATCAACATGCCAAGTGTGAGATTGGTCAGAACCTTCTACCTTGCCGCCCTCTTCCATAATAAAACTGTAGCCCGGACGTACACGGGAGAGCTCTTCAAACAGGATTTCTTCAGAACGTTTATCAGCCAGCGACACAAAATCACCTGGGCCCTTACGTTGAACCTGAAGCATGGACACTTCACCAAAATCGCGTTTTAAAGCACGACCGGCTTTGAGGACAGCAGCCGTCATGACGTTGATGAGAGGTGTACGGATCATAATTTTCTTTCTTAAGCTCTACGAATGTAAGTAACTTCAGTGGTGTCTACGAGGATTTTTTCACCAGTGGCAATGAAAGGTGGAACGAGAATTTTCAAGCCATTTTCAAGTACAGCATTTTTATAGGATGAAGATGCTGTCTGGCCCTTGATGACTGGATCGGCTTCCGTAATTTCCAAAACAATCTGCTCAGGCAAGCTGATCGAAATTGGTCGATCGCCATGCATGCGCAAAGTTACTTCCATACCATCTTTCAGAAATGCGGCGCGTTCACCCACGAAATCATTTGGCAGTTCAATCTGCTCATAGCTGGTTGTATCCATGAAAACCAGTGCATCTTCCTGCGCATATAAAAAGGATACATCTTTGTAATCAAGCTTTATTTCTTCCACTTTTTCGTCTGTAGAAAAGCGGTTATTAAGCTTGCGGCCATCCATGACATTTTTAAGCTCAGCCTGGTTGTAAGCTGGACCCTTGCCAGGTTTGACCTTGACAGTTTTAACAACAGCCCAAAGGCTGCCATCATATTCAATCATAAGACCAGGTTTTATATCAACGCCGCTAATTTTTGCCATGGGAACATAATGCTTTTGTAATGAGGAACTGCTTTTCATGAACTCATGAAGACATGAGAGCTCAACGTCAAGCAGCAATGGCTGCGGCTATCCTGTCAAGAGCGTTTTTGATTGCGTATTCTTCACCAGTCAGTGACTGCCAAACAGCGTTTTCCAGGCCTATAAACTCAATTTTTGCTTTTGCCAGAGCTGTTACATTTTCGAGAGTCGGTGCATAGGCAACGCACGGTGTGGAAAAAACCTCTGCCCACCAGCTAGCGCGTTCCAGAACAGTTTCAAAATCAGGCAAGGCCCCATCGGGATAAGGTTCACCAAACATCAGATAATCAGCGCCAAGCTCGCCTGCATTCATGGCGTCATCACGAGATTTAAGCCCAGCTACACCCACAATGCGGTCTGGTTTTTGGGCTTCAAGTGCCTCTTCAAGCGCTGATTTTTCATAGCGTATGTGCACACCATCAACACCACTTCGGGCCGCAAAACGGGTATCTGTGCTAGCTTCAACCAATACCGCAACTTCACTTGCCTGCGCAACGGGTGCCAATATCTGCACCATGCGTTTGAGTTCATGTTCGTCTTTTGAGGCAAAGCGCAGCAGTAGACAGTCAATACGACCGCCTGATAAGGCTTTTTGCAACTGCAATAAAAAGCTGTCCGCATCTTCAATTATTGGAGAAATCAGGAATAGGCGAGGATGGATGTCAGACACTTTAAAACCTTGGCAAATGTACAAGCCAAAACAGGTTATCCTGCTCTGGCTTAATTGGTTAGAGTAAAACTATCAAACAGCTTCAATTTCCAGCTCAACCTGCATGTTGTTGCGCGTTGCATTTGAGTATGGGCAGATACGGTGCGCTTCTTGCACAAGCTGCTCTGCATCTGTTTCTGAGATACCCTGTGTCTTTACATGCATCTTGGCAGCAAGACCATAGCCACCTTCACTTTGTGAGCCTATACTGACCGAACAGGTAACTGTTGCATCTACAAGATCCAGTTTTTTCTGCTTGGCTACAAGGTCTAGCGCACCACTAAAACAGGCTGCATAGCCAGTGGCAAACAGGTGTTCTGGGGTGGTTGTGTTGGGTTTGCCTGGCCCGCCCATTTCCTTTGGAACAGATAGGTCAACTTTGACGGAGCCATCAGATGCTTCTGAATGACCGTTGCGCCCACCAGTTGCTGTAGACGTAGCTGTAAAAAGAATTTTTAAAGACATGGAAAGCTTCCCTGAATTTGATAGAATGCTCAAGCTATGTGTGTTTGTACACATTGAGCGGAACAATTGATATATTGAAAACTTAACAGCATTACAAGGCAGCTTATTTTATAAGTTGCGCGCAATCTCTACGGGTTCGAGACTTGGTAAATTTTCAAGATGCCTAGAGGTTCAACTAATTTGCAGAAGCGTCCATGCAGGTTTTGTAAAACTCTTAAATCCTGTGTGGTGAATTTATTTTTTATCCGACACCTTTGTATGCGTTGAAGCCAATTATAATTTTTCTAATACATCATGGAGAGTCAAAATGGAAAATCAAAATATGATGAATGTATTATCTGACAATATGAATATAATGATAAAATCTGGACAGCTTTTAGCACAGAGCTTTACGGAAATGTCTAAAACGTTTGCTCAAATGTCACAGGCTAACATGGAGGCAAATCTAGCTGTAATGAAAGCTATGATGAACGCCAAATCCTCCGAGGAAGTGCTTGATATTCAGGCTGACCATATTAAAAAATCAGTTGATAAAACCGCTTCAGATGCGAAAT
The DNA here is from genome assembly GCA_025351165.1 of Hyphomicrobiales bacterium. Lineage (GTDB taxonomy): Bacteria > Pseudomonadota > Alphaproteobacteria > Rhizobiales > Beijerinckiaceae > JAIELD01. The sequence continues at coordinate 99,973 of JANXWK010000016.1, read as the reverse complement.
CCCTAACAGATTCTACAAGCAGGATTGCGCATGAAAGCATAACTACAATGAAGTCTGGCGAAGTTTTAAATGAAAAACACAAAAGGCATAATTAAGTTTTGGAAATAACTATGCCCTTTATCAACTGTGTTCTGCATTACAGATATCAACAATAAAAGCAATACGAGTGATTTAGAGCATTTTTATATATAAAGACGCTCTTTTTCCATGCCTTTATATATGTCTGCAACATATTTTTCGTAGCCGTTAAAAATAAGTGTAGGCACTCTTGAGCCAGTACCAATGACCTCCTCGTCCGCCTGGCTCCATCTAGGATGCGGCACTGCCGGGTTCACATTTGCCCAGAAACCATATTCAGCTGATTGCAAGGCTTCCCAGTAGGTTTTGGGACGCACATCAGTAAATGTAATCCGATTAATGGATTTAACACTTTTAAAGCCGTATTTCCACGGAACTGCCAGGCGTAAAGGTGCTCCATGCTGGTTTGCAAGTGGTTTGCCATAGGCACCTGTTACCATGAAGGCTAGATCATTATTGGCTTCTGCGATGCTTAGCCCTTCTGTATAGGGCCAAGGATACCAGCTCTGCTTCTGGGCTGGGGCAATGGATGTGTCCAGAAAAGTCTGCAACTGCACGTATTTGGCACCTGAGAGTGGCTTTGCCATCGCAAGCAGCGCTTTTAAAGGAAAGCCAGACCAGTTAACGGCCATTGACCATGCCTCCACACAGCGATGACGATAGTTGCGCTCTTCCAAGGGCATGGATTTAATCAAATCATCAAAGCCAATTTCAAATGGTTTTTCGACCATACCGTCTATTTTAATCAGCCACGGGCGCGTTTTAAGAGCTTGAGCAGCTTTGGCAATCTGTTTGGACTGGCCAAATTCATAGAAATTATTATAGTTTCCATTAATGTTTTCAGGCGTGATGTTCTTGCCGTCCAAAGTATATGTCTCATTCCGTTTAAACGGGTAAAGTGCACTGGAGGGATCAGCGCCTTGTGCCTGTATGCTGGTTGGCATCAGTAGATTTGCGCCAAGCAACCCTGCGCCCTTTAGCAAGGTGCGCTTGCTGAAAAACAGATTTTCGGGTGTTAGCTGGCTATCTGGAAGTTCCCAGCCTTTGAAGTGTTTTATCAGCATGCGGCATCCTTTTGACCTAGGTGTATGTGTGCACTCTGACTTAAATATAAATATGTTTCAATTCACAGAGATGTGAAAATGATTTTTTTAGGAAATATGAGTGTAGAACAGTTTATTTTTCATACTCAATTAAAAACCATAAAATTTGTTGGACACATTAAAAACGCAAATAAGTAGATTTTCTAATTCCCATTTGAACAAATGGCGTTTAAAGATGTTACCCGTACAGCATTATTTTAAAGGGAGATTTTTATGCGCAAGTTTTTAACCGCTTCAGTTGCAGCTTTAACACTGCTTAGCCTGACAGCCTGTAACTCAAACAACCAGACAGATCGTGCTATTGGCGGCGCCGCTCTTGGTGGTTTAGCTGGTGCAGCCATTGGCGGTCTTGCGACTGGCCGCGCGGGTGGTGCGCTAGCTGGCGGCGCAATAGGTGCAGCAGGCGGCGCAATTATTGGCGCTTCAACTACACCGCAGCCACGCCGCTGTTATTACTCCCGTTACTACGGCGATTATGTTTGCCGCGATTAATTTGTAAAAATAATTTTTAAAGCCTGCACATTTAACATGTTGCAGGCTTTTTTGTTGCTGATACACAGGCATTATGCACCAAAAACCGGATTCTCCTTTTGCGTTTAAAGTTTTCCCCTCCCCCAATCATGGTGAGAGAAAAGACGGCAAAACCGCCAATAGTATTATTTTGCACTATACGGGTATGGCATCAGCGCAGGGCGCGCTCAAATGGCTGTGTAATCCGATCAGTAATGTATCGTGTCATTATTTTGTTTTTGAGGATGGGCGTATTTTGCAGCTTGTGCCAGAAAACAGACGCGCGTGGCATGCAGGAGCCTCAAACTGGCATGGCGAGACTGATATGAATTCTATTTCCATAGGTATAGAAATTGTCAATCAGGGTCATGAGGGCGGCTCTCCCCCATTTATGCAGGAGCAGATTGCAGCTGTGATCAAGCTTTGCCAGGATATAACCGATCGATGGCATATCCCTCAGGAGCGAATCTTGGCGCATTCGGATATTGCACCGCTACGAAAGCAAGACCCTGGTGAACTGTTTCCATGGCGGCAACTCCATGAATGTGGCATTGGGCATTTTGTTGTACCAGAGCCTATTCAAGGAGGACGTTTTTTCAGTCAGGGAGATAAAGGCGCGCCTATTGAGGCACTGCAATCCATGCTTGCACTCTATGGTTATGGATTGGACATTAACGGGGTGTATGACAGTCAAACTGAGGCTGTTATTCGTGCTCTGCAACGCCATTACAGACCCGAAAAGGTGGATGGAATTGCAGATCACTCAACAATTACCACTTTGCGCAACCTTATAAGGGCTTTACCAATCCAATTATATGCATAGCATTATCTTTGTTTTGTCATTATTTTGGCCTTGTCATTTTTGTTATGCTGGCAACACGAGCACCAAATTGCTTGGCGGTTTCCAAATCCCCTGGCGGCATTTCATCAACGCTAGCGTCTGAGGGGCTTTGCGCCATAGCGCCTGCAAATGAACCCATGTAATTAATGTCATTACGCGTTGCGGCTTTTGAATTTGCAGTCATCATGCCTGTTCCCACCCAAATCATACTGTGCTGCATGGCAAGTGTAATAAAATAATGTAATGTAGAATGTTTATCACCATTTATGCTGGCAGAATTTGTAAAGCCGGCTGCTATTTTGTCTTTCCATTCCTGAGCCCCCCAGGGCTTTGAACTGGCATCTGCAAATTTCTTGAATTGCCATGAAGGGCCGCCCATGTAAGTTGGGGATCCAAAAATAATACCATCTGCTGCTTTTAAAATTTCGAATGCATTTTCTGGTATGTTACCGTCTTTATCAATTTCGATAAAATGAGCGTTAACGCCTTCAACCTGAGAAACTCCACCGAGAACAGATTGCGCCATACGCTTTGTATGACCATATCCAGAATGAAAAATAACGATAACGTGAACCATAAAAATCTCCTAACATAAATATATTGCAGTGCGACATAACTATGAAAAAACATTAAAACAAGTTTCTGGCATTATCCTTTTGAAGAAAATAAAAAGAGTATGAAAACTTCCAGTCTTGTTAAAACAGGTATTTACCTATATGTGATCTTCAAGCATCGCCCGACATCCCTGGAGGCAGCGATGTGATTTAATTTTTAAGGATAGATTTATGTCTACTTTCAAACAGCTCGCAGCCAAAGGCCGTGAGGGGACAGGCAAGGGAGCCGCCCGCGCTATTCGTCGTGATAAACGCGTTCCAGCGGTTATTTATGGCTCTGGTCAACCACCAGTTACAATTTCCCTCGATTTTAATACAACAACCAAGCTCATCTATGCTGGCCATTTTTTGACAACAGTATTTGACATAGATGTTGATGGTACGGTTATACGCGCCATTCCGCGTGATTATCAGCTGGATGTTGTCAAAGATTTTCCGATGCATGTGGATTTTTTACGCTTGATTGAAGGCTCCCGCATTAAAGTTGAAATTCCAGTCCATTTTATCAATCAGGATATCTGCAAAGGCCTGAAACGTGGCGGAGCGCTTAACATTGTACGCCATTCTGTTGAGATGCTAGTTCCAGCTGAGAATATTCCAGACTCAATCACTGGTGATCTTGCAGATTTTGATATTGGTGATTCCATTCATATTTCTGCTTTTAAATTGCCAGATAATTGTAAGCCTACAATCTCCAATCGTGATTTTACTGTTGCAACAATCACCAAAACAGGCGGTATGGATGCAGAAGAAACACCAGCCGCGGCCGCAGCTCCAGCAGCTGCCCCTGCTAAAAAGGGTGCAAAAAAGTAATCCATTTATATTGCAGGTTTATAGAATGGCTGGATATTTCCCAGCCATTTTTGTTTGTTTTAAATAGGCTCATCCATGAAGCTCATTGTTGGCCTTGGTAATCCTGGTGCAAAATATGCTCATAACCGCCATAATATCGGTTTTATGGCACTTGATGAAATTGCCCGCCAAGCCCGAGCCAATCCCTGGAAGGAGCGCTTTTCTGGAGCTTTTGCAGAGGTTAATATTGGCGGAGAAAAAGCGCTACTTTTAAAACCACTGACATACATGAATGAGTCAGGCCGCGCAGTGCAGGCCGCCTGTAAGTTCTACAAACTAGATGAAAGCAATATTGTTGTTTTTCATGATGAGCTGGATTTGGACCCTGCCAAACTTCGCATAAAAAAAGGTGGTGGCAATGCTGGGCATAATGGCCTTCGATCGATTACAGCCCATATTGGCAATGAGTATACCCGCGTACGTTTAGGTATTGGCCATCCAGGCGATAAGGCTCTTGTGCATAATTATGTGCTGAATGATTTTGCCAAGGCTGAACAGGGATGGGTAGAAACGCTCTGCAAAAGCTGTGCGCAGAATATTTTTTTGTTACTTGGCGAAGAAGATTCAAGTTTTGCCAATAAAGTGCATTTAGGATTGAATACGCTTTGAATAATTTCAAAATTCTCACATTTTTCTTCAATTTTGTAAGGCTGGTGTAAGGTTGGGGGGTTAGGAAGAATTTGATGAGTAGTTCAACAATCAAGAAAAACCTGACATAATTAATTAAAAGGATAACAAAATGGGAATGTCAGCTATAATACAATTAAATGTTGTTTCACCAAATCTCGAAAGAGCTAATCAACAAGCGCAAGCTCAACATCTTCAAGGCGCAATTGCGCAAGCAAAATCCACTACAGCAAATATAAATGTTATTTTTAAACCTGCAAAACTAAGTTCACCTTTATCTGATGTGACCGTTTTTTCGAGTGGATTAGGCGGCCTTCGCAGAGGCGATACAAAAGTTACCTATGGTAATTATAGTGAATATGGATCGAATATTTTGCAGCTTGCGGGCGCACTTGTTACTCTGCCTGTAACAGGCACAATGGGTGCATTTATTTCTGCCATATATGCAAGTGCAGAGTTTTATCAAGCGTACAAATGTCATCAAGCGGGGGACAAGAAAGGTACTCTTTTTCATCTTGCTGTTGGTGGTATTTCGGCTATTGCCCCTGTAAGGCAAATGCTTAAAGCCTTTGGTATACTAAAATCAGCAAAAGTAACGCAAAGCGTTGCTGCGCGTATGAAAACAGCAGAGGAAATAAAGGCGGGATTTGCTAAGCTTAGGCGTGTAACTGTACATAACAACGAAATATTTCTTGGTCAAATTAAAAAAATTTCTATGGGTCAAACACCATATTTATTATTAGAAGATCTTTCAAAGCAAGTCCCTCCCAAAATCCAACAACGAATACTTAATTGGGTGACAAACAATGGAAAAGATTTGAATTGGATAAATATAGATAATAGAGTATCGGAACTTGACAGGTTTTGTTATAAAAATTTATCACGTGAAAATAATTTCTCTTATTCAATATTAATAAAAGAATTTCTAAATTTGAAGAAATTTTAAACGGTGTCTAAAATATTGGAAATATGTGTCAAAAATAAAAAACCCCCATTTCAATATTGAGAAACGGGGTTGGGTAATGTGAAACTTAAAATGACCCAAGTACTACCTTCAAGCTTGGAGAAAAGCCTGAAGGGAACTGGAATAGCTAACTTATAATATTAAGCTACAAATTTTTCATCCATATCTGTTGGTTCGCGCAGCACGTAACCACGACCCCAAACAGTTTCAATGTAGTTTTTGCCATCTGATGCGTTGGCAAGTTTTTTGCGTAATTTGCAAATAAACACGTCAATGATTTTAAGTTCTGGCTCGTCCATGCCACCATAAAGATGATTTAGGAACATTTCTTTTGTCAAAGTTGTGCCACGGCGCAATGAGAGAAGCTCAAGCATCTGATATTCTTTGCCTGTCAAATGCACACGCGCAGAGCTGACCTCAACAGTCTTCTGGTCAAGATTAACAACCAGATCACCTGTTGAAATAACAGATTGTGCATGGCCTTTTGAGCGACGTACAATAGCGTGAATACGGGCAACAAGTTCATCCTTGTGGAATGGTTTTGTAAGATAATCATCCGCGCCAAAACCAAGGCCACGTACTTTGTCTTCGATGCCAGCCATACCAGACAGGATGAGAATGGGTGTTTTTACTTTTGCAACCCGCAAAGAGCGCAGAACCTCATAGCCTGACATGTCAGGTAGATTAAGATCCAGCAGAATTATATCATAATCATATAGCTTGCCGAGGTCGACTCCCTCCTCGCCAAGATCTGTCGTGTAAATGTTAAAATTTTCTGACTTTAACATCAGCTCAATGCTTTGAGCTGTAGCGCTGTCGTCTTCAATGAGGAGAACGCGCATCTGTTCCCATTCCTTCTTGTCTCTAGCGTTGCCTAACGCCCGAAAAATGGAAAAGACATATTATCTTAACCTTCTGTTCGGACAAACTTAAGAATTCTTATCAAAACACTACTGAGAAAAGGTTAACAAAAGGTGTCGTACTTATGCAATCGTTTACATCTGCTTATCTACGTTGAATGAAACCCTGTTGCAAAATTGATTCTATTTCAATAACAGTTACTTAATGCATTACATTAACAATGAATTATAAGGGATTATTTAGAATCCTGTTTTTCTTGAAGGGCTGTATGCACAATCTAAAATCAAAAATTAAAAACAATCGCCTGCGTATTAACGGAATTCGTAAATAACGTTTAAACTATTTTTATTAACGAATCACTTTCTTCGAACGAATGTTTTATCATGGACCAGAGTACCAGCAAAGCATCAGAAGCCCTTCTTGCCATGCTTGATAATATTACGCCGCAACAGATTTTTGGCCGCGTGGTTGCCGTGCGAGGACTGTTGATTGAAATTGCAGGCCCTATTTCTGTAATGATGCTGGGTGGCAGGCTGGATATTGAGACAGCGCCTGGCACTATCATATCCTGTGAAATTGTGGGTTTTGAGAAAAATCATGTTCTTGCCATGCCTTTTGGCACACTGGATGGTGTGCGACGGGGGTGTCGCGCCATTGTTATGTCCGAGCGCCCTGGCATCCGTCCAACGCCAGCCTGGTTAGGCCGTGTTATGAATGCAGCAGGTGAACCTATTGATGGTAAGGGTCCTTTGCCACAAGGGCCACTTTTATATCCTTATCGTGCTGCGCCGCCCCCTGCACATAAACGCCAACGTGTGGGAGAGCCTATGGATTTGGGTATACGCTGTCTCAATACGTTTTTAACAACCTGCCGTGGTCAGCGCATGGGTATTTTTGCAGGGTCTGGCGTTGGAAAATCTGTTCTTTTGTCCATGCTGGCACGTAATGCAAAAACTGATGTCTCCGTCATAGGTCTGGTAGGAGAGCGGGGCCGTGAGGTGCAGGAGTTTTTGCAGGATGACCTTGGCGTGGAAGGGTTGGCAAAATCAATTGTTGTGGTGGCAACGTCTGACGAACCCTCCCTCATGCGCAAGCAAGCAGCTTATCTAACCATGGCGCTGTCGGAGTATTTTAGGGATCTGGGCTGTGAAGTTTTGTGCATGATGGATTCTGTTACGCGTTTTGCCATGGCACAGCGCGATGTAGGTTTAGCAACAGGAGAGCCGCCCACCACAAAAGGCTATACACCAACTGTGTTCTCAGAACTGCCTTCTCTCCTGGAGAGGGCAGGGCCTGGTGTTGAAGGTGCAGGCAATATAACAGCATTTTTTACAGTCTTGGTTGATGGGGACGATCACAATGAACCAATTGCTGATGCTGTACGGGGAATTCTGGATGGGCATGTTGTGATGGAGCGCAAAATTGCTGAGCGTGGGCGCTATCCTGCTGTCAATGTGCTGAAATCCATCTCCAGAACCATGCCCCGCTCATGCGATCCTGTCTATTGGCCATCTGTTCAAAGGGCTCGCGGGTTGCTTGCAACCTATGCAGATATGGAAGAATTGATACGTTTGGGAGCTTATCGTAAGGGGTCTTCGGCTGAAGTTGACGAATCCATAGAATTAAATCCACAATTAGAAAGTTTTTTGAGCCAAGGTAAGGAAGAATCAACCTCCTTGTACGATAGTTATAGTCGTCTCGCGGACATCGTAAGCATCCAGCAGAATGGTGGATGATACGGTTTTCTAAGGAGTTATTGAAGCGATGAAGTCGCGTGAAACCTTGGTCCGTCTAAAGCGCTTTCAGGTTGATGAAAAACGTCGCCGTGTCTCTCAGATTGAAGCTATGATTGCTGAATTTGAGCGTATGGCGGGTGATCTAGACCGTGAAATCGCGAATGAAGAACGTAAAGCTGGTATCTCTGATCCAGCGAACTATGCCTATCCTACTTTTGCGAAGGCCGCGCGTGGTCGTCGCGATAATTTGCTAAACTCTGCCACTGAACTAAACGTTCAGCTGGAAGAAGCCCGTGGACATCTCGAAGTTGCCTTTGAGGAGTTTAAAAAAGTAGAATTGCTCGAGGATCGCAACAAGGCGCTGGAACGCGCTGAACTTGCTGCCCGTGAGCAGGTCGAAATGGATCGTATTGGCTCACGCATGATATTTGCAAGAGCCTGAAAACAATCAGTTCTGTTTACAGGTCCTGAATACCCGGCAAGGAGCCAAGCTGGTTATTCTCAAACATCAGAGCCATCACGTAAAGTGGTGGCTTTTTTTATAAAATTTATAGATTGCTATATTGTTGTAACATCTAAAACTCTGCGATTGGGAAGATCTCTTTTTATTGCTTCTGCAGTGAGGGACAAAGTATTGAACACATCCCGAAACTCAACGCTTATGGACATCAAACCACATTTATCGTTGTTCTTTAAAGCAACTTCCAATCTTTTATAAATTTTACCTGCATCTGTTAAAAGCGCTTTCAGGTTGCTTTTTTCAGACGGTGTTGTCTTGTTTGAATTCAGCAGTTCTTGCACAACTTTAACTCTTTTAGGTATAAGTCCTTTAGTCAGGGAAAGTACTTTCAACTCTTTTTTAACTTGAGCAAGAGTGTACTGGTCAGGTCGTGTTTCGAATTGAGTGCATTGAACAGGTTTAGATGGCCTGTTTTTTGACACTGCAAGCCAGTCTATATTTTTTTTAACCAAAATATTAGTTACAGAACCGATTTGAAAGCCTAACTGCTTATTAACTGTGTTCATTTGAACTGACATTTAACGTATCCTTTTTTGGAACAATTATTGTTTGTTTGCGTATGAATTCTGTTTTTTAGAAATTGTAAATTTATTGTTATCGGTATTGTAACCATTGCCCCCTGAACCTTACACCAGCCTTACAAGGTTACGAAAAAATATAATTTCTTATATTTTTTTTAAAAAATTATGTGTATGTCCTTCATATTATTATTATCTAGTTATTGCTGCACTCAAGCCTGCATCCGAAATATACTAACTGGAAAAAGCATTCTAAAATATTTTCTTATGGATTTACTTCTTTCGAGCCTGCAATATTGCTCTGTATTCCTCTCGGCTTAAAGTAGCGGTTGCGGGAATTAAAGGCCGTGTTTCATTTTCAATGAGTTTTTTATTCCCAATATATATGGAATTTGCATTCTGAAATGAGACTGGAAACAGTTTTCCTGTCCGTGGATCAAAATGCTTAGGATTGTCTTTTTTTAAATTATCAAGCTGAGTATTTGCATTATTCTCAATTATGGCAGCATGATCAATCCACACCTTTTTAACGTCGCTTGCTTGAAGCTCCGCCGCCTGTCTCAAGGCAAGTGCATCACGCCGTGCCTGAAAAACACACGCGATTTTTACCTGATTTTCAAAATCCTTTTGAGCTGTAAACTTGCTGAACATATTAGAAAAAGTATTGACCAAGGGACTAAGAATCTTGCTAATGCCTTTTATGTCAATTCTCTGCTTTTGGCCATTTGGCAAATTCAGCTGAATATCTGGGTTGCCAGTTCCTGCAAAACTTATAGAGCCATTCAAACCAAATGTTGGCCCTACAACAAGTCCAGGGGCGCTTGGTAAAGCTGGTACGCCAGCCATAATATATCCACTAGCGGTATATGTGGCTTTTTGTATTCGACCATTAAAATAATGTGGTTGTGCATCAAGAGAATTTTTAAAATTATCCACAAACCGCCCTATGTTTAAGCCAACACCTAGATTTTTGACTATTTTAGGACTAGTTGGAGTTATTTTGCCCAAGCCAGCTTTAGCAATTTTCTGCGCACCTCTAATAGCAATAGGATTAAACACTCCTCCTTGAGATTCGATATTGTCTGAATCATAAAAATAACCATTGAATTTTACACCGCCAATAATGGTTTTTTTACCATTTTTCTGCTTTTCAAAATCTTTTTTTAAAGCTTCAGCCTGCCCTGATAAAGATGCCAAACCCTGTTTTAAAGGCTGATTGTCTCCTATCTCTGCTTTCCATAGGAAACCAGAATAGCCAGCCATAGTGTGGGGCCCAAACCCCCGCCAGGCATCTTGCGAGACAAGCAGCCCAGTAAAACCTGTCGTTGTTTTTAAAATAAATTTTCCATTTTTATACTGTCCAACTGAAGACAGTGAAAAAACATAATCTGCCTTCCCTTTTGGAATGATACGGTTGCCTATCCGTATTTCTGGTATTGTTAACTCTGCATAGATGGACAGTTTAATATCGCCTGAATCCTTGCCGCTTTTAAGTGCATTTGACAGGCTCACAAGCCCCGCTACATCAGTTGTTATTCGGATGGAATCAACAAAACTTGAAGGGGTATCAGGCAGTCCATAAGCAGCAATGCCCAACATAAATGAATGTGCGGCATCAATTATAATGCTTGGATCGCCTTTTTTCGTCCTTGATAAATCGTTTGAAAGTTGAGGAGTTGGCTGTGTACGTGCATACTGAGGTGCAAGGGCAACCTGCTTTCCCCTTTTGTTGAAATAGTTAATATTAAGAAGTAATTTTGCATTTTTTATTGCTGTTGCAGGGTCTTGGGTATTAAGGCTAACTGGTTTGCCTGATATAACTTGAAATATGCCATTTGCATTACGCGCAATAGCAACCTGAGCAAGCTGTTTTGTCTGGTTTTTGTCTTTAACTATGCTTGCACCAACCCAAATTGGCTTTCCAACACGAGAATACTCAGCGGGAAGGTCAACTTCATTTTTTGTCTTTTCGAAAAAATTGGCTTCTAGAAGTTTTTTTGTATTTTTTACTGCAACTGCCTGGTCTTTTGTATCAAGGCTTACAGGTTGACCTGTTATAACCTGAAATATTCCATTTTTATCTCGTGCTATTGCAACCTGGACAAGGCGTTCGGATCCATTATTATTTTTTATTCTGGCTCCAACCCAAACTGATGTTTGTGTTTTTCGTTCATCTTTAATATTTTTTGGTGTCATGCCACTGGAATTTATCGGTTCCAAAGAGACATCAAAGCTAGTCTTAACTGCATTTTTTAAAGATGACCGGTAATATCCATCAATTGGAGAAAAACCTGTTTTTTTTATTGATGGAGCTGTCATGAAGTCGTCTGCTTTTTATTATGTATTTATCTGAAGAAAATTTAGTTTCTTTGTCATTTTTGACTATTAATTGACACAGTATATTTTGCATCAATCTCCAATAAATTTGCATGTTGACTGTGAGAAAGCTTGTAAAGCTGATAATATCAGTGCGCGCTGTGTAAAGCTGGAAGACTGTTAGCTGGTTGAGTAGATCACAGGGAAGACATCTCCCATACGGCCTAGAAAGGCAACAATGGCTGTTTTTTAAAAGATCTAAAACATTAAGTTCAAGATCAAGTTTAATATGCATATTCTACACTCGTGTAAGACCGATAATCTTCATAAGCTCGTATCATAAAAATATGCTTAATCAACAAAAATAAAAAGCTATTAAATGTAATATACATAATTTTTCTGTTAAATTAATTCAACTTTAGTTAAGTATATGTTCCTATCTGATGAAGGTTGTAATTGTATACAATTTTGTAATCAAAAAATAAGAGTATTGAAGTTTTTTGAGTATTTCATATTACTATAAATAGCTGTCTCTTAAATTTAAATGGTTTTTTAGTTTGAAAGTCCTCCAGCAAATATCATTCCTTGCTGGAGGATAAAATTCAATTTATAGTCTGCAACCATTTATGCCTTTACATAAACCTCTGCACCGCCTTCTATAAACTCTGCACTTTTGGCCTCTAGCCCTGCTATACGCTGGCTTTCAGCGCGAATATCCTGTGATATTTTCATGGAGCAGAATTTAGGACCGCACATTGAGCAAAAATGCGCTACTTTATGCGCGTCTTTTGGCAAAGTCTCATCATGGTATTTACGCGCTGTATCAGGATCAAGCCCTAGATTAAACTGGTCCTCCCAGCGAAAATCAAATCTTGCACGGGAAAGCGCATCATCACGCAACTGCGCTGCTGGGTGGCCTTTGGCTAAATCTGCTGCATGGGCTGCAATTTTATAGGTTATGACGCCTATTTTCACATCGTCCCGATCTGGCAAGCCAAGATGCTCTTTTGGCGTTACATAGCATAGCATCGCACAGCCAAACCAGCCAATCATTGCTGCGCCAATGCCAGATGTTATATGATCGTAGCCAGGAGCAATATCGGTTGTCAAAGGTCCAAGCGTATAAAAAGGGGCTTCACCACAAACCTCTAACTGCTTGGTCATATTCACTTTAATTTTGTGCATTGGCACATGGCCTGGCCCTTCAATCATCACCTGGCAGCCTTTTGCCCAAGCAATTTTGGTCAACTCGCCAAGCGTTTCCAGTTCTGCAAATTGTGCTGCATCATTGGCATCCGCAATTGAGCCAGGACGCAAACCATCGCCCAATGAGAACGCCACATCATAGTTGCGCATAATATCGCAAATCTCTTCAAAATGCGTGTAAAGGAAACTCTCCTTGTGATAGGCCAAGCACCATTTTGCCATGATAGAGCCACCGCGCGAGACTATTCCTGTGGTGCGGTTGGCAGTCAAAGGCACATGGGCCAAACGCACACCAGCATGGATAGTGAAGTAGTCAACGCCCTGTTCAGCCTGCTCAATCAGTGTGTCTTTAAACACTTCCCAGTCAAGTTTAAGTGGATCGCCGCCGACTTTTTCCAACGCCTGATAAAGGGGCACAGTGCCAATTGGCACAGGCGAATTGCGCAAAATCCAATCACGGATATTGTGGATGTTACGGCCTGTAGACAGATCCATAACCGTATCACCGCCCCAGCGGATAGACCAGACAAGTTTTTCAACTTCTTCCGCCACGCTGGAGGTGACTGCGGAATTACCAATATTTGCATTAATTTTGACTAAAAAGTTGCGCCCGATAATCATAGGCTCCAATTCAGGGTGATTAATGTTGGAGGGGATGATGGCACGGCCTCGCGCTATTTCACTCCGTACAAATTCTGGTGTTATAAACGCTGGCACTTCAGCGCCAAAGCTGTTGCCATCGTCTATTTTTGCCTGTGCGCCCTCAAGCTGGGCTTTGCGTCCAATATTTTCGCGCGCTGCTACGTAAATCATTTCCTCTGTAATGATACCAGCGCGGGCAAATTCATATTGCGTAACCATTTTGCCTTTTGTGCCAATCAGGGGCTGGCGGTTGGCGGGGCAGGGAGGCACAAGACGATCCAATGGCACATCACCATTATCTTCTGGTTTAACTGCACGGCCTGAGTAAGCGTGTAAACCATCGCGTTTTGCAAGCCATGGAGAGCGGATTGTGGCAAGGCCTTTGGCAAGATCAACGGTAGTAGAGAGATCAGTGTAGGGACCAGATGTGTCATAAACGCGTAAACATGGCATGGTTGGATCAGTAAGGGCAATTTCACGAAACGGCACAAGAATATCGGATCGCTCTGTTGTTGCCTCATAAACTTTTTTAGAAGCTGGCAACGGGCCAACAGTTACTTCCACTGGTGCGGCGTGTTCAATATTGGCGTGAATATTCATGGCAGCTCTCCATTATGCAACGTATTGAACGTTGCGCAAAACTATTTCAGTTATGGGGCAAAGACTGAATAATCACAGCATTTGAAATGCTTTTTCCGTCCCTCCGCCGACATAACTCGGATCAGGTTCAAAGGGTTTAGCACGTTGTAAACACGCACAGTCTCAGCCTGAAAACAAGCTCCCCTCGGATAGAGTCAGGTTTGCGCTAATTATGGTAAATGTCAATTAGGATATCTCAAAACCTTGGTTTTAAGAGCATAAATTATTTTCTTTTGCCTTACATGTGGTATTGCAAAGTGATATTGAAATCATATGACCATTATTGATACTTTTTCCGCACTTCTTATTGTTACAATATGGGGCTTCAGCTTCGTTGCAATCAAGCTTGGTGTGGGGGATATGCCGCCGCTTATGCTGACAGCCTTGCGCTTTCTGCTTTCTGCCATTCCAATGATCTTCATTCTGCCGCGTCCCAAAATCCCGCTTAAATACATAGCAGGGTTTGGCATAATGCTTGGCGTCTGCATGTTCGGGCTGATTAATTCAGCAATCAAGCTTGGTATGCCAACAGGCCTTACATCAATCATTATTCAACTACAGGCTTTTGTTACCATTATAGTCTCGTTTTTTGTATTTGGAGAGAAACCTAATAAATGGCAGATTATTGGTGCTGCCATTGGCTTTGCGGGTATGGGGCTGATTGGCATCAGCAAGGCGGAGGGCGTTACCCCACTGCCGTTTTTACTTCTCATTGGGGCAGGCTGTTCCTGGGCAACTGCCAATATTATTACAAAGCTTGCGACCAGAGCGTCAGATAAACCTATCAACATGTTTGCTTTTGTTGCATGGAGCAGCCTGTTTGCGCCTGTTCCGCTTGCTGTCCTTTCCCTTGCATTTGAAAATCACACAGCACTTGTACAAGGACTGAGCCATCCAACCAGAGATGTAATTCTGTCCACTGTTTTTCTTGCGTTTGCGGCTACAGTTTTGGCCTATGGTTTGTGGACACGTCTTTTATCACGCTACTCAGCTGTAAATGTTACACCTTTTGCACTTTTAGTGCCCATTGAAGGTTTTGCAGCTGGGCATATTATCTATAACGAGTCTTTTGATGCTTTAGCGCTTGCAGGTAGTTGCACAGTGTTCTTCGGGCTGGCTTTAAGTGTATTTGGCATGAGGCTATTTGGCCGTGGGCAACCGATTTAAAATACCTTTGGCGGCCTGAACACCAGTAGCAAAGCTTGCCTGCAACAAGTAGCCTCCAGTTGGGGCTTCCCAGTCAAGCATTTCACCTGCAATAAAAACATCAGGCTTTCTGATAAGCATAAGATTTTCATCAAGCTCACTGAATTTAACACCACCTGCTGTTGATATAGCTCGTTCCAGCCCAAATGGAGATGTAATTAAAACGGGTACATTCTTAATGGCTTCTGCCAGTTTTTGTGCATTATTTGAAAGACCAGGGTTTGCCTCCCGCAACAGGGCAATTGCTACGGGCGACAAGCCAGCAGATTTGCGCAAATGATTTGATAGTGATGCTCCTTGTTTTTTAACTGTCAGCTTTTGTACTAATAATGCGATTTCAAGATCTGGACGCAGATCTACATAAAGGACCTGGGGAGATTGCCCGATTACAGCCTCGCGCAATTTAGCAGAAATCGCGTAGATACCACTTCCTTCGATGCCTTTTAAAGTAATGACCGCTTCTGCATGAATACATGTATCTCCAAATTTCAAGCCTATTCGTTTTAAAGGCTGTCCTTGAAATTTTTGTCTAAAATACGCGCTCCAATTGACGTTAAAGCCACAATTTGACGGGCGCAGGGGTAGTATTTCAATCCCTTCAGCGGCTAAAATCTTTGTCCATGCCCCATCAGATCCCATACGTGGCCAGGATGCGCCACCCAGCGCTAAAAGCGTAGCGTTGGGGGATGTTTCAAAAGTACCATCCTGGGAGGAAAAAATAAGAGCGCCTTTATCACTAAAGCCTAGCCATGTATGACGAGCGCGCATCTGGACGCCCTGCCTGGCAAGTCGGTTTAACCATGTTCTCAACACAGGTGAGGCTTTAAAGCATTGTGGAAAAATACGACCGCTTGAACCAATAAATGTCGGATAACCAAGATCATGGCACCAGGCACGAAGATCTTGTGCGTTGAAACGGGTCAGAATATTTTCCAAATGCATTTTTGCTGAGCCATATCTATTCAGAAAAGGCGCAAGTTCTTCGCTGTGGGTAAGGTTTAAGCCACCACGTCCAGCCAGCAGAAATTTTCGTCCCATGCTTGGCATTTGATCGTAAACTGTTATTTTGTGCCCATGAGCACTCAAGATGTCAGCCGCCATTAAACCAGCAGGGCCACCGCCTATAATTGCTATTTCAGCAGCAAGGTGTTCAGTTCTCACTTTGCAGCACTTTCATTGTAGCAAGGACCGCATTGTAGCAAGGCCCGCTATGGCAAGGCTTTCCTTCTAGCAGTGCTTTCATTCTAGCAGTGCTTTTGTTGAAAACAGCGTGGCCGCGACACTGTTTAAAGTGAAGAGTTGTATTTTTAACAACAGAAAAGTGTAGTTAAAAGGGGTTCCATGTAGCATTATCAGTGAATTTTAAATAGCCAATATTTATTCCAAGTCTTGCACCAACACCAGAACGTATGGGAACAACAATAATATCATTTGCTGTTAAGGCAGTCATGCCAAACCCGCCAACAAAGTAAGCAGAACCATCAATACCCACAAAGCGCTGCATAAGTGCTGGACGACTGCGCATTTTATAAATCAACATCATGGTCCGATCACCATCACCACCAAAATCAAATCCAATGGATGGTCCCTGCCAAAACACTTTTGTATCACCTCGATTTTTTGTGTAGAGTGTGCCTTCGCCGTAACGCAACCCACCTACAAAAGCACCAGATGCTTCCTGTCCTAGAATATAGCCAGTTGGTTCACCCCAGCGTGACCCTGCCTCTTCTACAACGGATGCAAGTCCTCTTGAGACCGTACCAAAAAATCTATGACCGCTTGAGACAATTTCATTGGATGAAAAGGTTTTTGCCCTTGAACCTGTTGTTGAGCCTTCTGCATATTGCGCAAATGCGTTGTTTGCCCCTGTGAAAATCATGCAGCTTAAAGATAGGCATAAAACCGACATGGACCGTACAATTTTTGATGAAAACTTTTTATTGTTGTGCGGACAGATTTTATTCTCACTTAAGATTGTCATTTTATAACGTTCCTTTGGATGTTTTTTAGCTATTTTAGGCAATATATACTCACGTAGTATTTACAAGATGGCTCTCGAATCAGGTAAAATCTCATGCAAGTCTCTATGATTGATCGTGTTTGGGCAACTACAAGGTTGTGCAGCGCTAAAATTCCTGTTTTTGCAGGCGCTTTAATAGTCAGTTGCTTTTTTGGATCTGCCAACATCCATGCGCAGGAACTTAGCTTAGCTCCAATGTCTGGTATAAGCGATACTGTTGTTTTCAATCCTAACACGGGTCTTGCACTTTTTGGCTATGATCCTGTGGCCTATTATGTTGATGGGCGGGCAATAGAGGGACATCTACAGTTTGAAACACGTATGTCAGGATTGGTGTGGAAGTTCAGCAATGAGGGAAATCTTGCCGCATTTCTGGCAGATTCCAAAACATATATACCCCAGTTTGGTGGATACGACGCTTTTTCCATAACCAAAGGGCAAATTGTTGAGGGAAATCCTACTATTTTTTCAACGCTTGATACGGGACTTTATTTTTTCAGAAACGTAGAAAATAAAAAGCTGTTTGAAAACAGTAAATCCTTGCAAGTCGAAGCTGCAAAAAACTGGATCAATTTAAAAACGAGATTGGTTAGGCCCCATTGAAGCCATATTTCATCCCGCTGATGGGCAGCAGAGTATTTACCTCTTTGTGGAATAGTTTCTGATACATAACTACAGACAGTATAGTTTTGCGAATCAGTTCGCTTTTTTAAAGGTGCTAAAATGATAAAAGTCGATCTAGAAGGCCTCGATCTTGCAGCTCTGTTGTGCAGCCGCGTATGCCATGATGTTATTTCTCCAGTGGGTGCCATTGTTAATGGGCTTGAAGTCCTGGAAGATGAAAAAGATGAATCCATGCGGAATTTTGCTCTGGATCTTATTAAAAAAAGTTCAAAACAGGCAAGTGCGCGTTTACAGTTTGCCCGTATTGCTTTTGGTGCGGCAGGGTCTGCGGGCTCCTCCATTGATACAGGTGATGCTGAACATGTTGCACGTGCTTTTCTTCATGATGATAAGAACAGGCTCACATGGAATGCAGCGCGCGTTCTTATGCCAAAAAACAAGGTTAAACTTCTTCTGAATCTTCTGGTTCTTGCCGTTGCAGCAATACCGCGCGGTGGTCAAATTGATGTGACTGTTACAGGCACTGCAGAAACACCTGTTTTTACCATTAAATCAAAAGGCTTGAACGCCCGTATTCCGACACATTCTGAGCACCTTCTTTCAGGACATACGGAAACTGGAGTTGTTGATGCGCATGGTATACAGGTTTTCTATACGGGCCTTATTGCCAAAGCAGCTAAAATGGAAATCAGCCTTGCATTAGAGGGTGATGAAGTGACCATAATGGCAAAAGATGTTGCAGATAGCCCAAGTACAACTGTGACATCGGTTGAAAATTCTGCATCAGCTTAAAATATTCAGATATTTGCCAAATATTTGTCTCTTATTGCCACAATTGAAACTAAACATAAACCGTTGTCAGTCAATATGAACTGACAAACTGCCGGCGTACCAGGCGGTGAACGGGTTTTGTTCAATGGATGATATTCTTAGAGATTTTGTAATTGAGACATCTGAAGCAATCGATATAGTTGACGCTGAACTTGTGCGCTTCGAACAGGAGCCCAACAATGCTGCTGTTTTAGCCCAGATCTTCAGGCTCGTGCACACAGTCAAGGGAACCTGCGGGTTTTTGGGACTGCCTAGGCTAGAAGCCTTAGCCCATGCGGCAGAAACTGTTATTGGACAGTTTAGAGATGGTGTTAAAGTCACAACGGAAGCTGTCAGTCTTATATTACAGACGGTTGATCGTATAAAACTTATTATATTTGAGCTGGAAACCCACGGGGTTGAGCCTGAAGGGGCAGATGCTGAACTCATAGATTCACTTGAAAACATGGCAAGAAACCATGCAAGTCAAAAAATTGCGTTGGTGTCATCGCCTGAACATACGACAGGTTCAATTGTTTATCAGGTTCTTGAACGAGAGCTACGGCCAGGCGAGGTTTCACTGGACGATCTTGAGGCCGCATTCAGGGATACATCTCCAGACCCTGTGCGTATGCAGGCGTTGTTTCAAAGCCCTGACCAGCATCTAAGCATCAGAAAAACTGTTCAACCGGTACAGATCAGGCCAGTTCTAAGTGCTGAAACAGAAGCTTTGAAAGCTGATTTAAAAGAAAACATTAAGCTGAGTGCTAAAAATCTGGATATTTGTGATCCTACTCAAGACTTGGTGCAAGAAGATACGCCCAAGCGCCGAATAGGGGAGGAAGAGTCTGGCATACAATCTGAGACACTTGCCTCCAAGCAAACATTGCGTGTTGACATAAATACTATTGATCATCTTATGACGATGGTGTCAGAATTGGTTCTAACGCGTAATCAGCTTCTTGAAATTGCTCGTAAAAGTCATGAGGAGCAGTTTAAAATTCCCCTTCAGCGCCTCTCGTCCATTACAGCTGAATTGCAGGCAACAGTGATGAAAACCCGCATGCAGCCAATAGCAGCTGCATGGTCCAAGCTGCCAAGAGTTGTTCGGGATCTGTGTGTTGAACTTAACAAGCAAATTGAACTTGAGACCTTTGGTGCCGACACAGAAATAGATCGTCATGTACTTGATCTTATCAGAGACCCTTTGGTTCATATGATCAGAAATGCAGCTGATCACGGTCTTGAAACCACAGAAGAGCGTATTGCTGCTGGTAAACCAAGGGCAGGAAAAATCAGGGTGTCTGCCCTTCAAGAGGGCGGCTATATTGTCCTGGAAGTGTCAGACGATGGGCGCGGGCTTAATCTGGAAGCTGTCACCAAGCGCGCCGTCAGTATGGGATTGACAACACAGGAACAGGTTAAAAAATTAAGCGAGGCTGAACTTGCACGTTTCATTTTCATGCCAGGGTTCTCAACTGCATCCCAAGTTACCAGTGTATCTGGACGTGGTGTTGGCATGGATGTGGTGCTCACCAATATAGAGCAGGCGGGAGGTGTTATTGATGTTCGCACCAGCAAAGGCAAGGGTACTGTCGTTTATATAAAAATTCCTGTTACTTTGGCAATTGCCAATGCCCTTATTGTACAAGTTGGAAGCCAACGCTTTGCAGTTCCTCAAATGTCCGTTGTTGAACTTGTGCGGGCAGGTCCAGGAACTGACATTGCTATTGAGATGGTCAATGAATCACCAGTCATGCGGCTCCGAAACGAGCTTTTACCCATTGCCAATCTTTCCAGCATTTTAAAAATACAAGATCAAGCTTCTGTACTGCTGACAAAAATGTTTGTTGTTATCTGCCAGGTGTCAGAGCGTCGATTTGGGCTTATTGTAGATGGTATAGTTCAAACCGAAGAAATCGTTGTTAAACCAACCAGTGCAATTTTAACATCATTGCCCCTGTATTCTGGTGTAACCATTCTGGGTGATGGATCAGTTGTCATGATCCTTGATCCAGCAGGTATTGGTCGCACGGTAGGTGTTTTTGCTGAGCGTAGACATGATAAGAAAACAAATGATACATTAAAAGCTGGTCAATCTGATGCAAAAACATCTTTGCTGATATTTAGGCATGGAGCTCATAATTATCGCGCTGTCCCATTGGAGCTTATTACGAGACTGGAAGAAATTGAGGGATCCAGCATAGAAGTTTCTGGTGGTCAGTCCATCATTCAGTATCGCGGCAGGTTAATGCCTTTGATTGCGGCTAACGGAAATGACTTTGTAGCACGCGAGGGCAATCACAACGTGCTTGTATTTTCGTGTGGTTCGCGGATTGCTGGCCTTGTTGTAGATCAAATTGTTGATATTGTAGAAGATGAGCTTGATATTTCTGCTGGGAGCCAAATGCCTGGTGTACTGGGGTCTGCTATTATTGGGGGCAGGGCAACAGACATTGTGGATGTTGCGCATTACCTTCCGTTTGAAATGGACGGCTCCGACAAAGTCTCTGCCGTCCTTGATCAGCCATCTGTTTTAATTGTGGATGGGAGTGGGTTTTTCAGGGCTATGCTTGCGCCCGTCATCAAGGCAGCTGGTTACAGGGTTACAATTGCAAGCTGTTCTGCAAGTGCCATGCGCGAAATGCTCAAATTTAAATCAGATGTCGTTGTTATTGATATTGAAACACCCAGTGTTGAGGGTTTCAGTTTAGCCAGCGAATTAAGTTTGGGTGAATTTGCCAATAGTGTACATCTTATTGGGCTCGCAAGTCGCGCAACCAATCAAATGATATCAAAAGCACGAATAAGTGGTTTTAGTGATCTGGTGGGTAAATTTGACCGCCAAGGTCTCATTGCTTCACTCAATGATATTTTTAATCTTAAAAATCAGGCCGCCTAATGTATAAAAGTTCAAAAGGTTTTACGAGTGAACCCGACGAAAGCTCGAAACAGGACAATATTGAACAGCTTGTAACTGTATATATTGAAGGGCAGTTACTTGGGTTTCCTATTGCCCGTGTAAGAGACGTTTTTGCGCTGCAACATCTTACGTCGGTTCCTTGCGCAACAACCGCAGTTGCTGGTTTGGTTAATCTGCGAGGCCGCGTTGTTACAATGCTGTCCTTGCGGGTTATGCTGGGTTATGCGCAGGGTCCTATCGCTGATGGGGACATGGCTATTGGGATTGAGTGCAAAAATGATGCAATTGGCCTTATTGTTGATCAGGTAGGCGAAGTCATAGATGTGGATGTGAAGGCGCGTGAAAACAACCCGGCAAATCTTGATGCGCGCTGGGCACCATTTTGTATCGGTATTCACAAATTAGAGGACAGCTTACTAGTGGAGCTTGATCTTAACAGGTTACTCGAAAGCTCAGCGAAACAAGTTGCATAAATTTTAACATAATAAATTTAGTATATCTATTAAAGTGCTCAAGGAAAGTTCTACTCATGAAGTATTGTTTGGTTGTTGATGACTCAGCTGTTGTACGCAAAATTGCCCGCCGCATTCTCGAAAGCCAAAAGCTTCGCATAGAAGAGGCGGGCGATGGGCAAGAAGCCCTTAACATGTGTTCCGTGCAAATGCCTGATGCCATTTTTGTCGATGCCAACATGCCTAATCTAGATGGGTATGACTTTTTGCGTGAACTACGAAAAATGGATAATGGGACTCTGCCACGTGTTTTGATGTGCGCGACGGAAAACGAAGTCTCAGCAATCGCAAGGGCGCGTCATCTTGGCGCAGATAATTTTATTTTAAAGCCGTTTGACAAAGCTTATCTAATTGAAAAATTTACTGAAACTGGTGTAATCTGATCCTACAGCTTATGTAAGCTTAATTCCACCAAGCTAAGGATCAGTTCTGTTGCCAATTCATCTGGTTCACTCCACACCTAAGGCAGACTCTGAACATGAGCCTCAAACAGGCAATGATGGTAAACTGTTAACCCCAGAAAATTACCTGATAAAAGTCGCTATTGTTGATGATTCTGTTGTCGTGCGCGGGTTAATTTCAAGATGGCTGCGTGAAACAGACGGTATAGAGGTTGTTGGTACATACAGGTCTGGACGAGAAATTATTGCCAATATTGTTGCAGCTGACCCTGATGTCATTATTCTTGATATAGAAATGCCTGACATAGATGGTGTTTCCGCTCTGCCCTACATCATGCGGGCGCGGCCAAATGTGACTGTGATTGTTGCTTCGACGCTTACAGCCAGAAATGCTGATATATCTTTTAAATGCATGTCCCTTGGTGCAAAAGATTATGTTTTAAAGCCTCAGACCAATAGAGAAGTTTCAACATCCAACGAATTCAAAGATATTTTGATAGAAAAAATATTTGCTCTTGGGGATAAGGATGGCAAGAAGGCTCTATTGCGTAAGCAGCCTACAATTCAGGCTACTCAATTGGAACGTTCACCAGTTTTGCGCGTGCAAAGTACAATTCCTAAGCCAATAATCAATATACCTGTAATGCGGCCTTTTTCGCGAACGCTCCCAAAAGTACTTGTCATAGGAGCTTCAACAGGAGGTCCGCAGGCTGTGATGAGTTTGCTAAAAAGCATCAACACTGTTTTGGACCGTTACCCGGTTCTTATTGCCCAGCATATGCCTGCTGCATTTACAACCATGTTTGCTGAGCATCTTACACGCCAGACACAGCTTGACGTCGTTCAAGCAACAAATGGAGAAAATCTTAAACCTGGACGGGTATATATTGCGCCAGGTGGGCGTCATATGATCATTGAGCAAAGTCAGGGGCATAACCAGATTTCCATACGTGACGATGCCCCTGTCAATTTTTGTAAACCCTCGGTTGATGTTCTGTTCGAAAGCTGCGCTAAATTTTTTGGGCCAGCATGCCTTTCTGTTGTTCTTACAGGAATGGGGGTTGATGGCGCAAAAGGCGCTCTAAAAATTGCAGATGTTGGAGGAAGTGTTATTGCACAGGATGAAGCTTCAAGCATTGTATGGGGTATGCCAGGGGCTACCGTTAAGGCAGGCGCCTGTGCCGCTATACTTTCAGTTGAGCAAATGTCTCCCGTTATAAGCCGTCTGCTTTCGCAGGATAAATTCTTTGGAGGAATGGAATGAAGCTCGAAGACCTTGAGCTGATCTCCAGCATTGTCCATAGACGTACTGGCATTGTGCTTGGGCGTCAAAAAGACTATCTGATAGACACTCGGCTTGCCCCTGTAGCAAGGCAATTTGGTCATATTTCAGTAGAAAAGCTTGTACAATCAATACGATCGGGCTGCAAACCAGCAGAAGATGCAGCTGTTGAGTCCATGACTACGAATGAAACCCTATTTTTCAGGGATAAATTACCATTCGACAACATAACAAATATTGTTATTCCCGAACTTTTTAAAAAGCGCTCCAGCAGTGCACCAATAAAAATATGGTGCGCAGCATGCTCTTCTGGACAAGAGCCTTACTCACTCAGTATGATGCTTTACGAAATGGGATTGGGTCCAAACCAAGTCAGCATTCTTGCAACCGATGTTTCTTACTCCATGGTTGAACGAGCCAAAAATGGCATTTACAGTCAATTTGAAATTCAACGGGGTCTGCCAGCTAAATTGCTTGAAAAATATTTTACACAAGAGGGTTTAACCTGGAAAATCAGTTCGCGTCTGGCAGAGCGGATCGAATTCAGGCAGTTCAATCTTTTGGATGAATTTGCTTATCTTGGCGTATTTGACATCATATTATGTCGCAATTTGCTAATCTATTTTGATGAGGCACGTAAAAAAGACATTTTGCATCGACTCAGTAAGTCCTTAGCTCATGATGGATACCTGTTTTTGGGTGCAGCAGAAACTGTACTTGGTCTGACAAACGATGTTGTGCCGCATGCAACCGCCAAGACAATTTATGTGCGGGCGGGAAGCGATAATGCTCAGCAGTACAACAGAAGTGTTCAAGCTGTCGCCTTTAGATAGATGAGTGGTTTTAAGGCCATTTTACAGTTGGTGGCATGGACGAAAGAATACTTTCAATGTTACCGCCTGTAAGTAATCCAAAAAGTGTCCCCCTGTCATAAAGTAGATTAAATTCTACGTACCGGCCTCTACGTACCTGTTGCTCGTTTCGATCAGCTTCAGTCCATGGTTTTGAAAAATTATTACGTACAATCTGAGGATAAATGTCGGCGAAATGCTCGCCAACGGATTTGGTAAACTCAAAATCGGCTTTAAAATTTCCTGTGTCCTGATAATCAAAGAAAATGCCACCAACGCCACGCGGTTCATTGCGGTGTTTGAGATGGAAATATTCGTCACACCATTGTTTATATTTACCGTAATCAGCCACGGCTTCATGTTTTTTGCAAGCTGTCTGCATGGCTTGATGGAAAGCGAGCGTATCTGGATCCTCCTGTGTCCGACGGCGATCCATAACAGGTGTTAGGTCAGCTCCACCTCCAAACCAGCTTCTGGATGTTACCACCATTCTGGTGTTCATGTGAACTGCTGGCACATTGGGGTTCCAAGGGTGTGCAATAAGCGAAATTCCGCTTGCCCAAAAGTTTGGATCTTCTTCTGCACCTGGCATTTTTTTGGCAAACTCTGGCGCAAATTTGCCGTGAACAGTTGATGTGTGAATACCTATTTTCTCAAATATCCGCCCATGCAGCATGGACATTATACCGCCCCCGCCTTCAATGCCATCCTCGTTTCTACGCTGCCAGGGTTTGCGTTCAAATCTTCCAGGTTTTGAATTCTCAGAAAAAAAAGGGCCCGACGCCTCCATTTCAAGCGTTTCTATCTCGTTGCAGATTTTATTGCGAAGGGCTTCAAACCAGCTTTTAGCTGCCAGTTTTCTGTCTTCAAGAATGGCTGCTTCTGGAAGGGGAGAAAAAAATTTCTGGTGGTGATTCATAATTGCGATCTCGTTTTGAAATATAATTTATCTTGGCCAGCAGTTCAACTGCCTTAGCGCCTCGCCACATACGAGGGCTGCAGAGATTGCAACATTAAGCGAGCGCATATTTTTTGCCATGGGTATTTTTATTTTTGTTTGGACATGAGTGTGCACGGTTTGAGGAACCCCTGCTGATTCACGACCAACAATCAAAATGTCACCTGTTTTAAACTGAAATTCTATGTGTGACTGTACGGCTTTTGTTGATAAAAGAATGAGCCTACGATTATTTTTTACAGCATAATCTGTAAAACTATCCCATGACATGTGCCTTTCTATTGAAACATGATCTAGATAGTCCATTCCACTGCGTCTAAAATCGCGGTCTGAAACTGGAAATCCGGCTGGCTCAATGATATCTATATGTATGCCAAAGCATGCCGCCATTCGCACCATTGTCCCCGTGTTTTGAGGAATGTCAGGCTGGTATAATGCCAAACTAATACAGGGCACAAGCAAAGTATCCAAGGCAGTTTCTAAAAATAACGATCTATCCTGCATTTTTCATAGCTCCCCCATGCTTATGAGGTATGGACAAGAAGGCTTGTGAATGTCAAAGAACAATTTATAAATTACAGTTTTACGGAGAGCACGTTTTGGTGACGATGGGTCGCATTGTGTGCATCTGTGTAAAGTTGTAGGTAGTACATTAAAATATGAAATTGATTTAAAGGCAGAAAGTATGGCCACTCTAACGGAAAAAGAACCAACAAGACGCGATTTTCTATACATTGCTACTGGCGCAGTGGGCGCTGTAGGAGTTGCCTCTTTTGCGTGGCCCTTGATCAGCCAAATGTCTCCAGACAAATCAGTTCTAGCAGCTGGTGCTCCTGCAGAATTTGACATCTCAAAAATTGCACCTGGGCAGGTTATTGTTATAAAATGGCGTGGTGCACCCTATTTCATCCGGTATCGCACGGAAAAGGAAATAGCTGCCGGAAAAGAAAATGATTCAAAGATTGTTTTAGATAAACATCTTGGAACGGATGCTGCGCGTGTCAAAGAGTTTGATAAAAAAGCTCAGGCTCAATGGATAGTCGTTGCGGCAAACTGCACGCATCTAGGCTGTGTGCCAACATCCAATGCGGGTGAATATAATGGCTGGTACTGTCCTTGTCATGGATCGCAGTATGACAACTCGGGCCGCGTCATGCGCGGACCAGCGCCTTACAATCTAGGTGTACCGCAATATGAGTTCGTTTCTGCTACAAAAATTCGCCTCTTTGGCGAGGCAACAAAAGCTTAAATTAATCCAAAAGCATAATTCAAGGATTACACAATGTCCGCTCATACAAAGTTTGCTCCTACCAGCAAAACAGCTCAATGGTTCGAAAGCCGGCTGCCCATTCTTGGCGTGGCACATGAGTTTTTGACCTTTCCTACACCCAGAAACCTTAACTATTTTTGGACATTTGGTGGGATACTGGCAGTCATGCTCGTCATGCAGATTGTTACCGGCATAATTCTTGCCATGCATTATGTCCCAGACACCAAGCTTGCGTTTGAATCTGTTCAAGCTATCCGCCGCGATGTGAACTTTGGCTGGCTTTTGCAAAGCATGCATGCGAACGGCGCTACAATGTTCTTTATAGCTGTTTACGTACACATGTTCCGTGGGCTTTATTTTGGTTCCTACAAACAGCCGCGTGAAGTGTTATGGATATTGGGCGTCATTATACTTCTGCTCATGATGGCTACAGCTTTTATGGGCTATGTTTTGCCATATGGGCAAATGAGCGGCTGGGGTGCGACAGTTATTACAAACTTTTTCACGGCCATTCCTGTTGTTGGCGCTGATGCGCTTGTGTGGTTGCGCGGTGGTTACACCATTGACCAAGCGACCCTAAATCGTTTCTTTTCGCTGCATTTCCTTATGCCTTTCATGATTTTTGGAGTCGTATTCCTTCACATTTGGGCTCTTCATGTGGTTGGTAACAATAATCCGACCGGCATTTCCGTAAAAACAAACAAAGACACTGTTCCGTTTCATCCTTACATGACAATCAAGGACTCAGTATCTCTGGTTGCGTTTGCAATTTTCTTTGCAATGTTTATTTTCTACATGCCGGATTTTTTTGGTGATGCAGATAACTATGTAGAGTTCAACTCACTCAAGACACCAGCACATATCAAGCCAGAATGGTATTTTCTACCGTTTTATGCAATTTTGCGCGCAATTCCATTCACCTTGTTTGGTTTGCCAGCAACACTATATGGCTTGATTGCCATGTTTGGATCGATTGCCATACTTGCTTTCCTTCCTTGGCTTGATACGTCCAAAATTCGCTCAACAAGCTACCGTCCTGCCTATAAACTGTTTTTTGGTTTATTCGTGATCGCGTGTCTCATTCTGGGGTATTGTGGTTCCCAGCCAACAGACAAGGCTGTATTGCAGATTGGCGGCAACGTGGTGCTTGACATGACTGGGCTAGCGCAAATATTCACAGCTTATTATTTTGCGCATTTCCTTGTAGTGCTGCCACTACTTGGACTGTTTGAAAAGCCATTAAAGCTACCAGCTTCAATTGCAGATTCAGTATTGATCAAAGGTGGTCATGGAATGCCGTATGGCGCAGCTGCTGAACCTCAGACAAAAGGTTAACACTCAACACAGGTGAGCACTCAAATGCTCGCCTGATACGATTACAAAGCATTTAACGGGAAATAATTTATGACAACGCGTATTGCAGCGCTCGCATCTGCCGCTATTCTTGCCTTGTTCCTTGCAGGTGTGGCTAATGCCGAAAGTGGACACGAAACTCCAAAGCCTCCTGCTCAAAAATGGAGTTTTTCTGGTCCCTTTGGTATGTTTGACAGGGCACAGCTGCAGCGTGGATTTCAGGTATATCGTGAAGTTTGTTCCAGCTGCCACAGTATGAACATTCCCTTTCGCAATTTGAGTGAGCCAGGTGGAACAGAATTTACAGAAGCGCAGGTGAAGGCGCTAGCTGCTGAATATAAGGTTCAGGATGGCCCTAACGACGATGGTAACATGTTTGAGCGTCCTGCTCAGCCATCTGACAAAATTCCTTATAATTTCGCCAATCCACAACAAGCCGCTGCTGCCAATAACGGTGCAATGCCTCCCCCCATGCGGCTATTGGCCAAGGCACGTACATATGAGCGCGGCTTTCCACTCTGGCTGATTGACGTGTTTACTCAGTACCAAGAACAGGGACCTGACTACATCTATGCGCTTTTGAATGGCTATGAAGAGCCACCCAAGGACATGGTGATAGATGCGGGGCAAAACTATAATAAATATATGCCAGGCCACAAGATTGCCATGGCCAAACCACTCAATGATGGTCAGGTGACATATACTGATGGCTCACCGCAAACGGTAGAACAGTATTCACGTGACATTGTTGCATTTTTGAGCTGGACAGCTGATCCAAGTTTAGAAGAGCGTAAAAAACTTGGGTTCAGAGTACTGATATTTTTAGGTGTTTTTCTAGGCTTACTGTTATACGTTAAAAAGAAGCTATGGTCAGAAATTGACTATGAAAAACCAATCAAGGCACACTAGATTTTAAAAGGGCCCCAGCAGGGGCCTTTTTGTTATATGCTTATTCAGGATTATTATTATGGGTTTCAAATGTGGTATTGTTGGGTTACCAAATGTTGGTAAATCAACGCTTTTCAATGCGTTAACACAGACTGCCGCCGCGCAGGCCGCCAATTATCCGTTCTGTACGATTGAACCCAATGTAGGTGATGTGGCTGTGCCTGATATCCGCCTAACATCATTGGCAGCAATTGCTGGTTCAAAGGAGATTATTCCAACACGCCTCACATTTGTTGATATTGCAGGCTTGGTGCGAGGGGCCTCAAAGGGCGAAGGGTTAGGTAACCAGTTTTTAGCCAATATTCGTGAAACAGATGCCATTGCCCATGTAGTGCGGTGTTTTGAAGATGGGGATATTACGCATGTTGAGGGCAAGATTGATCCTTTGGCTGATATTGAAACCATTGAGACCGAGTTGATGCTGGCTGATCTTGAGGGACTGGAAAAGCGTGTCCCCGCCATGGAAAAGAAAATCAAGGGCGGCGATAAGGAAACCAAGGAAACGCTGGATTTGATGCAGCGCGCTTTAAAGCTGCTTATAGATGGCAAGCCAGCGCGTTTGGTTGAGCGCAGCAAAGATGAAGAAAAACTGTTTCAGACACTTGGGCTTTTGTCGTCCAAGCCTGTATTGTATGTGTGCAATGTTGAAGAAGCCTCTGCCGATAAAGGCAATGCTTTTTCTGACAAGGTAAAAGAATTTGCAAAATCCGAGGGAGCGCGTGCTGTAGTTGTTTCTGCCAAAATAGAAAGTGAGATTGCAGTTCTGCCACTGGCGGACCAAAAAGACTATCTTGATGCCATTGAGCTGGAAGAGCCTGGCTTGAACCGCGTAATTCGTGAAGGCTACGAGCTTTTGGGACTGGTTACATATTTTACTGTGGGACCAAAAGAAGCACGGGCGTGGACAATCACGCAGGGCACAAAAGCCCCGCAGGCGGCTGGTGTCATTCATACAGATTTTGAAAAAGGGTTTATTCGCTCAGAAACCATTGCTTACGCTGATTATGTAGGGCTCAAGGGCGAGGCTGGCGCAAGAGAGGCGGGAAAATTCCGCCTGGAGGGCAAAGAATATATTGTGCTTGATGGCGACGTGCTGCATTTCAGGTTTGCGAATTAGCAAATTTATGACTGAGTTTTGACATTATCAATTGCTTGATTGTCATCGAGAGGAGCGCGGCAATCCAGAAAACTCTTGAACCAACACAAGACGTTTAAGAAAAGAACTGAACTGCTTCTTTCCTCGCAATGACGGTTTTTGATATAAGGACACTGTGGCAGATATTAAGAACAAGGAAGATTTGGAGCAATGGCTTAAAAACTGGTCATAGGCTGTTGGGCACGCAATAGCTACGAAATATGCGTTGAGAGTACTCCCATACATAATAGAATATTTTGACAGCGTACCAGATAAAAACTTTAAATTAAGAGAAGTAGCAGACTATGTAGTATCGCTTACTTTTAAAGCCTTAGCCTGCGCTTTTTTTGGAATATTTGTACTTAATCAAGGTAATAAGCTACAAAAATCAGTAAAAATCTCTGGAAATGCAGCTTTTTTAGCAGTTAAATAATATAAATCTAGCTTTGCCTCCTTTTCTGTTATTGTAGCGGCAAAGGCAGTGCGCTGCGTCAAAATTGAGATAAATGGCACATATTTTATTTGAGGTATATGTCCGTTTCTAGAATATATGATTCTTAAAACTAAGACCTGATTTTAATCAATTTAGGTGTTAGCCCTTGAAATATTCACATATTATAATATACGACTTAAAACTGCGGATTAACTAATTGTCCATTCTCAGTTCACAAATTGAACATATTTACTTTGAACCTGGTATATTGATAAAAGGAAACTTAAACGCCCCATGTGGATTATAGGTATCAATACAAGTCAATGTATCTTTAAAAAGTTTTTTGTCACCTTCCACAACTTTTAACATTCTTTGTAACTTTACTAAATGTTCTTTGCTGTCTTTTAAGCTTCTGTAAAAGCCAAGCAAATTGGCAAATAGGTTATCACCATTATAATTTGCAATATATTTTGTCTCATTAGAAATTGCCTGCTGATATGTTTGAATGTAACTGTCAGCTTCTTTTATACCCTCTTTTAGTACATTTAAAGCACTGTCTGTGCCTCCTACTTCGACAAGGTCTTGCGCCATTTTTCTGGGAGTTCTTTTTGAAATTAATGAATTTAAAGATTTTTCCTGTGATCTTGATTCTATATTAGCTCCATAATCATAACTATGGGCATATGCAGCGCCTTCAGCAGTGTAATGTGTAATATAAAATCTATCGTCCAAAAGTAAATCCTCAACACCTAGTCGCGTCTTAAATGATTGATATGGAACCTTCTTTTGTGGAGATTGGTTTGTAGCTTGTGATATCTGTTGAGATTTTAAAAAAGACAATTTTTCCTGGCCTGTGTCTGCCCCGATTACTTTTTGTGTTAATAAAAGCTTTATGATTTTCGCGTGGTAATCTATCTAAGCTGCCATTAAACGATTTTTGAACAGAAGATGATACGTACTGGATTGTTGTTTGATTAATTGCAATTGTCATTTTTATCCCCAATTATTTTATTTTCTTCAGATATTCAAAAGCCTGTAAGAGTGTTTACTAAGCAGTTATTAAGCTTTTAAAAAAGCGGCTAACAAATCGTATAATCTTCCAACCTTACAGCAACCTTACATAATTTAAGAAAAATGAATTTTTTCGGAAATTTGTCAAAAATAGATTCTAAATGTTTAGTCCATGATAATTACACAGGATCCTAGATTTCAAAATGTAGATATGTGGGCAAGTCTACATATCATAAGCTGGCAGGCTAATGCCGAGTCACCCACCCAATGCCGCTTTCACTAACCCGCTTGCCTTGCCAAAATCCATGCGGCCTGCAAATTTGGCGCGTAGATCTGCCACAACCTTGCCCATATCTTTCATGCTGGCTGCGCCTGTTTCGCTAATGGCGGCGGCAATTGCCGCTTGAACATCTTCCTCACTCATCTGCGCCGGTAAAAAAGCCTGAATAATCTTGATTTCAGAACGCTCCTGCGCCGCCAGTTCCGGGCGTGCATTTTTTTCGTAAATCTCTGCTGATTCTTGACGCTCCTTTATCATTTTCTGGTAGAGCGCCAGAATTTCTTCTGGCCCAGTTTCGCCTTTGCCAAGGCCACGCGCCTCAATATCCTTGTCCTTGAGTTTGGCCTGCATCATGCGTAACGTGGATACTTTAGCCTTATCCCCAGATTTCATTGCCTCTTTTAAAGCTGTCATGACTGTATCACGCATAATTTTGTTCCTTGGAAGTCTGTATCGTTGACGTATCTGTTTAAGCGGCTTACATCGTATAAGATTTATCTAAAATGGGAATAAGCGCATGAACGTGCAAATACAAGAAAAACAAATTGGCGCTGGCACGAAACCCTGGTCTGAGCCAGTGGCAACCGCCCTTTTGGTGCTGGCAGATGGCACTGTTATTGAAGGCTATGGTGTTGGTGCAACAGGCAGCGCAACTGGCGAAGTCTGTTTTAACACTGCTATGACAGGCTATCAGGAAATTTTGACCGATCCATCCTATGCAGGGCAGATCATCACATTCACCTTTCCGCATATTGGCAATGTTGGTGCCAATAGTGACGATATTGAAACTGTGAACATGGCTGGCACATATGGTGCAACAGGCATTGTGCTACATGCCAACATTACAAACCCTTCCAATTACCGTTCAACCGCGCATCTGGATGCATGGCTTAAACAGCGCAATATTGTGGGTATTTGCGGTGTCGATACACGGGCGCTCACAAGCCATATTCGCGACAATGGTATGCAGAACGCTGTTATTATACATAATGCATCGGGCGAATTTGATAGAAATGCCTTGATCCATCAGGCTAAAGCTCTGCCAAACATGGATGGTCTTGATCTTGTGCCAATGGTTGGTGCTTCCAAATCCAGTCTGCCCTGGAGCGAAACAAGCTGGGCGCTGGAAACAGGATATGGTGAAAACACTCATGCACAGTTTCATGTTGTTGCGATAGATTTTGGTGTAAAACGCAACATTTTGCGGCTCTTAGCAGATCGCGGCTGTAAAGTGACGGTTGTACCAGCAATAAGCAGTGCAGATCAGGTTTTGAGCCTGAATCCCGATGGCGTGTTTTTATCGAATGGACCTGGTGATCCAGCAGCAACAGGTGTTTACTCCGTGCCAACAATCCAGGCTGTGCTCAACGCTAAAATCCCAACTTTTGGTATTTGCCTTGGCCATCAGATGCTTGCTTTGGCAATTGGTGCCAGTACTGTGAAAATGGCGCATGGGCATCATGGTGCAAATCATCCTGTAAAGGATTTTACAACCAACAAGGTTGAAATTGTTTCGATGAATCACGGCTTTGCAGTGGATGGTGGCAGTCTGCCAGACAATGCTACACAAACACATATATCCCTGTTCGATGGCACAAACTGCGGATTGTCTTTAACGGATCGCCCAGCTTTTTCTGTGCAGCACCATCCTGAGGCGTCTCCAGGGCCACAAGATAGCCATTATCTGTTTGACAGATTTATAGAGATGATGAAATCTAGGCCAGTATGAAAGGCCTTATATGCAGTCGTGGATTGAATATTGGAATCTAGATACACCAATCTATGTCAATGCACGTCATAAGCAGTTACATTATCAATCTATTGCAGCTGATATAAAAAATCTAAGACGCCCATCGGACAGAATTGTTCTTGATTACGGGTGTGGAGAAGCTCTTTGCGCAGATGAAATAGCTCGATCCGTCACATGCCTGTACTTATGTGATGGTGCAGAAACGGTACGTCAAAAACTTGAAAACCGTTTTTCAGATGTTTCGAATGTAAAAATTATAGATTCTGTTGATTTCCAAGACTTAAAAGACAATTTTCTAGACATTATCGTCATCAATTCTGTTTTGCAGTATTTAACTAAAGCCGAATTTGATACGCTGCTTGAAACATGCATGGCAAAATTAAAAATTGATGGGCGTCTTATAGTGGCAGATATTATTCCACTCAGTGTCAGTGCCATTAACGATGCCTATGCATTGCTGCAATTTGCTTTTAAAGGCGGTTTTTTATTTGCAGCATTTACTGGCTTGCTGCGGATTTTTTTATCTGACTATAGAAAAATAAGGTCTGAACTAGAATTATCTACATATTCAGAGGGTGGGTTCATCCAGATTTTGAATGCACATGGTTTTGATGCGCAGCGCTTAAGCAAAAATATCGGGCATAACCAGGCAAGAATGTGCTTTGAGGCTGTTAAGCAAAATTAAGGTTTAGGTCGTCATGTTTGTGCATGCCAACCTACAAAACCATTCCTTAATGGAAAGATTTTAATTCCTAGACGTATAAATCGCAGTATCCACAGATCCTAGTGATACCCAGCGGTTTGGGTTTTCCTGAGACTGGCGCTTGATATACTTGTAGCCTGTCGCTGTCCAGGGCAGGAGCTTTGAGTTCATGTTGTCCATGACAAAGTCACCCTTGTCGGTTTTTACTGTCAGAATAGCATGACCTTCACCTTGCAGATCACGCACAACAGTTATCAGCAAAGCCTGGCGCGGAAAGCCGATCTCCATCAGGCGCTGACGCTTTAAAAGCACGTAATCTTCGCAATCACCTTTTTTGTCATCAGGAAAGTCCCACTGGTCAACTACGCCCCAATGTTCCATATCGGTTGCTGGCTCAATCTCACGGTTTACATCTGCATTGACTTTCAACATCGCCTTCCACGCAATATCGTCCAGTTTAACGTCCAAAGCCTCCAGGTTCTGGTTATTGCATGGCTGGCGCCTGTCTTTTACATATTCGCGGCAAAGCTGAACCCAGCCAATTGGTGGCAAAGTTTCCTGTGATGTTGGGGCTTGTGTTGAACTGGCAATTTTCGTTTGCGCAGAGACTGGTAACTGCAGTAGTATTGCAGCTGCCCCCAAGGCAATTGAATATGTATGTTTTTTTATTTTGCCGAAACGCATTACACTGAACTCTCGTTAAACCTTAATAAAAGATTAACGTAAAGTTAGGTCCAGCGTCAATAAATTCATTAACAAAAGGTTAACGGCGTTGAAAGCGTTAACCATGTTTGGTTTTAGCATCGTTTTCTGGTCGGAAACAGGTGCTTGACTTAGCGTGTACGGGGTGTTTATGCGTTAGCAATCACATTTACGTATCAACGGGCACATTCATTTTATGGCGAGAGCTTTTATATTTCCAGGGCAGGGCAGCCAGTCAGTTGGTATGGGCAAGGCTCTTTACGATAATTTTGCAGCTGCAAAAGCTGTTTTTGATGAGGTTGATTCAGCGCTTTCACAGCATTTATCAAAACTCATGTTTGAAGGGCTTGAGTCCGATCTCCAGCTGACAGCCAATGCTCAGCCAGCTTTAATGGCAGTGAGCATGGCAGCCTTGCGAGTACTTGAGGCAGAGGCAGGCGTAAAAACTGGACGTGATGCAGCTTATGTTGCAGGGCATTCTCTTGGTGAATATTCTGCTTTGGCAGCGGCTGGGGCCATTAATTTAAGCGATACGGCAAAACTTTTGCGCATACGTGGTAATGCCATGCAAAAAGCTGTGCCTGTTGGAGACGGCGCCATGGCAGCATTACTAGGCTGCACGCCTCAAAAAGCTGCAAGCATTTGCAAAGAGGCGGCCATGGGTAAAATCTGCCAGATTGCCAATGATAATGGTGGCGGGCAGGTGGTTATATCCGGCGAAAAACTGGCTATAGAACGTGCCTGTGAACTGGCAAAAGCACAAGGCGTTAAACGTGCTATTATTTTACCAGTCTCTGCACCTTTTCATTGTGTTTTGATGCAGCCAGCAGCTGAAGCGATGGAAGAGGCCTTGGCAAAAGTAACAGTCAGCAGGCCTGTTGTACCACTTATTGCCAATGTTCTTGCAAAACCCGTTGTTGAGCCAGATGAAATTAAAACAAAACTGGTGGAACAGGTTACTGGTGCGGTGCGCTGGGCAGAAAGTATGAGCTGGCTTGGTGAGCAGGGCATAACACATTTTGTGGAAATTGGTGCTGGCAAGGTTTTGTCTGGCTTGGTCAAGCGAATTGTTGAGGGTGCAGCTGTTGTCAATATCGGAACACCAGACGATATTAAAAACTATGTTGAAGGTTGATGTTCATGTTTGATTTAACAGGTAAAACCGCTCTCATTACAGGCGCGTCTGGCGGTATTGGTGCCGATATTGCAAGGGTATTGCATAGCCAAGGCGCAGTTGTAACCTTGTCTGGCACGCGCCGCGAAGCACTTGATATGCTTGCAGCCGAACTTGGCTCCAACGTGCATGTGATAACTGCAAGCCTGAACGATCGTGCCTCTATTGAGGCGCTGGTTCCAGCAGCAGAAAGTGCCATGGGGGGGCTGGATATCCTGATTAATAATGCTGGCATTACGCGCGACAATCTTTTCATGCGCATGAAAGACGCAGAATGGGACGATGTTGTTGCAGTCAATCTTACATCCATTTTTTTACTTTCACGCGCGGTACTGCGTGGAATGATGAAACGCCGCTATGGCCGCATCATCAATATGACATCTATAGTTGGAATCACGGGCAATCCTGGGCAGGGCAATTACTGCGCGGCAAAGGCAGGCATAATCGGCATGTCAAAATCCTTGGCACAGGAAGTTGCCAGTCGTAATATTACAGTGAACTGCATAGCGCCTGGCTTTATTGCAACCCCGATGACAGATGAGCTGAATGACAAACAGCGTGAAGCCGTATTGGCAAAAGTGCCCGCAGGGCGCCTGGGTACAGCTCAGGAAATTGCTTCAAGTGTTTTATACCTTGCAAGCAGTGAAGCGGCTTACATGACTGGGCAAACCTTGCATGTAAATGGTGGTATGGCGATGATTTAAGTGTTTAAATATATGCTACACGGGTAATTTACATACACAAGCTGGACACTGCGCGTCTGGTCGGTTAAAGCGTTGCTAAGGCGAATGTTAACCTGTTTCTTTAAAGTTTAAAGGTACAGACAATAGTACACATCCAAAAGGGGAATCTTAAATGAGCGATATAGCTGAACGTGTAAAAAAAATTGTAGTTGAACATCTTGGTGTTGAAGCTGACAAAGTTGTACCTGCTGCCAACTTTATTGACGATTTGGGTGCAGACAGCTTGGACACAGTTGAGCTTGTTATGGCTTTTGAAGAAGAGTTCAGTGTTGAAATTCCTGATGATGCAGCTGAAACAATAGTAACTGTCGGCGATGCAGTTAAATTTCTTGAAAAAAATGTTTCTGCATAATTTTGTGTGACTATGTGTTTTAAATTACAGTTTTTCCTGTGAGACGCGTTGTTGTAACCGGGCTTGGCCTTCTCACCCCTTTAGGGTGCGGGGTGGAGCAAACATGGCAGCGGCTTCTTGAGGGAAAGAGCGGTGCTGGCAGGATTGAACATTTTAATGTTTCTGATCTTGCCTGCCAGATTGCCTGTATAGTTCCAAAGGGTAACGGAACAGACGGGACCTATGATTCGTCGATGTGGATGGAGCCAAAAGAGGCTCGTAAAGTTGATGAATTCATTGTTTTTGCCATGTGTGCAGCAACACAGGCTTTAAACGATGCAAACTGGCATCCAAAGACCAGCGAAGACCAAGAAACAACAGGTGTGCTTTTTGGCTCTGGTATAGGTGGTATTGGGGGTATTTACGATGCGTCAATTATATTGGCAGAGCGCGGGCCAAAGCGTATATCACCATTTTTTATTCCAGGTCGTCTGATCAATCTTGCCTCTGGATACATCTCCATAACGCATGGTCTCAAAGGGCCAAACCACTCTGTTGTTACGGCCTGTTCAACCGGTTCCCATGCCATTGGCGATGCAGCGCGTATGGTGGCACTGGGTGATGCCGATGTTATGGTGGCAGGGGGAGCAGAGTCTCCCATTAATCGCTTGGCTTTGGCTGGATTTGCAGCGTGCCGTGCATTATCCACAGGTTTTAATGACACTCCTGCAGCTGCTTCGCGCCCATATGACAAAGCACGCGATGGCTTTGTGATGGGGGAGGGTGCAGGTGCCATGGTGCTTGAAAGTCTGGAACATGCGCAGGCGCGCGGTGCTCATATCCACGCAGAGATTATAGGCTATGGCATGTCAGGCGACGCGCATCATATCACTGCACCAGCAGAGGATGGCAATGGCGCCTATCGCTGCATGCAAGCTGCCATGAAACGGGCAGGCCTTACAGCGCAGGACATAGATTATGTCAATGCGCATGGCACTTCCACCCCTTTGGGTGATGAAATTGAGCTGGGGGCTGTTACTCGCTTGTTGCAGGGTGCAAAGAATGTATCCATGTCTTCAACCAAATCTGCAATTGGACATCTACTTGGCGCAGCAGGTGCGGTAGAGGCCATATTCTCTGTGCTGGCAATTCGTGATCAGATTGTGCCACCAACAATTAATCTGGATAACCCATCAATTGAAACAGAGTTTGACCTAGTGCCACATGTTGCGCGCAAACGAAAAGTTGAAACAGTGCTCTCCAACTCTTTTGGGTTTGGTGGCACAAATGCCTCACTGATCTTCAGGCAGTTCAAGGCATAATTCGTTTTTTGTCGCGATGCATTTCATTAAACTCAACCTCTGTCTATTTGATGGTAAACGCGCTGGTTGCCTCGTCCCTCAAGACGCGTCTTAAAACCTTGCCAACATTGGTTTTTGGTAAAGAATCTTTAAAAATAATCTTTTTGGGCACTTTATAGTGGGCTAGATTCTTATAGCAGTATTCTTTGATGGTTTCCGCTGTAAGGTTAGGATTTTTAGCAACAACATAGGCGATAACCAGCTCACCGCTAGCTTTGTCTGATATTCCAACAACCGCAGATTCCACCACATCTGGCAAACCAGCAAGCACTTCCTCCACTTCGTTGGGATAAACATTAAAGCCAGAAACAAGAATCATGTCTTTCAGGCGATCAACAATTTTGATCTTGCCATCTTCAAGCATAATACCAATATCGCCCGTTCTGAAAAATCCATCTTCTGTAAAATCTTTGGTGGACTTTGATTTGGCAGCACCTGTTGCACTATCCCAGTAGCCTTCCATAACCTGTGGACCACGAGCACATATTTCCCCTGGTTCTCCAATTGCGGCCTGCGAGCCATTTTCAGTTAAAATTAAAATTTCAGTTGATGAAATGGGATAGCCAATTGTACCTGTAAATTCTGCAATACCAGGATGGTTTATGGTTAGGACGGGTGATGTTTCAGATAAGCCGTAGCCTTCAATAATAGCAAATCCTGTTGCTTCTTTCCAGCGTTTTGCAACTGGCCCCTGCATAGCCATACCGCCTGCATTGAAAAATGACATGCGGCTGAAATCAATCTTATTAAATCCTGGAGCATTGAGCAGCGCATTATACAACGTGTTAACGCCAGACATGATTGTGAATCTGGATGCCTGCAATGTTTTGATAAAACCTGAAATATCACGTGGGTTTACAATCAGGAGGCAGCTCGCTCCTATGCGCAGGCACATCATGGCACAGCAGGTGAGCGAATAAATATGATACAGTGGAAGGGCAACAACCATACAATGTTCGTTTTTGTAGGGTGAGCTGTTAAAGGTTTTATCAAACCAGAGGCAGTTTTGTTCAAGATTAGCACTCAGGTTTTTATGAGTGAGAACAGCCCCTTTTGATATGCCCGTTGTGCCGCCGGTATATTGAAGAAAGGCTATGTCATCCAATGATATGCTTACAGGCTTTGGCTTCTGTCCATGTCCGGCTGCTATCAGAGTAGAAAGCATAGAAGCTTTTGGAATGGAGAAAGCAGGTACAGTTTTTTTAATGTATTTAGCCACAAAATTTATGATTTTGCCTTTAAAGCCTAAAATATCACCAGGTTTTGCAATAATGATCTGCTCCAGATCAAGGCTTGGAATGGCTTGCCCCAGAACAGCCTGTTCCAGCACATGAGCAAACATTTCCAGTACAATGATTGCTTTTGCACCAGAATCTTTCAACTGATGCTGCAATTCACGGGCAGTGTAGAGCGGATTGGCACTGACAATTGTGTAGCCACCTAAAATAAGTGCAACCAGGCACACAGGATAAGCCATAACATTTGGCATCATCAGCGCAATACGCTCACCCTGTTTTAAACCACGAGCCTGCAACTGGCTAAGCAGCGCCTCTGCATCATGCTGTAGTTCCTCATAAGTAATGGTTTTGCCAAAGCTGATAAAAGCTGGCTTGTCTGCATATAACTTAAATGAATTTTGCAGCATATCTGCCAGCGTTTTAAGCGACGCAAGATCAAGTTGTGCCGGTACGCCCTCTGGATAGGATTTTAGCCAGACTGGATCAATGACATGATTTAAACTTCCAGCGTTCAGTGCAGGTTGAACCATAGCCCCGTCCTCCCAATTTAAATTCTGACCCATTTTTGGTTCATGTTAAACTGATTTTGACGCAAGACAGAGCCTATGTCGAGAGTTTTAAAAGCTTAAAAAACCTGCCATCCATAACGCACAGGCCGCTGGCAATCAGTGCCATTCCAGCATAATGACGCGGCTGCAAAATTTCTCCAAGCTGCCAAGTGCCCAGAGAAATTGCAAAAACAGGTACAAGAAATGTGACAAGAGTTGTGTTTGTCATGCCTGCACTGGCTAGAATGCGAAAAAACAGGATAAATGCAAAGGCTGTAGAAAAAATTGCAAGACCGGCAATGCACAATATGACAGGCATAGAAGGTAAAGCCAGCTGCCAAGGCCTGTCAATAATAGCTGCCACGGGCAGCATAATGATGCTAGATGCTGTTAGCATGCCGGTAGCTGTTGCAAGGGGCGAGATCTGCATGGTTTTGAATCTGCGCCCGAAAATTCCTGAAAATCCGTAGCAGAGTGCAGCCGCCAATACGGCCAGTTCGCTCAAAAAATCTGCGTTGAAACTGGTAACTGTGCTGCTCATCATGACGGCAACGCCAGCGAGCCCAAGGAGTATACCAGCAGTTTTGCCTTTGGTCAGGCGCTCATCAGCGCTAAAAAAATGCATGATGAAAATGGTGAACAAGGGTGTTGTGGCATTGAGTATGGAGGCCAGGCCGCCGGCAATATGCGCTTGTGCTGAGGCAATCAGGCAGAAAGGAATGGAGTTGTTCAACAGTCCCATGCCTGCATAGGCTTTGAGGGCTGGCTTATGAAGCGGCAGTGTTTCACCTTTAATTTTGAGCGCAATATGCAGAATGAGTGCTGCAATGCTGACGCGCATGGCAACAATTGTAAGAGGCGGAACCTCCTTGACAGACAGGCCAATAAAGAAAAACGATCCACCCCAAAGGCAGGCAAGCAGAAGCAGCAGCGCCCATATTTGTGGGCTCATATGGCTTGATATGGGAGCTTGGGGCATGGGTGTCCTAGGGGAATTTAGATATTAAGCAAAATATTAATTGATTGGTTAAGGTCAATCAGAATGCTAGCATTTTATAATTATTTACAAAGACACATGTAAGACTATTTGTTTTATTACCAGTATCTTCGCAGGCAAACGGAGCAACAGTTCGTGATCCAGTTATATCCATGATGATTACAGGTATTTAACACAATCTCTAATACAATATATTAAGGGAACCTACACAAAAATCCAGTATAAAACAAATAACACATTGTTTATATGAATTTTTTTCTAGATTATCAATTAAAGAATTTACCCTGCAAAGACGATAGTGTCAAATTTATCAAGCAAACTTAATGGCTAAATACACTTAAAA
Organism: Hyphomicrobiales bacterium; assembly: GCA_025351165.1. Taxonomy (GTDB): domain Bacteria; phylum Pseudomonadota; class Alphaproteobacteria; order Rhizobiales; family Beijerinckiaceae; genus JAIELD01. The sequence goes on along the minus strand of JANXWK010000016.1, from coordinate 58,039 downwards.
ACGTCTCAAGCCCGTACCCTTACATAGTCCCCTGGGGCATCTGTAAGCGGCTTAAAATTCTCATTGCCAATATTGGGAGCCTTGATTTCTGTTTTAGCCGTTTGCCCACACCATTGGCGCCAGTCTGTCCACCAGGAGCCTGCTGTTTCCTTTGCCTCCAAAAGCCAGTCATTCAAGGAGCCTTCAACCTTCCCTCCAGTCCAGAACTGGTATTTGGCTTTTTCTGCAGGGTTAACTACGCCAGCAATATGCCCACTGCCGGCCAGTACAAAGCGCACAGGTCCACCAAACAGTTTAGAGCCAAAAAACACGGATTTGGCTGGTGCGATATGGTCTTCTCGCGCTGCCAGATTGTAAATCGGGATTGTAACCTGATTTAGATCAAGTGTTACGCCGCCAATCACCATCTCGCCTTTGGCAAGCCTGTTTTCAAGATAGCAGTTCCGAAGATAGAATCTGTGGTTTGCCTCTGGCATTCTGGTTGCATCAGAATTCCAGTACAGAAGATCAAAGGCTACCGGCTGCTTTCCCTTGATGTAATTATTGATGACATAAGGCCAGATAAGATCAAGCGGGCGCAGCATGTTGAAAGCACCCGCCATTTTCGTGCCAGGCAGATAGCCATGTCTTGACATGATTTCTTCTACTGCGCTGATCTGCTCTTCATCGGCAAAAATCTTAAGATCCCCTGCATTTTGAAAATCAACCTGGGTTGTCAAAAATGTGGCTTGTGCAATGCGTTTATCGTTCGTTGCCGCCATATAGGCCAAAGTCACGGCGAGCAAAGTGCCACCTACACAATAGCCCGCAGCGTGAACATCAGCTGCACCTGTTATATCCTTTGCACAGTCAACCGCCTGAAATATACCATTGCGCATATAGGTTTCAAAATCATAGGCTTTGTGGCGTTTATCTGGGTTTACCCATGAAATAAGAAATACTGTCATGCCTTTTGACACAGCCCAGCGCACGAATGACTTTTCTGAATTGAGATCAAGAACGTAAAACTTGTTGATCCAGGGCGGTACTATAACCAATGGACGCGCCAATACATTTGGCGTTGTGGGGGCGTATTGAATAAGCTCCATAATATCGTTGCGCAGCACAACTTTGCCTGGTGTGGTGGCAATGTTTTTGCCAAGCACAAAACCAGAATTATCAGATTGACGTATTTTAAGATCGCCCTTGCCAGCTTCAATATCCTCTGCAAGCATCTTCATGCCACGTACAAGGTTTTCACCATTTTCAGACATGGTTGTACGTATGAGTTCTGGATTAGTGGGCAGAAAATTGGATGGGGAAATAGCACCAGATAGCTGGCGCACATAAAACTCAGCTTTCTTTTTTGTGGTTTCATCCAGCCCTTCAGCTTTTTGCACCATGTCATCGGCCCAGTCGGTGGTAATAAGGTAGGCCTGTTTTAAAAAGCTGAAATAAGGGTTGCTTGACCACTCCTCATCCACAAAGCGTTTGTCTCGTGGTGGGGCTTGGGCAATTGTCTCAGCTGGCTGGCCTTGCATGGTTTTAAGTGTTTCAGCCCAAAGGCTGACAAATTTGCTGGAGAGAGTGTTTTGTGCCTCTATGGCTTTTGCAGGATCATGCAGCCAGCTTTGTGCTACACTCCCTAGTGTTTTGACCATATCTGCTGCTTCATCGGAAAAAACAGAGGCTGGTGCGCCTTCTTCACGCGGGCGCATGTAGGCGGCCCCAACTTTGCCAATCTGCTCTATGATAAGGGCAGTATTTTGAGACATCTTGTCAAAATCGGTACCGTTCTCTGATGTATGATTTGTGTTATTGTTATTCGCACCATTTGTCATACACACATCTCCCGTTGCGCAGGCTTAGCCATCATCATGATTTTTTTAAAAAAGGTGTGCGCGAATGATAAATACTTTGTGCGCCATGAATGTTTCAAAATATATTATTGCAATATCAATGTTACATATTAAGAAGCAAAGCAATATGATATTCGCCTGTACTCCCATTACGCTTGTACAGGGCAAAATTGCGCTAGCCTTTAAGGATTGTCTGATGCCTGTTTTTTTTGATACCAGACAGTTAGCTGCAATAAGCACTGTATTAATTTGTCTGTCTGCTCTTACTGCCTGTACTACTGACCAAGGATCGCAAGCTTCAGTAGAGGGCAGGATGATTGAGGGCAGGACGCTTGCTGCACGCGCAGGTTTTACCACAACAGTTGGCGAGCCAAAGGATTTTGTCGTGCGATCACGCTTAAAATCAGATTATGCCTATCCAGAAATTACACCAACGCCTGCTGAGCGCAGCCTGGCAAGACGCACTCCTGAGGAAATCAAAGTGCTGGAAGGTAGGCTGGATGCATCACGCAACCGAAGCACTGCTCTGGCAAAGCGCCCTGTTCCAAAATCAAGTTATGGCGGTGTTGCTGAGGCGCGACGCGCGGCTTTAGCTGCACGGGCGCGAGCCAACAAGCCAATCTATGCCCCAGGTAATCCACAGCCAACAAGCTATCCAGTGCCTGAGTCACGGCGTTCAAATCGTCCCAAAATGTCGAATCCCCTGGCTATTCCAAGAGACTAGGTTTTAAAAGGCAAGGTATTCAACCAGCTCGATGTTTTGCCAGCGTTTTGCGCACAAGCTCACGTAAATCAGACAGGGCAAATGGTTTGGTAATGACATCTTCTATTATTGCGTCAAGATCACTGGCCCGTTCGCGCTGTTCGGCATAACCAGTCATAAGCAGAATAGGCAAGGATGCATATTTATGGGCAGCGCTTAAAGCCAGTGCGATACCATCCATGACAGGCATTCTGATATCTGACAAAAGCAGATCAAAAGCACCATTTTGTTGAATGAGTATATCAAGTGCAAGACCACCATCTTCGGCTTCAGTTACACTGTGCCCGTCCATCTCCAATGCTTTTCGTACAAAAGCGCGAACAGGTTCATCATCTTCTGCAAGAAGTATTCTAGCCATTATTCAGGAATCCGCATTTTTCAATTTGCTTAGCGCGTAGCTAATTTGATATTAAGTTATCATGTTAAGTTACCTGTGCAACGAAATCGTTTTAAAATCAACTCGTTCTGGTTCTTTGCTGCGTCTATGTAACTATTTGAAAGGATATTTTTTGGCATGCTTTAATTTAAGATACGGGACTCAAACGGGCTATCCAACGAAAAAGCAGGAATATTTATTAAAAACATCAATCCATCATGATCCATCATATTGTAATGCCCGACCATAAATCCCTGCGATGTCTCAAGTGGGCAACCGCTAGTATACTCAAAACTATGAGAGGGAGGAATAACAGGCTGCTGGCCTACAACGCCTTCTCCGTGTATTTCGTTTACGCGACCATTAGCGTCGGTTATTTTCCAGTAGCGTGATAAAAGCTGAACTGGCACGTCACGCAAATTAATAATTTGAATGGTGTAAGCCCAAAAATATTGGTTTTTATCTGGTTTTGACTGTTCATCCAGATAGGCTGGTACGACTGTAATTTTTATATTGTCTGTAATTTTCTGGTACATGATTTATTCAGTGTTATGCAGGGTGCAGATTGAATATTATATGCTTCCAGTCTCTTTTGCAAACTTTTGTTATGTTTGAGCTTGAAGCTCAATTGTATTTTTACCCAGATTAGTCATTATGACGGAAGAGTTTTTATTTTAGGCAATAGTATTGGTAGTGTAACGTGAGTTTAGAGAATGGTATTTTTTCAGATGCAATGATCAATAGCCTGATTTCATCTGGTTACGTTAATCTTGCCCAGGCTGTTGCCCCTAATCAAGTGCAGCCTGGCAGTCTTGATTTAAGGTTGGGTCATCGTGTATGGCGCATGAGAGCAAGCTTTCTTCCAGGCGCTGGGCGATCAGTTTTAAACAGGATTGAAGCGCTTTCCCTTCATGAAATGGATCTGACAAGAGGTGCGGTGCTGGAAACTGGCTGTGTGTATATTGCTGAACTTATGGAAAATATGGCCCTGCCAGCCCATATCTGCGCATCTGCAAATCCTAAAAGCTCAACAGGGCGGCTGGATGTATTTACACGGGTCATTACCAATGAAGGCGCAGAATTTGACCAAATACCAGCAGGCTATCATGGTCAGCTTTACGCAGAAATCAGCCCACGTACCTTTCCTGTGCTGGTGCGCCAAGGGTCACGCCTTAGCCAAATACGGTTTCGTACAGGCATGCCGCGCTTGGATAATGCCGAATTGCATCAGCTCCATAGCGAGCAAAAGCTGGTGTCTGACGCAGATGCATCCTTAATTGGGGGTGTCGCAATCAGCGTTGATTTGTCTGGTTTTGACAGTCAGGGCCTGATTGGTTATCGCGCCAAGCGCTATACTGGTCTGGTTGATATGGACAAGGTTGCAGCTCATAAAATAGCTGATTTCTGGGAGCCTTTGCAAGCAGACGGGAACGGCGCATTGGTGCTTGATCCAGGTCAGTTTTATATTCTGGCAAGCAAGGAAGCTGTGCATGTGCCACCAGATTACGCAGCAGAAATGACACCTTTTGATCCGCTGGTTGGAGAGTTTCGTGTGCATTATGCTGGGTTTTTTGATCCAGGTTTTGGACATTCTGCATCAGGTGGATCAGGCGCCAGGGCTGTGCTGGAAGTACGCTCGCACGATGTGCCATTTATTTTGGAAGATGGGCAGGTTGTGGGTCGCCTTGTGTATGAGCATATGTGCGAGCAGCCAAAAACGCTCTATGGACAAGATTTGAACTCAAATTATCAGGCGCAAGGTTTGAAATTGTCCAAACATTTTGTATAGTAAAAATATTAAAGTCAGTACTTTTATTATTTTTCACACCAGAGGGATGGAAGGTAATCAGTCTTTTTTAATTTTAATATGGATTTCCGCCTGCATTTTATGTTGGGATAACAGGATCTGAAATCAGCTTATATTCTCAATCTCATGCATTTTGCCATTATAGTCTGTTACCTGCCAGTTTCCGTTTCCTTTTTGTATTGCGTAATCTGGACCAATGGGGGCTTTGCCAAAACCTCCTGGAATATCCAGCACGTAGGTTGGCAGGCACAGGCCCGATAAACGGCCCTGCAAGGCGCGCATTAAAGCCTGCCCCTTCGTAATGCTGGTGCGAAAATGCGATGTGCCAGGGGCTAGATCCGCATGGTGCAGATAATAGGGTTTCACGCCATTTTCTACAAAACAGCGCATGAGTTTTTCAAGAGTATCTGCATCGTCATTGATGTTTTTAAGCAGGACCGTCTGGCTGACAAGTACAATTCCTGTTTTACGCAAACGCTGTAGGGCATGGCAAGCTTTGGGGGTAAACTCGCGTGGATGGTTGGCATGAATTGCCATGTATATGGTTTTACTGGTACTGCTGAGTGCATCAGCCATTTCCGCTGTTATTTGATTGGGTGTGACTATTGGTACACGGGTATGCCAGCGGATAATCTTTACATGGCTGATACTGCCAAGCTTTTCCAGTGCACTCTGAATGCGGCGGGGAGAAAGCATGAGAGGATCACCACCTGTGAGAATCACCTCCCAAATCTGCGGGTTGGCAGCAATATAATCAAGCGCCTTGACCTGTTCATCAGCATCCAGATTTCCAGCGCCTTGCGGCCCCACGACCTCGCGCCGAAAGCAGAAACGACAGTAAACAGGGCAGGTATGCAGCAGTTTGAGCAGCACGCGATCTGGGTAGCGGTGGACAATACCTTTGACAGGGGAGTGCGCCTCATCTCCAATAGGATCACTGCGTTCATTTAGAGTGGTGATGAGCTCTGCTGCTTGCGGCACAAACTGGCGGGCAATGGGATCATCAGGGTTTAAAGGATCAATGAGTGAAGCCATGGCAGGGGAAATGGCAATGGTATATTTGCTGGCTACTTTTGTAATGTCAGCCTGCATTTGCGGCGTGATTAAACCAGCCAAAAGAAGATCAGATGGTGTGCGCAGGGTAGTGGTATTTACCAAAACATTGTCTCTTTAAAAAGCGTTTAAGATAGGTTGAATATTCTGTTTACAATGCGGAATATTCAAACAGAATATTTATAATATCTCTTTCTACCAAAGGCTACGAAGTCAATCTCTTTACAGTTAGAGTCCAGCAGGTGCTGTCTGTCAAAATAAAAACCCACTTGGCATAAGCAAATTTGGCAAAGCAGATTAAACACTTAACCTGGTACTCCCGCCCACATTACATCATCAATTTTACCTGCACTAGTCAGCAGCATTACCAATCTGTCAAACCCCAGAGCTGCGCCGCAAGCCTCTGGCATATGGGCAAGGCTTGTCAGAAAATCTTCATCCAGAGGATAGCTCTCTCCATAAATACGCTGTTTCTCGCGCATGTCTGCATCAAAGCGTTTGCGCTGTTCATCCACATTTGTAAGCTCTCCAAAGGCATTGGCAAGTTCCACCCCGCAGGCATAAAGCTCAAAGCGTTCGGCAAGATGCGGAGCCTGTGGTTTAGGCCTTGCAAGGGCTGCTTCTGATACAGGATAATCATAGAGAATTGTTAGCTGTTCAAGCCCCAGATTTGGTTCAACAAATTCGCATAAGATACGACTGAAAATATCAGACCAGGTATCATCTTCTGCAATACGCACATTCTTGTTGCGTGCATATGCTGCAAGAGCATTCCGGTCTGTCTCAGTGCTTGAAAATGTGGATGCAAGATCAATATCTGCAAAACGCTGAAACGCTTCACATATGGTGATGCGTTCAGGCAGGATGTATGGATTACAAGTTTTGTTTTTAAAGCATAAACTTTCAGCCCCTGTTAATGTTGCTGCATTGCTTATCAATTCAGCGCAGTCACTCATAAGCTGAGTGTAATGTTCACCAACCCGATACCACTCCAGCATTGTAAATTCTGGACTGTGCAATGCACCTCGTTCACGATTGCGAAATACGCGGGCAAAGGTAAAGATGCGCTGTTCACCCGCGCTCAGCAATTTTTTGCAGGCAAATTCAGGTGATGTGTGAAGATATAATTGCTGCACAGACAAGTCGGGTTTTATAAGCTTGGTCTCAAACCCGTGCAGGTGTGTTTCATTACCGGGTGAAACCTGTAAAATAGCCGTTTCAACTTCTGTAAAATTCTTATTTTCAAAAAAGTTGCGGGTTGCTTTTGTCACCGTATTGCGCTGCAAGAGCCTGCTACGCCTGTCCTGGTGCACATGCTTTATCCAAAAAGAGGATTTCTGGTTCATTTTCTGTCTTTGGAGGTGATATAGAAAACTGAAAAAAGTTTTAAAAACATGTTCAATTGCGCACATCTTTTATGTTGGCAGTCTCATCAGCCGTTTTTACAGGTGAATCTGCTTTAACTACAGGTTCATCGCTTTGAAACATTTCTTTCAACTCAGTTGCTGTGCCATCCAAGGGGCGAAACTCAAATATTACAGTATGTTTACCAGCTGGCACTTTAACAGCTCTAAAAATTACATTTGCTTTCATGACCTCGGCAGGGGCATCATCAACACTTGCATACCACCATGGATGGTAACTATCGTTGAGCACCAAAAATCCAGGCTGACTTGAATCAACAGATATTTCAATTTTGCCATTGTGGTATTCATCAATGGAAACCTGGGCATTTGGTGTCTGGGTATTTTTTTGAACAGTTTTTTCAGGTATTTCCATTTCTGGAGCAGATTCGAGTAAAACTGTCTGACGCGGATTAAACTTAGGCCATTTACCGGTTTTGAGCAACTCATCAAAATCAGCCTGCAGCCAGTTGGTTACAAACATGGCTCTGGGCAAAGCACGCGGATTTTCATAAGCGTAGCCATCTTTTGTGCGGCCCAGTGGAATAAGGTCACCAGGCTTGAGAGCTGCGTCCACTTTTTCGATGGGTATGCCACAGATTATAAGCCGTAAGCCGAGCATATCGGCCATAAGTGAGCGGTATGAAGGAAATAAAGGCGTAAATTCCCTGTCTTTTGGCCCAACCACGATATCAGATGCGCCAGTGGCCTGCGAAAACTCTGCAATACGCAAAGGATTGTAACCAAGTGTACTGTCAAACCCCTGAACAAGTGCAACATTAGGCCAATAGAAACCCAGGCCAACAAGTTCAACACGGTCGCGGCGGTCCGGCTTGGAACCTTGACGCAGACGCGCTTTGATAAGCTGAACCGTTTCATTAGCGCCTTGGGGATCAAGAGGTTCAAACTCTTTTGGAGATAAAGCTGTTGATTCATTTGGGCCTTGATTAATACTTATGTCAGCCACCATAAAAAATGCAGCTAAAGCTGTAATCATGACTGGACTGGACTTTACAAAATTGATGCGGGTAAAGAAAAGGCCTGTAACAGCTAAAATCAAGAAACCAAAAGACAGCAGGATTGGTTTTAATGCATCATTTTCGTGCTTTTGATGAAATGCCAGGGCAGATGCCAAAATAACCAGTAAGATAATTGCAGTGAGACCTGCAATGTCCCTGCATCTTGTAGCTTTTGAGGTTGCAGTCATTTGTCTGTGAACAACATAGCCGCCAATAATGCTTAAAAATACGCCAATCAAAAAGGTTGCATCTGCAGGACGACGAAACAGATCTACACCAGGAATGTATTCATACATAAAATAGAATGCTGGTGTGAAGCGACCAATTGCATAAATTATCGAGACAACTAGTGAAATGGTAAAATAACGGATTTCTTTTCTGAAAATATCCCCATTAAATAGTCCAAATACTATAATTGCGGCAATCGGGAGAGCGCCGACATAAAGCTGTCCCATATTCTGGGCAAGATAAATGTTTTTATCGCCCCAGCTTGCGCTCCCAGGACCCCAATAGTCAACAGCTTGATCAACAGCACCATATAAATCGCCTATGATAGCGGTTAACAAGGAGGCTGGATGGAGTGATCCGCCAATAACGCCCGAAAATTCAACCATCGGACGAGTTGAGGATTCCACAAAAAGATAAGTCATGATTATAGGAATGCCAGAAAGCAGTGTGGCTGCAATAGTGCCCGCAGTGAGTGGTTTGATGGCTCCCGACAGGGAAATTTTCAGATTATTCGACGAGAGCAGATAGTGAACAACATAGCCAATCAGAAATATAACACCTAAAAATGCAACCTGATCTGGTTCTACGACCATTAATCCAGCCATAAGGCCGCTTAAAATGCCATAAGTAATCGATTTTCGCTCCAGCCCCCTTGCCAATAGCCAAAGCGTGAGTGCAAAAAGCGAAAGACTGTGAATTTGGCCAAAGTGTTGAATTCGAGATGATGCGGACGCTCCAAAGCCAAAAGCCAAGGCTGCAACTACAGCACCAGAACTATGCCAGCCATGATCTTTAAAGAACATTACAATACCGATGGCACCAACAAGAATATAGGTGAACATCATAATATCGACGGCCATGAAACTTGGATTTTTATTGAACAAGGCCAGCAAGATTGCAGGCGAAAAAATCATGGACTGGGGGTCAGCAATCTGCGGGGACCCAGCAAATATGTTTGGAGTCCAAAAAGGTGTGTCTCCATTGTGAATAGCTTGGGCAAGAAATTGAATCTGTGCCTGAAAATGTGCTTTTGCATCATATGGAATTGTTGCCCTGCCAGTCAACCAGGGGGAAATCAGAGCAATCCAGGCGAATATTAAAATAATAGTGGCTTTTAAGTAAGCATATGATTTTTTGCCAGAAAGTTTTACACCACTCAGCATTAAGGTTTGCTTCCAAAAGCCAGTCTAATTATTAATTTTTGCTACTAAAATAGTATTATTTCGCCAGTATACACCCTCACAAATGAATAAATCATGAGCAAATCCATATAAGAACAGTCATCGTAGTGCAATATAAGGGCCTCATGCTTGACTATGGCGCAAGTTAAACACGAGGCTTGAATTAAAACTTCTTTTAAAACAATTCTATTTATCAGCTGCAGGAGCATCGCTTGATTTTAAGGCCTTTAATTTTGCAAATACACTTGCAGCATCAACATCAACCTCTTTGACTTTTGGTGCTGAAGGCGCAAAAACTGGGCCTGTTGGTTTTGGAGCTGTCGTAATTTCTGTTGGAAGCAATGTTTGTGTTGGTTCAGTATCAATGACTGGACGATCTTTTGCAGAGCGGTTAACCTCAAAGTCCAGATCAATCTGGGAGCAAAGGCTAAGAGCTACAGGGTCTACTGGCTGTAAAGTTGCTGAATTCCAGTGAGTGCGAGTCTTGATTTGGTCAATGGTATGTTTAGTTGTGCCCACAAGTCGCATAATCTGCGCATCTTTTAGTTCGGGATGATTTTTAATAAGCCATAGAATTGCATTTGGACGATCCTGACGGCGTGACAAAGGTGTGTAACGTGGGCCTTTACGGCGCTTTGCTTCAGGGACGCGGAGTTTTGATTCTGCAACTTTCAGACGAAGATTAGGATTTTTTTGCGCTGAGTCCAGCATTTCACGGGTCAGCTGACCATTCATAAGTGGATTTTGCCCTTTTATGCCCCCAGCAACTTCGCCATCTGCAATGCTTTTAACTTCCAAGGGATGCAATGTGCAAAATTCTGCTATCTGCTCAAATGTCAGAGAACTATTTTCAACAAGCCATACGGCTGTGGCTTTTGGCATGAGAAGCTTTGCTGTCACGGGCCTAATTCTCCAATGTTGCGCTTTTGGCGCTTTAGTTAAAATAAATAGCAGTCTTTAAGCCTCAGCCTTCTTAGGGGTAGAAGCGTCATGACAAGGTTCATACATGACGTGGATAACGTCTCTATAGCTCTATTTTCATGAGTTCGCAATGGGTTGCTTTGGGCAAATCCACTTCTATCAACTCTCTGTTGAAAGTATTATTTTGCCAATATGATCGCTCTTTTCCATCAAGCGGTGAGCTTTTGCTGCTTTACTTAGAGGCAGGACAGTATCAATGACCGGGCGTATGAGGCCTTTTTCAATCAGGGGCCATATATATTTTTCAACGGATTTGGCTATGGTCTGTTTTTCAATGTCTGGTCTTGAACGCAGGGTCGATCCTGTATGCCACAAGCGTTTTTTCATAATCTGGCTCAGGTTAATCTCGACTTTCGAACCTTGCAGTGTTGCAATCTGAATGATGCGCCCGTCCATGGCTGCAGCCTCGTGATTTTTAGCTGTATAGCTGCCTCCAACCATGTCCAATATTAAGTTGACACCTTTTTGTCCAGTTGTTGACCTGCAAGCATCAACAAAATCGCTTGTGCGATAGTTAACAGCATAATCTGCACCAAGCTTGAGGCAAAACTGGCATTTTGTTTCAGATCCTGCTGTTGCGATGACTTTAGCACCAAAAGCTTTTGCCATTTGTATTGCTATTGTTCCAATGCCGGATGTTCCACCATGCACTAAAAGCCATTCATCTTTTACAAGCCTGCCAATGTCAAACAGGTTACTCCATACGGTAAAAACAGTTTCAGGCAGGGCTGCCGCTTCAATGTAGGTCAAGCAGCTAGGAATTGGTAATGTTGTTACAGGATTGGCAATTGCATAGTCTGCATAGCCACCACCACTAAGAAGCGCGCAGACGTTATCACCAACTTTATGGCTTGTGACAGATGTGCCAATTTTTACAATATGGCCTGCCACTTCAAGGCCTGGGTAATCTGGAGCGCCAATAGGGGGCGGATACTTGCCAAGTCGTTGAAAAACATCGGGCCTGTTAATACCGGCAGCACAAACTTTGATCAGAATTTCGTTTATGCCAGGATATGGCATAGGCCGGGTCTGCATTTGGAGGACCTCTGGCCCGCCTGGTTTTTCGATGGCAATAATATTCATGGTGGAGGGCAAATCACAGTTTAAATCCTTCATCATGCTTGTTTTCATCATATTTGCTCTCTCGCCTGTTATTCTGTTTGCTCTTTTAGCTTTGGGGTTTTGTGATAAATGTAGCTTTTTAAAGGAGCTGAAATAATGTCAGATGATGAACCCAAAAGATCAAAAGTAAAACATCAAATTGGTGACTCACTCGACTACATGTCTGTTGAAGAGTTGGAAAACACAGTGGAAATGCTCAGAACAGAGATTGAAAGAATTGAAACAGCCATAGGTTTAAAAAATACTGGACGAAATGTCGCAGACAGCTTTTTCAAGATTTAAATCAGGCTCATTCCTATTCTTTTTTAACCATTTTTGTTTAGGTTAACAGTATTGATCCTTTCGTTAGGGTTATGAGTGGTTCATTCCACTTTGTTTGATGTCTCCTGTGTAAACTTTCAAAGGCTGCTTCTGCAGCCTTTTTTTGCGTCAAAAAATCCCGTTGCCTAGATTAAACTTTACGTATAAACATATCTTTATGTCAGAACTTGATACCAGGCTCCCATTTAGTAAAATGATTACTGTGCTAGAAGCGCTGGCAGAGCCAACACGACTGCGCCTTACTGTACTTTTGTCTGAGGCTGAACTCACTGTTACAGAACTTACGGCAATTCTGGGTCAAAGCCAGCCACGTGTTTCACGTCATTTGAAATTACTGGTTGAGGCAGGTCTTGTAGAGCGTCACCGCGAAGGGGCATGGGCATTTTTTAAACTAGCAGATAATAATGCAGCTCAAACAGCATCCAATGCCATTACTCAGCTTAACAGTAATGATGAGGTGTTTTTTGCAGATCGCGCACGCTTGGTTGAAACGCGTGCCACCCGTACAGCGCAAGCTGCCGATTATTTTGCAACACAGGCTAAAGACTGGGATAAACTTCGCTCGCTTCATATAGGCGATGCACGGGTTGAGGCGGCTGTTACCCAGTTAGTGGGTTCAAAGCCTATTTCTGCCCTGCTGGATCTGGGAACAGGTACAGGCCGTATGCTTGAAGTTCTTGCACCTTACGCCACGCGTGCCGTGGGGGTAGATCAAACCCCTGCCATGCTCTCAGTTGCGCGGGCAAATTTGGAACGGGCTGGGGTTAAAAATGTGCAATTGCGCCAGGGTGATATTTATGCACTTCCCATTGAGCGTGATGCCTACGATCTGGTCATTGTGCATCAGGTACTGCATTATCTTGATGATCCCGCCCGGGCTCTTCGCGAAGCTGCCCGTACCTTGATGCCAAACGGACGCATGGTCATCGTTGATTTTGCTCCCCATACGGAAGAAACACTGCGGGCACACCACGCCCATAGGAGGCTTGGATTTGAACGGTGTGAGATTGAGAACTTCATGAGTGATGCAGGGCTTAGATCAGTGGAGTACAAGGCCCTGGTGCCAAACAAGGATACGGATGCAAAATTAACAGTATCCATATGGCTTGGGCAGGATAAACGTATTCGTACAGATGTTTTCAATACAGTTTCAAAAGTTGCTTAAAGAGGGTATTATGTCAGAACCTACACGCCTATCAAGGCATACAAGCCGTTGCCCAGTTAATGTTTCGTTTGAGTTTTTTCCACCAAAAAATGCTGAAATGGAAACATCATTATGGGAATCTGTTGATCGTCTGGCGCCGCTTTCTCCAAGCTTTGTATCGGTAACCTATGGCGCGGGTGGGTCAACACGCGAGCGCACGCATTCTACTGTTAAACGTTTGATAGATGAAACATCACTCAAACCCGCCGCACATTTAACGTGTGTGGGAGCAACACGGACAGAAATTGACGACGTAATACGTGAATATGCAGCAGCAGGTGTCAAACATATTGTGGCCTTGCGCGGTGATCCACTTACAGGCATTGGCACGAAATATGAGCCAACTGCTGATGGCTATGCTCAAACATCAGACTTGGTTGCTGGCATTAAACGCCTGGGGGATTTTAAAATTGCCGTTTCTGCCTATCCTGAAGCGCATCCTGAAAGCCCGTCTCTGGATGCTGATATTGATGCGCTTAAAATGAAAGTGGATGCTGGCGCAGATCACGCGATTACGCAGTTTTTCTTTGATAATGATTTGTATTTTCGATATATGGATAAAGTACGTGCGCGCGGCATTCACATCCCGATTTTGCCAGGCATTGTGCCAGTGCAGAACTTCAAACAGACAGCTGGCTTTGCCAAAAAATGCGGCACCGATGTACCTGCGTGGTTAGCCAGCCGTTTTGAGGGTTTGGAAAATGATGTTGCCACTCGCAAACTTGTGGCCGCAGCAGTTTGTGCTGAACAAGTACTGGACCTGATTGATCGCGGCGTGACAGACTTGCATTTTTACACAATGAACAAGGCTGATTTGGTTCATGCCATTTGCCACCTTGTTGGTTTGCGAGCACAGGTTGATAAGGTTGCAGCTTGAGGCTTTGTCTCTTCCTTCTCCCCTTGAGGGAGAAGGTGGCTGAGCGCAGCGAAGTCGAATGGGGGGTATCTTAACTTTGAACTTATACCCCCCATCCGTCCCTACGGGACACCTTCTCCCTTAAGGGGAGAGGGAAAGAAGCAGTACAACTGATAACTTACACTACTAGCGGAAATCAAAATGACCAACTCTTCCCACCCCCTCGCTAACGGCTCTGAAATTCGTGCAGCTCTGGATAAAGCATGTCTTGAACGCATCCTGATTCTAGATGGTGCAATGGGAACCCAAATTCAGGATTGTAAATTTTCTGAGGAAGAATTCAGGGGGGAACGTTTTAAGGATTGGTCGCATCCTTTAAAAGGCAATAATGATCTGCTGATCCTTACCCAGCCAGATGCAATCCGCGAAATTCATCTCGAATATTTTATGGCAGGGTCTGATATTGTTGAAACCAATACGTTTTCATCTACAACAATTGCCCAAGCTGATTATGCAATGGAATCACTTGCCTACGAGCTAAATGTTCAAGGCGCTAAACTGGCAAAAGAGGCCGCGCTTCTTGCAGAGCAAAAAGATGGTCGCCGTCGTTTTGTGGCTGGTGCAGTTGGCCCCACAAACCGGACAGCTTCAATTTCACCAGATGTGAACAATCCTGGCTACCGCGCAGTTACGTTTGATGATTTACGCATCAGCTACGCTGAGCAGATCAGAGGCTTGGTGGCAGGTGGCGCGGACATAATTCTGGTTGAAACAATTTTCGATACACTCAATGCAAAAGCAGCCCTATTTGCTGCCAATGAAGTGTTTGAAGAAACTGGCAATCCCCTGCCTGTCATGATTTCTGGCACAATTACAGATTTATCAGGCCGCACATTATCAGGCCAAACAACAGCGGCCTTCTGGCATTCGTTGCGTCATGTCAAACCCTTCACCATTGGCCTTAACTGTGCGCTTGGCGCAAAAGAAATGCGCGAGCATATTGCAGAACTCTCCCGCATTGCTGATACTTACGTGTGCGCCTACCCCAATGCTGGGTTGCCAAATGAATTTGGCATGTATGATGAAAGCCCAGAGGCAACAGCAGAGCTTGTCAAAGAATTTGCCACAAGTGGTTTTGTCAACGTGCTAGGCGGGTGCTGTGGCACAACGCCAGGCCATATTCGCGCCATAGCTCAGGCAGTCAAGGATCTTGCGCCACGTATTGTACCAAAGCTTGAGCCTGTTCTTACGTTGGCAGGTCTTGAACCCTTCCGCATGGATGAAACCATTCGTTTTGTGAATGTTGGGGAACGCACAAATGTAACTGGCTCTGCCAAATTCCGTAAATTGATCAAAAATGGTGATTTTGCGGCAGCTCTTGATGTGGCTCGTGATCAGGTTGCCAATGGAGCGCAGGTTATTGACATCAACATGGATGAAGGATTGCTTGATTCAGAAAAAGCAATGGTTGAATTCTTGAATCTTATTGCCGCTGAGCCAGATATTGCCCGTGTACCTGTGATGGTGGATAGCTCTAAATGGAATGTTATTGAGGCCGGCTTAAAATGCGTACAGGGCAAGCCGATAGTCAACTCAATTTCCATGAAAGAGGGCGAAGAGGCGTTCATCAGTCAAGCTAAAAAATGCCGTGCCTATGGTGCAGCGATTGTTGTTATGGCGTTTGATGAGGTAGGACAGGCTGATACATTCAAGCGAAAGTCAGAAATCTGCGAACGTGCCTATAAAATTTTGACCGAGCAGGTTGGCTTCCCCCCAGAGGATATCATTTTTGATCCTAACGTGTTTGCGGTTGCTACAGGTATTGAAGAACACAATAATTATGGCGTGGATTTTATTGATGCTGTTGAGTTTATTCGTACCAAACTGCCTCATGCCCATGTCTCTGGCGGTATTTCAAACCTGAGCTTTTCATTTCGCGGGAATGAGCCTGTGCGTGAAGCCATGCACTCTGTATTTTTGTACCATGCCATTGCCAAGGGCATGGATATGGGTATCGTCAATGCTGGGCAGCTGGTTGTATACGAAAATATTCCAGAAGAACTGCGCGAACTTTGCCTTGATGTAGTACTTAACCGTCGCCTGGATTCCACCGAGCGATTACTGGACGCTGCACCAAAGTTCAAAGGGGACGGGTCTGGGCAGGTCAATGTTAAAGACCTTACATGGCGCGAGCAATCCACCATTAAACGCATCGAACATGCACTGGTTAATGGCATAACCGAATACATCGAAGCTGATACAGAAGCTGCACGTTTAGAAGCCGATAAGCCTTTGGAAGTTATTGAAGGCCCATTGATGGCTGGCATGAATGTGGTGGGAGATTTGTTTGGGGCAGGCAAAATGTTTTTGCCGCAGGTTGTTAAATCTGCCCGCGTTATGAAGCAGGCTGTGGCTTATCTAACACCATATCTAGAGGAAGAAAAACGCCGCTCAGGTGCTGCAACAAAATCTGCCAATGGCAAGATTTTAATGGCAACCGTGAAAGGTGATGTGCATGATATTGGCAAAAATATTGTGGGCGTTGTACTTCAGTGCAACAATTATGAAGTTATTGATATTGGCGTTATGGTACCCGCCCAGAAAATTCTTGATGCTGCAAAAGAGCATAATGTAGATGCAATTGGTCTTTCTGGCCTCATTACGCCATCATTGGATGAAATGGTGCATGTAGCAGCAGAAATGGAGCGCCAAGGCTTTAACATTCCCTTACTGATCGGCGGTGCAACCACCAGCCGCGTGCATACAGCGGTAAAAATCCACCCTAATTACAGCGCCGGTCAAACAGTTTACGTAACAGATGCCAGCCGTGCAGTTGGCGTTGTTTCAACATTGCTCTCCAATGATAACGCGCAAGCCTATAAAGACACTACCCGCGATGAATATGCCAAAGTTGCCGCAGCCCACGCGCGCTCAGAAGCTGATAAACTGCGCCTGCCAATTGCAAAAGCCCGTGCAAACAGCGTCAAGCTTGATTGGACTGCCTATACACCCCATAAACCAACATTCACAGGTACACGCACCTTTGCAGCCTATGATTTGAACGAACTGGTTCCTTACATAGACTGGACACCGTTTTTTCAAACGTGGGACATGAAGGGTCGTTTCCCTGCCATTTTGGAAGATGAAAATCAAGGCGAAGCAGCGCGTCAACTCTATGAAGATGCAAGAGCCATGCTCAAACGCATTGTAGAAGAACGCTGGTTTCAAGCCAAAGCTGTGATTGGTTTTTGGCCAGCCAACAGCGTTGGTGATGATATCAAGCTTTACAAGGGCGAAAGCCGTAGTGAGGAGCTGGCAACATTCTACACTCTGCGCCAGCAGCTCTCCAAGCGGGATGGCCGCCCAAATACGGCTCTTTCAGATTTTGTTGCACCTTATGAGAGCAGCAAAGCCGATTATATTGGTGCGTTCGTGGTAACGGCTGGCATTGGGGAAGACCGAATTTCAGAACGGCTCAAGGGCAAGAATGATGATTATTCCTCCATCATGGCAAAAGCTCTGGCAGATCGCCTGGCAGAAGCCTTTGCCGAGCGTATGCACGAACGTGTGCGCAAAGAATTCTGGGGCTATGCGCCCAACGAGACCCACAGGCCTGATGCGCTTTACACTGAACCTTATGACGGCATTCGCCCGGCCCCTGGTTATCCAGCACAGCCCGACCACACAGAAAAAGCGACTTTGTTTGAATTGCTTCAACCAGAGCAACGCATTGGCGTAAAACTGACCGAGAGCTTTGCCATGTGGCCTGGTGCATCAGTATCTGGCTTGTATTTAGCCCATCCGGAAAGTCACTATTTTGGTGTGGCTAAAGTTGAACGCGATCAGGTGGAAGATTATGCAGTGCGTAAAAATATGCCATTACTTGATGTTGAGCGCTGGTTGTCACCAATTTTAAATTATGATCCATTGGCATATAAAACAACAGTTGCTGCAGAGTAATTCAACACAGGTGTTATTTTTATCCACTTTGCAAACAAGAACTATCTGTACGATTGCATGATTTCTTTAATCATAACTTAAAATAGCAGGCTCTATGAGCTTGTTTTTTAACGGTTTTTTAACGAATAGAGTTTGGTGGATGTCTGGATCGTGTTGTTTGTGCAACAGGGCATGGAAAAGCAGCCTAATTCCTCCCAATTGAGTGTTTACCCTGTTGCTTGGAATCGCAACGTAGGCGATGTTGTTGTGGCGACGGGGGTGCCCCAGTCGTGCATTTTGATTTTCTGGTTCAGGTAATTTAAAATGCAGTGTGGGGAAAAAGGACGGGTCGCCGTAAAGTTCCTGAAATAAGTCAGGTTCACAAAAGCGACAGCCCGCTCCCATTAATTTTTTTGGAGGTTCAACATGAAGCTCGTTAAGAGTCTTCTTCTTGGTTCAGCGACTGCCCTAGTTGCAGTTTCTGGCGCATCTGCTGCTGATCTTGGCGTTAAGAAGCCAGCTGCTGTAGAATACGTAAAAGTATGCAACACATACGGTGCAGGCTTTTTCTTCATTCCTGGTTCAAACACATGTTTGAAAATCGGTGGTCGTGCTCGTGCTGAGTATCAGTATCTGCAGGCAAAACACGGCGCACAAGGCGGCGGCGGAATTGGCGGAGCCAGCAAATCAGGTTTCCGTGCACAGGGTCATGTTCAGCTAGATGCTCGTACAGCAACTGAATACGGCACATTGCGCACATTCGTTCGTTTGATCATGAATAACCGTTCAGGTAACTCATTATCTGGTTCACAGCAGCGCACTGGTACCTCAACAGTTGCAACTGGTGGTGACTTCTACAACAAAGTTCAGACAAACATTGATTTCGTAGCATTTGTTCAGTTTGCTGGCCTAACAGCTGGTCGCGTTGGTTCATTCTATGATTTCTACACAGGCGATATTAACTGGATCGGCGTAAGCGGTGGTGGTTCTATTGTAAACATTTCAGGTGCAGTAAACCTGTTTGCCTACACAGCAACTTTCGGTTCAGGTTTTTCTGCAACCTTATCAGCTGAAGATCCAATTTCACGCCGTCAGCTCGTAACGCCTGGCATCAACATTGTGAACCCAGCGGCTAACGGCCCATTCGGACCGGCGCTTAGCTACTATGGCGGCTCACAGATGCCTGATATCGTTGCAAACGTTCGTGCTGATCAGGCATGGGGTTCTGCACAGCTATCTGGTGTGTTGCATGAAGTTAACACAATCAACCTAGCAACAGTTGCTGGTGTAAACACAAGTGTATCAGCTAAATACGGCTATGCAATCAACGGTGGTTTGAAAATCAATCTTCCAATGCTTGCTGCTGGTGATGAACTCTGGTTGCAGGCATCATATGCCAAAGGCGCAACAATGTTTACAGTTGGACCAGCCTGGAACGGTCAAGGTTCAAACGCATCAGGCATAGTTGATGGCTACAACGCTTCAAAGCTTGTTGACGCAACTGCCTACGGTGCAAATGCTGGAAGCCTAACACCTTCAATCAAACTTGCAAATTCTTTTGCAATCTTTGGTGGTCTGCTTCACTACTGGACCCCAACAGTTCGTCAGGCTCTGTTCGCTGGTTACGGCCAGGTTGATCAGGGACGTTCAGTTGTATCCACTACAACAGCATCACGTTTCACACAGTACCAGATTGGTACAAACGTAATCTGGTCACCTGTTAAAGGTCTGGATATTGGTGCAGAAGTTCAGTATTTGAACAACAGCAACAATCTACGTGGAGCTAACTTTGCTGGTGGTGTGCTACCAATTGGCGTTAAAAAAGATTCAAACGCATTTATGGGTCGTCTACGCGTACAGCGTGACTTCTAGTCTTAGCTAAACCTTTTACAGATTTAACAGACAACTCAAAACCCCAGCTTAGGCTGGGGTTTTTTGGTTGTTATAGGCACTAGCCTAACATTTGAAAATGAGCTAACTCCTCAGTAGGTTGTAAACTTAGAAAAAGGCTGTTCACG
This sequence comes from Hyphomicrobiales bacterium, assembly GCA_025351165.1. GTDB lineage: Bacteria > Pseudomonadota > Alphaproteobacteria > Rhizobiales > Beijerinckiaceae > JAIELD01. The sequence goes on along the minus strand of JANXWK010000016.1, from coordinate 37,930 downwards.
TGAAGGTTATTGCAAGTTCTGTCCGCAAGGGTAATATTTTAGAAATCGAAGGCAGGCTTTACGCTGTTTTGACAGCAGAAAGTTTTCACCCGGGTAAAGGCACGCCAACAACACAGATAGATATGCGAGCCATTGCAAGCGGTACAAAAACCACCCAGCGTTATAAAACAACTGAACAGGTTGAACGCGCCTATGTTGAGGACATGAATCATAATTATCTTTATCAGGATGGTGACGATTTCGTTTTCATGAATCCTGAAAATTATGATCAGGTAACAGTTAAAGCAGATGTTGTAAGCGACCTGTCAGTCTACTTGCAGGAAAACATGCAGTGTATCCTTTCTATGTTTCAAGGCACTGCAGTTTCCATTCAGCTACCGCCTCGTGTAACCTTGGAAATTGTAGAAACAGAGCCAGCCATGAAAGGTCAAACTGCTTCTTCATCCTATAAACCTGCAATACTTTCCAATGGTGCACGCACAACAGTGCCGCCGCATATTTCAGTTGGGACGCGTGTTGTAATTCAAACAGAGGATGGTTCTTACGTGGAACGCGCGAAAGACTAATTCTTTCTTATCCTTGTCCCGTTTACGGGATAGGGTGGGCTTTTTGTAAAAAAGGTCGGGAAAGGGCATAAATCTTTGCTTCAATATTTGTTTTCGTGTTTAAAAATTTATGGACACCCTATGCCTCTCATCCGACCTAACTTTGTTAGGCCACCCTCTCCCGTAAACGGGAGAGGGATAAAACTAAGCTAGATTGCACAGAACTTACTTATCATGTCCGAACTTCAACCACCACATTCGCGCCGTCGCACTTTTGCAATTATCTCACATCCTGATGCGGGGAAAACCACGCTGACAGAAAAGCTGCTACTGTTTGGTGGTGCCATTCAGCTTGCGGGGGAGGTAAAAAGCAAGGCTAATCGCCGTCAAACCCGCTCTGACTGGATGAGTATTGAGCGTGATCGCGGTATTTCGGTTGTGACTTCAGTGATGACCTTTGAATATCAGGACTGTGTGTTCAATCTGCTGGATACTCCTGGTCATGAGGACTTTTCTGAAGATACTTACCGTACATTAACAGCAGTTGATTCAGCCGTGATGGTGATTGACGCGGCTAAAGGCATTGAGGCACGCACACGCAAATTATTTGAAGTCTGTCGACTGCGTGATATCCCAATTGTTACTTTCATCAACAAGATGGATCGTGAAACACGTGATCCGTTTGATCTGCTGGATGAGGTGGAAAAGACCCTCGCACTGGATACTGCCCCTGTCACATGGCCTATTGGGCGCGGGCGCGATTTTGCAGGCACGTTTCATTTGCGCGATAACAAGGTGCGCGGTCTTGATTCTGAACCCGCCCGTGCTGTTGATGGTATTAATGGTACTCAAATTGCCAGCATGTTGCCAGTTAGTGGTCGCCAAGCTTATCTGGATGAAATGGGGCTTGCGCTTGACGGTTGTAAACCGTTTGATCTGCAGGCTTTTCGTGAGGGACATCTAACCCCTGTATTTTTTGGTTCGGCGTTACGCAATATGGGCGTGCGTGATCTGATCAACGCTTTGGGCGTTATTGCGCCAAGTCCGCGCTCGCAGCAGGCGGCTTCCCATATTGTTGAAGCGTCTGATCCTAAAATGAGCGGTTTTATTTTTAAAATTCAGGCGAATATGGATCCCAATCATCGTGACCGTATCGCATTCATGCGTGTGTGCTCTGGCAAGCTTTCACGTGGTATGAAGGCAAAAATCAGCCGTACAGGCAAACCCATGACGCTGAGTTCACCGCAATTTTTCTTTGCGCAGGATCGGGCAATTGCGGATGAGGCTTATGCTGGTGATGTGGTTGGCATTCCAAATCATGGCACATTGCGCATAGGTGACACGTTAACTGAGGGTGAAGATATTGTATTTCGTGGTGTACCAAGTTTTGCGCCAGAAATTTTGCGCCGTGTAAAACTGAAAGATGCAATGAAAGCCAAAAAACTGCGTGAAGCCTTGCAGCAAATGGCGGAAGAAGGCGTTGTACAGTTGTTTTTACCCAATGATGGATCGCCCGCCATGATTGGTGTTGTGGGTGCCTTGCAGATTGATGTGCTCAAAGTGCGGCTTATGGCAGAATACGGCCTGCCAGTTGAGTTTGAACCCACCCGTTTTGAAGTTGCCAGATGGGTGAGCGCAACAGACAGGCTGGAGCTGGACAAGTTCACAGCGGCGAATGGCTCTGGTATGGCAATGGATCTGGATGGTGCACCTGTGTTTATGGCACCATCTGCGTTCAATCTGCGCTATGATCAGGAGCGCTGGCCCAATATAAGCTTTACAGATGTGAAGGATTATTAGGAATAACCTTTTGGGATGGCCTGCAAGTAGCAGTTTTTTGCGCTTCAGTACTCACGTCTTCAATATATGCTCCATTGCGATGCTCAAAAACCAACCATTTTCGACTCATCCCAAAAGATTACACAGCTGCCAGCAGCGCGTACTGCGCGGACTTGACCCGCGTATCCACGTCTTTAAATATTGTCATTGCTATTGGAGTTAAAAATGCGCCCTTTTTCTGGGAGGGCGTTACAGTAAAAATTCTTGGCTAGTCATTATAGTCATTTTGGATAATAAATATATGTTAGCAGTGCTGTCTTCGCGGGCAAAACGAAGTGTAGACCCGTGATCAAGTAAAATTAGTATGTTAACGATAAGCATCTGTTTTTAATTTACTTTTCTGGATCGCGTGTCTCGCTACGCTCGCCCGCAAAGACACTCGAGCATAAAACGGGAGAACGTACATTTGTTATCCAAAATGACTGTAAATTTTTTAAGACTTTGATACGCGGGTCAAGCCCGCGCATAACGAACATAAAGACCAAACCCATTATCCCCAATAATGAAACCTGCACATTGCAATCTCTAACGCTTGCGTTTCGCCATTGCCAGAAACCCTATACACCAGCCTGTGTTCTCGCGTTATTCTACGAGACCAATAGCCTTTCAAATTACCAACCAAAGGCTCAGGTTTGCCAATGCCATTAAAGAGTGTACGGGAGGCATTTTTAATCAACTCATTAACGCGAATGAGGATTGCAGCATCGTTTTGCTGCCAGAATACATACTCTTCCCATGCCAAGGCCGTAAATGTAATTTTCACGGTTCAATCAAGTTTTGTTCTTGTGTTTCACCAGCTTCAAGCTGCGCGATGCTTGCTAAAAGTCGTGCAGCATTGGCAGGGGTGCTTAAAAGATGCAATGTTTCACGCATTTCCTCCAGCTCTGATAAGAGCATGATTACAATAGGTTCGTGATTTTGACGGGTCACAACCAGTTCTGATCGGTTGGCTTCCACCAAATCAAATTGGCTTGCCATGTTAGCGCGTAGATCTGTGAACGAGACATGGTTCATGAGTATTACCTTTTTGATATGTACATGATAGCGTACATATTTGAAGGATGCAATATAAGTCTATTTCCTTTCAACCGCCTTCACAGCCGCTAGGGCGTCAACCAGCCTGAGCTCTTTGCCATCTGGTGTTTTAACAGTAGTTGTAGACTGCACCAAAATTTTGCGTATATCATCTGTGTTTAGCTCTGGTTTTAATTGCAGTATAAGAGCCATAATTCCACTCACATATGGGGTGTTTGCAATTATATCAGCATTGCCATTTGTTCCAATTATAATCATATTCTGTTGTTTGGCAGCTCTAACCATGCGATTTAGGCTTTTATCATCGCTTTTGAATAAGCCAATATTCACAATACGGGCTTTGTTTTCAAACGCTCTGTCAAGATTGCGTAAAGCCTCGAAGCTCGTGCTAGCCTGCTTTTCCAAAGGTGACTCGGCTAAGATTTTTACCTCTGGCGCAATAGCTGTTATTTCTGCGCGGGCATTATCGAAGCCAGACATAGTTATATTTGCGCCTTTGGAAAGTTTTTGTGCCTCATTCACATTTAGTGCATCAAGTATATATTGAGCTGGTGGATTTACCTGTTTTGCGGGCATGGTTTGCCGCAAGTTATAGACATAGTTTGGCTGTGCACTTAAAATATCAGGATTTTGCAGCAAGGCTGTCATTACAGCCTCAACAGGGCGACCATCTTTACTACGATATTGAAAGATAACGGAATTTGTAAGCCTGAACTTCCAAGACGATATACGCTCCAGTTTATTGGCGGCTATGAGCTGATCCATGGCTTGAGGTGACGTATTGCTTTTGAATTCAAAAACAATTTCCTGAGGCATATATTGAGGGTTAGACGCTAAAACAGCTGATTTGGCAGGAGGGAATGGCGCACCTCCAGAGTTTATGTTTTCAGGTTTTTTGGGTGGTTCTGGCGCTAAAGGCTGGCGTTGTTTTTTTGGTTTTTGTGTGCGGATTACAGGCCCTTCCTCAAGTATTTCAACGCTTGAACGCGGGGATCTTCGATTGGAGCGCTCTGGATAATAGGGTTCCTCGCCATAAGGCTCATAGATATAGCCAGGATAATATTGTGAAAACGCAACGCCTGAATCCAGAATATACGCAGCACATAAAATGATCAGTATATTCAGTTTTTTACATGAAATACGTTTTTTAGAATGCAGGTCCATGAACATCTCCATTGCTTTAATAAGCTCTTCTTATGGTTAATTGAATATGAATGGAGTTTGATACGCCTATTCAGGCAACAAGGTGTTTGTCTTGTTCGTCAGGCGGTAAGCAATCAGTCCCAGCCATTCACGAATGGCTACATCCGTTGTGCGCAAACCAGCTCCAACAGAGCCAAAAGGGTGAAGAAGATCCTGCCAGCCATTGGTGCGAAAATCAACAGGGTAGGCGTCTACTTCAAAGCCAGCCTGACGGAAGCAGCCTATGGAGCGTGGCATATGCCAGGCAGATGTGACCAGCAGCCAGCGTTCACCCTGTTTAGGCTGAGCCAATTCCTTGCTGTAGATCGCATTCTCAAATGTATTGCGAGAGCGGCGCTCAAACATCATGCGGGCTGGATCAATGCCCAATTTTCCTATGGTGTTTTTAACCTCATCGGCCTCTGGTATGCCAAAATCAAACAGATCGCCAATACCGCCAGAAAACAGTATTTTTGCATCCGGGTACTGTTTTGCCAGTAATATGAGTGCTGTCATGCGCTCAGCCGCCTCGTTCATTTCCAGCATCTCTGAATTTGCCATGGGACTGCGGGATTTGACTGCACCGCCCAGTATGACAATTCCTGCAACAGGCTTTGCTATGTCGCTGTTCTGTGCCTGAAAACGTTTTTCCAATGGCACTGTCAATGCTGCTCCCACTGGACCAAGGCCGCAGGCTAAAAGGAAAAAAACACCGACTGACAGAATGCGCAGTCCCACCTTCTGAAGAGTATTTTTGCGCAAAAGCATAAGAATGAAACCACTAAAAATAATGGCAAATATCAGATTGGATGGAGTTAGAAAAAACCATAATATTTTTGAAACATGGTAAAACATCTAAAAATCCTTTTGAATTTGAGCAAAGGCTGCACCAAACACCACTTCAAATTCACGTTTCAACACAGTATCGACTTGCGCCATGCCTATCCCCAAACCCAAATCATGCAAACTTGTAACGCCATAAAGCTGTTCTTTGACCCCGCATGGCACAATTACGTCAAAATGCGACAAATCAGGGTTCACATTCAAGGATATGCCATGAAATGTCACCCATTTGCGTACACGAATGCCAATTGCAGCTATTTTATCTTCTGCGCCCTGCTGTTTATCAGGGCGCGCAACCCACACGCCAACCCTATCCTCACGTTGCTCGCCCCTCACATTAAAGGCTGCAAGTGTTGCGATGATCCAAGCCTCCAGAGCAGCCACAAATTTACGCACATCTGGCTCACGACGTTTTAAATCCAGCATGATATAGGCTACGCGCTGGCCTGGGCCATGATAGGTGTATTGTCCACCGCGCCCTGTTTGGTGCACTGGAAAGGGCGTGCCAAGCAGATCATCCGCCTTTGCGCTTGTGCCTGCCGTTATAAGGGGCGGGTGCTCGACAAGCCAGACACATTCTGGTGCACTACCCTTTGCAATCTGTTCGACCCGCGCCTCCATAAAGGCAACTGCCTGCTCATAAGGCGTAAGATCAGTTGATGTCAGCCATTCAACTGGCGGATTATTAAACTCTGCATGCAGCAAAGTTTGCAGAGTGTTACGGGCGTTAATCACTTATTGACCATACTACTGTTAAGTTCAGATAGGCAAAATTTGCCTGTTATAATCTTTTGGCAAGCCAATCTTCTTTTGGCAAGCCCGTCTTTGGATATGCATTGCACCAGAAGGTCAAGGAGACATCGTAAGTTGACAACAGTTCACAAGGTTTCGGTTGATATTTCAGTTGTTTTAGGGCGCTGCATTATGCCTGTGCACCAGATGCTGCGTCTGGGGCGCGGCGCTGTCATTGAGCTGGATTCTGGCGAAAATGATCTGGTGGAAATCCAGGCCAATAATCTGACCATTGCCAATGGGCGCGTTGTGGTTATTGGTACGCGCATTGCAATCGAGGTTGTGGAAATGGTTCAACGCCCGCAGGTGGAGCGTGCAGGCGATTTACCCCCTGTTAATCCGGCACCCGCTGCGCCAGAGCCACTTGCTGCATAAATTTGCTGTATAAATTTGCTTGTCAGAGTGAGTATGGTTTGATAATTGATTGTGCAATGTTGGACTTACCTGCCAGCAGGCATAATCTGGGCGGCCATGGCGGAATTGGTAGACGCACTACCTTGAGGTGGTAACGGGTAACTCCGTGGAGGTTCGAATCCTCTTGGCCGCACCATTAACTACTGGTTGGTTGTTATGCTTCCAACTATACAAACACTGTCATTTGTAGTATGTACTACCCAGAAGATAACTTTTGTAGTGTACTCATAGCTTGAGTGAATAGTAAGTTTAAAAATGACAGTAGTTGTTTTTGATACATTAAGATTTGTTCAAATTTTAAGAGAAAAAGTTAAGCTTACAATAGAGCAAGCAGATGGTATTTTGCGAGCTTTTGCAGACGCAACTAGTTAGCAGCTTATTAAAAGAGCTGATCTGAGGTAAGATTTAACTCCAATAAGAAGCGATATGTCATCCTTGAGATCAGACATAGCCGAAGTTAAAGCTGACTTAATGAAATGGATGTTTGGAGCTATTGGCTTTCAAACCCTCATTATTTTGGGGGTAGTACTTGCACCGGTGAAGTTTTCACATTGGGGTAATATTTTTAATCAGTTTATATTCGAAAATTAGTTGCGATTATTGATATGGCAAATGCTTATTAAACTAAGCGCGTGGTGTGCAAATTACATGAAAAACTTAGGGCTGTCCTAGATTAGTAAAATCCAATCATATTAATGCGCTCGAAAAGTTGCTTCGCGGCTCTTTGGGTCTGGTGACAGGCTAAAAGCATTCCGCTTAAGTGCAATGGCATTCTCAGAAAGAACTTCCATCTGTGCCTGAAAAAAAAATATGAATTTAGTTTCAATTATGGAAGATATAAAACCTGACTTCTCATCTATAAAAAATGGTACTTCTGACAATCTTGTCTATGACAGCCCATGAATTTTATATCTTAGCATTATGTCCGAGTTTAATTACAAATTTTGATAGCATAAGTCTGGCATAGTAAACACAAAATTTTATGATCGTACAATGTCTAAACCCACCTGCATACGTAATACAGCACGGCGCAATGGCTGTTGTCCATTCCAGCCTCCAGCATAATGCCATTATGGTCGTAGACTTCCAGCAGTTTAAAACCTGCTTCGGCTAGCTGTCTGGTTTGCTGTTCGCGGGTGATGTAATACAGCAATGCAAGCCATTCATGTGAAATATCGTTTAAAATGGCATAGGTTTCGTGGCGCTCCTCAAGTGGCTTCATGCGAGCATGATTTTTAATACATTTGCGATGGGCAAAAAAGTTTTTGAGCAGCCGCACGGGGTCTTTTGTACGTTCAAGCTGCGGGGGCAAGCCAACACCCACCCAGTTCGAATTATGTGTGGAGAATACAAACATGCCACCAGGCTGCATCATGGCATGAATATCACGGAACATTTTTAGCCGATCGGTATGGTTCAACGAATCGAATGCAGAATATGGCCCAAGCACAAAATCAAATTTATCTTCGTTGAGGCTCGAAAAATCGCGCATATCGCAATGAAAAAGTTCAACTTGCGGCAGTTTTTCGCTGAAGAGATCCAGCATATCCTTGTTAAGTTCAATGCCTACATAGCGTTTGCAATAAGGCGCGATATATTTGGATGTGCGGCCTGTGCCCACACCAATATCCAGCACAGTTTTACTATCAAACTCAGCTTTGTGTTTGATGAAAATCTGTATCTCGGCTGGGTGCAGCGGTTCACGCGCGTAATAGGGCGCTATGCCCTTTAGCGAGTATATTGATACATTATGGGCAACATAATCTGCTAAAGAGTGTTTAGTCATATGATGAATCTTCAAATGGAGTGCTGATTGGCCAAGTCTTGTGTGTTGACCTTTTGTTTAAGAATCTGTCTGTTTCTGATGACCAGTTTGGAGGTGCATCTTGAAACTGGGCAGGGCTGTTGCCAGCAACCATGTGGACTATTTTATAGCCTTCAGTTTTCAATTGTCTTAAAAAGTCTGGCATCATATCTGCGGTTTGTTGGCGAATATCATGAAGCAGCACCATACCGCGTCCAGCTGATCGAATGCGTTTCATAAGAAGGCTCAGCTGAGCATCAGGCGTCATGGTTATCCAGTCACTTGCCCAGATATCGGTGCCAAAGACACCAATATTACGGGAGCCAAGCCATGTGTTAAGCGCTGGTGTATCACCAAAGCCAGGGTAACGAAAAAACGGGGCAAGTGTTGTGTTTTCCATGATTTTGCTTATATTTTGAATGCCAACCTCAATATCTGTTTTTGCTGTTGTCTCACGTAGATCACGCATGGTCATGGGGTGGGTATTGGAATGTGTGCCAATTGTATGACCTTCCGCTGCAATGCGTTTTACAAGATCTGGATTTGCAACGGCGTTTTGACCAATCAGGAAAAAGGTTGCCAAAACCTGTTCATCGCGCAAGGCTTTCAGCACTGCGTTTGTTGGTCCTGGTTTTGGACCGTCGTCAAAAGTCAGGATAAGTTCTTTTGCGTTGAGGTGGAAAGATTTTGGGTATGATTTAAAACCAAGCTGGAAGCCACCTGCTGTGCCAATATTTAACGTGCGCGTTGTTCCAAGCCTGCTGTTTTGTGTAAAAACAGGCCTGCTACCATAGTAAGCCATACCACCAGCAATTGCAGTTACAAATTTACGGCGGTCCATATCGAACTTTCTGGTAGTTTAAATATATTATTATATTTTTTGCGCTTGTTAACCTTATCTTTTTGTAGCGAATTAACAGATTTATGTGCATTTAGTCTATCATGTTACCATTTTCTTATCCTAAAATTTTATCCATAAAAGCTTTGGCAGTCATCTGTACAGCTTTCAGCCTTGTTGCCTGCTCACAAAGCACGAGTATTCGTAAAGGCTCTGTGCGCAGCAATAACTCTCAGGCATACTCAACCATTAAAGGCGATACAAAGCCGCATCCTGGTGTAGCTGTGGCCAAAGACTTTCAAATTGAGGGTGTAGATATTTCCAAATGGCAGGGTGATGTAGACTGGCCAAGCGTAAAAGCGGCAGGGGTACATTTTGCCTTTATAAAGTCAACTGAAGGGGGTGACCATCTTGATGATCGCTTTCTTGACAACTGGCAAGGTGCCAAAGCTGCCGGTATTCCGCGCTCAGCCTATCATTTTGTATTCTGGTGCCGTTCTGCCCATGAACAGGCTGCGTGGTTCAAGCAGAATGTTCCAGCAGACCCAGATGCATTGCCACCCGTGCTCGATCTGGAATGGAATTCCCAATCACGCACATGCCCTGCTCGCATTCCATTTGATGAGGCACGTGCCAAAATTCGTGTCATGCTGAAAGCAATGGAAGAACATACAGGCAAAAAGCCCATTATCTACACAGATATTACTTTCCATGAAGATGTGCTTGGAAATTTGTTTGATGAATATCCTTACTGGGTACGCTCAACAGCGGCAGAGCCTCACCAGCGTTACAAGGAAATGCATTGGTCATTCTGGCAATATACGACAACCGGCTTGATGCCTGGCATACGCGGCCCGGTTGACCGCAATGTGTTTGCCGGTACACCAGCCCAATGGCAGAAGTTTTTGAACGAAAATGGTACAAAGTAAATGCAGGAAGCTAGGTTTTACTGGTTAGCCAAGCTGTTTTCTGCGTTTAAAAATATCTTCAGGGATTGTCATGGCGGCAACGCCGATAACAACAAAAAACAGCCCAACCCACATGTTTGACGATAAGGTCTCGTTCAAGAAATACGCACCAATCATCACCCCAAGCGGTACACGTAAAAAAGCCTGTGATGTAGCACCAACTGACCCCAGAGTTCGAAAAAGCCGGAAAATAATTACAAATGCAAATGCTGTTGAGAATATAGCCAGATAGAGCAAAGCGAGAATGGAGTTTTGTGATGGATGCAATGTCCAGGGTTGATCTACTATAAGGCTGAATGGTAACAAGATTACAGCACCGCAAAGAAGCGAGCCAGCTGCAGGCACCATTGAATCAAGGTTTTTAAACTGTCGTCCAAAAAAAGCTGCACCTGCGTAACACATGGCAGCAGCAACAAGCGCTATTTGTGGAATAAGCTCCCGTCCAAGATTGGTAAATGCTTGAAATCCAACTATAATACAGAGGCCAAGCATTCCAGATGTTACACCAAAAAACTTAAGCCTTGTCGCAGTTTGAGTTGGGGATGTCTGCCAACGGGCAAGTATAAAAGTAAGTAAAAAGGCAAAAATTGGCGATGAAGAGTTTAGAATAACTGCCAGGCTTGCATTTACATACTGTTCTGCCCAAGCCACAAGCGTGAAAGGAATAACACTGTTGAAGCAAGCCTGGAATATAAATTTTTTCCATGTTGCTATATCTGTTGGGAGACCGATCTTGCGGATTTTTAGAACGCAGAGCAGAATAAGGCCTGCTATAATTGTGCGGGCTGCTATGAATGTAATTGGAGGTATTGTTTCAATGCCAATTTTGATGAATGTGTACGATGCACCCCAAAGCGTTGCCACAACCAGCAGCAGGCATATCTCAAGTATTATATTTGGTCTGGGGTTTTGCACGTGTTTAATCAATTCTCGTCATGCCAAGTCTGTAAACACCCTTAAAATCATCTGGATCAACCTGTTTACCTTTGCGGGTTACTATAATTTTGCCTTCATTGGCGAGTCGCACGGCAATTTTACGAATTTGAGGCATAAGTGCGCCCCAGGCTTCACCCTGTTTACCAGCAATTTCAATTGCAGCCTCCGAAGGGCAGATGGTTTTATCAAGGCCGCGCTCTGATATAAGGCGCAGCAATATTACTTCGATCTGGTTTTCCAGCATTATCGTTCTGCTTTCATTATGGGTTTTCATCCAGGTGGGTTAAACACCGCAATGCATCAGATGCAAATTGCCTGTGCCACATTGCATAAAGCGATGCACCTGTTGTGACCATAAACAACCATGGGCTTATGAACCAGCCAAGATATGCAAGAGCAAAAAAGAAGGCGCGCTGTCCCCTGTTAAAATGCCGTCCAGCTACAATGTTCATTGCTGAGGCGCGATGCAGGGCATTTTTGATTTCAACCGTATTTTCGCTGTTGCGTTGGGGTGTTGCACCAATCAATATCGCACAATAATTAAACAGCCTATATGACCAGGCAAATTTGAAAAATGCATAGGCAAAAATTACAGCCAGGCCTATCACTCTTATTTCCCAACCAGCTTTAGTTGGTGGTTCAATAAAGGCAATATCTGCAAAAATCGAGATGAATTCATTGGATGAACGCAGCAGAGTAAGTGTTGCGCCAAGGGCCACAAGCGATGTGGATGCAAAAAAGGCTGTGCCATTTTGTAATGAGGCTGAAATTGTTGTATCCACAATGCGATTTTCGCGAGGAAACATTTCCTGCATCCAGGCTACGCGGTAGTCATTCATCAAAATATTGAGAGATGGCTGCCCTTTGCGGGGTATCTCTGCAAAATAATGATAAGCCAGCCAGCAGCTGATAAAAAATAGCAGTGCAACAAGGTCTGTTATTCCAAATCCAAGATTCATGATATAAATTTCATTATAGGAGGCTAGTGTAATCAAACCAATTCTATGTGATTCAGAGGCATCACGCTATGCTCCAAATTGAGTTTTACGTTTAAGCTTGCTGTTCTAACTGCTTTACAGTTTGCCAGGCAGCCTCCATTTTGGCTAAATCAGCATTCAGGAATGAGCCATTCTGTTCTTTTACCATAGTCTCAACCTGTTTAAACCGACGCTCAAATTTTGAGTTTGCTTCATGCAAAATGGTCTCAGGGTTACCATTCATGTGGCGGGCAAGGTTAGCAATGACAAAGAGCAGATCGCCAATTTCCTCATGGATATCTGCCTGATGTTTTATGTTAATTGCTTCTTCAATCTCGTCTATTTCTTCTCGTAATTTTGCCAGAACAAGTTTTGGATTATCCCAGTCAAAACCTACAGAGGCTGCTTTTTCCTGCAATTTCAAGGCTCTGGTTAGGGCTGGCTGCGTTGTGCGCACGCCATTCAAAATGCTGTCAGATTCAGGCTCCAAACCAGCGGCCAGACGTTTTTGAGCGCGATCAGTTTTTTCCTGTGCCTTAATCTTCTGCCAGAGCACTTTAACCTCTTGGCTGGAAATGCCTTTTTTATCGCCAAACACATGTGGATGACGGCGGATCATTTTGGTTGAAATTGCCTCCACCACATTACCAAAATTAAAGCTGCCTTCTTCATCTGCAATTTGGGCGTGGAATACAACCTGTAACAGCAGATCGCCCAGCTCCTCGCAAAGCGCTGATCTATCGCCGCTTTTTATGGCTTCAACAACTTCCTCCGCTTCTTCCAGCGTGTAGGGCGCTATGCTTTCAAAGCCCTGCTCAATGTCCCATGGGCAGCCATTAACAGGATCACGCAAGGTTTGCATGATTTTGAGAAGGTGCTGGATTTTGGTGGAGGGGGAGTAGGGCATTTTTAATTAAAAATACTCCTGCAATGCGCGTACCTGCAATTCGCCTTTTGTATAGGCTCTAATCCCTTCTGCGGCGGCAATAGAGCCTGCAAGGGTGGTGTAATAGGGCACTTTACCCATAAGAGCTGCACGGCGCAAGGACCTGCTATCATTCATGGCCTGCGCGCCCTCAGTTGTATTAAACACCAGCTGAATACCACCATTTTTGATCGCATCCACAATATGGGGGCGGCCCTCAAGCACTTTATTTATGCTGGTAGCTGCTACATTGTTTTCATTCAGATAACGCTGGGTGCCACTGGTTGCCACAATTTTAAAGCCAAGCTCCACAAGCATTTTCATCGTTGGCAAAATGCGCTGTTTATCATCCTCACGCACGCTGACAAACACTGTGCCAGATTTTGGCACGAGCGTTCCCGCGCCCAACTGGCTTTTGGCAAAAGCAACATCAAATTGCGTGTCGAGGCCGATCACCTCGCCTGTTGAGCGCATTTCAGGCCCCAAAACAGTGTCCACGCCAGGAAAACGGGCAAAGGGAAATACAGCCTCTTTCACGCCAACATGTTTCAGGGGTTCCTGCTTTAAATTGAATGAGGCTAAACTTTCGCCAGCCATGATTCTCGCTGCAATTTTAGCAATAGGCTTGCCGACTACTTTTGCCACAAACGGCACTGTGCGTGAGGCGCGTGGGTTGACCTCAAGCACGAAAATTGTACCGTCCTGAATTGCAAACTGTACATTCATGAGGCCAACAACTCCTAAGCCTTTTGCCAGCGCATGGGTTTGTTTTTCGAGTTCTACAATCATTTCAGGGGCTAATGAGCGGGGAGGCAATGAGCACGCACTATCGCCTGAATGAATGCCAGCTTCCTCAATATGCTCCATAATGCCAGCAACATAACTTGTAACCCCATCGCTCAGGCAATCCACATCCACCTCAACGGCATTGGTGAGATACCGATCAAACAGTAACGGGTTTTTGCCCAACACAGTGTTGATCTGCCCGGTTTTGTCATTTGGGTAACGAGCTTTAACATCAGATGGGATAAGGCTTGGCAGTGTGCCAAGCAGATAATCGCTAAAGGCTGCCTCATCATGAATGATGGCCATAGCCCGCCCGCCAAGCACATAGGATGGGCGCACAACAAATGGAAAACCAAGATCAGTTGCAATGAGGCGGCTTTGCTCAACGGAGTAGGCAATGCCATTGACAGGCTGTTTGAGGCCTAGTTTGTCCAGCACACGTTTGAATCTGTCGCGATCTTCCGCCAGATCAATCGCGTCTGGCGATGTCCCAAGAATTGGTACTTTTGCAGCATCCAGCGCCTCTGCCAGTTTAAGCGGCGTCTGGCCGCCAAACTGCACAATAACGCCGTGTAACGTACCATTTTCCTGTTCTTTACGGATAATCTCAAGCACGTCTTCTATTGTGAGCGGTTCAAAATACAAACGATCCGATGTGTCATAATCAGTGGAAACAGTTTCAGGGTTGCAATTGACCATAATTGTTTCATAGCCAGCTTCTGATAGGGCAAAGCAGGCATGACAGCAGCAATAATCAAACTCAATACCTTGACCTATGCGATTTGGGCCGCCGCCCAGGATAATAACTTTTTTGGCATTTGTGGGCTGAGATTCATCTGCAAGAGTGCCTGCAAAAGGAGCCTGATACGTTGAATACATGTAGGCTGTGGGAGATGCAAATTCTGCCGCGCAGGTATCGATACGTTTAAAAACAGGATGGACATCAAGTGATAAGCGATGGGCGCTGACGGCACTTTCAGTTTGATTGGTGAGTGTGGCAAGGCGTGCATCTGAAAATCCATGAGCTTTAAGTTCACGAAAAGCCTTTGGTGTTTGTGGCAGTCCGTGCTGTTTAACGCGTGCCTCTTCGCCAACAATTTCCTGTAAACGTTCAATGAACCATGGATCTATTTTGCATGATGCGTAAACCTGCGCCGCATCCACCCCTAAACGCAGGGCTTGCGCCACTTTAAGCAAGCGGTCTGGCGTTGGTGTACCAAGGGCCGCCTTGATGGCATTTTTATCATCCCCTTTGCCGAGGCCTTCAATTTCAATATCGTCCAGGCCTGTGAGGCCAGTTTCCAGTGAGCGCAGAGCTTTTTGCAAACTTTCATTAAATGTGCGTCCAATAGCCATAGCTTCCCCAACCGATTTCATGGATGTGGTAAGGGTTGGATCGGCACCTGGAAATTTTTCAAACGCAAAACGTGGAATTTTTGTAACGACATAATCTATTGTTGGTTCGAATGATGCTGGCGTTGCTCCACCTGTTATATCATTTGAAATTTCATCCAGGGTGTAACCAACAGCTAGTTTTGCTGCCACTTTTGCAATTGGAAAACCTGTGGCTTTTGAAGCAAGAGCAGATGAGCGCGAGACACGCGGGTTCATCTCGATGACAATCATGCGCCCATTTTCTGGGTTTACGGCAAATTGTACGTTTGATCCGCCTGTCTCAACACCAATTTCGCGCAGAACAGCCAATGAGGCATCGCGCATGATCTGGTATTCTTTATCGGTCAGGGTAAGGGCAGGGGCAACGGTTATGCTATCGCCTGTATGCACGCCCATTGGGTCAATATTCTCGATTGAACAGATGATGATGCAGTTGTCAGCTTTGTCGCGCACCACCTCCATCTCATATTCTTTCCAGCCTAGCACACTTTCTTCCACTAACACCTCGTTGGTGGGGGATGCATCTATGCCACGCTCAATAATTTCGATAAATTCTGCCTTGTTGTAGGCAATGCCACCGCCTGTGCCACCCATAGTAAAAGAGGGGCGCAGTATGGCTGGCAGGCCAATGTCTTCCAGAGCATCCAAAGCCTGAGCCAAGGTTTTGATCTGGAAGGATTTTGGCGTATCAAGACCAATTTTTGTCATTGCATCCCGAAACAGTTCACGGTCTTCTGCTTTGTTGATGGCATGGGCAGTTGCACCAATCATTTCGACATTATGCTGTTTAAGAACGCCCATTTTTTCGAGGCTGAGAGCGCAGTTAAGGGCCGTCTGTCCACCCATTGTTGGAAGAAGCGCAAAGACAGTGCCCTCTGGTACATTTTTCTTTTCTTTTTCGATAATTTTAGCAACAATTTCTGGCGTTATGGGTTCAACATAAGTGCTATCTGCCAAATCAGGATCGGTCATGATTGTTGCAGGATTGGAATTAACCAGCACTATGCGGTAGCCTTCGGCTTTCAAGGCTTTCACGGCCTGCGTACCCGAATAGTCAAACTCGCAGGCTTGGCCAATGACAATAGGCCCCGCACCGATGATGAGAATGGTCGATATATCGGTACGTTTTGGCATGATGGCCCCTTATGTTGTTGCGCGTTTTTAGCCCCAGAACTGGTTTGAACCAATTGGGCTATGCTGCGTGAATATGATGCTAAGGCTTTTCTATAGCCAAGGGTTTTGAATATGGCAAAGGGAAATGAGGGGTGATTAACAGAAAGTGGGGTGATCCTGTAAATTTAATAATTTCAATTAAAATTTCGATTGTTCTTTATAAGGACCAAGAAATCTTACTCCATTGAAATGGATCAAGTGTGATGGAGCATCTGCAACCCATACTTCTGTTTCCCAAGCAATTTCTCCAAGGTATTTTCCCATAATAGTTTTGTTTGGAAAGGCAGTCACATAGACCAATCCAGCTTTTGAGCTTGAAAAAAGGTTTGATAATTCTGCTTGGCGTTTTCCATCAACTGGGCCATGGCTTGTAACTGACTCAACTAAAATAAGCCAATTCATTTTTGTAAAATGTAAAACTACATCTGGCATTTTTCCGTGTGTATCAATGGTTAAACCAAGTTCTTCCAACAGGACGGCATCAAAATATCCCCATTTTTTACCAGTATCACCAGCATATATAAGGACACTATCTGGTGCAAAACGTGGGGCAAAATCCTCTATTATAGCTTTAATCAGTTCACTATGATCTCCTGGACTAAGAGTTATTACCTTATCTGGAGCAAGCTTTACAGGAATACGATTTTGTTCGCGCGCCATAGCATAACGAGCAATAAGTGTTTCACGATCAGCAAGATAGCTTGTAAGGTGTTCGTGCCATTCTGGGCTGCCAAAAGATCTTATAAGTGTTAACGTATCTGGTCGAATTTGATAAATAGCTTTTGGACTGTTTACCGAACGATCGGGTTTGTCTGGATTATATGCAACAAGCCCTGCATCACAAAATTGATGCATGGTTTGACGACGAAATGTTTCACGACTATTCGGAGCGTAATCTTTGTTGTAATTGGTTTTGATCCACTCCATCAGAGGGGTAATTCCAATTAGTGGGTTTTCCGCTAGATTCCATGGTTTGTTAGGCGTAAGATTTAGTAAAGCCAACAACGATAATGCCGAACGATCATTTTGTTGAGCTTTCGGTAATCCCAAAGAAACAATTGTAATATTAGCGGCTTTAATATAATCTGATTTTGTATTCAATTTGAAATTCTTTCAAATTGGGTGTCGATATTTTCTTGGTTTAAAAAAGGTACAGCCAGTGCCCATTCTCCTAATTTAATCAATTCATTTTTACTTGGGTATTTTATAAATTTTAAATCTGTAACGTTAACTTGAGTATGACCATTAAAACGCCTGAAATTTTCATCAACAGCCGTACTATTTAGAAAAACAGCCAATCCATAAGCAAATGAGCGCGTTAATGCATTTTTGTTGCAATGAAAAATGTTTAAGTGATTTTCAAAACCAAGCATTGTTGCCATTCCAAACGATGAAGGGTCAACAACACTTGCTACTATGCGTCGTTTTTCTTCTTTTGATGAAAATCTACGAACAACACAATAAAAACCATTTGGATAAAGCCATTTTAAAGTTTCATTATTACAGCTTATAGCATTAGGTTTTTTTGATCCTATTTTAGGCCAATTTGTGCCGTTTATATCGAAATGAATTGGGTAAAGTAAAGGTACAGTACCTTTTTGTGGCATGTCATGTAAATGTTCTTTTAGACGAAAGTCAACCACAGGCCCAGTTGAAATATTTATACCAAGTTCTTGAATGGTATGGTTGATATTTTTCGAAAGCTCTACAGTACTTTTTTCTGCTCCTATTGGAATATGGATGAATTTTTCTGGATCATTGGGAAAGACAATCCTGTTATATGGGTGCTGATTAATTTTAATATTTTCAAAATTATCATCTGTAAAAGTTGAAATAGTAATAGATTTTTGAACGCAACCACGTCTGAGTTTAATAATAACATTTTCTTGCAGCACACTATCGTCTTTAAAAGTTTTATCGCGCGTTTCAAATAAGTGAATGTACTCAATAGATGCTTTAGCTAAAATAAATTTTCTGAAAGATCGATAATATGGACCATTACAAAAGCTACGAGGGATTATAGCAACAATTTGACCGCCTATTTCTGTAAGGTTAACTGCAAGAGCCACGAATGCAGAATAAAGATTTACTGTTTCAATTCCAACTGTTCGTAATGCTTGACGATGGAGTGATGTACTTTTTATTTTTTTATATGGTGGATTAAGTATAGCATGAGTATACTTACATTCAGAAAACAAAGTACCTTGAGTGTTTAACTCAATAAAATCCCCTCCAATAATTGTTGACTTTGCCCTTGGATATTCACCAAGATGGCGAGCAAGATAGTCGTGTAATTTATCATCAATTTCATAGGCGCTAATTTCAACTGTTTTAAAATTAAAGTTATTATTATTCCAACGATCTAAAAAAGCACATGATAATGCACCGACTCCTGCACCAGCATCCAGCAAATGACAGTGAGAATTATCATTATTCACAAACAAAGAAGCCATGAATTTAGCTATATTTGATGGTGTCATAAATTGACCAAATTTGGATTTATGCGCTTGGGTTGTAATTTTGCTTAGTTTCTTACGCACACTATCTGCATTATCGAGTTGTTGTATTAATGTAGACATGTTTTAAACCTTGAATTTTGGACACACGATAAATTTTAAATCAAATTTTATATGAGTTAATCAATATTTTTATTTCTTAAACACATCACAGTAGTCATGTCGCGCTTGATAAACTATTTAATCACGTTGAAGCTAAATTCAGTTTGTTGAAGCCAGCAAAGCTTATTGGTCGGAGTGACAGGACTTGAACCTGCGACCCCTAGTCCCCCAGACTAGTGCGCTACCGGGCTGCGCTACACTCCGACATACCATGTGTATAAGGCGCGGTGGCTAAAAAGCCAATAGGCTCTAATACGCATTTTCAGTTTTTGTAAGTGCAAAAGGTGTCATGAGCAAAATATAGGCATCCAGAAAAACAGACCAGTTTTCTATGTAGTATAAATCGCATTCAACACGTTTTTGAATTTTATCTTCGGTATCTGTTTCGCCGCGCCAGCCATTAATCTGCGCCCAGCCCGTTATACCAGGTTTGACGCGGTGGCGTGCAAAATATCCATCCACAACTTCATCGTAAAGTTTATTGACTGCTTTTGCATGTGCTGCATGAGGGCGCGGGCCAATCAGCGAGAGGTTACCTTTAAACACTACGTTAAAAAGCTGTGGCAGTTCATCAAGAGATGTTTTACGAATAAAACGCCCGACTTTTGTCACACGTGTATCACCTTTGGTTACGAGCTGCGTGGCCGCTGCATCAGTTTGTTCGGTGTACATGGAGCGGAACTTGAAGACTTCAATCATCTCATTATTAAAGCCATAACGCTTTTGGCGGAAGAAAACAGGTCCTTTAGAATCAAGTTTAATAGCAATAGCTGTTGCAACCATGAAGGGGGACAGTACAGTCAGCATCAGCATGCCTACACATTTATCAAACAGCCATTTTACCACAACGTCCCAGTCTGCTATGGGTTTATCCGCCATATCAAACACGGGTGTACCTGCCACATAAGAATAATTACGCGGACGAAAGCGCAGCTTTTGTGTGTGGGCTGCAAGTCGAATATCTATTGGCAACACCATAAGTTTGCGCAACATCTGGAGCAGCCTTGACTCTGCTGTTACTGGGAGCGAAAAGATAACCAGATCAAGGCGTGTTTTGCGTGCAAATTCAACAAGGTCATCTATATTGCCAAGTTTTGGATAGCCAGAAATAGATTCAGTTGAGCGATCATCGTTTCGATCATCAAAAACGCCGCAGATGCGCAGGTCCGAATCATCCTGTCTGGACAAGGCTTTTATCAGGTCTTCGCAGGCCGCTCCTCCACCTACAATTGCGGTTCTACGGTCGAGACGACCTGTGATGGTCAGCTTTTTAATGTAAATCTGTGCAAGCACTCTTTCAGTTATAAGGCCTGCAATGCCTATAAAAAACCATGCTCCAAAAAAGGCACGGCTAAACTCTGTTTCTATGCGCGCAAAGAAAAACAGGGCAAAAGCCATCATGAAGCTGAATGCCCACCCAATAACAAGCTTTGCGCCTTGCCTGATAACAGCGCGCAGGCTGCTGAGAGTGTACATGTCCAATATCTGAAGGATAATGAGCGTCACAATACCCATACCTGGAATGGCAAGGATGTAATAGTTGCTCAAGCCAATTTTTGGCAAAAGATAAAACCAGTAAACTATTATGCCTGTTGCTGTAATGACCAGAAAATCAAACAGGCGTACGATACCTGTGATGAGGACAGGAGAGAGGGAAGGGCTATGGGGTTTTTGATTTTGCATTTTGTACTGTTATTAAAATACTCTTTTGATAACAAGCCAGTTTTTTAGCATAGCTTTAGAGACAGATATTATAGTAGCATTTTTTGTTTATAATATTGTGTGAATTATATAATATAGGGTCTTAATTTTAAAATAATTTTTACTTTTATTTATTTACTTCTTAATGATTTTTTTATTAATTATAAAATTTTGTAATTACTTGAGAACAACTGAAATTCATTTTTTTGTTAAATTATTTTACCTAACGGTAGAGTACAAGAAAAAACACTTCTATCATTTTTTTACCAATATTTATTGACTGGTTTTTACTGCAACTCAACAGAGACAGACATGATTTACACTATGGGTAATATCTTTAAACAAGCGGGTCAATTTAAATTATGGCTTTTAAGTTTTACTACTATTTTTTTGAATTTTTCTTCACGTTTAGCTTTGGACAAAAAAGGAAACATAGCTACAATACTCGCCCTTACTATTGTACCAATGTTACTATCTGTCAGTCTTGCAATTGATTTTGCTATTTCTTCAAACAAAAAAGCTCGTCTTGATGCAGCGATAGATTCTGTAGGATTGCACATTAGTCAAATGACATACACTTGAAACTTCAAAACTGTGCCAGCCCAGGACTTTTTTACACTGCTGATTCAGGTGGCATAAAAGAAGCTATGCTTAGAATGTTTCAGGATGCTGTAAAAAGTGCCAGGCTGACAGACTAAATCCAAATTCTAGTTATCCAAAAAGCTTCTAAGCTTCCTTGAACGGGATGGATGCTTGAGTTTACGTAAAGCCTTAGCCTCAATCTGGCGAATACGCTCGCGCGTTACTGAAAACTGTTGGCCTACTTCTTCCAAAGTATGGTCTGTATTCATGCCAATACCAAAGCGCATACGCAATACACGCTCTTCACGCGGGGTGAGAGATGCTAGCACACGCGTTGTAGTTTCGCGTAGGTTGCTCTGGATTGCGGCATCAATTGGCAAAATCGCATTCTTGTCCTCAATGAAGTCACCAAGGTGCGAATCTTCCTCGTCGCCAATTGGCGTTTCAAGAGAAATTGGCTCTTTGGCAATTTTGAGAACCTTACGCACTTTTTCCAGCGGCATTGCCAGTTTTTCTGCCAGTTCTTCTGGTGTTGGCTCGCGGCCAATCTCATGCAGCATCTGGCGGGATGTGCGGACAATCTTGTTGATCGTCTCAATCATATGCACTGGGATACGGATAGTGCGAGCTTGGTCAGCGATGGAACGCGTAATTGCCTGCCTGATCCACCATGTGGCATAGGTTGAAAACTTATAGCCACGGCGGTATTCAAATTTATCAACCGCCTTCATCAGACCGATATTGCCTTCTTGAATAAGATCAAGAAACTGCAAACCACGATTGGTATATTTTTTTGCAATTGAAATAACAAGGCGCAGATTTGCCTCAACCATTTCCTTTTTGGCCTGACGGGCTTCACGCTCACCTTTTTGCACCATGGACACAATTTTGCGAAATTCTGTCACTTCAAGGCCGGTCTCGGCTGTTAGAGTCTGGATGTCAGCGCGCATGTCTTTTATGGTTTCAAGCTCATGGCTTACAAATTCTTTCCAGCCTTTAGCTGTAAATTTGGAGACACGCAAAATCCATTTGGGATCAAGTTCAGCGCCTTGATAGTTGGCCAGAAACTCGACGCGATCCACGCCGTGTCCTTCGGCAAGGCGCATCAGGCGGCCTTCAAGCGAGATAAGCTGCTTGTTGATTGCATAAAGCTGTTCAACCAGTGCCTCAATACGATTATTATTAAGTGATAAAGATTTGACATCAGCAATGATGTCTTCTTTCAGCTTTTTGTATTTACGATCCTGAGAAGGGCTCAGGCTTTCATTTTTAAGTTTACCTTCAACCTTCTGATCTTGAAGGCGACGAAGCTTTTTATAGTTGTCTGCTATGTTATCGAATGTTTCTAAAACACGGGGTTTAAGCTCAGCTTCCATGGCAGAAAGCGAAATTCCGCCGTCAAATTCATCATCATACATGTCATCAGGATTTTCACCCTCTGGAATGCCTTCTGGTGGAGCTTCACCACCTGCAACATGTGAAGCTGTTTGACCTGCAGCGCCATACACTGGCGGGCTGTAAGGAGCTGGTATTGGAGGAATGGCCCCTTCTGGGAGATCTTCGAGTTTGGGTGGATTTTTAGCATCTGGACCAGCATAGGTTGCTTCAAGGTCAATAATGTCACGCAGCAGCACCTTTCCATCATTCAATTCATCTCGCCAAATGATAATTGCTTGAAAGGTCAAAGGGCTTTCGCATAGCCCAGCGATCATGGCTTCGCGGCCAGCTTCTATACGCTTGGCAATGGCAATTTCGCCCTCGCGCGAGAGCAGTTCAACACTGCCCATTTCGCGCAGGTACATGCGTACTGGGTCATCAGTGCGATCAAGCGCGACAGAATTCTTTTCAAGACGAGCAAGGGCTGTATTTCTGGAAACTTCTACGAGGTCGCCACCCTCTACCTCTTCAACGCTATTATCTTCATCGCGCTCTGATTCATCAGCATCGTCTGAATCTACAACATTAATGCCCATTTCGTTGAGCATAGAATAAATGTCTTCAATCTGATCAGAAGTGAACTGTTCAGACGGCAAAATTGCGTTCAGCTCATCATGGGTTACATATCCACGCTTTTTCGAGCTTTTTATCATTTGCTTGACTGCAACATCAGACAGGTCAAGCAAGGGGCTGTCAGGCGCTTCAGCTACGACTTTATCCTTAACTTCAGCTTCGCTATTCTTGCTGGCCATATCTTCCTGCTCCAAAGCAGTTTTACCCCTGCCACAGACACTGCGCATGGGCTTTGCGCAATATGTGTGAGGGGTGCAAACTTTGCTTACACATTTTTATGTTTCGTCAATTGCTTGTCCGAACCATATCCATAAAACGAAATGCAATTCACCCATTGATTCGAATAACCTACCGTGTCTTAAGTCAAGCTTAACTTAACCAAACTGTTTGGTACATTTTAGCTTGAAATGCCCATTGTTGTAAAATTGTCAACTTAAAAACGCAAATGGACAGTAGAAATCTTAATTTAGCTTAATTTATCTGGGTACGGTCAGCCAAAATTACCAGTAGGCCTGGTCAAGGTAAAATCATAAATCTGGGTGTAGACTAAAAAAGGAAACTTAAAATGAGGCGTTTTTTTTCAACTGTAGTTGTCTTTGGGCTTATTATAACACCTATTTCAAATACAGCTTTTGCAGAACCTGTTGAAATTTTATCTGCATTGGAGACTGAATCAACAGAGCAGGTCATTCAATCCGTTGATGCAGTTCCAGAAGTTTCAGAAAAAAAGCAAAATTTGGAAAAAAAGCAAGAGTTAGAGAAAAAGCAAGAAACTGTTACTCTTTCAGCAGTCAAGCAATCAGCTAAAACTGAACTGGGTACACAGCCGTATCAGGCTTTAATTCAACATTATGCGGATGCTAATAATGTACCCTTTTTTCTTGCAGACTCTGTTATTAGGATCGAGAGCCGATACAATCCTAATGCCAGAAGTGGCCCAAATCTTGGATTGGGGCAAATTAGCGTGAACACGGCCAAAAGTCTTGGTTACACTGGTTCTGTGCAAGGGCTGATGCACCCTGAGACCAACTTAACCTATTCCATTAAATACCTGGCACAAGCTTATAAAATGGCCTCAGGAGATACATGTGGTACCATAATGCGTTATCAAAATGGCTTGCGTTCAACCCGCATGAGTGCAGCAAACAGAACGTATTGTGCAAAAGTCAGGCGTTCTTAACATGATGTTGACTCTGTCTTTATTGCAAATGCATTGATTTAGATTCATGAAACAATTTTAGCGCTTACTCTGTCTGCGAGTTTTTTCAAAGTGCAGGAAAAAGGGTATGAAAGCGTTAACTACACTTATATTAGTAGGTTTTTTCGGAATTTTTGCGGAGTGTGCCAAGGCCCGTGAGCTAGTGACAATGCCTGGTTTTCAAGCGGGGCAGATCATTGTTAAAAACAGCGAGCGGCGGTTATACCTCGTGCTGAACGAGGTTCAGGCGATACGTTACAGTGTTGCTGTAGGAAAACCGGGTAAACAGTGGTTTGGAGCAAGATATATTGATGGTAAATATGTACAGCCTGCATGGTCTCCACCAAGCGATGTCAAGCGTGACAATCCAAATCTGCCAGATGTTATAGCGGGCGGCTCCTCCCATAATCCTATGGGCGAACGTGCCTTGACGCTCAACGGAGGTACGTATGCCATTCATGGCACAAACAGACCAGAATCTGTTGGTAAATTTGCGTCTTATGGCTGCATAAGGATGCTGAATGAAGACATCAAGGATCTATACGAACGTGTAAGAGTTGGTACGAGCGTGGTGGTGGTGCGGTAGTCTATTTACCATGTTTTTTTGAGGTATTCATTTTGCAGCACATTTCAAATCTAACATTTTTTAGTTTTAAATTCTTTAAAATGTAAAAAAACTAGTTTAATGCGTCAACATCATGACTAATCTGAACAGAATAGAAATTGCAGCCCTTTACAAATTTGTGCGTTTTGCCAATTATGAAGCGCTGCGTGAACCTCTTAAAAACTTATGCAATCTGCATGGTGTAAAAGGTATTTTATTATTGGCGCGAGAAGGTATTAACGGTACGATTGCAGGTGCAAGCGTGAGCCTTCACATAGTGCTGGACGCCTTAAAGGCGATTGAAGGTCTTAGTGATCTAGAGTGGAAAACATCTTTTAGCGATCATATGCCATTTTTGCGTATGAAAGTCCGTCTTAAAGCTGAAATTGTAACAATAGGTGACAAAACGGTTGATCCAACAGAAACCATTGGTACTTATGTGGAACCAGAAAACTGGAACGCTTTGATATCTGATCCAGAAATGGTTATCATTGATACGCGTAATGCCTACGAAACACGAATTGGTACATTTAAAGGTGCCAATGATCCTAAAACCAATAGTTTTAGTGAGTTTTCTGACTATATCAGGACAAATTTTGATCCGCAGACAACCAAAAAAGTTGCCATGTTCTGCACAGGCGGTATACGCTGCGAGAAAGCCAGTGCCTTAATGAAAAATAGGGGTTTTGAGGAAGTCTATCATCTTAAAGGCGGTATTTTGAAATATCTGGAAACAATCAAGCCAGAAGACAGTCTTTGGGATGGGGCCTGTTTTGTCTTTGATGAACGGGTGGCTGTTGGCCATGGATTTAAAGTAGAAGACTATGGTATGTGCTATGGCTGCGGTGAGCCCATTACACCTTTGGACAGGGCACATTCTGCTTTTGAGCTGGGTGTCTGCTGTCCACATTGCGCCTCAAACCTAACTCTGGAACAGAAAACATCTGCCCGAGAACGTCAGAAACAGATTAATCTGGCAAAAACCAAGGGCAAAAAACATATGGGGCCAACAGCCAAGTACAGGTTCTAGTATACAGCCTGCAGATTGGAAACTGGAATAGGGCCAACAAGAATTTTGCCATTTCTAAGATTCAAGGATAGTTTACTGCTGCCACTAAAAGCTGCAAGGCCGGGTGCTTCAAACTGTGCGAATATTTTTTCAAGTCCTTGAAAATTTAGTGCAATTTTGCCAGCTGGTTTATGTTCATCATCAAGGTTCAGATCGCCTTTGGCATCAAAATGAAGTTGACCTTTATTCAGCTCAAGAAGGGCAATCGAGATAGCTCCTCCTGCCTGTCTCCAAGCGTCAAGCGCAGCCTCACGGCTGGAAACTGGCTTGAAAGGTACTTTTGTTGCACGAAGCTGTAACTCAACATTCAAGGGCTCAGCATTTGCAGTTAGACTATTAAGTGATGCAAAAAATATTCCATCAAGTTTGACCAATAATTTAAATGGAGCTGAAAGCACGTCATAAGGCTGTTTACTTCCATCAATGTCCTGTGCCAGATTAATATTAATCCGATTTACGGTCCCTGTTAAATCTGAGCCTTGAGGCGGTTTAACCAATATATTGACTTGGCTCATATTGAGTACAAAATCTCCAAGGCTGTTATTTGCGCCTGATAGACTGGTTTGCGCCTCCTGCCAGTCTATATTTATGGAGCCATTCTCAGCTTCAAGCTTGAGAGGAGATTTGAGCACTGCGATTGCGCGTGTTGGATCTGCTATGCGTGCCTGTATGGTTAATCCAGCAAGTGAACCACCTCCTGTTTTGCCAGCCTGTTTCAAGGCAAATGTTGGCGCATCGCATGAAACTTCTATACGAAACGGAAACCCTGATAAATGACGATTTGGGCATGTCCATATTCTGCCAAGTTCTGCCTCACGGCTAAGCGTATCTGAAATGACAGCTTCTGTCTTTGAAGCTGCATAATACCAAATACCGCTCCAGGCTGCTGCAAGGGAGGCCAGAACCGTGAACGGCAAATATAAACCAAGCCTGCTTTTCATTCTATCGTCCTTCAAAGGGTTGCCTGAAAATGTTGACCTTCTAGAATCAAACGGTTTGAGGCAGTTTCTATGTCTTGCTGAACACGCTCAAAAAATATGCGTTTATCAAGGCCAGCAGGGATGGAAGGCAGAATTTCCATAATTATCTTACCAGGATATTTAATAAAGCCACGTTTTGGCCAGCAAAGACCAGCATTATGGGCAACAGGAATGCACTGAACATTCAGCTCTGCATAGACGTGGGAAATGCCGGATTTATACTCAGGGGGCGCACCAATAGGTCGTCTTGTCCCTTCTGGAAAAATCATAACCTGTCGGCCTTGATTGATGCGTTCGTGGGCGCAGTCATTCATGTCGCGCATGACTTTGGAGCGCTTACCTCTATTGATCGGTATCTGCTCGGTTTTTTTCAGGTGCCAACCAAAAACAGGTACCCACATCAATTCGCGCTTTAAAATCCAGGTCGGATATGGAAATTCATACGCTACGGCCATTGTTTCCCAAGCTGACTGGTGTTTGGCAGCTACTATATAGCCCCCAGATGCTGGAATATTCTCGCGCCCGCGTACCTCATGTTTGACACCAATAATGTGTCTAAACAGCCAAAGTGTCATACGCATCCAGTTTTTGCCAATGTACGGCATGTATTTACTGTATGGAAGCAGAAGAGCTGGAATAAGCAGGGTAAAAAACAAAATATTAGCGATAAGGGCTAAAAAATTGAATAGAAGCGAGCGTATAAAAATCATTGGAGCCAAATGTTCAGGAAAATTGATTTTTATTGGCTACTCGTTGGCAGGCTTGTCGGCAAGCTTTAAAATTGAATTTACCCTCAAGCATTTTAATTATTGAGGCAGGCTTTTCTCATTCCTTGAGCTTATATCAATTGTCCTACTTGAAACTGGTATATTTTTTGGCAGGCTTCCGGTTGGCATTGGGTATACAACAGGATGAGTGGAGGCTGTCATGACGAGCTTGGGAAAAATTAATGATCTGGCGTATGAAATAACAAATTTAGTGTATTCTGTTGCCATAATTTTTGCGCTTGTAAAGCTGCGGGCGAAAATATCTCCTGTCAAGGGACGGTCAGAGACAATTGGGTGCGCAATTAACTTTACATCTGGAAGTGCACGCTGAAGTTCGATCATGGCACGCGGCATATGATAGTTTGATGTCACGACAATCAAGGATTTTATATTGCGTTCATCAACCCAGCGACGTGTTTCTATAGCATTTTCCACTGTGTTGCGTGCAGCATAATCAATATCTATGCAGCAGTTAAAAAAATTACTACCACGCTGTGTTAATTTTGAAAGGCGCTCAATGCTTGTGGAAAGATTGACCCCACTTATCAAAAGCCTATTTCCGTAGCCAGATGCCAACAGTTCTATGGCATCTGAAATACGATCGCTTCCGCCTGTGAAAACAACTATGGCATCGGCTTTTTGAACTGCAACTGCATCTTTGGAACCAAGTGAAGATGTAAAGATAATAAAGCCAATAAAAAATGCACCGAAAATACACATAGGTATAGCCAGCATAGTCGTTCGCAAACTCCTTATGGATCGCGCATTGGGAACCTTCTTACAAGAATAAGAACTTGAAAGTTCTTCAACGTCGTGAATGGGGTCTGGTGTCACGTAGCCTCTTCATGTTTATTGTGCGTTTAATTAGGTGGTCTGTAATCTCAGCTTAATCCAATCCCTGTAAGTTTCGGTAAACAGTAACACGTGTTATAATCGCCGTTAGGGCAGCCACGAGCAACATAATGGCAAAAATAGCGGCATAACCGCGCAATCCTAATGAAAAACTTCCAAACAGTGCCTCAAGCTGATCTCCTTGAGGTGTCAAAGCGAGCGACTGTGATACTTTGCCTGCCGCGAAAAAAACCAGTATCGCACCCATGCCGCCAACAGCTCCTCCTCTTGCGCCAAGCTTTAGAAAATGACGCTGGAATTCATCTGCAATAAAACGGTCTTCGGCACCTACCAAATGCAGCACATTAATAATTTCGCGGGTACCTGCCATTGCACCCCTTGTTGCAAATGCTATTGCCAAGGTAGTTGCAACAAGAACTAAAATAAGGATAAAAATTCCAGAAAACACCATCGTTCCTGCCATGGTCTCCAGTCTTGATCCCCATTTACGATGATCATCAAGCGTTGCAGTGGGGATATTTGTTTGAAGGTCCTGTTTTAGATTTTGAATAGAGCGCGTGAAATCAAGACTTTTATCAGTTTTAAGCTTGAGCACAACAATACGTGGTACTGGTATCTGATCCAGATTCAAACTTGTTCCAAGCCAAGGTTCAAGCAGTTGTTCTGACTGTGTTTTGCTGAAAACAATGACACTAGACACAATATCTAAGTTTTGGGTAAGTTTTTCTACGGCAGATAAATCATTTTCAATGTTACGGCCAAGTTTTGGACGTATCTGAATGGTCATTTCGCGCGCTATTTCAGTACTCCATCCAGAAGAGGCCTCTGAGATCATTTCCACAGCCCCAGCAGTCATTGAGGCCAAAAATGTCATAATTATAATGACTATTATCAAAGCCCGACCAGAAATAGACTCCAACGGTACAAGTGCAGTTTGATAAGTATCCAAGGACTTGCCCTGGGTTATTTTTGAAAAGGTATCTTGAAAAGCATCGCCCAAGTTATGTAGCTGTCTGCGGGTTTTACTCACATGCTGTTTAACTGAGGGACGTTTTTTAACTTGTAAAACTGGCGCCTTGTGTCCGTTGATAATAGCTTCAAGCGCCTGACGATTACGCTCGCGTCTGATAAGTTCCTCGTCCGATGTATCAGTTTGAAATCCAGGCTCATTCAAAGACATGAACTTGTCCCTCCGCAAGTACGATGCGTGGCGCATCATACTGATCCATCAAAGAAAAATCATGTGTCGCCAAAATAATTGTTGTTCCAAGTTTATTGAGTTCCACAAATAGGCGTAGAAGCCTCTGGGCCAAGGCTGGATCTACATTTCCAGTTGGCTCATCTGCCAGCAATAGTTCTGGGCGCACAATTAAAGCTCTGGCAATCGCAGCACGCTGCTTTTCTCCGCCAGAGAGAATAACAGGAGGGGCGTGCATTCTTTCACCAAGGCCAACCCAACGCAAGAGTTCTATCACTTCGTTCCTGTATGTGTTTTCTTCCTTACCTTGTACACGAAGCGGCAAGGCAACATTCTCATAAATTGTTAAATGATCAAGCAGGTGAAAATCCTGAAAAATTATTCCTATTCGACGGCGTAGGCCAGCAAGCTCATCTTTGCCAATATCCTTTGAATCACGCTTAAAAAGTGTAACCTTGCCGCGCGTTGGCTTAAGTTGCTGTAATATCATTTTCAGCAAACTTGTTTTTCCCGAGCCAGATGGCCCAGTCATGAATTGAAAAGAGCGAGGCGCAATGTGAAAATTGACGTCTTTAAGTATCTCATAGCCAAGCCCATATCGTAGACCTACATTTTCAAATCTTACCACTGTGCTAAGGCCTTTGGTTATTTGTGTCTGTTAAAAGCTTTAAATTATTTTTGTTATGCTGATTTCATCAAATGATATGTCGAATCAACTTAATTTTTACTTCATTTTAACCATAAAGAGCGACCAATAGAGGTTGATAAGTTTCTTACGCAAGTAAAGCTTATTTGAAAAGTTCAAGATCAAACAGAAATTTTATGGCTTTAAAACATGTTCATTCAATGCCCTGCCTGCTCTACACGTTATGAAATGCCAGATGGAAGCATAAAAGCCGAGGGTAGGAAAGTGCGGTGCGCTTCTTGCAAAAACGTATGGCAGGCTCATGCGGAGCTGCCTTTTATTCATAAACAGGAAGATAGTCAGATTATTGACGTATTATCCAAGATCCCTGTATCTGAGACAGGCGATATTGATGCAGGAACAGGTCGTATAAATTTAAAAGTCGAACGCACAGTTGACGATGATTTAATGGCGTCAGGTGATGATTTGCCGGAGAATTCTCAAGATGACATAGATGCCCTTTTTGATACGCCTACAGCTGAAGAATTTGGAGGAGAGGCTATAGAGCCCTTGATTGCTCCTGATGTTAAGTCCGCTACACGCATTACTGCATTTAAAAACTGGCTATCAGAAAAAACTCATAAGAGGCGCGAGCTTAAAGCTTCAAGATCAGCAAAAATTTTAAAACCTGTCGAAATAGGCAAAAAAACTGGAAACTACAAGAAAAAAAATAGGAAAATACCTGTAGCTGCCAGTTTAGCCGCTCTTATTTTTGTGATACTTGGAGCTGGAATTATCTACCGTGAATCTGTTGTGCAGGCTCTGCCACAGAGTGCCAATCTTTATAAGATGGTAGGTTTGCCAGTTAATTTACGGGGTGTTGTTATTCAAAATGTAAGCAGCAAGATTGCTCTGGAGCAGGGTAATCCTGAATTAACGGTGGAAGGGGAAATTACCAATGTGACGCGCCAGAGTGTTAAGCTCTCACGGCTGCGTTTTGCGATACGATCTGAAAATGGGCGTGAGATTTACAGCTGGAAAGCCACTGCTGACAAACCAGTTCTCGAACCTGGCGAAAGTGTAAAGTTCAGGCGCAAGCTTTCTGGCCCACCAGAAGAGGGACATGATGTCCTTGTTCGATTTGAAACAAGGGGCGACATGGTTGCTGGGGTACAGTAAATGATTGATCATTCAAACATCAGAATATTGATCAGCGAGGAGGCGATAGCTCAACGCATACAGGCTTTGGCTGTGGAGATTGCTGCCATCCAGCCACGCAAGCTTTTGGTTGTACCTATACTCAAAGGAAGCTTCATGTTTGCTGCTGACCTTATCAGAGCCATGTATCGTGCAAAGCTTTCACCTGATGTTGAATTTATGCAACTCTCCAGTTACAGAAAAGCAACAACGTCTTCAGGTCAGGTAGATATTGTTAAAAATATTGAGAGCTCGGTTGAAGACAGGGATGTCTTGCTGCTTGATGACATCCTTGAATCAGGGCGTACTTTGGCTTATGCAAAGGATTTACTGAGTGCCAGAGGCGCGGCAAGTGTTTTAACTTGCGTTTTGCTGGAAAAACCACATAAACGTGCTGTTCAAATTATACCTGATTTTGTGGGGTTTGAATGCCCAGACAAATTTGTTGTAGGATATGGAATGGATGTTGCTCATTCTCTTCGTGAATTGCCTTTTGTTGGTGTTATGGTCTAGTATTATAAATTCTAAGTCTACAAAGCAGTCGGGTGTGGAAAAATAATGCTTTGGTCAAAGGCTACAACATATAAATTTATAAGAGAAATTAAACGCTTAAAATCTTTTATAGTACCAAGTGGCTTCAGTTCCGCAACGAAGATTGTTGTGAGCCCACCAGAACTGCGAACAGTTGACCCAACAATTGCAGATGATATTTTTGCGGGTCGCTTGACGTTTGCGGGTCGTCATATCAGTGTCAATACAGATGGATCGAGTTTTCAATCCATATTCGACGTCATTCCTCCAAGTCCAGCTTTTGCAAAAGAACTGCATGCTTTTGGATGGTTAAGACATGTTTGTGCCCGTCATAACCCTCATGCGCGTGTCCTGGTTGATGATTGGATAAATACGTATGGTAAGAGTTCGAATGGCTTTGTCATGCGTCCTTCTGTTTTATCACGCAGGCTTATGTCGTTTGTATCTCAGGCTCCTGTATTACTGGAGGGCGCTGAACCTGAATTTTACCACAGTTTCATGGCGTCGATTAGCTTTCAGGCTTCAATTCTCGACAAAGAATTAAGACTTGGTTTGCCACAGATTGATCGCTTGATGGCGTGGACTGCTTTAAATTATTTTGCGCAGTGTTTAAACGTGTCTCAAAACTTTTTATCACGTGCGGAAGCAGGGCTACTTAAAACCTTAAAACTGGAAATTTTGCCTGATGGCGGTCACATCAGTAGAAACCCACATATTCTGCTTGATGCTGTTCTTGATCTTTTGCCTTTACAGCAGATGTTTGTGGCTAGAAGCAGATCTGTTCCTGTCCTTATTCCAGATGCCATAAATAGAATACTTGGCATGCTAAAGCTACTACGCCACACAGATGGTAGTATTGGTGTTTTTAATGGTATGAGCGCAACTGAAACAGGTCTTGTTGCTCGTATATTACCTTACCTTGGTGCGTCAACCGCTCCATTACTTGATGCAAGCTATAGCGGTTATCAGCGGTTGGACAAAAACAAATCAGTTTTACTGGTGGATGCTGGTCGCGGGCCACCGCTCAACTATTCTTCATTTGCTCATGCTGGATGTCTCAGCTTTGAATTTTCTTCAGGTTTGAACCGTATTATTGTAAATTGTGGTGCGCCTCTGTCAGGTTCTAGAGAGCAGGTCAGTCAATCCCGTCAAACGGCAGCCCATTCAGCTTTGACCATTAACAATACATCATCAAGCACGTTTTCCAGTTCTTATTCCAAAGAGTTTGATACTGAAACCAAAATTACAGAAGGGCCAGTACACCTTACTTACGGGCGTCAAATTATTGAGGATGGAGACATGCTGATTGCGCGCCATGATGGGTATTTGACGAATTTTGGACTTGTATATCAGCGCTCATTCTGGCTTGACAAGACCGGCTTAAGACTTGAAGGCCAGGATATGTTGCAAGCCTCGCAAAGTGAAGATGGTCATTCATCAAAGACCAAAACCACAAATACACATCAGTTTCAAAAGAAAATCATACCTACTAATTTACCTTTTGCCCTCAGGTTTCACTTGCATCCATTGGTCAGGGCAGAATTAAATGATGATAAAACTGAAGTAAAACTTGAGATGCAAAATAAAGAAACATGGAAGTTTACTGCTTCTGGCCAGCCTGTTGAAATTGAAAACAGCATTTATTTTGCAACGGCTCAGGGACAGCAAAAAACCAGCCAGATTGTCATACTGGGTCGCGCCAGTATAAGTACCAAAATTGACTGGGTTCTGGAACGTATTTAAGTTAGTTTTTTACGCCATGTGAAAAAATACCCAATTACAATAACAATACATGCTCCAATAACAGGCGCTGCGTTTACTGAAAATGATCCGATGTTAATGTTGGGTACCTTCAAGCCTAAAGTATTGATGACACCTGCATCATGCACAAATATCTCGCCTGCAACCCAGCCCAGCAATGCTGCACCTGCCCATACCAGGATGGGGTAGCGCGTCAGCATTGTTAGTATTAACTGCGAACCTGCTATTACAAGTGGGATGCTTGCCAACAGACCAAAAATAATTAATCCCACGCTGCCCTTTGCAGCAGCGGCAATGGCAAGAACATTGTCTAGACTCATAACAAGATCTGCAATGGCGATTGTCTGTATAGCCTGTCTTAAGCTATCTGCTGGTTTTATTTTACTCGTATCTTCTTCTTCACTTACAAGAAGTTTCACAGCAACCCAAATAAGCAGAATTGCACCGATTGCTTTGATCCATGGCATATCAAGCAGAAAATTGGTTAAAACCGTAAATAAAATACGTAGACCAATAGCAAGGGCTGCCCCGTAAAAGACCACTTTTTTTCTGAGTTCTGGTGGTAAATTGCGAGACGCAAGTGCAATAACAACAGCATTGTCACCGGACAGAAGTAGGTCAATCCAAATAATCTGCAGTGCAGGGATAAGGTAAAAGCTTAGAGTGTCCATGATGTCTTCTTAAATCAATCTGAGTAAAGGTATGGCCTGTGCCAAGCTTACATGAATAGTTTTATTGGGAGATAGTTCAAGCATTTTATAATCAAGTTGGATATTTTTCTTTTTGAGCATCGTAGACGCTTGCTCGGGCAAAAGACAAAAACTCTCTGGAGGAATGCTGAAGCCTAGGCCAAGCGCCTTCACACAGGCCTCTTTTTTGGTCCATATCTGATAGAAAATATCCATACGGCTTTGTGTTTCTGCGCGCTCAATTCTTGTGCGTTCAAAGGGATGAAGAACACTCCAGGGAATGTTAATTGTGTTGTCAGCAATTTCCAGATCAACCCCTATTGGGTTTTTAGAAAGTGCAATGGCTGTAAGGCTACCACGATGTGAGAGGCTTATGTGGAGATCTCCTGAGGGTAATATTTCTAATGCGCCTGTCGCGCTTTTTATGATTTCCAGGGTGGTTGCTGGTAATCCAGAATAATGCGCTATGAGAGTGCGGGCAGTTTTGCGGCACAGTAAAAAATATTCAGGATTTAGCAGATTTTGAGCAAAATCCAGTTCTGCCGTTGTTGAAGGGGGAAGGGGCAGATTGATTGGCTGTGTTAAGTCAATGACAAACACAGCGGGAAGACTGCTTTCAAGATTTAGGCTTTGAGAAAAATTAACATGCATATTATGTTTGTTTTTGTGCTTTTTTACCTGTTGTTTTTTCTGCTTTTTCAATTTGTTTCCAGCGGTTCTGCTGGCTTAGCATCTGGCGCATGTAAGCAACATTAGCTTCTGCTTCAGCAGGGGGAAGATCGCGACGTGCAACCTCTTCAGATTCTGCAAACTTACCCTGAAGAGCTAAAACAAGGGCCAGATTTCCTCTTATGCGTGGATCAGATTTTGGCTGGGAAACAGCGGAGCGCAGGGTCGATTCTGCAACCGAAAGCTGTTTGGACAGTGCAAAGGATAGTCCAAGATTTGATAGAACTGAGGGCTCATTCGGCGCAATGCCAAGAGCTTGTCTGTAGAAACTCTGTGCCTTTTCATGATTATTCTGTTGGTCTGCAACTGTTCCTTGTGCTGACAATATACGCCAGTCTGGGCGATCTGGAGAATGCGCACTGGCCAAAACGTTCGAGGCCTGTTCAAGCTGGCCCGCTTCTGCCAAAGCTTTGCCAAAAGCAGCTTGCACTTCGTTATCTTTTTGATTTGCGATAGCTGTAGATTCCAGAACCGCTACAGCCTGGCTTGTCTGGCCTAATGCACGCAATGTCTGAGCATATGCCAGCCCCGCATTTTTATCGCCGGGACGCTGTGAATATCTGTCTCCTTGTGACTTTTCCAATGAGCGAAGCTCATCTGGATTTTGGTTGCGAATGGACCCTGTTATGTCGGCTGATCGGTTCATGCATCCAGAAAGGGCGCAAGCCATAAAAGCTATTAAAAAAATACGTTTAGTTTTAATTTGCTTAAGCATACTCGAAAAGCTTTCCATATTCGAAATCACATCCCTTAATAAATAGTCTGTTAACCCTAATGTTTCGTTAATCATTCTTATGGATAGGTAAATTCAGGTTTAAATCTTTAGGACAGTATAATGCTTTCTTCCATTTGTGTATTTGATGAGGCTCAATCATGTCCAATTTATTTGGTGGAGGAGTCTGTTTTTTCAAGCATTGTTGAGGACTTATCTCCTACTGCGCAAGGCTATATCGCAGCTGTTCATTTTAGGCATGCGTTGGGCAAAGTCCTGCTTGTGCCTGGCCCAAATGGTGCTTTAGAAGCAGTTATTTTGTGCCAAGGAACAGGCATAAACCATGATCCATTTTTAGCTGGTAAACTGCCAAGCCTTTTGCCAGAGGGCATATATCATTTTGTTGAAACAGGTTTAAATGCTGACGCTCTTGAATTAGCCGTGTTAGGGTTTTTATTGGGATCCTATAAATTTACACGGTATTTAAAAAAACCTGACTTAAAAAAAACCGATGCAACCTGCAAGCTGGTTGTTTCTGCAGATATGAATATAAAACGTATTGGTATTATTGCAGATGCCGTAGCATTTGGGCGTGATCTCATTAACACACCTACCAATGATTTGAACTGCACGGCATTTGCAAAAGCTGCTCTTGATCTGGCTAAGGCGCATGGTGCAAAAGCCTCCATTAGTGTGGGGGATGAGCTTTTGGTTCAAAACTTCCCGATGGTTCATGCTGTTGGGCGAGCCTCAAGCGATGCGCCATGTCTAGTTGATTTTGTTTGGGGCGATGAAAGCCATCCCAAAGTGACACTGGTTGGTAAATCTGTGTGTTTTGACACGGGAGGATTAAACATTAAGCCAGATGCCTCCATGCTTTTAATGAAAAAAGACATGGGAGGCGGGGCAATTACATTAGCCATTGCGCAAATGGTCATGAGCCTGAAATTGCCCGTGCGGTTGCGTGTTATTTTACCAATTGTTGAAAATTCCATTTCTGCCAATGCGTTTCGCCCAGGCGATGTTTTATCCAGCCGCAAGGGGCTGAGCGTGGAAATTGGCAATACGGATGCTGAAGGACGGTTGATTTTGGCAGATGCCTTAACGCTAGCATGCGAGGATATGCCAGATTTATTGCTGGATTTTGCCACTTTAACGGGTGCCGCGCGTGTAGCTTTGGGACCAGAACTACCACCGTTTTACACGGATGATGAGGTGCTAGCTATTGATATTCAACAGGCTGCAAATAAAACGCATGACCCTGTGTGGCGGCTGCCCCTGTGGAATAATTATGATACGATGCTGTCCTCCAAAATTGCCGATGTAAACCATGTGTCAAATGGCGGGTTTGCAGGCTCCATTACGGCTGCACTGTTTTTGCGCCGTTTTGTTGAAAAAGGCATTAGCTGGTGTCATTTTGATACTTATGCGTGGTCGCCCGCACCCAAGCCAGCGCATCCAGAGGGGGGAGAAGTGCAAGTGTCGCGATTGGTTTTGGAGCTTATAGAGAAACGATATTTAAAATAGCACTTGTGCTTTTTTTTGGATATGCAAATAATCCGCATCCGAAATGTTTTAGATCATTTTTTTTAATTAAATAAAATAGTGATCTAGTTTTTTGTATTGTCGCATGTTTTAAGCAAAAAACCGCTTAC
>JANXWK010000038.1 GCA_025351165.1 Hyphomicrobiales bacterium | reverse complement strand
AGCCTGTTTTTTATGGTCACGGGACTGGTTTTTGCCCCTAAAATTATGGCAGGTTTTGCTAAAACGAACTGGCTGCGGGTTTATATATCGCGCATATTTCGTATAGTTCCGCTGGTTGCAGTTTCAGTTGCAATCGTCACGCTCATCATCATGCTGCGCACGGGACAACCGCTTGATAGCGCCTATTTAAAAGCGGCAAGCGCCTGGATTTTAAGCCAGGGTCAACCACCTCTGATAGGATATGCCGTAAGTGGCAAGATCAATGCCTATGTTTTATGGTCTTTAAAATATGAGTGGCTGTTCTACATTTTTGTGCTGCCCGCAAGCGCTTTTGCAGCCGATTTAATGAGGGGCAAGCTACCAAGCTGGGTCTTGCCCTTTGCCCTCCTTATTCTATCGCTTGCCATCAAGCCGTTCTTGAAAAAGGCGGGATTGGTACAATATCTACCATTTTTTGCGTTTGGCATGATAGCCTATGAATGTCAGCGCCTTGCTTCTACGGTCAGGTTTTTCAAAGCAAAATGGGTGCCTTTTGCGGTGCTGATATGCCTGTTGGCTGGAACAATCAGCGAGCCATCTTATGGACTGGTACAGCTTTTTGCATATGGACTGTTTTTTATCAGCGTTGCCTGCGGCAATGACTTATGGGGTTTACTAAAGCTAAAAGGCAGTGTGCTGTTGGGCGAATGTTCTTTTGGCATTTACCTGCTGCATGGGATTGTGCTGAACATATTGTTTGTTGATTTCAGGCTTGCAGAATGGGCGCTGTTGTTCATGCCAATTGCCGTCATTATAACCGTTTTGGCAAGTGCAATTGCACATATTGCCGTTGAGCGCCCAGCAATCAATCTAGCCAAGTTTTAAGATTGCCTTCAAGGCAGCATCCACATGGTTTTTCCATGTAATTGGTCTAAAACTCACGGTTTTTTCAACGGCGTTCTTACGCTCATTCGAGCCTGTCTCAAAATACGATTTTATGGCACGCAGCCAGTTTGGGCCATCCAGCGGGTCAATCAGGGTGGCATATTCGCCTGCAACTTCCCTATGCGCTGGAATATCAGAGGCAATGACTGGC
Organism: Hyphomicrobiales bacterium; assembly: GCA_025351165.1. GTDB lineage: Bacteria > Pseudomonadota > Alphaproteobacteria > Rhizobiales > Beijerinckiaceae > JAIELD01. The sequence continues at coordinate 54,089 of JANXWK010000038.1, read as the reverse complement.
ACGCCCAAACTAAGACACTCAGCAACAGGCAGCCCAAACCCTTCCGAGAAAGAAGGCGCAAGCAAAACACAGGCCCCCGCCATCAGAGATGCCATGCCAGCATCACTGAGGCCAGACACCTCCACAAGGTAAGGCGCTAAAAAGCTGGACCGTTCAAAAATATCGATAACGTTTTCGTTTTCCCAGCCACGTCTGCCCACAATCACCAGGCGCGGCGTGTTTTCGCCCATTTCCTCCACCAAACGGCGCCAGACAGCCAGTAAAAAAGGCAGGTTTTTGCGGGGTTCAATTGTGCCCACGCACAAGGCGTAAGGCTTTGCAGTCAGTGGCGGATGAAGGCTTGCGCGATCTGCAAACCAGTGGTCAACACCCAGTGGAATCGGGGCAATTTCTGGTGTTGCAATGCCTGCCGAAGACAAATGCGATTTTACACTGCCGGCTGTATATTGAGAATTCACCAACAGCAGTTTTGCGTGTTCTGATACGGTGCGCATACGCGTCATGTGTTTGTCTGCTGCGCCTTCCGAGCAGAATTCCGGCAGTTCAATTGGGATAGTGTCATGGATGAAAAATACAGGCTTGATGTTTGTGCCTTGCAGCCAGTGAAAGCGCTGAGGTTTTTCAAGCTGCGTGTGAGATGTATGCAGATAGATTGCTGGCTTGTTTTCAGCCGCCTGAATACGACGTTTGAGGCGTGCAGCAGAGCGGGTTAAATCTCGTAGAGGATAAATCATGCCCTCACGAAAGAGTTCTATGTTGCTTGCACCTTCAAAACGGCGGGTTTTGGGGGCCGAAAAATCCACAGGTTTTGCAAGGTGCTGGCAAACGGCAGCATACACTGGATCAGAGGTTGCAGGCTCAAACAATCGCCAGGCGCGTTCCACACGATTGAGCACGTCTTTAACCAGCGATGTTGGCAGGGCGCCCGTAAACCATGGCGTTGTGATAATGCTGATAACATGAAGCTCAGGATGATTGCGCAGAATTTCGCATGCGTAGTTCAGCTCTACCCGGTCAATACCCGTTGGGGTTGCACGAATAATGCGCGTTGCTATTCTGGTTACATCTAGAAACACACGCATAATTTGCACACTCTATGTGGTTTAAAGTTTAATTAAGATACGTAATATGAATTTTATATGGAAAATTTATATCCGTTAATTGCTACTAGCGTTCAGTTAGTGATAAGACAACGTGAGAGTTGAATAATTCAGTTGGTAAATTTCATGGTTATTGTGAACGATGTTGAAGGCCTAAAAAGCAAAATTTTTGCATGGAATAGTATTTAATGCGCCGTCTTTTATTTGTTGGAGCCCCTTTTGGCCCCTTTTTTCGTCGAATGGCGAAGGAACTTGAGTTAAAAAAGTCCAGTGTTTGGCGTGCCTGCTTTACGGGCGGAGACCTTCTTGACACGGCTGCGCGAAACAGGATCGTTTTTACGGGTAAAAATGAAGACTGGCCCAAATTTATAACTGATTTCTGCACAAAGAATCACATTGATGGCGTGATTACCTTTAATGATGCATTACCACGCAATCGTGCCGCCCTTGATTGCGCTCGACGGCTTGGTATTTCGCGCTACGTATTGGAAAACGGGTATTTGCGCCCACACTGGATAACATTGGAGCGCGATGGTGTGAACGGGCACTCGCCCTTGCCACGTGATCCTGAGTATTATGAAAGCAAAGCAACTATTGAGCGTAGCTACAAAGCGTTCAAATTTCGTATGCGTCCACATGTTGTCAATACAATCAAATATTTTGCTGCCAGTGTTCTACTCAGTCCATTCATAACATTTGATAAATCGTATTATGGCACATCAGTGTGGAAACAGGCCCGTGGCTATGTGCGTGAGTATTATTGGCGCATAACCCACAAGGAAGATGATACAGTTTCCAAAATTGAAGCTATAAATCATGAAGCCACCAAAGTGTTTTCATTTTTACTGCAAAAGCCTGGCGATTTACAGCTTGTTGTACATTCAAGGCACGGGGGGAATAACGGATTTGTACGCGAAGTTATCGAATCTTTTGCACAAAACGCTCCAAAACCATCTATACTTATTATTAAACAGCACCCACTTGATTATGGCATAGAAAAAACACCAAAAATGGTGCGCATGATGATACGGGATCTAAAGCTTGAGGACCGCGTATTTTTTCTACGCAAAACAAGCATTGATATTGTTCTCAAACAAACCGACGGTATGGTAACAATAAACAGTACTGGTGGCTTAGCGGCAATCGACAAAGGTTTACCTGTTATATGTCTTGGAACTGCTTTTTACGACATGAAAGGCCTTACTTTTCAGGATGGACTTGATAAATTCTGGTCAGACTGTGAAGCGCCAGACGCGGAATGGGTCGCAAAATTTATTTCATATCTCAAAGGAACTTCTCAGCTGAATGGTGGCTTTCATACTCACGAGGCGCTTAATGTATTAATGCCACAGCTTGTTAACATGATATTAAAAGATTCACTTGTGCAATATCCCGTTATGCTATCAGTTAATGAAGCTGAGACTTATGCAGTTTCAGACCATGCCATTGATTTAAAGCAGAGTTCAGTTTCAAGATAGAAGGCTTATCAGCCCTGCCATGATAGACGAACTAAATGCAGTAGAGCAAAAATTTGTAAGCCAGGTTGCGCCGCGTGTTCAACACAGTTTCTGGTTAGCACTTGCTATGGCTATTACGCGTTTGGGAAATTTTTGGCTGTATCCAATTATTGGTTTTGTCGTGTTTATTGAAAAAGGGTTTTCTTCACTGCCAATATTGGCAATAGGTGGTGCAAATATATATTTTTTGCACAGAATATATCCAGTACTAAAAGAAAAATGTGCTCGTATTAGACCCATTCGACCAAATATTCCTGGGACACCTGACTTTAATCCTCTTGATGTTTATTCGTTCCCAAGCGGTCATGTGATGACGCTTACTGGTCTGGTCATTCCCATTATGGTTGCTTTTCCAGATACCGTATGGCTTGGCGTTGCAGCTATATTCATCATGGCATGGGCACGCATTGCCTGCGCTCATCATTACCCAACAGACGTAATTGGCGGGGTTACATTGGGATTTGTTGTAAGCTACCCATTTGCAGCACTTCTATTTTCCAGATAAACAAATCTAAGAAGCTGCTTAGAAGCGCATCCGTTTTATTTATATGTAACAAGCTTTTTTTAATTCAAACCGTGCATATTGGACCGTTTATTTTTGGGAACGTAATAAAAGTATTGAGCCAGGCACGCTTAATTTTATGTATTTTTAAAATCAAACAACGCATTAGACCATTTTACATATATTTTTATTAGCAGAGCAAGCCAGTTAATATCAAACTGAAAAATTAAAAAAGCATGAAGTTTAGTTTGCGCAGCCAAAAAGACTTTGGTTCCTCTTTAAAATTTTTACTAAAATAAACTACCAGGCTGGAGTTTTTTGCTACTTTTATCTGTTGGAAGAGGTTGCTCAATCACCCAGTCATTTGGTCCTTGCCTGCAGCCAAAGCCTGATGGGTGGCTAACAGCGCCATTTACAATCAGTATCGCCTGAAAAGGACGGCAAACCAAATCGTTGCGTGTAATAAATGGCCCTATTGACACAAAGCTTCCACTGGTTTTTGTTTCTGCATTTTCCCATTTAACGGCAGTACCAGTGCTTTGTGGATCAAGAGCAACCCCAATTGCTGCACGTGCCCTACGCCAGTCTTCTTCTGTCAATCTATCAACAAAAGAGATTCTTTTTGCAGGTAAGGAGCCTGTTTCCATTTGATCATCTGGGATTAATGAGGCAATTGGAGATGTGATGCTGCATGCTGCACATAGTAGAGGCATTACCAAAAGACCTATTGGCAAGCGGCAAAGAGTATCAAGTCCAAAAGCGCTCTTGCGATTTGGGCAAATGGTTTTATGTGTAATTTTATTCTTTATTCGGGTACGCACGTAAAACCCCGCCAGTAGTCTAGAGTTTTATTTAACGGAGTAAGCAGTTAATGTTTGGTGACTTTACTCATTCAAATGATCCATTTTTTTTGTTTGACCAGTGGTTTTTGGAAGCCTCAGCTTCTGAGGTCAATGATCCCAATGCAATGGGGCTTGCAACAGTTGATTCTGAAGGCCTCCCTGATTTAAGAGTTGTTCTGCTCAAGGGTCATGATAGCCAAGGCTTTGTATTCTATACCAACACACGAAGCGCAAAAGGGCGTGAACTTATAGCTAATCCCAAAGCTGCACTTAATTTTCATTGGAAAAGCCTGCAACGACAAATTCGCATTCGAGGCGGGCTAAGCATGGTCAGTAATGAAGAGGCAGATGCCTATTACCACTCACGAGCAAGAGATTCACAGCTTGGAGCCTGGGCCAGCCAGCAGTCATGTCCACTGGATTCTCGTGAAACTTTGGTAAATGCGGTTGCAGAGCTGCGGGTAAAATATGCTGACAAGCAAATTCCGCGCCCTCCACACTGGACTGGATTTAGATTAAGCCCTATTTCAGTTGAATTTTGGCAGGATGGTGAATTTCGTCTGCATGATCGTATTGTTTTTACACGACAAAACCCTGAAAATCCATGGTCCAAACAAAGGCTTTATCCTTGACGGGCAATTCAGTTTTAGACAGGCCAGAGTTGTCCGTTTCTGTCGCGGTATTCAGGGATGGCAAGGTGTTATTGGCTCAACGTATGTTTGAGCCATATGCTGGGTATTATTCTTTGCCTGGCGGTCGTGTTGAACGTGGGGAGACCTTGCGTGAGGCGGCCTTGCGTGAGTTGATGGAAGAGGTGCAAATTAAAGCAGATATAGTTGATTTTGTAGATCATGTAGAATTATGTGAATATGATAAAACAGGCAATACTCTATTTCATGCTGTGATTGCCGTATTTTTAGCAATATGGACAGAAGGGGAAGCCCAAACTGGGGCAGAGGTTAGCCAAGTTTTATGGTATGACCCTTTATTGCCTGAGGCTATTCTCATGACTCCCAATTTAATGACTGTGTTATCCAAAGCCAGAAAAATGATCTGCTAAAATATGCAGAACAGCTTTATTTTAAGCCTTCAAGATTGAATTTATATTTGCAGGACTTTTACTTGTGCCAAATAACAAAGATTTAAAGCACAGAAACTGATAAATACTGGAGCTGTAAACAAACACCAAGACTACTTTTCCAAGGCTGCTTTTCACATTAAATTTCAACCAGGATTTTAATGGTTATCCCAAAATCTACAGCATATAATCTCCTAACATCCAGTTTGTAAAAAAATAGCCTCCGCGAAAATGAACCTCATCAGGATATGGCCCGCCCGACTGTTTTAAATTTGATTTCTAAAATTTTACGATATTAATCTGGTAAACGCCATTTATTATGTTAACCTTTCTTTAAGACTTCTCTCGCTTTTTTTTCCTATCTCACGTAGATAGGTTTCAAGACCAATAAAAATGCAACCATATATAGAGCGGGTTTTTAAGATGAATATTGTTTCAGAACAGATTGTGGAAGAACATGATTTTGCGGCGCAGCGCCGGGCAGCTCTTGGTTATGTGACAGATGCTTTTGAAGAAGCCCGTATGGACGGTATTGAGCCAGATTTTTATATTCAGGCCGCTTTGTTTGCAGCCATGAAGACCATGGTCGCCATCTATGGTGAAGAGGCAGTTGCAGTGTTTGCCGAACGTCTGCCAGAGCGCATTCGTGGGCATGAATTTTCTGTACATTTGACCCGGCAATAGGAGACTGGCTGGCTTTTGTACCACGCTAGACTTAAACAGTATCGCCCCAGTTCAACTTTCGTGCTTTTTTAAATCCTGGCTTGTCTCGACTCGTAATAAATCTGTTTTCCAAACCATTTTGTGTACATATTTTTAGTTCCACGCATGCTTTACCCATTTGCGGCGGAGCGAGAATGCGTGAACTGGATGTTCCAACCTGTGTTCGTGAAACAGCCAAATAACTGTATTTTTCATCTTCAAATGGTACGTTTGCACCCTTTGCCTGCATATGTATACGTGTTCTAGCCAAGCGTTGTGAGAAGTGACACCAATCATTATTCATTAGCGGACACGCGCCGTGTCCTATGCAAGGCGCCAGTACATATGCACCAGTATCAATGAGCTGTTGGCGTAAACTCATCAGGCTTTGATAGGCTTTTGGTGTGCCAGGCTCCACAATCAACAGCACACCTGTACAGGCCTGCCAAAGATTATGCAGCAAGTGTATCTGATGAGACAGAGGTAATTCCACCAGCGCATAAGCGGCTATCACAAAATCTGATTTTGTAAAATCAGTCCATTTGGTTATATCCGCATTTATAATTTTAGCTCGCGCCAAAATGGTTGGGGCAATTTGCAAAAGCTGTTGGGCAGCGCTCAAAAAAGGCACATTGTCATCCATCAGTATGAAATTCTGCAAGGAGGGGAACTGTTCAAAGGCAGCAAAACTTGCTGTGCCAGGCCCTGCCCCAATATCCAGCATCGTTACAGGCTCAAACTCTGGAAAGCGCTGCAAAACGTGGTTTATACTGGAAGATGTAGCGGCGTAAGTTGCAGGCAGACGGGCAGCCAAATAAGCAGCAACATCCGTTATTTGCGTTATGGCCTGACGAGAAGGTTTGAGATTACGATAATTCTGGGTGATATTTGCACTGGCCATATTAAGAGCGTGCGTATTTTGAGTTTGTAGATACTGCTCAATTGCCGTTTGAAGCCAAGCTGGAAGGTTTGGTGTAAAACTCAAAATCTAAATAACTTTATGCGTATCATTGAATTTAACTGCTTCACCCCGCCCTGCTTCAATTAATTTACCCTGCCACATAACTTTGTTTCCGCGTATAAATGTACCAACTGGCCAACCTGTTACCTTTACGCCGTCATAGGGTGTCCAGCCACACCTGGATTCTATCCAGTCATTCGTAATAGTTTCCTCACGTTTTAAATCAACAATTGTAAAATCTGCATCATAGCCCACTGCCACACGGCCTTTATTGGCAATTGAAAATAATCTGGCGGGCCCCGAACTTGTCATATCTACAAAACGTTGCAGGGTCATCCTGCCTTCATGCACGTGGTTGAGCATAGTGGGCACAAGAGTCTGGACGCCTGTCATGCCAGAATGAGAGGCTGGATATATGTGCTGTTTATCTTCATGCGTGTGAGGGGCATGGTCTGAGCCAAGGATGTCGGCAATACCCTGGGACACGCCAGCCCAGATGCCAGACCTATGCTTTTCACCGCGTATGGGTGGGTTCATTTGTGCGTAGGTGCCAAGCTTTTCATAGCAGTCTGGTGCAACGAGTGTAAGATGATGAGGAGTTACCTCGCAGCTCACAAGGTCTTTGTGATTTTTTAGAAAATCCATTTCATCTGCTGTTGAAATATGCAGCACATGAATACGCGCGCCCGTTTTGCGGGCAATGGCCACTAGCCGCTTGGTGCAGTTTAGAGCAACTTCCGCAGAGCGCCACACAGGATGTGAGGAAGGATTGGCTTTAATGCGTAAATCCATACGCTCACGCAACATGGCTTCATCTTCCGAATGAAACGCTGCACGGCGACGGGTTTGCTTGAGGATGCTTTCCACGCCAGCATCGTCTTCTACCAAGAGCGAGCCCGTTGATGATCCCATGAAAACTTTAATGCCCGCAGCGCCTGGCAGACGTTCCAATTCAGAAATTTGGCCTGCGTTTTCATGTGTGCCACCCACCCAGAAAGCAAAGTCACAGTGCATTCTATGATGGGCCGCTTCAACTTTGGCATTTAGGGTAGCTGCATCAGTAGTAAGTGGGTTAGTGTTTGGCATTTCAAAAACAGCTGTCACCCCCCCCATAACCGCGGCTTTTGAGCCAGTTTCCAAATCTTCCTTGTGAGTGAGGCCAGGCTCACGGAAATGCACCTGCGTATCAATAACGCCTGGCAATATATGAAAGCCAGTGCAATCAATGACATGTTGTGCATTATTGTGTGTCAGCTTGCCAATACAGGTGATACGTCCTGCACTGATGCCAATATCAGTTGTGTGCTCACCATCATGATTAACCAGCGTGCCGTTTATAAGAATCGTATCAAATGAATTTTGCATATGGGAGTGTATAGCTAATAAAATACTTTCAAGTAAGATGCAGGAATTGAATTACTGGAGTAAAAAATGCAACACTTTGCACAGCTTAACGACCGCTCTTTAATCCACATTACTGGCGAAGATGTGCACGCATTTTTAAACGGATTGGTTACCTGTGATATGGGGAAAAAAATGCCGCAATTTGGGGCATTACTCAGCCCGCAGGGTAAAATCCTGTTTGATTTTATTATTCATGCATCCGACACAGGTTACTATATTGATTGCGCCAAAAACATCACTGGGGATTTTGTCAAAAGGTTGGGGTTTTACAAATTACGGGCAAAGGTCAACATTGCTGATGTAAAAGGTGAAATGGGTGTGATGGTAAGCTGGGAAAATGCTGGCAACGATCCACGCTATGCAGCTTTGGGCACTCGTATGATTGCCCCAACAGGGCCAACCCATTTATCTGAAGCAGATTATCACGCTCACCGCATTGCGCTTGGTGTGCCAGAGGGCGGCAAAGATTTCAACTTTGGTGAGGCCTTTCCGCATGAAGTTCTTATGGACCAACTCAATGGGGTGGATTTTCTAAAAGGCTGTTATGTTGGGCAGGAGGTTGTGTCTCGAATGCAGCATCGCGGTACTGCCCGCACCCGCATGATGCAGATTGTACTGGAGAGAGAACTGACTACAAAACTGCCTGCGCCCATTATGGCAAATGGCAAAAATTTGGGTGAATTACGAACTGTTTCTGGTATGTGTGGGCTTGCTACGGTGCGCATTGACCGTGCGAGTGAGGCAATAAAAGCTGGACTATCCATAGATGTGGAAGGTAATTTCATTCAGATTAAAAAGCCGGATTTTGCACAGTTCAAGTTTCCTTTGATAGATCAACTGGCAAAGACTGAAACATGATTGAACGTATTGCTTCGCCCAAAGCTGCGCGACTGCACGCTAATGGTAAAATACGCTGCCATTGGGCAGGGTTCGATCCACTTTATGTTGAATATCATGATACAGACTGGGGGGTGCCCGAATATGATGATCGCGCATTGTTTGAAAAACTCATTCTAGATGGGTTTCAGGCAGGTCTTTCGTGGATTACAATTTTACGTAAACGTGAGACCTTCCGTGCTGCTTTTGATGGGTTTGAGCCTGCAAAAATTGCGTCCTACGGTGCTGTAAAAGTCGAGAGCCTGATGCAGAATAATGGTATAATTCGCAACCGCTCTAAAATTATGGGCACTGTTAAAAGTGCAGGTCTGTATCTGGATATGATGGAGCGTGGATCATTTTCAGATTATCTGTGGGAATTTGTGGATGGTCGCCCATTTCAAAACCAGTTCAAGCTGCATGCAGACATACCGACAACAAATGAAGTGGCCTGTAGACTTTCCAAGGACCTTAAATCTAGAGGTTTTACTTTCTGTGGCCCTACAATTACATATGCTTTCATGCAGGCAGTTGGCATGGTAAATGATCATCTTGTGGATTGTTTTCGTCATGAGGAATGTGCTGCTTTGAACAAAATCAAACCAAGTAAAGGTTATTAGGGTGCAGCCTACTCCTCGAGCCTGGCAGCGTATGCTATCTGGGCGTAAGCTTGATCTACTTGAGCCTTCTCCAATAGACATTGAGATTGAGGATATAGCCCACGGGCTTGCGCGTGTTGCTCGCTGGAATGGGCAAACCAAGGGTGAGCATTCATTCAGTGTGGCGCAGCATGCTGTACTGGTGGAGAAGATTGCCAGGGAAACTGCTGATAGCCTATTGCCATCAGTCCTTATGAGTGTGCTGCTGCATGATGCAGCAGAGTATGTAATTGGCGATATGATAACGCCACTCAAATCTGTTCTATCAGTAGGTTATAAAGCTATTGAAAACAAACTTATGCACGCCATACATAGCCGCTTTCAGCTTTCAGTTGAGCCTCATTTTGATGTTATAGAGCTCATAAAAAAAGCTGACCGTATTGCAGCTTTTTATGAGGCGACGTACCTTGCAGGTTTTAGCAAAGCAGAAGCTGAACCCCTGTTTGGTGAGCAGGTAAACATGTCAGAAGCCGTTTTATCGTTGCTGGGACCATTGGCAACGCAGAAAGCGCAAGCATTGTTTCTGGCACGTTTTAGCGAAATACAGGCCGAAATGCATAACAAGCCTATTATAATTCAAGCGTATTAATTGCAGTTTGAGAATGGTGTAAATTGACACATAAATGTTTTGTTATCTATAAAATAATATCAGTAAATACATATGTTTATTTGGATTTATTGCTAAAGTAAATTCACGTTCTGTGATATTGATTCAAGGTGTTGTTATTTTGATTCATTTCATAATCTGATTCAAGTACGCACTTATAAGCTTTTGTTATATAACATAATTCTAAGTATAATTTTAAATCTTCTGTTCAACTTCATTTTGAGACAAAATCATGCCTGCCATTCATGTCTGTGCCCTATCCAAATTACATGAAAATATTGCTCAAACTGGGGCATCGCATCTTATAAGTCTGATTGGTCACAAAATAGATATGGAACGTCCCATGTGTATTGAATTACACAATTACCTGCGCGTAAAAGTATCTGATATTGTTCCTGACAGTGATGGCAGCCAAACACTTGAGCACCAGCGTGATGGTCATATTTTGCCAGAGCATACACATGTGCATGATATAATCAATTTTGTACAAAAATGGGATAGGCAGTCTCCACTGCTCATCCATTGCTATGCGGGAGTGAGCCGTTCAACCGCTGCTGCCTATATCTCAATGATGGTTTTGAGGCCAGATTTGGATGAAATGAAGCTTGCCAGGGAGCTAAGAATACTCTCACCCACGGCTACGCCCAACCCCCATATTGTTGCATTGGCAGATAATATAATGGGTCGCAAAGGACGGATGATCGCCGCCATTCAGTCAATAGGGCGCGGTGCTGAGTGTTTTGAAGGTGTAGAGTTTAGGTTTGATTTAGGCATAAGACATGAAGCCAATGTCTGAAATATGCAATAGAGCTATTTTAAACTTGCTCTAATAATTAAAAACAGGGAGATAAAACCTCCCTGTTATATAATTTATTTACAAACTAGCATTCGCAAATTTGCCAGTACTTGTCATGTAGTTCAAATCTGTTGCTGCATCTGCGATGGTTTTGTTATCATTTCCAGCTTCATTCACTGTTGTTAATGCACCATTGACATTTTTATAACCGAACTCGACATGGCCATCTGCTATTTTTTGCAGGAGTTCTTCGTTTTCTGTACCATTTGCGCTGTTTTGAAGCTTATTGGTATAGTCGTCCTGCAAACCAGCCAGTCTTTCTGATTCACCAGGCGTGGATTGTACCTTATCAATTATACCTTTGTATTCTTCTGCAGTAGTGCCATCTGCAACATTTATACCTGCTTTTTGTGCATCATTCACAACGCCAGAAATCCAGTTACCTCTAGCATTTGCCCCTTGCTTTTGCTCATCATTAAATGGACCCGCGCTATTCAGCTTATCCATATATTTATCAACTACACCTTTATTTTCCGAGGTCAGGTTTTTATAGTCAGCACCTTGCTTGTAGTCAGTTTTGGAAGCGCTGTTATCATTCTTCGCTCCATTACTTTCGGCGGTTAAACCACTTTTCTGGTCTCCGTTTTCAGCTCCTTGATTTTTGGCGCAATCACCAAATTTTTGAGCCTGATCCTGTTTTTCCGTGTTCTGATTGCTGTTTGCGCCTTCATTTCCGCGCGAACTTGATACGTTCATGTCTTCAGCCATTGTTTTTCTCCTTAAGGTTTTACATTATTAAGCTACTTAAATTTATACTTGTTTTAAATGTGCTGTTAATTTCTTTACCTTAACAAAACATGAATTATTAACTTATGCAATGTTTTTTGTAAGACTTTTGTAAGTTTCACGTAAGCTTATGTAAGTTTCACGTAAGATTTTAATTATATAATTAATTTTATTAAGAGGGATACCAGCATCAAAATATGTAAATCAAAGTTTTACTATTGTTGCTTGCTGTGACTAGCCTGACACCGAATTTTAGCGACTAAAGATATACCTATTAAATCAACACTCATACCTTGCTGAAATATACTCAATTTTTGCTTAATGCTTTTGATATATCCACAAAAGCTAAATTATGCGCCTCTGCCACAGGCTGGCAAGTAACATGGCCCTGGCAGATATTTAAACCATTTGCCAAATGCACATCCTCGCGCAGGGCCTGTTTGGCGCCCTTATCCGCCAATGCCAAAATAAACGGCAATGTCGCATTATTAAGTGCAAAAGTAGATGTCCGCGCGACTGCACCAGGCATGTTGGCAACACAATAATGCACGATATCGTCCACAATATAAGTTGGATCATCATGTGTGGTGGCACGTGATGTTTCACAACAGCCGCCTTGGTCTATGGCCACATCCACAATAACTGCCCCAGGCTTCATGGTTTTAAGTATGGATCTGGTGATGAGTTTTGGTGCGGTACTGCCTGGAATCAGCACACAGCCAATCAGCAGGTCTGCCCGTTTACTCAGTTGCTGCACGGCAAGCTGGGTGGAAAAAACGGTTTTGAGCTGTGCACCAAATTGTGCTGATAAACGACGCAGAACATCATTGGAGCGATCAATCACCGTTACATTTGCACCCATTCCCAATGCGATAGTTGCAGCATGTGTGCCAGATACACCGCCGCCCAGAATTATCACTTCGGCAGGAGCGACGCCTGGCACACCACCAAGCAAAATGCCGCGTCCGCCGCTGGCCTTTTGTAACGCGTAAGCTCCAACCTGTGGGGCTAAACGCCCTGCAACCTCTGACATAGGAGTGAGAAGCGGCAATCCACCTGTAGGGGATGTGACAGTTTCGTAAGCAATGCAAATGGCTTTTGAGGCAACAAGATCATGCGTTTGAGATGCATCTGGCGCAAGGTGCAAGTAGGTGAACAGGATTTGGTCTGGGCGCAGTTTTTTGCGTTCTGAACTTTGCGGCTCTTTAACCTTGATCACCATATCCGCCTGGCTGAAAATTTCATCCGCAGTAATTACAATTTTTGTTCCCGCAGCGATATATTCTGCATCACTTATACCAGAACCAATACCTGCACCTGTTTCAATAGAAACCCTATGCCCATGCTTTACAAGCTCTGCCACTGAGGATGGTACAAGACCCACACGATATTCGTGGTTTTTAATCTCTTTGGGACAGCCTATATGCATGAAAAATCTCCATAAATATCACAAGTTTTATTACACTAACATATTTGATGTAAAATACTTACCTATGAACAAGTCTTAAATTTACGAGATGTAGATTCATCTGTATAAGCGTGCAGACAAATTAAGGAATATTGATGTGAGTGACCAACCAAAAATACCCGACCTTTCAGCCATGCCCTTTGAGACAGCGTTAAAAGAGCTGGAAAGCATTGTGGCAAAACTTGAGCGTGGTGAAGTGGGACTGGAAGAATCCATCTCCATATACGAGCGCGGCGAGGCGCTTAAGTCGCATTGTGAAGTGCTCCTCAAGAAAGCAGAATTGCGGATTGAAAAGGTTATTGTGGGCAATGACGGGAAAGCTAAGGGGGTCGAGCCGTTTGTTGACTAAATAGTTTTTGCGCGTACGTATGCAATCTAGAAAAACATTTTAAGACCTTAGTTGATATTTTAGGATCTTGATTGATTTATCTGTATGTTACGCGCAATGACGACAGGATGCATAATCGCTAATTAAGTTGTAAACGGACATACTGTAAATTGAATATTCCTACTCCCTTACTCGATACGATCAACATTCCCGCTGATTTGCGAAAGCTTGAGATCTTGCAGCTTGCAAATCTGGCTGCTGAACTTCGCGCTGAAACAATTGATGCGGTTTCGCTTACTGGTGGGCATTTAGGAGCTGGTTTAGGCGTTATAGAGCTAACCATTGCGTTGCATTACACATTCAATACACCTGAAGATCGTATCATCTGGGATGTAGGACATCAATCTTACCCCCATAAAATTTTAACCGGACGTCGAAACCGTATTCGCAGTCTGCGTCAAGCTGGTGGTTTGTCAGGCTTCACACGTCGCTCCGAGAGCGAGTATGATCCGTTTGGTGCAGCCCATTCCTCCACATCCATTTCGGCAGGGCTAGGAATGTCAATTGCGCGAGATTTACAGGGCGGTACAAATAACGTGATTGCTGTCATTGGCGATGGAGCTATGTCTGCCGGCATGGCTTATGAAGCCATGAATAATGCAGGAGCCGCGCAGTCCCGTCTCATTGTAATATTGAACGATAATGACATGTCTATTGCACCGCCAGTTGGGGCTATGTCTGCCTATCTTGCGCGGCTTGTGTCTGGCAAAACCTATCGAAGTTTACGTGATTTTGGCAAGCAGCTTGCACGGCGCCTACCACGGTTTTTTCACGAAAAAGCAAAACGCGCTGAAGAATATACGCGTGGGTTCTGGACGGGTGGCACGCTATTTGAAGAAATGGGATTTTACTATGTCGGGCCTATTGATGGACATAACCTCGATCATCTTTTGCCAGTTTTGAAAAATGTGCGCGATATGAAAGATGGGCCCATTCTGGTGCATGTCGTAACACAAAAGGGCAAAGGTTATGCACCAGCAGAGGCGAGCGACGATAAGTATCATGGTGTTGCAAAATTTGATGTTATAACTGGTGCACAGACAAAATCAATTTCCAATGCACCAAGCTATACAAAAGTGTTTGGGGAAAGCTTGATTAAAGAAGCTGCCAAGGACGAAAAAATTGTAGCCATCACTGCCGCCATGCCAACAGGTACGGGGGTTGATGCGTTTGCATCAGTTTATCCAACACGCAGTTTTGATGTAGGTATTGCTGAACAACATGCTGTAACGTTTGCGGCGGGTTTAGCAACGGAAGGCTTCAAGCCCTTTGTTGCAATCTATTCCACATTCTTGCAGCGGGCATACGATCAGATTGTGCATGATGTATCCATTCAAAACCTGCCTGTACGCTTTGCCATAGATCGTGCTGGCCTGGTTGGAGCAGATGGTGCAACCCATGCAGGATCCTTTGATGTGACTTACTTAAGCTGTTTGCCAAACATGGTGGTAATGGCGGCAAGTGATGAGGCAGAGCTTGTGCATATGGTCGCAACAGCGGCCAGCTACAATTCTGGCCCAATTGCTTTTCGCTATCCAAGAGGTGACGGTATTGGTGTAGAATTGCCAGAGGTTGGAGTTGCATTGGAAATTGGCAAAGGACGGGTGCTAAAAGAGGGAAGTGATGTTGCTCTACTGTGTTTTGGCACACGCATGAGTGAAACATTAAAAGCTGCAGAAGAACTGGGGATTCATGGCATAGGCTGTACAGTCGCAGATGCGCGTTTTGCCAAGCCTTTGGACAAAGATCTGGTTTTTGATTTGGCACGTTCGCACAAGGTTTTATTCACAATTGAAGAAGGCTCTGTGGGTGGTTTTGGCTCACATGTCATGCAGCTTCTGTCCGAGGCTGGTCTGCTCGATGGTAATTTGAAAGTACGAAACCTGGCGCTGCCGGATATTTATCAAGAGCATGACAAACCAGATAATATGTATGCAGAAGCTGGGCTTGATTCTACTGGAATTGTAAAAAAAGTGAAAGACGTTCTAGGGTTTCATCAACCCGTATAAAAAATTAGCGGACACTGAAAGCAGAAAAAGTCCAAAGGATATTTCCAACTGCCGTTTACTGAATTTATGTGCAAGTTTTGCGCCGTAAGGCGCTATGAACGTGCTCAACGGCGCAATAAGCAATACACCTATGAATGATACATATCCAATAGACAGCGGGGGTAGAAGTGCCATTTGAGGCCAGCCGACGATCATGTAGCTCAGCGCACCAGGCACGGCAATCAATGTACCAAGTCCAGAAGATGTCGCAACTGACTGATGAATTGGGCGACCGTAAAGTGTCATGAACATTGTACCAAGTTGCCCTCCACCAATGCCCATCAAGGCCGATATAAGACCAACTAAGACGCCATAGATGCGAATAATTACAGTGCTTGGTAGCTCATTGCCAAGGCGCCATGAGGCACCAAACAGCAGACGGATGGCACTGAATGTAGCAACTGATACGAATACCAGTTTAAACAGCTTGGGATCTGCAAATTTTGCAATTACACCACCAATCAGCACACCTGTAATAACGGGAACTGCCCATATTTTAAGAATGCTGAAATCCACGACATTTTTATGGGAATGCGCTCTGAATGATTGTATGGATGTTGGGATAATTATGGCAAGCGATGTACCAATACAAAGCTGCACTCGCACTGCTTCTGGCACATTCATAAAGCCAAAAATGGCATAAAGCACAGGTGTGATGACAAGTCCGCCTCCCACTCCAAACAATCCTGCCAAAATGCCGGATGCGCTTCCTGCCAAAAGAAGGGCAGGAATAATAAAAACAAGTTCAGCAGGGGAAATGTTTGGCAGGGTGTTTGCTTTCAAAATAATATTTTAAAAGGATTTTCTGTGCATAGAAAACTCTACCAGCTACCGGTATTGGACATAGACATCCAAGGTTCCTGCGGACTCAATGGCTCACCTTTTTGCAGCAATTCTATGGAAATTCCATCTGGGGACCGAATAAAAGCCATGTAGCCATCGCGTGGTGGGCGATTGATAGTAACTCCGCTTTGATGAAGCTTTGCACATGTGTCGTAGATATTATCAACACGGTAAGCCAAATGACCAAAATTACGCCCGCCCTGATAGTCTGTTTCATCCCAGTTGAAGGTAAGTTCAATCAAGGGAGCATTGCTGACTTTTGCCTGTTCCAGATCACCAGGTGCTGCCAAAAAAACAAGGGTAAACCTGCCTTTTTCATTTTCTGTCCTGCGCACTTCAACAAGACCAAGTTTATGGCAATAAAAATCAAGAGCCTGATCCAAATTACCTATACGAACCATTGTATGTAAAAACTGCATGTGTTTAAACCTTCTCTGATATAGTCTGCGCATGGCAGACTGATTAAACCTGATACCATCTGATTAGTTTATCTGTCTCTTGAAAAAAACATGGAATGGCAGATTTTATGCTTGAAAACAGTCTTACTCAAGCTAATCATAATCAAGAAAAAGAGCGTGCAGCACGACTGTCTATTATTGCCAGTGGATTGTTGACTGTTTTGAAGTTCATTGCGGGCCTGCTATCTGGCTCCCTTGCCCTGCTCTCAGAAGCGGCGCATGGACTGATTGACTTTGCAGCTACTATTATGACCTGGTTTGCCATTAAACAGGGTGAAAAACCAGCTGATGATGACCATCATTATGGACATGGCAAGATTGAGGCCGTAGCAGCGCTCGTTGAAACGGCCTTGCTGATTATTCTGGCTGTTTTTGTAGGGTATGAGGCAATCAAACGACTTGTTATGGGAATAACAGGTGAGCTGGACTCAACTGCTATTGCAATGACTGTAACGGTGTTTGCCATTTGTGTAGATTTTATACGCTGGCAGCATTTAAAACATATTGCAAAGCTCACTAACAGCGCAGCACTTAGTTCAAATGCTCTTCATTTTTCCTCTGATATGCTGGGATCCATTGCAGTTCTTGCAGGGCTTATTGCAGTGCATTTTGGCTTTGTGAAAGGAGATGCAATTGCCAGTATTGGGGTATCAGCCATAATTGCAGTGGCTGGCTGGCAATTGGGGAAAGAAACTATCAATACACTTGTAGACAGTGCACCAGAAGGCGCTACGGATACAATTAGGGGTGCAGTGGAAACTGTGCAAGGCATAGCTGATGTACACTCCATAAAGGTGCGCTCTGTTGGAGCTGTTATCTATGCGGATGTGAAGATTCTGGTATCGCGCGGGTTCTCACTGGAGAGGGTATCAGACATCAAGGCACAGGCACAAATAGCGATACAAGCCGTTTTACCCACCGTTGAGGCAACCATTGCAGCTGAACCCTACACATATGACGATGAAACAATTCTTGAACGTGTATTGCTGATTTCTGCAAAGCGCCGTGTGCCTGTGCATCATGTGACGGTGCAGGAGCTTGCAGGCAAACTTTCAATTTCACTTGATATTGAAGTGGATGGCCGCATGAGTCTTGCTGCCGCTCACCAGATTGCCAGTAAGCTGGAAACTGCCATACGCAATGAATTTGGCAGTGAAACTGAAGTTGAAACACATATTGAACCGCTGGAGGCGCAAGGTTTAAAGGGTGATGATGCACCCTTGGAGACAAGAGACGAAATTGCGGGAATTATTAAAAGTATTGAGGCAGAAGTAGAGGGCATTGGTGATGTGCATTCCATTCGGGTGCGACAAACACCCCGTGGGCTGGTTGTGTCACTGCATGTATTATCTGCGCCTGAACTGAGCGTTGAAAGTGTTCATAGTGCTGTGGATGAGCTTGAGCGCAAGGTGCGCATAGCCTGCCCGCAAGTGGTGCGAATTGTGAGCCATGCTGAGCCCAAATAGCATTTATATTGTTATTTGTTACAAAGCATGGCAATTCATCTGTGCAACATAAAGGCACATTCATCCATGCAAAATCCTTCTACACCCATCATCCGTCTTCGTGATTACAAACCATCTGACTACCTGATTGAAACCGTTGATCTTGATTTCACTCTTGAGCCAGATGCAACGATTGTAAGGGCAAAGCTGGTTGTTGTGCCAAACCCAAAAGGCGTTGCAGATGCAAAGCTGGCTCTGGATGGCGATGAGCTTGAACTGGTTGGCATTAGACTGAATAACGTTGAATTACAGTCTGTTGATTACAGTGTAACGCCGCAGAAACTTGAGTTGCATGCACCCCCCAATACCCGTTTTACGCTTGAAATAACAACAAAAATCAATCCTGCGGCCAATACAAAACTTATGGGGCTTTATCGCTCCAATGGAGTTTACTGCACACAATGCGAGGCCGAAGGGTTTCGTCGCATAACCTATTTTCTGGATCGCCCCGATGTAATGGCTGTTTACACGGTGCGGCTGGAGGCAGACAAAACAGAATGTCCAATTTTGCTCGCAAATGGCAACCCCGTGCTAACCAGCGATGTTCAAAACACTAATCGTCATTTTGCGGTTTGGTATGATCCACATCCAAAGCCTGCCTATTTATTTGCAATTGTAGCTGGTGATTTAGGTGTGGTCTGCGATACGTTCGTAACACACTCTGGCAATCATGTTGATCTTAATGTTTATGTAGAAAAGGGTAAAGAGGCGCAAGCTGATTACGCTCTTGCTGCGCTTAAACGCTCCATGGCCTGGGATGAAACTGCTTTTGGGCGCGAATATGATCTGGACGTTTTTAATATTGTTGCCGTATCTGATTTCAATATGGGCGCAATGGAGAATAAGGGCCTGAACATTTTTAATGATAAATATATCCTTGCAACACCACAAACGGCTACCGATCAGGATTATGCCAATATTGAAGCCATTGTTGCCCATGAATATTTCCATAACTGGACAGGCAATCGCATTACATGTCGTGACTGGTTTCAGCTCTGCCTGAAAGAAGGATTAACTGTTTTCAGAGACCAGGAATTTTCATCCGACATGCGCTCAAGAGCGGTTAAACGCATTGAAGATGTGATTGATTTGCGCGAACGTCAGTTTGGCGAAGATGCAGGGCCATTGGCGCATCCCGTGCGACCAGAGGCCTATTCTGAGATCAATAACTTCTACACAGCAACCATTTATGAAAAAGGGGCAGAACTCATCAGAATGCTCAAAATTCTGTTGGGCGACGCGGCATTCAAAACAGGTATGGATTTATACTTTGACCGTCATGATGGTCATGCAGCAACGATTGAAGAATTCATAACATGTTTTTGTGAGGCTTCTGGCATAGATTTATCACAGTTTTTTATCTGGTATGGGCAGGCAGGCACGCCCGTTGTGAATGTAAAACGAGTGTATAATGAGGCAGCGCAAACGCTGCGTCTGGATTTTTCACAAAGCCAGAAAAGCACACCAGGACAGGATGTAAAAAATCCAGTTGTAATTCCCATTTCCTTGGCAATGATTGATGAAAATGGCGAAACGCAAGCGAAAGTTTTTGTGCTGGATAAGCCACAGGCGTCCCTTACTTTTCAGGACTTGAAACCCACGCAGGTGCCCTCTATTTTGCGTGGGTTTTCTGCTCCCGTTGTTCTGGAAACTGATCTGAGCGATGCAGATTATGGTATTCTGGCTGCTCACGATACAGATGCGTTTAATCGTTGGCAGGCTATGCAGACGCTTGAGTTGCGCCATTTAGTGGCGCGTAGCACTCGGGTAACTGGCAATAACTTGCATATTATTGCAGCGTTTAAAAATGTGCTTAAAAACGCACTTACCGATCCTGCTTTTGCGGCATTGGCGCTCAAATTGCCAAGCTGCCAAGAAATTGCACGTGCAATGGGCACAAATATTGATCCTGACGCAATTCATGCAGCGCGCAAAAATCTCCAAGGTGAGATTGGCCTCGAGTTATTAAAGCCTTTATTGGCCTTGCACGAGCAGTTAAAAGATGGTGGAGAGTTTACGCCAGATGCACAAAGTGCCGGGCGCAGAGCTTTAAATACAGCTGTTTTGAGCTATATTACAGCAGCTAAGCCTGAACTCGGTATGAGCTTGTTGCAGACTCAATTTGCGGCGGCCACCAACATGACAACGCGGATTGCAAGTCTTTCGCTCATGGCGGTGCAAGCTGGAGATGCGCGTGAAGCGGCATTTGCAGAATTTGAGACACAATATCATGATAATGCTTTGGTTCTAGATAAATGGTTTACAGTTCAAGCCGCCATCCAAGAGCCCAATATATTAGAGCGCATTCAACATTTAATGAACCATACAGCTTACAGCCCCACAAATCCTAACCGTATACGTTCGGTGATCGGCACATTTGCATTTGGCAATTTTACCCAATTTAACCGTGCTGATGGAACAGGCTATGATTTTGTGGCAGGACAGATTATCGAAATTGATAAAATCAACCCGCAAGTCTCTGCCCGCATGGCAACGGCTTTTAGAACATGGCGCATGCTGGAGCCAACCAGATGTGCCTTGGCTGAAAAAGCTTTACGAAATGTGCAGGCTGCTAGTGATCTGTCAGTTGATTTGCGCGATATTATTGAACGTAGCCTAGCTTGAGAAAAATGCACTTTTTGACATTATTGCAGAAAATTTGCTGGCTAAAATTTATTAAAGCTACAGTTTTAATCTATTCCTGCATGTTTAAAAAGGTACCTGTCATGCGCGGTTACCTTTTTTGAATGTTTTATTTCATTTTTAAAATAACATCTTATGCACCAGAGTTAAATCTAAAATGCATCCTCTGTATTTGCCTCAAACTTAATTCAAACTTCATACTTGTATTGCGCGGATAGAACAAATCAGAACGATTATGAATCAAATATAGAACATAAAAAATGCAATACTAAATAAACAAGTTTAATAAAATAAAAGTAAACGAAATATAAACTATCTGGACTTTGCCCCTAGACAGCGATTCAAAATATGATTCAAGTAGAGTGTGTTCGATAGATTGCTTCGAACTGATTTGAATGTAATTAACAACTTTGCAGGAAGGGGTAACGGCATGGCGCGTACGCACACATGTTACGATGAATGTTGCGTACCCAATACAAGTGCCTCCACGAAAACGCATAGTTTTAAACATAATGAAATGATAAACACAACTGAACCCTGGATGGCACGGTCAATTCCTACCCTCATCGTCATTTTTTTAATAAGCATTACTCTTGGCACATGGGTTAATATTTTTGATGGTCGGGAAGATGTACTCAAAAAATCACAAGTAAATTTGGAATTTGTTCGTTCTCTCATTGCTTTAAAGTTAGACCAGCTTCCGCGTGATAAGATTGAAGATCATGAAAGTGCAGGATTACTGGCGGAAACGTTGTCAAAGCATAATTTTCGCAGCGACTATGAATTTTATCTTACCAATGAAAATGGCATTATTGTGGCTACTTTGCCTGATGTTGCTGGAAAAACACTTGCAAGCGCCCTTAACGCAGATTTTGATACGCTTGGTATTCGCGGCACACCAAGTATGGCTTACATACTTCAATCTGGTGATATACAGAAAATTGTTGCAACAGCCCCTTTAAAAGCTCCTTTTGGGTCGCTTACAGTAGCGCAGCCTGTTGATGACGCGCTTGTCTCATGGAAACATCGTACTTTAACCATTATGATTTTGATGATTACAGCTGCCATAGTTATGGCAACATTGGGAATTGCCTATTATAAACAGGCTGCACGTGCTGGGGTTGCTAATCTTATATGCGGAAGACTTTCCAGCCGCATAGATGTTGCGCTTAACTGTGGGCATTGTGGATTATGGGATTGGGATATAACAAGTGGGCAAGTCTACTGGTCTGATTCCATGTATGATTTGTTGGGAATGAAGCGTGAAAGTGAATTTCAGCCTTTTTCTTTTATCAACACGCTCTTACACCCAGATGATGCCAACTTGTTCGATTTTCTAAAGCATCTGAACGAAACTGGTAAGCAGGCTATTGATCAGGAGTTTAGGGCGCGCCATGTAAGTGGCCGCTGGATATGGCTGCGGTCACGGGCTGAAGTTGTGTATGAGAAATCAACCAGCTCCAAGCATCTTATAGGGATTGCGCTTGATATTACTGAGCAGAAGAGGCTTGCTGAACATACACATGCAGCTGACCAACGCCTTCGTGAAGCTATTGAAAGCATATCAGAAGCCTTTGTATTATGGGATGCCGATAATCGCCTTGTTATGAGCAATTCCAAATATCGACAGCTGCATGGCTTAAAAGCTGTTGATGCCCTGATTGGCAGAAGCTACTCTGATATATACGCAGATAGCATACCCCTAAACGTGCATAGTAAAATTACGATGGGTGAATGTCCAAAAAGTGGCGCCATGACGTATGAAGCGCAGTTGCAGGATGGGCGCTGGCTCCAAATAAGTGAAAGGCCAACAAATTGCGGGGGCTATGTATCGGTTGGAACGGATATTACGCTCCTAAAGCAGCAGGGTGAACGCCTTGCAGAAAGCGAAAGATGGCTTTTGCAGACTGTTTCTGACCTGCGCCAGTCACGACAGACCTTGGAGGTTCAGGCGAGCCAGCTCTCTGATCTGGCTGACAAGTACCTACTCCAAAAAGCTAATGCAGAAAGTGCCAATCAGGCCAAATCCGAGTTTTTAGCCAATATGAGCCATGAATTGCGTACACCGCTTAACGCAATCATAGGGTTCAGCCAAATGATGGAGAACGCATTTTTTGGTCCATTAGGCTCAGAGCGTTATGTAGGTTATGTAAAAGATATTCGTGCCAGTGGTAATTATCTGCTGAATGTTATTGATGATGTACTTGAAATGGCACGGATTGATTCAGGGCGGATCCATCTGGACAATAAAAGCATGAAGTTAAACGGCTCTCTTGAAAAAACGCTACGCAAGATTGTTGGTGTGGCAGAAGATAAGTCCATTCACATTGATGTACGTGTAAGAGAGGATATTATACTTAATGCTGACAGGCGTGCTGTAGATCAGATATTTATTCATCTCCTGCAAAATGCTGTAAAGTTCACGCCAAAGAATGGATCCATACGATTGCGCACTGTGCGCGTTGAGGATGGGGTGAATGTATTTATTGAGGATAACGGAGTTGGCATTACACCAGATATGCTTAACAAACTGGGACAGCCTTTTCGCCAGGTTGGCAGCCACATGGATGATGGTATGAAAGGGTCCGGGTTGGGATTCTCAATTGCAAAATCACTCACTGAACTCCAAGGTGGCCGTATAAGAGTTCGCTCCCGTACTGGAACTGGCACCATTGTTATGGTGCACCTACCAATAGCGCGTAAAGCCTTTAGTTTCCAGCAGAGGATAGCGGCTTAAAATTTATCCATTTAAACGGGATATACACAAATCCCGTCCCATCAGTGGCAATAACAGTTTCAGCTCTGGCCCGTGTTCCAGGCCAGTAAGCGCCAACCGCAAAGGCATAAAGAGTGCCCTGCCCTTCCGACCAGTTTTTAGTTTTAGGGCATCAGTCCATTCACCCCAGGTGTCATGTGTAAAAGGCGCCTCTGGCAAAAGAGCAATCGCATCACTGATATAATCTGGCTCGGCAATCACGGACGCTACTGTGCCTGTGGCAATTGCCCACCAGTCTTTAGCTTCATCAATTTTATTGATATTGGAGTGAATGCACAGCCAGAAGTCACGGGCTTTTATACCTATAATTCCCTGCTCAGCCAAAGAGATTTCCACCTCTTCAAATGGTTTTTCATGCAGCAAACGTGCACTTACAATGCCAATTTCAGCAGGATCAAACTTGGTGAGGGCGCGTGATAATTTGGATATGTCAAACACTTCTGCCAAAGCTGTTATGCTTTTAAAAGGTCGGACTGCTTCTGAAGACCCTGTCAGCACTGCAACGCAGACGACCGCCATAGGATCAGCGCCCTCTTCGCGGAAAGAGCGAATGGATAATGAGCCTTTGCGCTTGGACATTTCCTCGCCAGTGGTGGTGGTGATAAGGTTGTGATGGGCAAATTGCGGTGGCTTTGCATTCAAGGCTGCAAAAAGCTCAAGTTGGACAGCTGTATTTGCGACATGGTCTTCCCCACGGATTATATGGGTAACGCCCATATCCATATCATCCACGACAGAAGCAAATGTGTATAAAACAGTGCCATCAGCACGTACAAGCACGGGATCGGAAAGCGATGATGTTTCAATATGTGCATTACCCCGCACACCATCATGCCAGTTGGCTGTTTGCCCAGAGAGCTTGAAACGCCAATGTGGTTGCACACCATCTGCTTCAAGCTTTGCACGTTGCTCTGGTGTCAGTTTTAAAGCTGCGCGATCATATACAGGGGGCAAGCCACGCGTCTGTTGCAATTTACGTTTACGATCAAGCTCTTCAGGTGTTTCATAGCAAGGATACACAAGTCCCTGGTTTTTAAGGCCAGTCAAAGCTTCGTCATATCGTGCTACACGCGTCGATTGACGTTCAAACCTGTCCCACTGGATGCCTAGCCAGCCCAAATCTTCCTGAATGGCAGTGGCAAAAGCTTCAGTTGAACGCTCTGTATCCGTATCATCAAGGCGTAGGATGAACTTACCGCCAAATTTACGGGCCAATATGGCATTAATCAATGCAGGGCGTGCATTGCCGATATGCAGATAGCCTGTGGGGGAAGGCGCAAAGCGCAAGACAGATGTGGAATCAATTGTAAACATAAAATGTTTATAGATGTTCAGTTGATCAATTACAAATTGCACATTCTTTTAAAGTTGTTGAATTACAGCTTCGCCAAAGATAGTCAAGAAACAGTCATTTGTGTTGCAGCAGGCCCTTGTTCAATAGCAGGTTCAACAAATGCAATTAGAAGAATTTTTGAGATGCAAGATTTGTTGAAAGGCTGTTGGGTCAACAAGAGCCATATTTGTTTAAAAATCTATAACTTTGATAAACTTGAAAGGCTTGGCGCAAAGAAATATTCACCCCCGCGCATTTTTACAAATTCACGAAAACTAAAATCCACCGTTTGGCTGGCATCCCCCCAGATTTTTGGCCATTTCTGGGCTGTCTGAACAGGATTCTGCCCTAACACAGGATCAATCCCCACACCGGCTTTAGGGAAGCTGTCATTGTTGACCCAGCTTTTTTGAATAAACTCAAACTGATCCGCAATATTTCTCTGGTAAGACATGAATAACAGCCCTACCCCACCCTCTGGCATAGCGTTAATATCTGTAAAATCATCTGTACGCTTACCATAAGTGATACCGCGCCGCGCCATGCGTCGTGAGTTTTCGTCTGCCAGACCACCTGGGCCTGAGCCACGCGGGTTGCTTTTGCGGATATGACCATGAAATGGACATTTTGAGCCATCCAGATCAGCTCTGTAATCAAAATTGTTTGGTGCACTGCCTCCGTTTGGTTCTGCACTTGTTTCAATCATCGGCTCATCAAATAGGGTTACGGGCGTGCCATCTTCAAAGCGTCCGATAACGAGTGCACCTGCAAGCTCTCTTGCGTCCCCAGTTAAACCAAGCTGTGTTGCCAAGGTCTGCTCCTGTGTCTTGAAAGCTTTGACCTTTTCCTCCAGTTTACGGAATACAAAATAACTGCCGCTGGATTTTGGCTTGCCTAAAGGATCAGCTACCAGCACAAGTTTTGGCCCCACTGCTGGATCCCAAAGCGTGACACCATCCGACTCCCCTAAAATTTCCTCTTCCAGCATCAAGGGCTGGCTGCGCCCATCAACATAGCCAAAGTGCTCTATCCCATCGCCTCTTTCGTTTTTTTGCTGATCACCAAACACAATCTGTGTATCAGCAAGTGGTGCCAGCTCAATCTGAAGTTCTTTAGCCATAAAATGGACGTTGGCCTGACGAATATCAGCCATTAAAAGCATGGCGTGAAATTCAGGTTTCAGCTCTGCATCCCAGTCGGTGACAGGGGGGTCATTTAAGGCCGCAATGCTGCCACGCAGACCATTTTTGAAGGTTGTGTCAAATTTTGCAACATCTTGCCCCAGATAGCTGTAACCTTTTGCGCTCATGAAAAAAATCTGAAAAACCCCACCATCCCTGCCGGTTTTTTTGAAGTCCGCTGCAGCTTTAAGTTGCTGATAGGCGCTGGTAAACCTATGCTCGTTAGCAGCTTTTTTTATCCATGCTTTGGCTGCGTCAGCCTTGCCGACTTTGAAACTGATAAAAACATGAGCAGAATGGTTTCTGCCATGGCCTTTGAGGATATTGCCCTGCAAATCCTGAAGGTGAAGCTTTTGATCTCCCTCTATCTGGGCATCAGTTAAAGGTTCTGTTAGGGCATGGAGAGCTTGTGCAGGTGCCATTGTCGTAAACCCCTCTATAGTTGCTTTTAAACAATTTTATTTGACCTTTTACATCAAGTAAAAAGCTGTGCTGAAATGTTTACATGCTATCTATATTTAAGTTTATATGTAATCTATATTAAAAATATACTTGTAAATGTGAGACTGCATCTTGAAATGGTATTTGGCAAGCGTAAATTTTGGAATATTTATTTATGGGTGAAAATGAATGCTTGTTAGGATTATGAAATTAGAAATAAGGGTGAGGAAAATTTACTGTGTGCACATCTGCACTGTGTACAACATCAACATAAAATACTGGCTTTGAATTATTAATCACTAGCGTCCCTAAACCTGTTCACAATCGGGTAGCGTCTATCTCGCCCAAAGCTTTTAAGGGTGACTTTCACGCCAGGGGCAGCTTGCCTGCGTTTATACTCTGCAAGATAAAGCAGGCGCTCAACCTTCTTCACTGTTTCCAGTTCAAAGCCTTCTGCCACAATTTCATCTACCCGCATTTCCTGCTCAACAAGACGTTCTAAAATCGCATCCAGAATTTCATAGGGCGGCAGACTGTCCTGATCTTTCTGATTTTCGCGCAGTTCTGCCGTGGGGGGTTTGGTGATGATATTGGTTGGTATCACCAAACCATCTGGCCCCAAGCCTCCATTTGGTTTCCAGCGATTGCGAAGTTCACACAGGCGAAAAACCTGTAGTTTGTACAGGTCTTTCAGTGGATTAAAACCGCCATTCATATCGCCATAAAGAGTAGCATAACCAACAGACATTTCGCTTTTATTGCCTGTGGTCAGCACCATGGCGCCAAATTTATTGGAGATGGACATAAGAGTTGTACCACGTGTGCGGCTTTGCAGGTTCTCCTCCGTAAGGCCACTTTGTGTGTCTTTAAAAAGCGGTTTCAACAGCGTTTCAAAACCGCTCACAGCAGATTCTATTGGCAAAATATCATAGCGTACGCCAAGCGCTTTGGCACAGTTTAGCGCATCATCAAGCGAGTTCCGCGAGGTATAACGATAGGGCAGCATTACACAATGCACTTTATCTGCACCTAAAGCATCTACCGCCATTGCTGCACAAAGGGCTGAATCTATGCCACCCGACAGGCCCAAAACTACGCTTTTAAAGCCGTTTTTGATCACATAATCGCGCAGGCCCAAAACACAGGCTGTATAATCTGCCTTATCATCCTGCTCAATTACATGTTTTTTACCCTGCGCAATACACCAGCCCTGCTCTTCACGGTTTAGCGTTACGAGTGTTATTGCCTCCTGGAAGGCCGGCATCTGGAAAGCAAGGCTGCAATCAGCGTTCAACCCAAAAGATGCGCCATCGAACACCAGTTCATCCTGTCCACCCACCTGGTTGAGATAGATAAGGGGAACTTTTGCTTCTGTTACTCTGGCAACCGCTACATTGAGGCGCGTATCAGTTTTGTCCTGTGTGTAGGGCGAGCCATTGGGCACAAGCAGAATCTCTGCGCCAGATTCAGACAGGCATTCAACCACGTCCTGCCCCCAGATATCCTCACAAATTGGCACCCCAATACGTACGCCTTTAAAAGATATGGGACTTGGAAAAGCGCCACTATCAAACACGCGTTTTTCATCAAACACGCTATAATTTGGCAGATCAACCTTGAAGCGCGTGGTTTCAATTACACCGTTATTCAACAGGGCGACGGCATTATACAGTTTGCCATTTTCTTTCCAGGGCAAACCAACAAGCATTGCTGGGCCACCGTCTTTAGTATCTTTTGCCAGATTTTCGCAGGCTTTACGGCAGGCTTCCTGAAAACTGGGTTTTAGCACCAGATCCTCGGGTGGATATGCACAGATATAAAGCTCGCTGAACAGTATGAGATCAGCGCCCAGGTTTTGTGCTTGTTTACGTGCTTGGCGGGCTTTGACAGTATTGCCATCAATATCACCAAGAACTGGGTTGAACTGCGCAAGCGCTATTTTTAGTATGTTGATCATACAATGTCATTACAGGTGGAATTTCAGGTGAGCAATGGTCTGGTTTAATTGTATGGCTGAAAATAAATTTAAGTTTGTAAGGCTGATGTAAGGTTGCCCGTTTAAAACAGGATCAATCAGAAATTTTACATTTAAGGAGTATGAGACATTGGAAATGTTAAAATCAAACAGTTTTGGACACACGCCAATATTTGAACCTGGCAAAATATTTAAAAATTCAACTTTTAATTTAAATACAGAAAACAGTGCAGAGCCATTTGATAAACACTTTAAGGTAAATTCTACTCAATCAGCGACTAAAAAAAGTGCTCTTAGATTAATAAGCGACGAAGAGAATGAAAGTTTAAAAAGCCTAGAAAAAGAGATTGGTAAATCGAAATATCAAAAACAATACATTCAAGGTACAACAGTCCTGGCCGTAACCAATGGTGGTAACCTAATGATGTATATTCCACAAAATACCATACCAGGACAAACTGCACCAATTTTTGAATTTGATAAACTTGAAACCATAGGTCTTGAGAGAGTTTTGCTTTCGATTACTTCAGAAGGGGGAATAAGGATTTCCAAAGCCAAATATGCTGCAAAAAACATAGTTGACACAATACCTACAGCAAGCCTTAATTTTGATAATGGAATTGGTTTAAAACAAGTTCGTATAAAACTAAGAAACGGTAAGCTTGTGCCCATGATGTCGCTAGTAAGAAAATAAATTAAAGTTTTTACACGTTCAAAAATTAGCTTTCATTTGATGTAGAGTGTTGATTATTTACGTTTTAGCCCTATCACTTACACTCATTGTGAACGAGATTGCAGCATGTGGATAGCGGTTCTGATTTTAACGGCACTTGCTGTGTTTGTAATGTTGCGCTCACTTGTTACGGCGCAACACCGCCCCTTGAAAATTACGGCTAATGTTGATTTCTATCGCTCTCAAATAGCTGAAATTGAGCTTCAACAGAAACAAAACCTCATTTTGCAAGCTGATGCAGAAATAGCCAAAACTGACGCTGCACGCTCTTTGCTCAAAGCGCAGCCCATTAATGCCACTCCAAATTATAGCCAAACCACAGTTCGTGCCGCAGCTTTTGCCATATTAATAAGCGTGCCTGCTATTTCATTGCCCATTTATGCCATTATCGGTCAATCACAAATGCCGGATTTACCCTTGGCGAGCCGTGCAAAGCCAGACCCTGCCAAAGCAAGGCTGGATGAGTTGATCACCCAGATTGAGGCAAGGCTGGTACAAGCTCCAACTGACACGCGTGGGTTAGAGCTTATTGCACCGCTTTACATGAGGGCAAACCGCTTTGATGATGCGGCACGTGTCCTACAGGAGCTGGTTACAAAGCTCGGCTCTTCTCCTGAAAGAGAAACCGATTTTGGCGAGGCCCTGATGATGGCTAATGAAGGTATTATATCCGTTGAAGCTTATGCGGCATTTGAACGCGCGCTGTTGGTCAATCCTAAATTTAGCAAAGCACGCTATTATAGTGGCAAGGCTGCTGTACAGGATGGAAAGTTTGAACAGGCGCGCGCCATCTGGGGGGAACTAGTGACTGACATGCCCCAAGGGCCACTGAAAATAATGGTGGAGGGCGAGATCCAGAAAATTAATGACAGGCTTCAAGCCATTGAAAAGACCAAGATACCATGACACGTAAAAAACGACGTTTTCTAACAATTGCTTTTTGTGGAATTGTACTTTCTGCTGCCATTGGGCTAGTTCTGATTGCCCTGAAACAGAATATTACATTTTTTCGATCGCCCGCTGATATTGCATTGCTTTCAATTCAACCAGGTGTACGCTTTCGTTTGGGTGGACTTGTAGAGGCTGGCAGTGTTGTAAAAAATGTAAATAATGCGACACAGTTCAATGTAACGGATGGCACAAAATCACTGAAGGTCAGTTTTGACGGTATACTGCCAGATTTGTTTCGTGAAGGGCAAGGTGTTGTAAGTGAAGGCAGCCTGCAAAAAGACGGGTCTTTCAAGGCTGATACTGTCCTTGCCAAGCATGATGAAAACTACATGCCGCGCGAAGTGGCAGATGCTTTGAAAAAACAGGGTGTTTGGCAAGGTGATAAGAAATTATGATAATTGAGCTTGGTCATTTTGCTTTAATTCTGGCTTTTGCCGTATCCATTGTACAATTCGCTGGGCCTTTATTTGCTGTTAAAACGGGAGATCAACGGCTTTTTTCAATCGCGCCCCATGCTGCTATTTTGCAGGCCATGTTGGTCGTTGGCTGTTTTGCTGCACTCGTCATTGCATTTGCAAAATCTGACTTTTCTGTTGCGCTGGTTTATCAACATTCGCATTCCTTGCAGCCCTTTATATACAAGCTTACTTCGGTCTGGGGTAATCATGAAGGTTCTATGCTTCTTTGGGTGATGGTATTAAGTCTGTTTGGTGGTGCAGTCGCGATTATGGGCCGTGATATGCCGCACGATTTACGAAGCGTAACACTTGCATTTCAGGGTTTGATTGCGGCCGTTTTTACAGGCTTTATACTTTTTACGTCCAATCCATTTTTGCGCCAAGTCAATGCCCCATTTGAGGGCAAGGATTTGAACCCAATCTTGCAAGATCCAGGTTTGGCAATTCACCCGCCCATGCTGTATCTGGGATATGTTGGTTTCTCCATTTGTTTTTCTTTTGCCGGGGCTGCGCTTTTACTTGGTCGCGTAGATAATATGTGGGCAAAATTTGTGCGGCCTTGGGCCTTGCTTGCATGGATATTTTTGACCCTTGGCATCGCTATGGGATCATACTGGGCCTATTATATTCTGGGCTGGGGCGGTTGGTGGTTCTGGGACCCTGTAGAAAACGCCTCTTTAATGCCATGGCTGGCAGGAACAGCCTTTTTGCATTCAGCAATTGTTATGGAAAAGAGAGGTGCATTAAAAGTATGGACGGTACTTCTTGCTATTCTCACTTTCTCACTTTCGCTCATGGGTACATTTATTGTACGCTCGGGCATTTTAACTTCTGTCCATACATTTGCCAGTGATCCCGCGAGAGGTGTATTTATTTTAGGTATATTGGTCTTGTTTGTTGGCGGATCGCTTGCATTGTTTGCTTGGCGTGCGCCAAGTCTGGCACACGGGGGACTATTTGCGCCTGTTTCACGTGAAGGCGCGCTGGTGTTCAACAATCTGTTTTTATCCGCATCCTGTTTAGCGGTGCTGGTTGGCACACTTTATCCTCTACTGCTAGAGGCAATTACGGGCGATAAAATATCTGTTGGGCCTCCATTTTTTGTTGCAACAATGCTGCCACTTACCATTCCGCTTGCTTTAGCCATGCCATTTGGGCAAAATCTGGCGTGGAAACGAGGTGCATTTCTGGGATTGTTCCAACGTCTAGCCTTGGCTATTTTTGCAGCTGTTTTCATTATGATCATTGTTTTTGCAACTCAACAGAATGGCCCTGTTTTAGCGCCAATTGGGCTTGGACTTGGATTGTTTTTGGGTGTTGGCTCATTGGTTGATGTGTTTAATCGCTCTTTTAGAGGGGGAGGCATATTGCTTGGTTTTCGTCGTGCCTTTGGCCTACCACTTTCAGCATGGGGCACAACTATCGCACATTTTGGCGTTGCGCTATTTATTGTTGGTGTGTCGATGACGGCTTACGATGAGGAAAAGGTTGCCAGTATGACTATTAACGACAGCATTTCATTGCATGGCTATCGCGTTACGCTGACAGACTTTAGAAACAATAGCGAAGCTAATTATCGTGAGGCGATAACCAAGTTTGACGTGTCAACCGGGGGCGTTAAGGTTGCAGTTCTAGAACCATCAAAGCGCACTTATATCATGAGCCGCTCACCCACATCGCAGACTGCACGTTACACTATTGGTTTTAGCCAGATTTATGTAGCTTTGGGCGACTCAGATAATTTTGGAGCGACATCTGTGCGCATATACTGGAAGCCATTTGTCCTGCTGATATGGCTGGGGCCTGCTGCTATGGCTTTGGGAGGATTACTGTCCTTGCTTGACAGGCGTTTAAGGATTGGGGTGGCGAAACGGGCAGAAAGAGTAGTTTTGCAATGAAGACAAAAATCATAGCAGCGTTTATGTGGAGCTTTATTTTTACCGGTCCAATATTTGCCGTTGAACCTGGCGAAATCATGAGTGATGCAGCTCAAGAGCAGCGGGCACGAGGCCTTTCATTGGAACTGCGCTGTCTTGTATGCCAAAATCAATCCATTGATGATTCAAATGCAGATCTAGCCAAGGACTTGCGTGTGCTTGTGCGTGAACGCATTCTTGTAGGCGATAGTGATGAAGAGGTTAAATCCTATCTGGTTGCACGTTATGGCGAGTTTGTTCTGCTCAAACCAAGTTTTTCAAGCCATACATTCTTGCTATGGACATTGCCATTTTTTGGGCTGCTAGCAGGCATGGCTTTGGCATTAAGAAAGCGCAAAGCGAGGCCAGAAAATATGTTGAGCGAGGAGGAGCAAAGGCAGCTTTTAGCACTTACTACAACTGGCGACAAAAAGTGATTTCTCCAGTTTTTTTACATGCGCCACGACTGCCAAACAACAGAATGCTGCTTAAATACTGCCAACAGCATCTGTTTGAATATTGTGATGATGCTGAAAATTTACGGCATCTAGAAGCTGTTTTTAGTGCAAATCCACTTGCCATCCAAGTTGTTGCTGGTTGCCTGTTTCATTCAGCGTTTTTGCGACGCCTAATGCGATCAAATCTGAACCAGGTTTTGGCTTCCCTTACATTCGATCCTGACGATTATTTTCAAAAACTGCTTAAACAGTTTGAACCCATAGTGGTGAGCGAAACCAAAATTGAGAGTAAAATGCGGGGCTTGCGCCGCACAAGAAATGCGATTGCATTGCATATTGCCTTGATGGATTGCAGCGGGGTCTGGAATTTAAAACAAGTTACGGAGGCTTTAACACAAACAGCAGATCACGCTGTGCAGGTTGCATTAGAGATTGCTTTGAGGGTGGAGGTGGGTGCTGGGCGACTTAAAGAATACCCCTCATCCTTCGCTGCGCGACACCTTCTCCCTCAAGGTTCGAGTGAAAAAGCAGGGAGCGGTCTTGTCATTATCGCTATGGGCAAGCATGGAGCTGGAGAACTCAACTATTCCAGCGATATTGATTTGATTGCGCTGTTTGACCCCACTCAACTGCCTGTTACGCAAGGGCAAGAGCCGCAGCTCGTTGCCATTAAAATCATGCAAACCATCGTTAAACTGCTTGATCAGCCTACGGGTGATGGGCATGTATTTCGGGTTGATCTGCGATTGCGGCCTGACCCTGCTTCCACTCCTATTGCGCTCTCAGTTAGAGCAGCGTTTTCATATTATGAAACCGTAGGGCAGAACTGGGAACGCGCAGCCATGATAAAAGCCCGCGCTGTAGCGGGGCAGCTTACTTTGGGAAATGATTTTTTGGCAGAGCTTGCGCCATTCATCTGGCGTAAATATTTTGATTATGCCGCCATTGCCGATATTCATGCCATGAAGCGTCAGATTTATGTGCATAAAGGACATGAAACCATTGCGATCGAAGGGCATGACATAAAACTTGGACGCGGCGGAATACGGGAAATTGAGTTTTTTGTACAGACACAACAGCTTATATATGGTGGTCGTCGTCCACAATTGCGCGGAAACAAAACACTGGATATGCTACAGGAACTGCAGGAGGATAGCTGGATTTCGCAAGCTGCTGTTGATGATTTAACAGTAGCCTATATGTTTTTGCGAACCATAGAGCATCGCCTGCAAATGTTGAATGACGAGCAAACACAGCGTTTGCCTGTGAATGAGGCTGATCTTAACAATTTTGCCTTGTTTTGTGGCTATACGCCTGCGGGGTTTCGCAAAACTCTGCTCAAACATTTAAAAAACGTAGAACATCATTACGCGCATCTGTTTGAAGCAACCGATAATTTGTCAAATCAAACTGGCAGTCTGATTTTTACCGGTACGCAAAATGATCCTGATACACTTCAAACACTGAAAAAAATGGGATTTACCAACCCTGCTACGCTCATAGAAACTGTACGTGGTTGGCATTTTGGGCGCAGAAAAGCTGTCACGACCACAAGAGCACGTGAGAACCTTACAGAGCTTTTGCCAAAATTATTAGCTGCTTTTGCAAAATCGACTGATCCAGATGCCGCTTTGGCTGCCTTTGATTCCGCTTTGGCTAAAATGCCTGCCGCTATTGAACTTTTTGCCATATTAAATCAGAATCCTGCCCTTCTTTCCTTGTTTTCCGAGCTGCTTGGTAATGCACCTCGCCTTGCAGATATTGTAACAACGCGCCCTCACGTGTTGGATAGTCTGCTTGACCCTGAGTTTGTTAAACATCAGGATAGTGCACATATCAGGCAGCGCATTAAACATTTGCTTGCACGTGCCAGCAGTTTTGAGGATTTTCTCAATCAAGCCAGAGAACTTAGCTTTGCTGAACGGTTTTTAGTGGGCGCGCGCGTAATATCACGCGTGGTTGATCCGTTAAGTGCAGGATCAGCTCACACCATTATAGCTGAGGCATTTATTGAGCAGGCTCTGGTGCAAGTGCGTTGTGAAATTGAGGCGCGGTATGGCATTATGGCAGATTCAAGAATGGCAATTCTTGGGCTTGGGAAACTGGGCGGATGTGAAATGTCTGCTGCATCTGATCTTGATGTCATTATCATCTATGATGCGCCTGACGGCATGATGTCAAATGGTGCTAGGCCTTTATCTGCCCCTGAATATTATGCACGTATAACACAGCGTTTAGTGACTGCATTATCAGCTCCAATGGCAAGGGGTGTGTTGTACGAGATTGATTTGCGGCTACGCCCCTCTGGCCGTAAAGGGCCAGTAGCTGTGTCGTTGCGGGGCTTTGCCCTCTATCATGCTCATGAGGCTGAAGTTTGGGAGCATATGGCTTTAACCAGAGCAAGATGCGTTGCAGGGGATGTATCGCTATTTGACAATATTACACAGGTTATCAATCAGATTATCTCTTGCCCCCGTGAACTGGAGGTCTTGGCAAAAAACATTAAAAACATGCGCGAACTTGTAGCGCACGAAAAAGGTGATGATGGTATTTTTGATCTGAAGCTGGCAAAGGGGGGCTTGCTGGATATTGAATTCATAGCGCAGTATCTGGTGCTTGGATTTGCCTCTGGGCATCCAGAAATTGCATCTCAGAATACAGGTGAAATTTTAAAGCACGCTATTGAATCTGGCGTGATTAAACGATCATATGGACTTGAACTATTTGAAGCGTGGCAGTTTTATTCCACACTAGAGCAGGTATTGCGTATCAGCTTTGAAGAGCGATTTAACGCAGAGAAATCAAGCCAAGCCTCACGCAAATGGCTGGCCAATATGATGGATTTGCCAGATTTTTCTGTGCTGAAAGCGCATTTGAAAGCTTTGCAGGAAAAGGTTAGAGAAATGCTTCTGAAGGTTTTAAAGTGAGTCATGATCTACTGTCATACTAGGGATTTTTAGACCAGGAGTTTAGAAAGCCACCAATAACCGTATTGAATGCTTGCCCTAAAGCTTCACCTGTAGCTTTTGTTACATCCAAAAGACTTTGCCCCGTCCCTCCACTCCAAAAATTTGGACTAGACGATTTTTGGAACGATTTTTTGTTGGGCAGAAAAATACTAGAATGTGATTTTAACTCAAAATTTTTCCATTTTTGTTTGAGCTTTTCAACCTCTCTTATTTTTTCCTGAAGTGTTTTAGCCTGAAAAGGCGACAACTGTTTTTTGCAATCATTTTGCAAGGACATAAGGCTATTGAGCGTTCTTTCCAGCTCTTTGTCTATCTCATTTGCATTTCCACCTGGTACACTGCCAAATTTTGCAATCGCTGTTTCCAATGCTCCTATTTGTTTAACCAGCATATGAAAGGGAGAGCCATGAGCAAAAGTAATATTTTTTTGTTCGTATTTTGGCTCCACTCTATTTCCATGAATATCCCGTGCATTTCTTGATAAAAAATCATAGTATCTGGCATCACAATTATTTTTTGAATTTTTTTGGGATGGTAGGATGAATGACTCAAAACTACTTTCTTCGCTGCGGAAATCACCATGTGCAATAAGTAAATTCTGCTGGATAAATGTTTTATTCTTGATCATCTTTTTTTCTTTGTTTGTACGTTGGCTGGAGTAGTCGTTATATCCCCAAACTTACAGGAACCTTACAGAATGGCAGAAAAATGTATTTTTAAACAAAATTCTTCAATTAAAACTCAAAGCTTGTTTATGATGTAACTGTTGATGTTTCTATTGAGTGGTATTTTGCTCAACATACTGAAACCTAAAGTTTTTTCCTATGGTCTGGCTTTTCTGGTTTGCTGTTTTGTGATTTCAGATTTGCCTTTTGCTATTTCGTCTGCAGTTTTTTCGTTGACAGTTAAATCTCCTTCTCCTCCAACCAACTTCTGTTCAGCAGACCTAAGTGTTGCGCCCCATGCCTCCCCTGTTTTTTTACACGTACAGGCTTGATCGGTTTTTGTGCGGTATTTTAAGGCATTTGGTAGAGATGAGTACATGAGACCCTCCTCGTCAGAGGCTTCACTTATGTCCGCACCTGCACTGCGATAAAATACCTGCACCTTGGTTGAAGGGCATTGAGCCTGGCACATATCCTGCGCATCTGCTCTGGTGGATACGCCTGAAAGTGGAAAAAAATATCCATCACATAATCTTACGCATACAGGTTGTGAGGCTCCAAATCCGCGTGGCCGCGTTATTTCTGGTACTTTGTAGTCATCATTATTATCCAATACAGGATTCATGTAGGTAGGGTCATCAAAGTTATTGGGCCTTGGGGGCATGATTGTAACACTGGAGCTGGTATCATAGTCATCTCGTGCAGGCGCTCTATCACAGCCGTAATTTGAGTAAGACAACATAAGGGCACTTCGTCGTGTATTGTTGGAATTTGACTGGCCATAGGTTAGTTTCGTGCGTAGATTAACAGCATTTTGCCTATGAATACGCATGCGATCTGCCAGGACACCACATTCTCCTGGCATTTGGCTTCCCATCAGAACACTATCATCATCGCAGCCCAAGCGCCGCATTTGCGAGGCAATGCGGTTAGCTTCCATGGCTTGACCTTCTGCCTGCCTTGCAATTTGAGCTGACTGATTTGGATCACCATTATCGCGATCAATAGCTGTCAGTTGCTCATTAATACGGCGGCAAACAGGGGATTGCGCATGGACATGTGCTGGCAATGCAAGAGCAAATACTGTGATCATAATTTTAAAAGTAGTAAAGTTCTGCTTTAACAATTTATGTTTACCTCAATAAATGTCAATTTTACTGAAACGCAACCTCACTAAAGCTTCTCAGTTTACGGCTATGAAGCTGGCTTGCAGGTAATGCGCGAAGTTTTTCCATGGCTTTGAGGCCAATTTCAAGATGTTGCGCTACCTGCCTTGCGTAAAAGGCCGAAGCCATTCCAGGCAGTTTCAACTCGCCATGCAAGGGCTTGTCTGATACACACAGCAATGTTCCATAGGGCACGCGAAACCTGTAGCCGTTGGCGGCGATAGTTGCGCTTTCCATATCTAATGCAATAGCACGAGAAAGTGCAAATTTTTTGACCAGCTCGCTTTGTTCACGCAATTCCCAATTGCGATTATCAATAGTTACAACTGTACCTGTCCGCATAACGGTTTTAACTTCATATCCAGCAAGTGAAGTTACATCCGTTACGGCTTGCTCAAGGGCAACTTGAACCTCAGCCAATGCTGGAATTGGCACCCATATTGGCAGATCCGCATCCAGCACGTGGTCTTCGCGCACATAAGCATGTGCCAATACATAATCACCCAACTGCTGGGAGCCCCGCAATCCAGCACAATGACCCAGCATAAGCCAGGCTTGTGGGCGCAGAACTGCCACATGATCTGTAATGGTTTTGGCATTAGATGGGCCAACACCAATATTTATAAGCGTTATTCCAGAATTATCTGCACATTTTAAATGATAGGCTGGCATTTGCGGCAAACGCGAGAGTGGAAGATGTATGGGTGCAGGCTCTCCATCCGAGCGATATGTTACAATATTGCCAGGTTCAATAAAAGCTTCATAATCAGTGTTTCCCGATGCAAGCAATGTCTTTGAATATTCTACAAAAGCATCCACATAAAACTGGTAATTGGTAAAAATGACATAGTTTTGGAAATGATCTGGCAATGTTGCTGTATAATGTGCAAGTCTTTGCAGTGAATAGTCTACGCGTTGAGCTGTAAACAATCCAAGAGGCTGCACAATATGCTGATCATCTGCATAGCGCGCCGCATTAGCGGTTTCATCATCCAGCAAGGTCAAGTCGGGCACATCAAATATATCACGCAGCCATCCATTAACCTCCATGGACAGACCGTTTTCCGCCTGCATTCCTATGGGAAAGGCAAAATGAATAGGGATTGGCGTCTCTGAAAAACCAACCTCAATTTCAACCTGATGATTGCTCAACAGCAAGCCAAGCTGCTCCCCCAGGTAGTTTCTGTATAAATCGGGCCGTGTAATGGTTGTTTGATAGCGTCCTGGCTGTCCTAAAAAACCATAGGAGAGACGGCTATCTACCAATGGAAAATTATCAAGATCAATGGCAACATAAGGATAGGTTGCCCGCACGCGTCTGGTAGATTTTTCACCCTGGATGATGCTTTTAAATCGGGTGACTAAAAATGTTGTGGCCTGCTCATACAAAGCCTGTACATAATTTACAGCTGCTTCTGCGTTATCAAAAAACTCTGGCTCAATATGTTGGAGGCGTTCAAAATCCTGGGAGTGATTACGAGGCATTTACGTCCTTTTTAAACAGGTTTATGTTCACGAATTAGAACTATGTTGAAGCCTTGTAAACCCGCCCAAGCCATGTCTGCTGTCAACACTGGCAATCCCTTGAATTTTGCAAGAGCCAAGCAGGCGAGATCACCAAGTGATAAACCCAAGCGTCTGATTGCGTTTCGTAATTCACCTGTGAGAAAAGCTTGGTTACGACCTCCGCAAAATTTATAGTAGATAACAAGCGTCTTGTAATCTTTTTTTCAACAATATCTGCACTCATTTTATTGTTTATAAAAGCTAAAATTGCTGAGCTATCAAAAACAATATTACTCATTTTCTGGGGCCGCTCTTCTATCTGCTATAAGTTCATCTACCAAACTTACACCCTCTGGTATACAGTTACGCATTATCGATCTTATACGCCTGATTGCCGCATCCTGCGTTTCAAAGACAAGTGCGCCATCCACCACACGCAAGTCAAGCTTCTCGCCACCATGTAATCCAAGTTTATGCCTGGCGACAGAAGGAACAGTCAAGCGACCACTGGAAGCTATTGTGACTTGAGTATACATCGTATAACATTCTGCTAATCGTAACTTATAACGTGTCACATATGGATAATCATGTCACGCCAAGCTATAAATGTCACGTTCAAGTTTTTATGTCAGATGGTTCCAATGTTAAACAAAGCGACTATGTTATCAATTTTTTGTGCTCTTTTTACACATTCAGTGCCAGTCAATGCCGCTGAACCTGACCTAA
Organism: Hyphomicrobiales bacterium; assembly: GCA_025351165.1. Classification (GTDB taxonomy): domain Bacteria; phylum Pseudomonadota; class Alphaproteobacteria; order Rhizobiales; family Beijerinckiaceae; genus JAIELD01. The sequence continues at coordinate 13,652 of JANXWK010000038.1, read as the reverse complement.
TTTTCAAACAATCATATGTGTGGAATTTTTTAACGCCCAATGACAAGCTTGTAGCTTATGGCATTGATGATCCAGTTGTGGAAGGCGTAGCATGTCACTATACGCAGGCTGAAAAAGGTGGGGTAAAAGGCACACTGGGCCTAGCTGAGCAGACCTCTGATGTTTCCCTTGCCTGCCGCCAAATTGGGGCCATACACATCAAGCAAAAATTTGAACAGGGAGATGTGGTTTTTAAAGAATCCCGCTCATTGTTTTTCAAGAAAATGCAGATTGTGCGAGGGTGTGATGCAAAACGCAATGTACTGGTTTATCTGGTATATTCAGACAAATTAATTGATGGATCTCCTAAAAACTCAACATCAACCGTGCCCATCATGCCATGGGGCACAAATACCAATGTGCCAAAATGTGGAGATTTTATTGAAAAATGACCATTATTTTGTTGAACAGGTAATCACAAAAGCCTGATCTATAACAGCTATTCTGATGGAAGCGGTCGTCTCCTCTTTGTTTGCCAGACGATAACTGACAGATTTGGCAAAGCCTTTTGATTCACACCATGCATTGGCAACACTGTTTCCACACTTGCTTGCTGTTGCAAGACATTCGCTCGTGCCATAGCCATCACCACCCAGAATTACAAAATCGCGTGTTTCTGGCACCATTTGTGTTTCAACACGTTCATCAGCTGCAAAAGAAGATGCCGCAACACAACTCCAAAAAGTAGCTGCAATCAGGCTCAGGCGTAACATCATGAAAAAAGGCTTTCCAGAATTGATAGATATTGATTAAACGATGCGTGTTTAAAGTGAAAAAATTATTAACTGCAACTGATTTTTATGCATTTCAGCCTGCATAAATATTCATGCTCAACTTCCCAGTTGGCGAAATTAACAAAAGCACGTATGTGTTTGCCAACAAACCAAAGGATATTAATATGAGCGAGCAGTGGACACCGACAAGCTGGAGGCAAAAACCAGTTGCACAGGTGCCTGAGTACCCAGATGCAAATGCGCTTAACGCTGTGGAAATGCAGCTTGCTGGCTTTCCACCACTTGTATTTGCAGGAGAAGCCCGCAAACTGACCCGCGCTTTGGCAAAAGTTGCTGCGGGGGAGGCATTTTTATTGCAGGGCGGTGACTGCGCTGAGAGCTTTGCCGAGCATTCTGCTGATACTATCCGCGATTTTTTTCGTGTGTTCATGCAAATGGCAGTTGTCATGACCTTTGCTGCGGCCAGCCCAGTTGTGAAAATTGGGCGTGTTGCTGGGCAGTTTGCCAAGCCGCGCTCAAGCAATACTGAGATTATTGATGGTGTGGAGCTGCCAAGCTATCGCGGCGATATTGTCAATGATATTGATTTCACGGTTGACGCGCGTACACCTGATCCACGCCGTCAACTCATGGCCTATCGCCAGTCAGCGGCGACACTGAATTTGTTGCGGGCTTTTTCAGCTGGTGGGTACGCAAATCTTGATTTTGTACATCAATGGATGCTGGGTTTTGTAAAAGACAGTCCGCAGAACAGTCGCTACACTGATATTGCCAACCGTATTTCAGAAGCTCTTGATTTTATGCGCGCCATTGGCATTGATCCTGAATCGCATCCTGAAATGCGTACAACCGATCTTTATACGAGCCATGAGGCTTTGTTGCTTGGCTATGAGCAGGCAATGACGCGGGTGGATTCCACTACGGGCGACTATTACGATACATCAGGCCATATGATCTGGATTGGCGACCGCACACGCCAGCCAGACCACGCGCATGTTGAGTTTTTCAGAGGCGTTAAAAACCCTGTTGGTTTGAAATGCGGGCCATCTCTCTCGCCCGAGGGCTTACTTGAACTGATTGAGATTTTAAACCCTGACAATATTGCAGGGAGACTAACACTGATCTGCCGTTTTGGTGCAGAGAATGTGTTCAAGCATTTGCCAGCGCTCGTACAGGCAGTGAAGAAAGCTGACAAGACTGTTGTCTGGGTATGCGATCCAATGCACGGCAATACAATCAAATCCGGCTCTGGTTACAAGACACGTCCGTTTGACCGTATTTTGGAGGAGGTGAAACAGTTTTTTGCCGTGCATGAAGCTGAGGGTACATATGCAGGTGGCATTCATCTGGAAATGACAGGCAGCAATGTCACTGAATGCACGGGCGGCGCAAGAGAGCTGTCTGATGAGGATCTACGTGATCGTTACCACACCTATTGCGACCCGCGTTTGAACGCAGAACAGGCCATTGAAATGGCGTTTTTAGTGTCCGATTTGTTAAAAGCCCAGCGCCAGCAGCGAGGTGGTGGACGGGGACTGGTGGCAGCGGAGTAGGTAATGCTTTTCATTCCAAGCAGGATGAAACCCTAAGCGGGAATGACAAACCCAAACACCTATCCCTTCACTTTCCAAGTTGTGGTTGGTGCGCCTGTTGCGTCTTTACCGTCTTGGATTTCGATGCCTAAAGCGATCAGCTGATCGCGCAGGCGATCGGATTCGGCAAAGTTTTTTGAGGCACGCGCGGCAATGCGGTCTGCAATAAGTATTTCAATTTTTTGATTTTGCTCTGGCATTAAAGTCTCTTTTTCTGAGTAGATTTCAGGTTTATAAAGTCCTAAAAATTTTAATGACGTTATAAGTTGATTTTTGTTGCCTGTCTTAGCTAAAGCATGCAGTTCAGCAAACACCTGCGCCATATTCAAATCATCGCTTAAGCTTGATATAATTGCAGTATTAATTTCACCTTCTTTCGCATCATGATTTTCAATGGCCTGATGCCAGTTGCGGAGCATTGAATCGCATTCTTCCAAGCCCTTCACTGTCCAGTCAATAGGTTGGCGGTAATGGGTTTTGAGCATGTTGAGCCTGATAACATCACCTGACCAGTCTTTGAGCACTTCGTTTATCGTTACGAAATTGCCTGTACTTTTACTCATCTTTTCGCCTTCAACCTGCAAAAAGCCGTTATGCATCCAGATATTTGCCATTTTGGGCACGTCCCAATAGCAGCAGCTTTGGGCAATCTCATTCTCGTGATGTGGGAATATCAAATCCAGACCACCGCCGTGAATATCAAACACATCGCCAAATAATGCGCCGCTCATGGCTGAGCATTCTATGTGCCAACCTGGGCGTCCATAGCCCCAAGGGCTATCCCATCCTGGCTCGGTTTCCAGGTTGGACGGTTTCCAAAGCACAAAGTCCATTGGGTCACGCTTGTAGGGGGCAACTTCCACTCTTGCACCTGCAATCATGTCGTCCTTTGGGCGGCGAGAGAGCCCACCATATTCTGGCATTGAGGCTACACTAAACAGCACATGTCCTTCTGCTTCATAGGCATTGCCTTTTTCAACAAGGCGCATGATGAGTTTGACCATATCCAGCGTAGTATCGCCTCGTGCAATATAGTCGGTTGCACGTGGCTCATGGGTTGGACGCAACACGCCAAGCGCATCAATATCTGCATGGAATTGCTTCAGGGTTGAGTCCGTCAGGCTACGGATTTCCTGCACAAGCGGCTGTTTTTTTGTCCAGCGCTCAAAAGCGCGTTTGTTGATTTTATCGTCTACATCAGTGATATTGCGGGCATAGGTTACGTGGCTTTCGCCATAAATATGCCGCAGCAATCGAAACAGCATATCAAACACAATGACAGGCCGTGCATTACCAATATGCGCATGATCGTAAACTGTTGGCCCGCACACATACATACGGATGTTTTTATCATCAAGCGGGGTGAACTGCTCTTTGGTACGGGTGAGTGTGTTGTATAATTTGAGCTTCATGAGTTTTGGATGCACTACTTATGTTGGGTTTGTAAGGGTACTGTGCTGCGTCAAAATATCTGATGTATATTCCGCGCTGAATGAATAATTCTAATACTTTCAATTGCTTGTTGTGCTTAAATGCATTTATAAAGAATAAGGTAGCGTCCCTCAACCAATTGTCGATATTTAATGTTGATATCTGATCGTGAAGCTCCTAACTGAGGAAAATATTTGAGCTGATCAACTCTGACTTCCAAATCATCGATTGTTTTATCAGCTGCAGACCGGTTTTCTGGCGCGATTATTTTCCAGATTTCAATTAAACCTCTTTGAGCTTTTTTGCTAAACCAAACATTGTAGATTTCCATATTTTATTTGATTCATCTAATTGACGACGGCCTTCCTGTTTTATAAAATTCATGTCAAAAGGCCCTGCTATACCGCTTGCCTCTCCCTCATCCCAGGCTTTACGTAGATATTCTATTTCATCAGCCTCGCTTTTGTCTGCGCGCTCCAGCATACGTAAAGCATCACGCATAACTTCGCTGACTGAGGTGTAGCGACCAGATTGTACTTTGGCTTGAACAAGTTCATTTAGCTCTGGGGTGAGAGAAACTGTAATATTCATGGCTGCTCCATATTCTTTTAAATTTATACCATATCTATTTCATCCGCGCCAATATCTCATTACGCTCTGCCTCAGCTATAGTTTTATTGGTATATTCCATACCTTTAAAAATATAGATTGTGCCACCCAGCAATTTGCGCTTTTCAGTTATCGGAAATTCTGTTTCAAAAGCTTTTATACGCTCTGCTTTTCGAGTTGCCTCCTGTACTAGACGGGTTTGCTCACGGGCAGCAAATTCATCTTCGCTTACTTGCGTTTTACGCTGGCATAGAAAGATAATACCATCTGTAAAGGGGGCGCCATAGCCATATGCAAAAGCATAGCTTTGATCCATTTGCTTGTTTATTGTGCTATGCGTTGCATATTCAGATGCGATGAGTGGCAGGGTCGATTTTATTTCCCAGTTGCCTTGTTCAATCTGCACCATAGTATTTGCCAGTTCATCTTCAATTGCGCGCACATTTGGCTCAATAATGCCAATATCACCAGTTTTTTTGTTTTTATGTGGTTCAATACGCGTAAAGCCCCAATGAGCGCGGAACATGGCTGTTTCAAAAATTACTGGCATCAGACACCTTTTGCATTACATTTTTATACTTATGCAAGAGGTGTAAGCCGCTTGCAACAGGTTAGTGCGTTATGTTTGCAGATCAGTGCACCAACTCGTGCTCTGCCAAAAATCCGCCTGACTGGCGACTCCATAAATCGGCATAGATACCACCTTGCTCCAACAGGCTATTGTGTGTCCCCTCTTCGACAATGTGCCCCTTATCCATTACCACCAATCGGTCCATAATCTGCAAAGTAGAAAGCCTATGGGCAATGGCAATCACAGTTTTACCACCCATAAGACTGGTTAAACTTTCCTGGATGGCCGCTTCAATCTCACTATCCAGAGCAGATGTTGCCTCATCAAGCACTAAAATTGGGGCATCTTTCAAAATGACCCGCGCAATAGCTATGCGTTGACGCTGCCCGCCAGAGAGCTTGACACCGCGCTCACCTACATGGGCATCATAGCCTTTACGGCCAAAACTATCTTCCAACCCCAGGATAAATTCATGCGCCTCTGCTTTTTTTGCAGCCTCTATCATCTCAGTGTCAGATGCGTTTCTACGTCCATACACAATGTTTTCACGAATGGAGCGATGCAGCAACGACGTATCCTGTGTTACAACAGAAATTGCACCCCGCAGACTTTCCTGTGTCAGTTCCCGAATATCCTGACCATCGATTGTTATGCTGCCAGCCTCAACATCATAAAATCGTAAGAGCAGGCTTGTAAGCGTTGTTTTGCCAGCACCAGAGCGGCCAACAAGGCCAATTTTTTCCCCTTTTTTTATAGACAGGGAAAAATTGTCTATGATGTCGTTTGTGGCAGATTTTGTAAGCCTGCCATAGCTGAAATTGACATTGGTGAAAGCAATATTACCCTGTTTAAGTTCGAGCTTTTTTGCACCATAGCCATCCTGCATCTGGAGTGGCCTGGCAATGGACATCATGCTTTCCTGCACCAGACCTATGTTTTCAAAAATTCCCTGAACTTCATAAGCTACCCAGCCAGACATGGCAATAATTTGGCTGGTTAATGGCAGAGCCATCGCCAAAGTTGAAATTTCTACCGCATTTTGCTGCCAAAGCAGAATTGAAACAACACCGCTGATTAGCAGTAATGCTGCATTTAATGCTGTCAACCATGCTATGAAACTGGTGCTTAATCGCATTTGGCTTGCAAAAGCATCATCCAGCTCGGAGAAACTTGTTAAAACATGCTTATCCTCATCGCGCACTTTGGCAAATAGTTTCAGGGTGAGAATATTAGTGTAACTGTCCACAACACGGCCTGTCAGAGCTGAGCGTTTTTCAGACGCAAAACGGGACGCTTCGCGTTGACGTGGAATCATCCAGACAAGCAGGCCAACATAGAGTGCAAACCAGATAATGATTGGTGTAGCCAACCGCCAATCCTGTGAAAGCAGTATGGCAATGCTTCCAAGGCCATAAACCAATATATGCAGTACTGAGCGAATGAGCGCGATGATTGTTTCACGTACGCCCTGCCCGACCTGCATGACGCGGTTGGCAATACGTCCTGCAAAATCGCTTTGAAAAAATCCGATTGACTGACGCACAACATGCCAATGGCTTTGCCACCTGATAAGCGTATTAAAGGGTGGCAAAATAGACTGATTGACAATTAAACGCTGTAAAATCTGGAAAGCAGGCCGTGCAACGGCAATTACAAATGCCATGAGGGCAAGGGTAGGCCATGCGTTTTCCAGCAGGTGATCCCGTGGTGTTGCAGAAAGCAGTCCAACAAGCTGCCCAATAAAAAGTGGAACGCTTGTTTCCAGCAAAGCCACAACGATGCTTGAAAAAATGAGTGCCAGCAGCACCCATTTTACCTGAGAGGCAAAATACCAGTAAAACCCCAGCAAGTTTGAAGGTGGTGGATTTTTTGGTGGTTGGCGGAGGCCATTTATAAAAGAATCAAAAAGTCTGTACATGTTTACTGTTTAGCATTGGAGTTGACCTAATTGAATGGCAGAGTAGTAACCAGCTTGTTGTGATTGCAAATGCCTCAAGATGCAGCATATGTTTTTTATAAAATACGAACGGGAAGTTTGTAAAATGCTTAAATTTTTAATTCCAACTATTTTTACAGTAGCTTGTTCCTTAGGCGTAAGTGCAACTTTTGCAGAGCCTTTAGCCGTAACAGTTATAAATGCAAGCGTAGACACAAAATGTGCTGAGGAAGATAATGTTTACATAAAGCTGCAATCGCCTGATGTAACCAGATTTACATTTGATGCAGTGCAGCCTGTTTACGCTTCAAAAGTACGATTTAATCGTCGTGCACCCGATTTTACCAATTGTACCTTTGGCCCTCTAATAGATGCAAAAAAGGCAAAATCAGAGATTAAATCCCCAGCTCCACCGCCGCCATTCAAGCCTGCAAGCCAAGTCCTTTATGAAGATGCTGACATCATCATTAATGGCATTAGATATCCTGATTTTTGGCGTAAAATGCCTGTGCCACTGACAGTTGATGGCAAAACCCAGGAAAACTGGCATCTGTTACAGGTTTTCACAAAACGTTCAAAACTATATGGTAACCCGTTTGAGCATCTCGTGCTTTATCCTCAAGATGGTTATTGGCGTTCGCGCATGATGCCGGTCAAGGGACGGGGTGAGAACGTGTATGGGGCTTCATTTTTAGTTGGGCCAGTTGATGAAATTGAACGGCCATTTGTGGACATTGCCTCCATCAACATCAATCCAAAAGCACGACGGTTTGACCTGGTGTTTGTTAAAGGCGGCAAGGGCAGAATTGAATTTGGTGAGCCAACGTCAACAAGCTTTAGTGTAAATGTTGTATTGGAACGCGCTGCCAACACGTTAAATCAGCCATTTGCAGCAGTGCGCTCAATGTATGTATCCCAAACCAATGCAGATTCTGCACGTTTGATGTGGCGCGGAACGCTCAATGGGGATTGGAAGGGCGGGTTATTGCCAACGGTCAAACAAGAACAGGCTGTGGAAGTCAAAATCGACCGTGTTGTGCCATCCAGGCATAATACTTTGGCACCTGACTTTGTATTCAAAAGTTTTTCTAAATGATGGAAATTATAGGTTTGCTTGCAGCAGCATTTACAACAGCATGCTGGCTGCCTCAGGCTTTAAAAACAATACGCTCTCAAGACACAAGTGGGATATCTCTTGTTACCCAGATAATGTTTACAGTGGGGGTGTTTTTATGGCTGATTTATGGGCTGCACTTGAATAACTGGCCTTTGATAATTGCCAATGCCATTACGTTTGTGCTGGTAAGCATCATTTTGGTTTTAAAACTGAGGCACGGGTAAAACCCAATATTTCAACTTGTGCTTTTGCTTCTGGCGGATTAGTTTCCGCTTGTTTTCAGCTCTTATTTCAAAACAGGATGTAAAAATGGCTTTCCTTGCGGATGGACTCTCGCGTGTTAAACCTTCAGCCACTATTGCGCTGACACAGCAGGCACGCGAACTTAAAGCAACCGGGAAAGACATTATTTCGCTTACAACAGGTGAGCCTGACTTTGATACGCCAGATAATATTAAAAATGCAGCAATTGATGCAATCCGCCGCGGGGAAACAAAATATCCGCCAGTCTCTGGCATCGTGCCATTGCGTGAAGCGATCGCAAAAAAATTCAAACGCGAGAATGACCTTGATTATAAGCCAAGCCAGACCATAGTTGGCACAGGTGGCAAGCAGGTCATTTTCAATGCGCTCATGGCTACGCTAAATCCAGGTGATGAGGTTATCATACAACGCCCTTACTGGGTAAGCTATCCTGAAATGGTGGCAATGAATGGTGGTACGCCTGTTTACATAGAAACGAAGCTTGAAAATGATTTTAAGCTACAGCCTGCCGATCTGGACGCTGCAATAACAAAAAAAACCAAGTGGATCATTTTAAACTCACCTTCAAATCCATCTGGTGCGGCTTACTCATGGACTGAAATGAAAGCCATTACAGACGTGCTGGTACGCCATCCGCAGGTGTGGATTTTGACTGATGATATGTATGAGCATCTTGTTTACGGCGATTTTAAATTCTGTACACCAGCGCAGGTTGAGCCAAGTCTTTACGAACGTACACTCACCATGAATGGTGTATCAAAATCTTATGCAATGACTGGCTGGCGCATTGGGTATGCTGCTGGACCTGAGCATCTGATCAAGGCTATGGATATGGTGCAAGGACAACAGACATCTGGAGCGTGCACCATTGCTCAGTGGGCTTCTGTTGAGGCCCTTGATGGTACGCAGGAGCATTTGCCAATATTCCGCAAGGCCTTCGTTGAGCGACGTGACCTGGTTGTGTCAATGCTCAATCAGGCCAGTGGTTTACAATGTCCAAAACCAGAAGGTGCGTTCTATGTGTATCCGTCCTGCGAAGGTTTAATCGGCAAAACCAGTGCAACTGGCAAAGTTCTGGCGAATGATGCTGACTTTGCAAGTGAACTGCTGCTAGCAGAAGGTGTAGCGGTTGTGCATGGCACAGCTTTTGGTCTGGGTCCAAACTTTCGTATATCCTATGCAACATCAACTGTACTTCTAGAGGAAGCCTGTAAGCGAATTCAGCGTTTTTGTGCAGAATTACGTTGAAAGGCCCGCACTTTTGCTTTTGCAGATACAGAACAATAAATACCGCGTAATAAGGATTTTACTCGCGGTGTTTACAATAGTTTGTTCGCCCATTCTGGCACAGGAACCAGCAGGGGAACTTGATCAGTCGCTGCCAATGAATTTAAAGCCTGTTCTTTCAGTACCCTCTGAAAAGCCTCTTTTACCAAATAGCAAAGATTTGATAAAAACGCCCCTACCACCTGTCAAACCAATTGAGTTAATGCAAAAATTGCCTTTAGAAGAGTCTGACACGCCTGAAAAATCTGATGACAGTATAGAAAAACCTACTGAAGCAGCGGTTGACGCGTCTATTTCACTGCCTCCTGAACGGCCACAATTTGATCTACCTTTGCCCCCCTCTATGGAGCCGCCAAAAATGGAGGAAAAAGATGAGGAAGGCGAAGAAGAAAGTGGGGCGCAGGGTATTGAAAAACAGGTGGATTCGATAGAACTTGCCTGTATTCAACCAGAGGTTATGGACATTGTAAAAAAAGCTGGTGCTTTTTTTCATTCAATCCCAATTATCACATCTGGTTATCGCTCCCGTGGGAGACGTGGTAGCATGCATCGTTTATGTAAAGCAGTTGATTTTATTGTGCCAGGCGTTAGCACGCAGACACTGGCGAACTACTTGAAAGCTTTGCCTGAGGCAGGCGGCGTTGGCACATATTGCCACACAAAATCTGTGCATATTGATACAGGTGAGCCAAGAAACTGGGGCTATTGTGGGTTTAGGCGTACATATTTCAGCTTGCGTTAGCTAAATGTTTAATGTTTGCATTAGCTACATGGCTTTTGCAATACGCTCCACACGTTCGGCAAGAGTTATGATTTTTTGTGAGATTTCTGTGTCACGTTGAGATAATTCTGCTTCACTGTTTGGCGTTTTGATAGATAGACGAGCAATCTCCTTTTCCATGTGAGATAGCCTTTCATTTGCCTCTGATAATTCATCTGCTATTGTAATGGCTGCCATAACAGTCAAGCGCATGTCACCAATTTCACCAAACGCCTGTTTCATTTCAACCATCTTGCCATCAAGCTTAGCTGCCAACCCCTCAAGGTGCTTCTCTTGACCATTATCACAGGCCATTCTGTATTGCTTTCCATCAATGGTAACTTGAACCTGGCCCATGTTCAGGTCTTTCGTGCAATTTGGTTGTGTGTAGTTTGACTGCCCAGAGTATCGCGGATTGTAGCTATGGCGCGATCAAGACGCGATGCTACTTCAGACCGCGCAGAATCAAGAGCATTGCCACGCGCAATTGCTGTATCAAGATCACTTGCAAGACGTGCACGATCCATGCGCATGAGAGCAAGCTCTGCCTCAGACCCTTTTACAATATCGTCCCTTGAATTACGCCTTGCAGCGGCGGCTTCAAGTATCTGAATGGCTTGGTCAAGTGAGAGGAGTGCGGATTCTATGGAGGATGTTAACGACATGCGTGGCATTCACTCCCTTTTATTATCTTTAATCAAAGCATTGTTTGAAAAAGATTAGACGCTACTTGAAGAAAACGTCAACGCTTACATGCAGCTTATCCAATGCAAAATTATAAACCTAATGATTAATAGGACAAAATGCCGCGGTCTTTTTTTTACTCAGAAGACTCTTTAATAAATGATGCACCCAGCACAGGCGTTAACTTGCTTGTAAACTTGCCTGCTTCGAGCATTTTCACTGCTGATGATTCGAATTTTGTAGCAACAATCCCACTTTGCACAAGTTTGGCAATTTGCGGTTCTTCAACACGCTTTGAAGCGGCTCGATTGTCCTGCACCGCAATTTGAGACATGAGGGTATCCAGAGTTACATTCTGTGGCAGGGCATCGCGTTTATTTAAGTTCAAATTTGCCGTAGCCGGATTCCCAGTTTTAATACGTGGAGGAGATATTTTAAATTCTGTAGGCGTGTCGGTAGGAGCAAAACTCAAAGCACTGGTTTTTGATGTGGTGCGGCCCATAATTACAGGAGGTATGGGGGCAGACTCGGTGGTGTATGATGTATAAGGGAAATATCCTTCATCAAGTGATGCCACACGCGACCGTCCAAGCCCAGCTGGACGAATTGGGGGCATGGGTACAGAGTTTGAAAGACTGGCTAAGACCACAAGCTCAGTGGGGCGGCGTGGGGGCAACGGTACAATGGCTGATGTTGAAGGCGCAATCAGTTGTGACTCAGTGATGATTGAAGGCCTAGGCGGCAAGGGCACAGTTGCAGCTAAGGGTTCATCCTCTATTGGTTTGGGGCGTAACGAGGCAAGTTGTATCTGTTGCTGAGGGGGAAGCTGCGTTGGGAGCGCTTCTCTTGCGACCTCTGGCTGCGGTTGCACAGGCGCTGGACGTGGTTCAATTCTCAACCTAGTCATACGGTCTGATGTCCTGCCTGCGGGGGCAATTTCAGCACGTTCAGGCGTGCCATTGTTTAAAAAAAATGACCTTGATCCTGCATCGTCGCCAGATGATGAGCCTACAGACGCAACCTGTATCCCAGATGACCTTGACGCTGGAACACGGGCAGATTTGGAGGCCCCACCACCAAACAAGGCTGCAAACAATCCACGTCCATTGCCTTCATCCTCATCACCGCCACCGCCGCCGACTGAACCGCCGTTGCGCTCAATATCAGCAAGAGCGGCCTGATACCCTGCCAGGGGTGGGCCATCTGAGGGAATATGTACTGTACGCTGATCGGGAAAAAGAGTTACCAGCTGATTGGTATTTAGCCGTGGCCAGGCTCTAACGCTTCCAACATCCAGATGCACAAAGGGTGTGCCAGCAGTAGGGTAATAGCCCACTCCGCCTCGCTGCAGACGAACTCCAATCTCACGAATTTTAGACATGGAAATACCAGGCATGGTTGTATCCATGGCTTTGCCAAGCATGTGCTGTGAATGTTTTGCTACTGCGCGTGAACGGCGGCGTAGCATGCCATTGGTTTCTGGGGATCGGTATGCAGACACAACATTTATGGTCTGACCTTCGTAGCCAGCTTCGCGGTAAACCTCCCAAAGAACATCAAACAGTTTAGGATCCATTGTTGTTGGCTCGTCGCGGCGCCAGTCCCTAAGATGGTAGTTTAGCTGTTTAAGGGCGGCGCTGTCATAATAACCATTCCGTTTGTATGTTACACTCAGAGTATCTTTTGTATGGGTATAATAAAGGGAGATGGTGCGGGTATCACCATAGGCAGAGGCTTCCTGATTGTCTTTAAATCCAAAAACAATGGCCGAAAAGGCCAACGCAGCTGAAATGGACCAGCGTGTACACATTCTCATGGGACTAAATTTTCTCATGGGACTAAATTTTTTGGCTGTAAAAGCAATCATGGGCACCAAATTTAACTTTATTGGCCATTTTGGCTAAAATCGACTGTCCTGAAACCAGTTCAGACAACAACTCGATTAAGTTATAGTGTTTAGAACCGTTTTGCAGTTCTGGCTTCAAAGCGGCCTTAAAGGTCGTTTTGATATTTATAAATTAAGGTTACCACTTCAATTTGTACTAAAATGGTTAAATGTGACTTAATAATGAAGCTTTTTAAAGAAATAGCAGTTCTGGCAGCAAGCCAAACACTGTTGCATTCCTGTTACCCTTTTAATGTGAATTAAGGCTAAAAAAAGGCAATCGTCAAAGTTGACTGTTAACACTGCATTTGAAAGCATGTCCATTATTTGTGCAGCCAGTCTAAAAACAGATCATAATTTTGTAAATAAGCTCCTGTCGCATGAATTAGCTTAGCTTTTAAGCATGAAACAAGGCAAGAGTAGGTACAAAATGAAGTGTTATTCTGCATAAGGTAATTTAACGTCAGTACGACCCAAAGCGCCAGACGCACCTAAATTTAAACAACTAAAAAATAAATTTGGCTGGACATAACCAGTTGTAAAAATATTTACAGCTTTACAACCCCAATGCCAGTTTCACCCGCCTGTTGAACCCATAAATGTCAGGGGAGGATTGCAACTGCCCATAACTATCCACAAAATTTGTAAAATACACTATATGCACTGGTAGTTTTGTCTGCATGTTGAAGTAACGCTCCGAACCTCCTATCATTGATCGCAGGCGCCCTTCGGACACATTGTGA
>JANXWK010000003.1 GCA_025351165.1 Hyphomicrobiales bacterium | reverse complement strand
CTTGAGTTTTTAAAAAAACTTTAGAGCACGCTACGCCTTGTATAGTGAATAAAACACTTTAAATCCGTGTTATGAGCAATAAAAATATTGATATATCAGAAACATATAGGAAATGCCAAGCTTACATGTGCAGATTATGTTTTTAAAATTTGTAATGTTTATGTTTCAAATCATGCATATAAAAACATAAGTCTGTGTTTTAAATAATTTAGCCATTATAAAATTTCGGGATAATTAATACTTTAAGCTAAGAAATGTTCAAGGCTGCAAAGCTTGTTCTGATATACGCTTTTGATAAGTTTTGTTTAAAATTTCTGTCAAACTTAAGTGGTGCGCTCTACGGGAGTCGAACCCGTCTCTCCAGCGTGAAAGGCTAGCGTCCTAACCGATAGACGAAGAGCGCACGTATGAGCTGCATAATGGCTTCCAAGCATTTAGGCAAGCTTTGTTTTATGTATGACATCGTTTTATTGTTAGGCAGGAAAAGCAACATCCATAACGCGCAAATTTACCCGCTCTTTTCCACCATATCGATCAATGTGGAGAGTTCCTGCAACGTGCAAGGTTTTACCTTTTGCCTTTTGCAGGGCCTGCCCAATGGGTTGACCGCTTGCACGAAATGCTATTCCACCAAGGGTGGAACCATCATTTGATTTTAATTTTATACGCATGTGTCCACCAGAACCAACTTCCATACATTCTACGAGTGTATGTGAGGCAAAGGCAAATATGGGTTCCGCATTGCCCTGCCCAAAAGGGCCAGCCCGCAATATGTCTTTTAACAAGTCCACCGTTGCTCCAGACGCATTTAATGTAGCATCTATTGGAACTACATGTTCTGCAGATGCATCTGTTACACTTTGGGAGAGATGCTCTTCTAAAAAACGCTCAAATTCTGCAATTTTTATGGCTTCAATTGTGGCGCCAGCCGCCATTGCGTGACCGCCACCTTTTATCAGCAGGCCAGTTTCTACAGCGGCGCGTACAGCACTGCCTAGGTTAACACCAGTTATTGAGCGACCAGAACCTGTGCCTGAGCCTTCCATCCCAACTGCAAACGCAAATGCTGGTCTTTGAAAACGCTCCTTGAGGCGGGATGCCACAAGCCCAACAATACCAGCATGCCAGTCCGCCTGATGAGTTACAATGATTTTAGGTTCGGTTATTGTGCGCGAAAGCTGGGCCTCTACTTGGGCAATTGCCTCCTGCACCATGGTATGTTCAATTGCCTGACGATCCTTGTTAAGAGAATCAAGCTTTGCAGCTATTGTTTCAGCCTCCTTTTCATTTTGACACATCATTAGCTTTGCACCCAAAGATGCATCACCAATGCGGCCGCCAGCGTTTATGCGCGGCCCAAGTAAAAACCCTAGATGCCAAGTTTCAACCGGGCCGCTCAACCTTGAACAATCTATGAGCGCACGCAGGCCAATGCGTGTACGCTGGTGCATGATTTTGATACCCTGCGTCACAAAAGCTCGGTTTAAACCTGTTAGAGGCACAACATCTGCAACAGTTGCAAGCGCTACAAGATCCAGACAGGCTATAAGATCTGGCTCTGGCCTCTGCTCGAAAAATCCACGTTTTCTCAGCTCCCGGTTAAGAGCCACAAGGGTTATAAACACCACGCCTGCCGCGCAGCAGTTATCAAGACCGGATATGTCATCGTGGCGATTTGGATTTACAAGAGCATCTGCCGCTGGAAGCTCATGATTGACCTGATGGTGATCAAGCACAATTGTTTTCAGGCCGAGGAGTTTTGCTTCTGCTAGGGGTTCATAGCTAGTGGATCCGCAGTCTACTGTCACCAAGATGTGTGAGCCATTTTGTGCAAGTGTATGAATGGCTTCAGTATTTGGTCCATAACCTTCAAATATACGATCTGGAATATATATCTGATAATCTATGCCAACGTCACGCAAATAGGTTGCTAGTAAAGCACTTGAACTGGCACCGTCTACGTCATAATCTCCAAAAATTGCTATTTTCTGTTTGGCTTCCACAGCATCAGCCAAGAGGTTTGCAGCCTTGTCCATATCAGTCAAGATAGATGGGTCTGGCAAAAAATCACGCAGGCGCGGATTGAGAAACTTATCCATAATTGGGTAAGTTATACCTCGTCCAGCCAATACGCGGGCAAGACTATCGCTGACGCCGCCAATCTGCGCCATTGTCATCGCCTCACGCGCCGACCCTGGATCCAGCCTTTCACGCCAGATTTGATTGGTAGCAGATATAAATTTATTCTGCGTAGAAGATGAAAATAAAGAATTGTGATTGTTCATTGTTGTATTTTACATTTCAAGGTTTGAAATACTAATGTTTTGTGTACAATCACTGTGCAGTTAACCCTTACATAAACTCTGAAATACGTCTATATTTGCCATTTTTAATGTATAAAATGGCAAATATAGACGTATTAGCCAAATTAAATGGGTTTAAAGTTATCATTGAGTGTCTTGAGTAAAATAAGTTTAGGTCTACACCGGTTTAATTTCGCCCTTACAAGCTTATATCTGGGCGCTTTCATTCAACCTGGTATGATTTTAATGCGCGTATAGACATATGTTTGTGCGCAGTCTTTATTCTTCAAGTATTTTAGATTTAAATATATTACTAAAATTAACTTCAAATCTTAAATTTGATTTGATTAGTGGATTTAACATTGTTTTATGTTAGTATTTAATTAATCAACAATAAAAGAGATGCAAAATGACATCCAACATAAATTTGAAACAGGGTCTGTTATTACAAAATACCCCTAAAAGCGTTTTAATTGGTAGCTCTTTTAGTGCGGGTGCTTTAAAAACCAATTTAAATGCCGATATTTTAAATTCTCAAAACTTTCCTTTGAATTCTAGTGTGCAAACAACAAAACCAAGCACCTCAATTTCAGATGCAAAAATTAAAGTCGAAGGTGTTTTAATCCCCCGTTTTTTAACGCAAGAAGATTTATCAGCTCAATATTCTGAAAAAGATGTTATCAATGCAGGTGTAAATAAAAAAAATACGCGCATTTTTATTGCGGATGATTTTTTGAAAAAATCAGTTGCATTAGGTGTTGGTTCCAAAACAAGACTTGCAACACATGGAGATTGTGCAGCTGCCATTGCAGATGAAATACTGCATGGCAAAGGGGATGTGGTTAAGATAAATCTTGCTGAAGCCTCCGACCCCGAAGGAAAAAAATGGCAGGAAAAGATCCAAAAAAGCATCTTAAAAATAATTGATGATGAAGCCAAAGCGCAGGGTAAAACACGTGATACAGTTGATCTTTCACATTGCACTTATTCAATGTCCAACGGATATTTTGAGAGAACACCTGGAATAGACGCAATTGATAAAGCAGTGGATTTATTTACAAAGCAGGGCGGCAAGGTTTTTATTGCATCAGCCAACAGGTTTTATAATAAATATGCTGAAAATGTAAAAAAATCAAACATAGTGGATGGTTCAAACAGCTTTATTGGTAGCAAAGTTGCCATTAATCCAGTGCCCTGGGATGATTATAACAATGGAGGCTTTGTAAATGGCAAAGATGTACGAAGTCTAAGGAAAAAAGATGCGTCATCTCAATCCATCATTGCTCCTAGCAAACTTTTAACCAAAGTTGATAGAGACGGGAATGTTGTTTTCAAAAATCGAATGAGTCCAACAGGTTTTTCGAAGTTCATATCTGCAGATTTAACTCAACCTGCTCCAGTAGCTAAAACAAGCACGGATGGCATGGAGGGAACAGTTCCCAACAAGCTTGTTTCAGGCAAAGAGCTGGCCGACTTTATTCTGCATGGAAACAACATGTACAACAATGCTCTTAAAAACTCAAAAGCTGGAGATAAGCTAAATGATGAAGAAGGGAAAGAGTACGACAAACTTTTTGCCTTAGAATATAAAAACAGGTTTGGTTCAAATGCTATTATCAGTCTAGAGCAATATGACAAGTTTCAATACATAACAAAAGAAGCGCTCAACCAGACCCGTTATGGCTCAATTCATGAAAGAATATTGTCGTGCGTTCCTGAAGGCTACAAAACTGGCAATGTATATGTATCAATGAACCAGCTGGTGCTGAAAAACTGTTCTCCTGAAAACTACACGGCTCAGCTTTTCATCAAGGATAAAAACAACACACTAAAAGCTGTAGAACCCAATGATTATAA
This sequence comes from Hyphomicrobiales bacterium, assembly GCA_025351165.1. Taxonomy (GTDB): domain Bacteria; phylum Pseudomonadota; class Alphaproteobacteria; order Rhizobiales; family Beijerinckiaceae; genus JAIELD01. The sequence continues at coordinate 72,918 of JANXWK010000003.1, read as the reverse complement.
CTTAACAACGGGGACATCATGGGCAACTCCTTATGCTGCTGCCATAGGTGCAATAAACCAGCGTAAGCAGGTTGCAATCGCCAAAAAAAGAATTAGCTAGTGGGAACAGAGTAGCTAGGGCAGGGTTTCCCATCATGCAGCAAAAATCGCCTGAACAAATGAATATGGTTGCAGTCACCGACAGACCTGTTTTGCGCCCGATGTTTTCACTTGAGGGCATCAGGACACGGAGACTGTTTGCCTTTGCAGTTGATTTTACAATGATTTTAGGCCTGTTTTTTTGTGCATTTATTGTTGCATTCATCTTTGCCATTCCAACGCTCGGATTTTCGTTTTTAGCGCTAATTTACTCCTTGCCCTGGCTCATGCCTTGTATAGCACTGCTTTATAACGGGTATACTGTTTCTGGCCCTTATCATGCAACATACGGCATGCGCATGTTCGACATTAAAATTACAAAAACTGATGGCTCTTCGCCTCATTTTTTTGAAGCTGCGGCTCATGCAGCTCTATTTTATTTACCAGGTATAGCTATACTCTTTCCTGTGGGATTTCTCACACTGATAATATATCTGCCAACGTTCATTGAACCACAAAAGCGTATGCTGCATGATCTTGTTTTGGGACTTATTGTTTCTAGAAAGTAGCGTAAACAGGAGCGCATTATTTTGACGCATCAATCTCGCGACGCTCCGCAATTTTATCTGACCTCACCTACACGCTGTGCTTATTTACCTGATCGTCATGAACGCAAGGTTTTTACGCATTTGATTGGTAAACGCGCGCCAGAGCTAAATGATGTATTAACAAATAGTGGCTTTCGTCGCAGTCAGACTATTGCTTATCGTCCTGCATGTGAGAGTTGCCGTGCATGCATTTCTGTGCGTGTTCTGGTCGACGAGTTCATACAAGGGAGCAACATGCGGCGCGTATCAGACAGAAACGCAGATATTTTGAGCCAGATGGTTCAGGCAAAGCCAAACTCCGAACAGTACTCGCTTTTTAGAAGCTACCTAGATGGGCGTCATAGCGATGGAGGGATGGCAGACATGACTGTGCTTGATTATGCAATGATGGTGGAAGATAGCCATGTTGAAACCCGCATTGTGGAATACCGGCAGGGGAGTAATGGACCGTTATTGGCTACGTGCCTGACTGATATGCTGAGTGATGGGCTTTCTATGGTCTATTCGTTTTTTGAGCCCGAAGAAGCAGCGCGAAGCTTGGGAACATACATGATTCTAGACCATATTCAGCGTGTCAAAAGCATAGGGTTACCCTATTTATATTTAGGGTATTGGGTGGAGGGTTCACCAAAAATGGCATACAAGGCTCGTTTTTTACCCCAGGAACGTTTGCTGCATGAGGGATGGATAAAAGTTTTTTAAAGTTTTTGTACAGTAATTTTACCCTGTGGCTTGAGCTATGTATAAAGTATTGAACAATATCAATTTATTTTGATGAGTTTGGCTCTTTCTTAAACTTCTTATTGAGGTTAGTAAGAGATAAATGTAGATACAGACTTTGCTGTTATGCATAATACCGGAATCAAATCATGTCTTTTTCAAAACTGTCGTTCTCACGTAGATATATTCTTGCAGGTGGGGCTTCGCTTTTGGGCGCTGCGCTTATGCCAATAAAGACGTATGCAGCGCCGGTTGATGGATCATCTGGTGGGCAGGCGGAATGGGGTAACAGTTTTGATCCTGGCACAAAGGGTGAAAAAACAGTGCGCTCTACGTACCCAATTCTATCGCAGGGTACAATTCAAGCAACAGAGGTAATGATTCAGCGTTATCAGCAACTTGTAGCCCAAGGTGGCTGGAAGCAGATGCCTGGCAGTGAACGCTTGCGGGTTGGTTCCAAAGGTCCATCAGTTACAGCTTTGCGTCAGCGCCTGATTGTAACTGGCGATATTGATCAGGAACTTGGTACATCGCAGGTGTTCGACTCTTACGTTGAAGCTGGCGTAAAACGCTTTCAGGAACGCCATGGACTTGGCCCAACAGGTGTTGTGGGCAATCAGACATACGCAGCACTTAATGAGCCAATTGACATACGCCTCAAACAACTAGAAATAAATCTGGTGCGTCTGCGCTCCTATGCTGGCAATCTTGGAAATCGTTTTGTGACAGCCAATATTCCTGCAGCTTATGTCGAGACTGTGGAAAATGGTGAAGTACAAACTCGTCACGCGGCTGGAGTTGGTAAGATAGACCGTCAGTCGCCCATTATGCAGGCTAAAATTCTTGATGTGAACTTCAATCCTTTCTGGACAGTGCCAGCATCCATTATCAAAAAAGACCTGATTCCAAAAATGCAGAAGGATCCAACTTATCTGGATGAAAACAAGATCCGCATTATTACTGGCGATGGGCGCGAATTGCCTCCAAGCCAGGTTAACTGGAACTCTGACGAGGCAACGCGTTACAAATTTCGCCAGGATCCAGGTGGAGAATATAACTCGCTAGGTTTTGTGCGTATTAATATTGCCAATCAGCATGGTGTTTACATGCATGATACGCCTGCAAAAGGTATTTTTGGCGATGATTTCAGGTTTGTTTCCTCTGGCTGCATTCGTGTACAAAACGTGCGGGACTATATTGCCTGGATTTTAAAGGATACACCGGGCTGGGATCGTCAGGCAATTGATGAGGCAATTCGTGGTGGTAAGCGTATAGATGCAAAGCCAGCCTCGCCAATTCCTGTTTATTGGGTCTATATTACAGCCTGGGGTACACCAGAGGGTGTAATACAGTTTCGTGATGATATTTATGGTAAAGACGGCTTTGGCCCTGGCGCAGTGATAAAGGCAATGCAGGCAGGGGATGAGGGGGAATAAAGGCTTTGCTTGCCAAAGCTATATTAACACTAGAACAAACTTAAAGTACATCACAAGGATTTGCTGATAAGATTAGTGAATAGCCGTCCAAAAAAGCTGACTTAACAGAACAGTTAGCATTTACTAATTTTACACAATCATTCTGCTTAACCAAATTTCTTTTGAAATACCATGTTCAGTTGGTTCAAGCTCAGCTATATGCACTATACTAGCAGCATTTTTTGTGCAGATGAGTACAGATTTATATGATCAACCGCCGTGTTTTTATCAGACTTTTATCAAGTACAGCTTTAATTACCTCTGTTTTGAACGCCAATGCACAATCGCGGGTTCAAGGCATTTTACAAAGCTTTATTGCAAGCGGAAAACCGTTTTCGCGTGAGATGGTTATTAATGCTGCCCGTGAACTGGCAAAGCAACCATTCATGGCACCTGTAACAAATCTTCCAGACCCTTTTGCAGGGCTTTCCCTTGAGCAGTATTCTGCCATTAAATCCAAAGCTGAGACCGCGATATGGACAGACCAGAATTTTGGTTTTGTGGTAGAGCCATTGCACCGTGGGTATGTATATGATGTGCCAGTCCTAATTTACACAGTTACAGGCGATGCTGTTCTGGGCATTGCATATGATCAAAACCGATTCAATTTTGGCAAGCTAAGTCTGCCTCAAAACATCCCGGATATAAGTTATTCAGGGATTAAGATATCCGTTTACCAAGATGGTGTGCGGCGTGAAGCAGCTGTGTTTCAAGGAGGCACTTTTTATCGTGCGCAGGCACAAGGACAGACAAGTGGTGCAATGGCACGTGCTGTTTCGCTTAAAACAGGCGATATGCGTGGCGAGGAAATTTCCCAGTTTCGCGCTTTTTGGATAGAGCAACCAACCCTTGGCCAGCCTCTTATTGTTCATGCAGTTGCGGACTCTGATTCGTTAGTAGCAGCCTTTAGGTTTACGATACATGCCCGAGATACAACAATTATAGATACCGAAGCAACTTTTATTGCACGGACTGCTATTGATAATATTGGCTTTGGCGGTGTTCAGGCCATGCACTTTTTTAGTGCAGCAAGTCCAAGGCGCATGGATGGAGACTACCGTGCAAACGTGCATGAGGCAAATGGATTACAAATACAGCGTGGCAATAATGAATGGTTATGGCGACCTTTAAACAACCCAGCCCAGTTACAGGTTTCAAGCTTTCTGGATGAAAACATTAAGGGGTTTGGCCTTGTTCAAAGAGATCGCAGTTTTCAAACTTACAATGACGATAATATTCACTACGAGACAAAACCAACTCTATGGACCGAATCCTTAGGGGAATGGGGGCAGGGCGGTGTGCAGCTGGTTGAAATTCCTACTGAAGCAGACGTAAACCAGAATATTGTTGCGTTCTGGCGTCCTAAAGCGCCACTCAACCCAGGGCAGGAAACAAGTATTGCATATCGTCAATTCTGGGGGTGGAATGTGCCAGAACCACCTGACGTAGGTATGGTCAATATTACAAGAATCGGCCGTATTGGTCCTAAAAAGCGTCGGTTTTTAGTTGAGTTTGCTGGTAATCAATTTGGAGTAGACCGTAAAGCAGATGACTTCAAGGTTGTTCTTACACATAATACGGGTACAATATTGGGACAAAGGCTTGTGCACGATCCAGAACATAAAATTGCCCGTGTGATATTTGATATTGATGTAGCAAATGAAACATTGATTGAATTACGGCTCCTGCTAGAGCTAAATGGAATAGCGCAAACGGAGACATGGCTCTACAGATGGACGCCCTAACACATACATTACAGCAGGCAGATCAGCTTTACCTTAATAGTGCAGAAAATCTGCCCCCCATGCCAATGGAAAACAGGCTTAATATGCCTGTGCAAAGCCTTGATATATGGAGTGAGGCAGACTTTATCACGGCTAAAAATCGTTATAAAGCTGCGAATAAGCTTAGCTTCTCACTTTTACTAGCGCGATTGACTGTATTTGGCGGAGGTTTTGCGCTCACATGTTACGGCGGATATGAAATGTATAAAGTCATTTCTATCGGACCCAGCATTACTATTTTGCAGTGGGTATTGTGGTGTCTGTTCCTGTTGAATTTTTCGTGGATTGCAATTGCTTTTTCAAGTGGCGTTCTGGGGTTTGGCTCGTTGCTGCGACGCCCCCGCAACATGATTACTGTGCCTGAAAGTCTAAGTACACGTACTGCTGTCATCATGCCTATCTACAACGAAGCACCAGCGCGCGTTTATGGTGCCATGCAGGCTATGGCACAGGATGTGCTCAAAACTGGACTTGCTGAGCATTTTGACTTCTTTTTTCTGTCTGATACGACGGATCCTTCGATATGGGTAGCAGAAGAGCGGGCTTTTTATGCTTTGCGAGATCGTATTTCATCAGAACTAAGATTATTTTACAGGCATCGCTCTAAAAATACCGCCCGCAAGGCTGGCAATATATCTGATTTCGTTACACGTTGGGGTGGTGCCTACGACTACATGGTAGTGCTTGATGCAGATAGCCTTATGACTGGAGAAGCGATAACAGGTCTTGCAGGCTTGATGGAAAAAGATAAAAATGCAGGCATTATCCAAACTTTGCCACTTATTATAAACAGGAACACAGTTTTTGCCAGAGTTCAGCAGTTTGCAGCCAGAATCTATGGACCAGTTATAGCTGAGGGACTGCGCCTTTGGATGCACCGTGATGGTAACTACTGGGGGCATAATGCTATTATTCGCACAAAGGCTTTCGCAGACCATTGCGGCATGCCAGATTTAACTGGTAACCCACCTTTCGGGGGGCATATTTTAAGCCATGACTTTGTGGAAGCAGCTCTTATTCGCCGCGCGGGCTGGGCAGTCTATATGGTGCCAGGGCTGGTTGGTTCTTATGAGGAAAGTCCGCCGAGCCTGATTGACCTTGCTGCGCGCGATCGTCGCTGGTGCCAAGGCAATCTACAACATACCCGTGTTATTTCGTCTGATGGTTTTCACTGGGCAACACGCCAACATTTTGCAACGGGCATATTTGGCTATCTTGCATCGCCCTTGTGGCTACTGCAATTGATAGTGGGTATTATTCTTACCCTACAAGTAACGTATTTCAGGCCAGAATATTTTACAAAAGAATTTTCACTTTATCCAAGCTGGCCACGTTTTGATGCCGAACGTTCACTCATGCTGTTTGCAACAACTATGGGCATTTTGCTGGCTCCCAAATTTTTTGGACTAATTGTTGCCCTGTTTGACAGCAAAACTCGGCGTGGATCAGGCGGTAGTATTGCCTTGGTTTTTTCAACGCTGGTCGAGATTTTAATGTCGGCCTTGTTTGCGCCAATTATGATGGTCATTCAATCGGGCGCAGTTTTTGATATTATTGTTGGGCGAGATACTGGCTGGAACACGCAGAGACGTGACGATGGAACCATTCCGTTGAAAGACATTGTGCGGCGGCATCGTCTGCATGTTCTTCTTGGTGGTGTGACGGGTATTTCAGCATTTTTGATTGCGCCCTCTCTGGCTGCATGGATGTCTCCCACAATTGTAGGGTTGATATTGGCTATCCAGATATCGCATGTAAGTGGTATGCTTGCGGTTGGGCTGTTTTTGAAGAAACTACGTCTTCTAATGACGCCAGAAGAACGACTTTCACCAAAAATAGCATTAGACGCAACTTCAAGATGTGAGGAGCTGTCTCTTTTATCGTTAGACGACCCACAGCCGCTACGTCTGCTGCATAAGGACCATGCTTTGAGAGAGCTGCATGAGACCATGCTGAGTCCATCTTTAAAATTGCAAAGGGGAATCATTATACCAGAGCGGGCAATAGCTGCTGCAAAACTGGCCGATGCCTGCACTATTGATGAAGCTGAGCTATGGCTTACAACTAAAGAACGGATGATTGTTCTTAATGATCCACAGCTACTCAAAATTGTTGCGAATTTAGAAACTAAAAGTGTAAATGTCGCAGATGAATTGCCACACAAGGATTGACCTAGTCGGCAGTTTCGCTTATTGCCGGTGTACACTAATTGCGAAGGCATTTATTTAGTCTTTTGCAAGGTTGGATGGGTAGCTCAGTGGTAGAGCAGGAGCCTTTTAAGCTTCTGGTCGTGGGTTCGATCCCCACCCCATTCACCACCATACTAAAAATACAATATGTAGATGCGCCAGAAAGTCATTACTTTTGCCTCTCCATCACCTTGCAAGTCTGCACCAATCACACCACTTTAGTCCCAACGGTTAAATATTGATTTTGTTGAAGCTTTTATGCGGAAACAAAATATATTTTTCTTGTGTACAGAATCCATAAGATTAATACTGTTTGAAAGCATACGGAGAGCAGATTAATATATGAGTAGTTTTGAGCCTATCACCCAGTTTCCTGTGGTTCTTTCAAATGATGAAAATGAGAAGGGAGGCCAAGGCGGCAATGGCACCGCAGTTGCTGTAAAGGCTAAGCCTAAAGCCAAAAGGCCAAGTTTATATAAGGTTTTGCTTTTAAATGATGATTACACACCTATGGAATTTGTCGTTCACGTATTGATGAATTTTTTCAGCAAATCTGAAGACAGCGCGCACCTCATCATGCTGCATGTTCACAAAAATGGTGTGGGAGAGTGTGGTGTATTCACATACGAGGTTGCTGAGACCAAAGTAACACAAGTTATGGATTTTGCTCGTAAACATCAGCATCCATTGCAATGTATAATGGAAAAACAATGACAGAGTAACGAGTTGGTTCAAACAGTGTCTAATGAATTAAGGATGTAACTTATGCCATCATTTTCTAAAAATCTTGAGAAAGCACTTCATCAGGCATTGGCGCTGGCTAACGAAAGACGCCATGAATACGCAACGCTTGAGCATCTTTTGCTCGCACTGATTGAAGATATTGATGCAACGGCTGTACTCAAAGCCTGTAATGTAGATGTATCTGCATTAAAGAAAAATGTTGTTCATTATGTTGATACTGATCTTGACAGTCTGATTTCCGAAGCAGTAGCAGAGGCAAAGCCGACAGCAGGTTTTCAGCGGGTCATTCAACGGGCTGTCATTCACGTCCAGTCTTCTGGGCGTGAAGAGGTAACTGGCGCAAATGTACTTGTTGCAATTTTTGCAGAGCGCGAAAGCCATGCGGCGTTTTTTCTGCAGGAACAGGATATGACGCGTTATGATGCCGTAAACTATATTTCACATGGTATAGCAAAGCGTCCTGGCATGTCAGATTCCCGCATTCCACGTGGGGCGGATGAAGATGAATCAGAAATTAAAAATGGAGATGCAAAGCCTAAGAAAAAGGGCGATGCATTGGATACTTACTGCGTAAACCTGAATAAAAAAGCCAGGGCTGGGAAAATTGACCCACTTATTGGGCGTGAGGCAGAGGTTCAGCGTACAATCCAGATTTTATGTCGACGATCAAAAAATAATCCGCTCTATGTGGGTGATCCTGGTGTTGGTAAAACAGCTATCGCTGAGGGTCTTGCCCGAAAAATTGAAAATAACGAAGTGCCAGAGGCCCTTGATGGTGCAACGGTTTTCTCTCTGGACATGGGAGCATTACTCGCTGGAACGCGATACCGTGGGGATTTTGAAGAGCGCCTGAAACAGGTAATCAAAGAGCTTGAAGTTCATCCAAATTCCATATTGTTTATAGATGAAATTCATACAATTATTGGGGCTGGCGCTACATCTGGCGGTGCTATGGATGCATCAAATCTACTTAAGCCTGCTTTGGCATCTGGAGAATTAAGATGCATAGGCTCAACCACGTATAAAGAGTATCGCCAGTATTTTGAAAAGGATAGAGCGCTTGTTCGTCGTTTCCAAAAAATTGATGTTAATGAGCCAAGCATTCCTGATGCAATTGAGATTTTAAAAGGTCTTAAGCCTGTGTTTGAGGAATTTCATAAGCTGAAATACACCAATGAAGCTATTAAAGCCGCTGTTGAACTTTCAGCACGTTACATTCATGACCGAAAGCTTCCAGACAAAGCCATTGATGTGATAGACGAAACTGGCGCCAGCCAAATGCTTGTGCCTGAGGCAAAACGTAAAAAGACAATTGGACTGAAAGAGATTGAAGCCGCCATATCAACTATGGCACGCATACCTCCAAAAACAATCTCGAAGGATGATATTGAAGTTCTGGAACACATAGACAGCACTTTAAAGCGCATGGTCTATGGACAGGATGCTGCTATTTCTCAGCTCTCATCTGCTATAAAACTGTCCCGAGCAGGGCTCAGGGATGGAGAAAAACCAATTGGGAGCTATATTTTTTCTGGTCCTACAGGTGTGGGTAAAACTGAACTTGCCAAGCAGCTTGCCAAAGTTCTAGGTGTAGAGCTTTTGCGCTTTGACATGTCAGAATATATGGAGCGCCATACAATTTCACGCTTGATTGGAGCGCCTCCTGGATATGTTGGTTTTGACCAGGGTGGGCTTTTAACAGATGGCATTGATCAGAACCCGTACTGTGTTCTGTTGCTTGACGAAATTGAAAAAGCACATCCTGATTTGTTCAATATTCTGCTTCAGGTTATGGATCACGGCAAATTAACTGACCATAATGGTAAAAAGGTTGATTTCAGGAATGTCATTCTGATTATGACAACCAATGCGGGCGCTGCTGATCTGGCCAAGGCCTCTTTTGGCTTTACGCGCATCAAGCGTGAGGGTGATGATGCAGAGGCTATCAATAGATTGTTTTCACCAGAATTCCGTAACCGTCTTGATGCAATTATTCCATTTGGGCAGTTACCATCTGAGGTTATTGTACAGGTTGTTGACAAGTTCATCATGCAGCTAGAAGCACAATTATCCGACAGGAATGTTACAATTGAGCTGTCTGACGAAGCGCGACGTTGGCTTGTTGAAAATGGTTACGATGAGGTTATGGGTGCACGTCCCATGGCAAGACTTATTCAAACTGCCATTAAAACACCACTTGCAGATGAACTTATTTTTGGCAAACTTAAAAATGGTGGTGTTGTGCGTGTTGTTGTGGGGACGGGTGAAACTGGCAAACGTGATTTACGATTTGTATACCCAGATGGCCCAATCCTACCTCGTAAAGAGCAGGTTGTTGAGGATGCTGACAATAAGCCAAAGAAGAAAGCTTCTGGCAGTAAATCTAAAGTCAAAAATTCTTCAAAAGACTTGCATGCACCAGGTGGCTCTGGCACATCTCGGTCAGTGGGATCAAAACCCCGTTTATCTGTAGAATAGGGTTTAAGTTATGGGTATTATGTCAAGGTTTGCTCGCAGGGCAGGGGAGCGTCGGCGTAAACGTGTAAAGGCCGAAGAAATTGCTTCTTGGATAATAATGCCCGTGATTTTGGTGGTCTGCTACCTTATTTACACAGAAGTTGCACCCGTTGTAAGCAAACCAATTGGTCAGTTCATGCAGGAAGTTAAGCTCAAAAAGTAGGGTGTTTTAATTTGTTTACCAGAAGAAGTGTTGTTTATGCTGTAACATTGACTTTAACAACTCTTGCGGGATTTTTAAGGCATGTAATACCTTCATCTGCTCAGCAAAAGAATATTAGCGCCTCAACAGCGCAGATATTTACGTTTGATGGTTTAAAAGGCGGTAAGATCAAATTATCTGATTATCAGGGTAAAGTCATAATGATTGTAAACACTGCATCGTTTTGCGGTTTTGCCAATCAGTTTAAAGATCTGCAAAGCCTGTGGACCCGATACAAAGATCAAGGTTTCGTTATTATTGGCGTACCCAGTAATGATTTTGGTGGACAGGAACCAGGAACTGCGGATGAAATTGCGAAATTTTGTTCTACGGAGTATGGTGTAGACTTTCCAATGGCTGGTAAAGTTGCTGTAAAAGGTGAGGCTGCTCATCCATTTTACAAATGGGCCGCCAGACAGAATTCCAATGATGTTCCAAAATGGAATTTCTTTAAATATCTCTTGGATAAAAATGGAAGAATAGTCGGCACATTTGGCACAATAACAGCGCCTTTGGATAAGAGTGTTGTACAAATGATTGAAGTTGAGCTTTCAAAAGAGTTTTAAGTCTTACATCCTTGCTTATGAAGTTTAAATAGTTTAACGTGCATCATCGACATTTGGCCGGACCATTGGGCTGCTTTGCTATGACTGCCAAGCTATAACCAGTTTACCTCTCCAATATATCGACTGGATGGTGATTACGCAGTTGTAATTTACCAAAGTTGGCATTGTCTTCGAAAGGACATCCTATGAGCGATCAGCAAGAAACCGGCACTGTAAAGTGGTATAATGACCAAAAAGGTTACGGCTTTATTCAGCCAGATAACGGCGGAAAAGACGTGTTTGTTCACGTTTCAGCCGTTGAACGTGCTGGAATGCGCGGCCTGAATGAAGGTCAGAAAATTTCATACGCTTTGGAAACAGATAAGCGTTCTGGCAAGCAGTCTGCTGGTAATCTCCAGTCTGCTTAATTCCATCGGGAATTAGAAATAAAAAAACCGCTGATTTTATCAGCGGTTTTTTATTTAACTCCTATTAATTGGCACTGGTCTAGCTAAAAAGCCAGGAAGCTGATCACCAAAGCCAATTATAACTGGACCATCATCATTCTGATTTTGACGATAATGCCGTGTACGTTGAGGCTCGTTGTTCTGAAAGCCCAATTTTTCGTGTTTCGGAGAAGATTCTATTTGATTGTGGCGAGATGTATTTCGTTTCAGCAAAGGCGCATCACGCTGAGGAGATTTTTCGTGCTCTTTACGTGGCTCTGGATTTTTATGTGATTCTTGTTCTTTGCGTGCTTCCAATCTAGCATTTCTGCGCGGGCGCCTTTGCTTGTTAAGCTCTCCTTTACCAATATCATCAGCATTTAAATCCCCTTTAAAAGATTTAGATTCGCTAGGTCCTTGAAGAGCCAGCTCAGACAGGTTTGGTCCTAACCATTCGATAGGTTGACCAATTACCTTTTCAACAGCATCAAGGTATTTGACATCAGATTTATCAACAATTGTGTATGCTGTACCTTCGCGCCCTGCACGCCCTGTACGTCCAATTCTATGGACATAGTCTTCTGCGTGAGTCGGAATGTCAAAATTAAAAACATGACTTACATCTGGAATGTCCAAGCCACGCGCAGCAACGTCTGATGCTACAAGTAAAGTAATTTTATTTTTACGAAAATTGTCCAGTGCCATCATGCGCGCACTTTGATCCATGTCACCATGCAGGGAAGCAACGGAAAAATCATGACGGGAAAGCGAGCGGTGAAGATTGGCAACATCTATTTTGCGATTACAGAATATAATGCCATTTTTAAGATCTTTAGCACCTTTGATAAGGTTACGTAAAACTTCGCGTTTATCATAATCTTTTGTAGAGGAAGCAACCAGGCGCTGGGTAATTGTGCTTGCCGTCGAGGATGTACGATCTACTTTGACAATAGCAGGATTTGTTAAAAACTGCTCAGTTATACGCTGAATCTCAGGTGGCATAGTTGCTGTAAAAAACAAGGTTTGACGTGTAAAAGGTGTAAGCTTAACAATACGTTCAATATCTGGAACAAACCCCATGTCCAGCATACGATCAGCCTCATCAATCACCAAAACCTCAATACCTGTAAGGAGAAGCTTGCCACGTTCAAAATGATCCAGCAGCCGTCCAGGCGTTGCGATTAAAACGTCAACTCCACGTGTAATTTTTAAATCCTGCTCAGCGAAAGAAACGCCTCCAATAAGAAGGGCAACGCTTAATTTCTGGTTGGCTCCATACTCCTTGAATTTTTCCTCTACCTGCATAGCAAGTTCACGAGTTGGTTCTAGAATCAATGTACGGGGCATTCGCGCACGTGCGCGGCCATTTTCAAGGATGGACAGCATGGGCAACGTAAAAGCCGCAGTCTTACCTGTTCCTGTTTGAGCAATGCCAAGCACATCTCTTTTAGCAAGCACAAGGGGAATTGCCTCGGCCTGAATGGGAGTAGGAGTGGTATATCCTGCTGATGTTACAGCACTCGTGACGCGGGTACCAAGGCCCAGTTCTTCAAAAGTCATTAATGTCCGTTTTCGCGGACATATCAGCCCGCCATATTTGCGTTGGAGAGCAATTCTGGCGTAATGCGCCTAGCTCTTACGCACAACTATGACTTGTAATTAACAAAAAATCAATATGCTTATTCGTGAGTAGGTAGCTTGCAAGGATCCAAACGTACGCGGCTGGCTTGGCTAAATGTAGAACCTGTAATGATTTCATCATCAAGAACAGATTTTCCACTATTTCCAGCTTCAATTGTTGTAAGGCTGCTAGCGCCTATCTCGCCATCCAAAACGGAACGAATTTCTGAGTATGTGCGTGGCCTGGATTGGCTAGGTGAAACGGTAGAAATTCTGAGCTTGTCACTATCAGGGAAAGATAGGTCAACATAGTTTGCAACAATGCTTGTACCAACTGTTGCTAAAATTATTACAGCAAGACTTACACTGAGATAATCACGAATGATTTTATTATCACGATCAAGAAATAAAGAGATCAATCTGCCAAACAACATGAATTTCAATCCTTAAAGCTGTGCCTACTAAATTTATGGTTAAAATTGCACATCTATGGTTAAGGGCTGGTAACTATTATTGACGAAATAAAACTTATATTATTTTTCTAATGTGCTTAGGGGTAAGCACAAAATATTGATTATTATACTTTCACATGTAGTTCACCTTGATTAGGCTATCGCAGCCCACCACATATATGCAAAGTTCAGTACATCGTTTGTAAAGAGGATTTAAATGTCAAACCCGATAAATAATTACAGCGTCTCTTTTTTTCCAGCAGGTTCAAAACTGGCAATTACAGCATTACTGACCCTAAGCCTTTCAGCTGCCATTCTGCCACTATCCACACTGCCTGTTAACGCCAAAGGTCCCGACTCACTTGCGCCGCTTGCTGAGCAGGTGATTGATGCAGTGGTTAACATCAAAGCTAACCAGACTGTGGAAGCCAAAGGCGTACCCATGCCTAAAGTTCCTGGACTTCCACGCGGACCAAATGGGGAAGGATCGCCGCTGGATGAATTTTTTAATGATTTTTTCAACCAACGAAACGGTGAGGATGGGCCATCCCCACGCCAGCGTCGGGGAACATCTCTTGGTTCAGGCTTTGTGATTGATAGCGCTGGAATTGTTATTACGAATAATCACGTAATTGCAGATTCTAATGAGATATTCGTGGTTTTCAATGATGGAACTGAGCTGAAAGCTGAAATTATTGGTAAAGATCCCAAAATTGATGTGGCTGTGCTTCGGGTAAAGCCTGAAAAACCTTTGAAAGCTGTTAAATTTGGTGACAGCAGCAAGGAGCGGGTAGGCGATCCTGTCATGGCAATTGGTAATCCTTACGGATTTGGCGGTTCGGTGTCTGCGGGTATTGTGTCTGCCATCAACCGTAATATTGGCTCAGGTTCGTATGATAATTATATCCAGACGGATGCGGCCATTAACAAAGGGAATTCTGGCGGGCCGTTATTTAATATGGAAGGTGAAGTGATCGGTATCAACACGGCCATTATTTCGCCAACTGGCGGCTCTATTGGGATCGGTTTTGCGGTGCCTTCCAAAACGGCTGTAACAATCATTGATCAGCTACAAAAATATGGTGAAACACGCCGTGGATGGTTAGGGGTCCGTATTCAGGATGTGGATGATGGTATTGCAGAAAGCCTTGACCTTGGAAAAGTACGTGGTGCCTTTGTTGCTGGTGTTGATGAAAAAGGTCCCGCAAAAACAGCAGGGCTTGAAGACAAAGACGTTATTTTAAAATTTGACGGTAAAGACATTAAGAATTCGCGTGATTTGCCTCGTATTGTTGCTGAAACACCGATTGGCAAAGACGTTGACCTCTTGATTTTCCGCAAGGGTAAAGAGGTTTCCAAGACTGTAAAACTTGGACGCCTGGAAGAGGCATCTGATAAAAAAGGTGAAAAATCCAGCAGTACTAAAGAAACAGGCGAAGCGACCAAAAAAGCTCTTGGTCTTGACCTTGGTACTTTAACTACAGAAAATCGCAAGCGGTTCAACATAAAAGATGGCATCAAGGGTGTACTGATTGTGCGAGTTGATAGTAACTCACGTGCAGCAGAAAAACGTATTCAAACTGGTGATATTATTGTGGAAGTGTCCCAAGAAGCAGTTAATTCACCTTCAGATGTGACGGAGCGTCTTGAAAAGCTGAAATCTGCTGGTAAAAAAGTTGCTCTTTTTGCCATTACTAATGGACAGGGTGATTTGCGCTATGTTCCATTAACCATTGAGGGGAATTAGGCTTTAATTTCGTCTGCATGATACCCTTGTGCATACAGCAATGCTGTCAAATCTGAATGCTCAATTCTTGCATGGGCAGCTGCGGCGACAGCAGGTTTTGCTCTAAATGCAATTCCCAAACCCGCTGCACCAAGCATTGCAAGATCATTTGCTCCATCGCCAACAGCAAGCGTATCATACGCTTCCAGGCCAAGTGTGCTACGCAGCTCTACAAGCGTTGCAAACTTGGCTTCCTTGCCCAAAATTGGCTCCTGCACCGTTCCTTTAAGTATATCGCCTTCTAGTTCAAGCAGGTTTGAGCGATCCTCATGAAAGCCAATCATAGCGCCAACGCGTGAAGTAAAAAGAGTAAACCCGCCTGACACAAGACATGTGTATGAACCATTGAAGCGCATGGTTTGCACCAATTCACGTCCGCCTTCTGTTAAGGTAAGATAATTAGCGATAATGTCATCTATTACTCTGATATTAAGTCCTGCCAGCAGGCTTACTCGCTCACGCAAGGCTGGTTCAAAATCCAGTTCACCCCGCATGGCGCGTTCTGTGATTTCTGAAACCTCAGATTTCAATCCAACAAAGGCCGCCAGTTCATCTATGCATTCCTGCCCAATCATGGTGGAATCCATATCGGCCAAAAATAGCTTTTTTTTGCGGTGCTCAACAGGTTGAATTATAATATCTACTGGAGCATTGCCAAGTGTTATGCGAAGATTTTTTTCAATATCTGCTGGATCTGAATTTTGAAAAAACAGATCGGCGGCAATATTTTTGTTAAGCCAATTCAGGCTGTTAAAATTTGCAAGAGAATTCTGTACGTTTTGCAGAAGCTGCGCTTCCAAACAGGCTGCGTCTTTGCTAGAAACGAGGGTTACTACATAATCTGTATTTTTCTGGTTCATAGACAGGTCAACCTTTGTTGCATAAAGCGATTCTCATTGCAGGCCCTACGGCGAGTGGCAAATCAGCTTTGGCTATTACCTTGGCCAAAAAGCTCAATGGCGTTGTGATAAACACAGATTCCATGCAGGTCTATCAGGATTTGCGAATTTTATCCGCCAGACCGACCATAGATGACGAAAATCAGGCAGAACACAGGCTTTATGGACATGTATCGGGGGGAAGGGAATATTCTGTTGGGGACTATCTGCAAGACGTAAAAGAATGTTTGAACGAAGTTGCAGCAGTAGGTAAAACACCAATTTTTGTTGGTGGAACAGGGCTTTATTTTAAAGGTCTCACCCAAGGTCTGATTGAAACACCTGCAATTCCTGCCTATATTCGTACAAGATTATATGAGGAGCACGAGGTAGGCATTAATCTTCATGCAAGACTTGCAAAAACTGATCCAGAGCTTGCCAAAAGATTTGAGCCTGCAAATCATGTCCGCATCATCCGGGCATTGGAAGTGTTTGAAGCGACTGGCAAAACCATGACGTATTGGCAGGGCAATGCCAATAGTGCGCCCCTTTTGCAGGCAGGATGCTGGAAAGGTATATTTTTGCATGTGGAACGTGAAACATTGAAAGAGCGTATTCACGCAAGGTTCAAAGCTATGATAGGGGCAGGGGCGCTGGATGAGGTGCGCAGGCTGATTGCGCTGAACCTGCCTGCCAATCGCGGTATCATGAAGGCTCATGGTGTACCGCATCTGGTTGCGTATCTTGAGGGGCGGCTAACTTTAGATGATGCCATTGAAGCAGGACAGATGGACACTCGCCGTTACGCCAAACGCCAGCATACGTTTGCACGCGGGCAGTTACCTGCATTTGAGTTTACGGATACTATCAGGGCGGAAGAAAAGCTTTTGGAGTGTATTATCTAAACTAACTTCCACAGCCTCCACAGCCACTGCCGCATCCACTACCACCATCTGCACTTGAACCCCCATCACCTTGCGGTTTTGGAACTATGGCTGCGTAAGCCGTTCCTTGCAAGACGACTGGCCCAGCCAATGCAAAGGCCAACACCAGCTCGCTGCCAACTGGTGCCCGCATGGCTCTAGAATGCAACGTGCTGTTTTTAAAAAGAGTTTCACGTCTGCTTTGTGTTGAATAAGGCGTGGTAAAAAGTGCAAAAACTCCGATTACCGATCCAATCATCAATAACGTCAAAATTTCAACTGGCTTGTGCAGCTCTAATCCTACAAAAATTTTTAAACCGCCAAGCATTAAAGGCAAGCAAAACACAAGAGCAACAATTGATTTGTATTGTGTCATATCATCTGATGAAGGTAGTAGGCCTTTTTGAACAAGGGATCGCTTTATGTGTTCAAGCCCTCCATCAAACTCAGCATAGAATGCTTCTTTTGACATGGCCGTACCACGGAAATTATAAAGTAAACCTGCAATGTCGGATGAGAATCTGGAGGTGTTTATTCTTGATAGAGCCTTGCCATCGTCGCTGAGTTTTGCAGCGTCCGATGCAAGAACTTTCAGCAAAATAGTTTCTTGCGCTCTTTTTTCACCGCCAGATAAAAACGCAATTTCAAAGGGCGATAATTTTTGATTTATTGCGATATTGGAGCCTATATTGAAGCGAAGATAAAAAGCTATTAAAAAAGAAACTGAAATAAGCGCAGCAAATAGTATTAAAAAATATCCACCAGTCCAGTCTAACGGGTTTAAAGGCATCCAGCCCTCCTTTTTATTATTTTTTTGATATAGAATAATGGATTTGGCAATGTGATCAACAAGCTTGTGTCAATTAGTCTGTATCTAGGTTTTCTGCCAAATCTTACATAGGTAGCCGGCCATAAAACCGGGTCAGGACAACCAAAATACTGTTCATATAGAGCCAGTGTATTTGCATAGCATTCTTTGTAGTACTGCTGTGCTTTTGACCCACCTGGCGTTGGATCGTGATGGAGAGGTGCGCCTAAAACCTGCCTACACCATATGTCCCAATAATCTCTGGTGTAAATCATATGCTGATGCCATACTTCATCAACTGTATCACTGGGGGTCATAACAGTGTCTGATATTATGGCCAAAAAGCAAAATTTTTTATATGCATCTATTGCTAACCTGGTTTGATGAATGCTCCAGCGCATGTCTCTTGCAAGTCTTACTGTAAAATTTAGGGGCGTATCAGGCTCAAAATTATGGTTTTCAATGCGTTGCCATAATTTGTAATGTAAGTTGTTTTTTATTTTGGTTTTTAAGCTATCTTTTTCCCCTGTCATACAGATTTTATAGCTCAAATCTGGAGTTAAATCCATTGGTTAAAAAGAATATGGTTTTAGTTTTCTTAATGCCAGCTGCGCCACATCTGGTAAAGTGTGAGGCCTATTTCAAATACAATTAGAGTAGCAATTGTTATTTCAAGGCGCAGACTGCGTTCTGCATCAATTAAATCCGTTAAAGCCTGCGCCGTTTCATTTACCACCTGCAATTTACGATTGAGTGTACCTGCACGTTCTCTAAGCTCATACTCATCTTCCAGCCTGGCATATAATCGTTCCAGATCTGGCCTGTCCCATAAAACATCCGGCTTTTCTTCTACTGCAACACGGCCAGACATGCGATGCTGAACAAGCAAGGACTGGCCTATGAGTTTTAAAATACTGCGCCTGTCGCCAGGCGTTTTGCCCGTTTGTGCCAAAGCGCTAGCAAGCGGATCAATCACATCGAAAACAGCACTTACAGCTTTTTCATCATGAGAAAGTGCAACGCTTTTTGCCAATGCATCTGCAATTGTCAGCAGGCGTTCTGGTGCAAGGTTTTTAACACGTACTGGTCCACCTGGTGGCACCTGATCATCCATATCAGCGGCTATGTTGATGATTGCTGTTTCATCTTCAATCTGTGTGAGTGGTTGTGTGACTCGCGGCTTTATCATGCGCAGGAAATCATCCTCCTCCAACGGAGACATGCCTACCATTACAACAACCCCGTAACGAAACAGAGCTGCAAATCCTTTCTCACCAACACGGAAAGCAAGCGGGGCGCTGGAGATCATATCAGAACGCTCTAGCCCATTTGTGTCCAGGCGCTGGCCCAGTAAAATAGCCCGCGCTGTAATGCGATTGTTTGAAGACGAGGATTTGGATATGTCAGTCACTGTAAAATCAATCAGGTTGAGGTACTTTGCGCTTTGTGTAGCGGCTTAATGTTAAAATATAGAAATTGCTGAATGGTGTCACACTTCCAGAGGATATATTAATGTATATCTATGTGAATGGTGGGGGAGGTAGGACTCGAACCTACGAAGGCGTAGCCAGCGGATTTACAGTCCGCCCCCTTTGCCACTCGGGACACTCCCCCAGTATCTAGTCAAAAAGACATACGGCCTTATGATAGAGGTTAGGCTTATCTGTCAACTGCAAAAAATGTTTGATACCTTGGTAATTGTAAAGGGAAATTTTTTAATGTTTAAAATTAAGTGTCATAAATTGTAGTTTTGCCAGTGACCGTGTTAAGGTAAATAGCTTGTATTTTTTAAATTCGATTGTTTAAAAAGGTTTTTTTACATACACTAAGGTTGTAATATAAAATAAAACAAAGGAGAAATGAAATGACTTTATCACCGTTACAGCAAGTAAAAGCTTTTGCTGATAGCCGCAATACAGCCACACCTAACAATGCATTTGCTGAGATGTTTGCGAAACCTGAGATTATTGAACAAAATAGTGAATCAAATCGGGCAGCTATGCAAGCTTCTTCAGAAGCACAAAGCAATTCGAAGGAGCCTGCATCAGAAAATGCGAAGCTGTCCCAATAAAATTACGAATAGTCATATTCAATACAAAATCTGCCTTAAGCTTTGTTCTTATGGCAGGTTTTTTCTTGCGAATAATAATTAGGCTCGTTTCACAAAACTCAAGTACATAGAGTAAAAATAGCATATCATAATTTAATACATCAGTTTCCACCTAATCAGCACTTGAAAAGTTTAGCGGCTTGATGCAAAGAGGCGTGCATGACGGTTCAAAAAACTGTTGGTTTTGCTTTAAATACCTAGGAGTGTAGCTCAATTGGCTAGAGCACCGGTCTCCAAAACCGGGGGTTGGGGGTTCGAGTCCCTCCTCTCCTGCCATTATTGGAAGTAAAATCGGCAAAAAATTGAATTGAATCTGTATTTTTAAAGATGTAGTTTTAAAGTTTTATTTGGATTGAATAGATAAATGGCAAATAAAAGCCCCATACAGTTTATAAACGAGGTTCGTGCTGAGGCTTCCAAGGTCACATGGCCTAGCCGCAAGGAGACCTTGATTACAACCGCGATGGTTTTTTTGCTTGTTATTGTTGCATCTATTTTTTTTCTTGTAGTAGACAAAGCTATTTTCTTCATGCTTGGCATTTTGCTGGGTTAGTATTTTAACTAAAGGCTTCAAGGTTAGACATGGCTAAGCGCTGGTATATTGTACATGCCTTCTCAAACTTTGAGAAGAAGGTTGCAGAATCTCTTAAAGAGCAGGCTGATCAACGCGGCCTCACAGAATTGTTTGAAGACATTCTTGTGCCATCTGAAAAAGTTATTGAAGTTCGCCGCGGCCGCAAGATAGAAATGACGCGCACGTTTTTTCCAGGATACGTTCTGGTTAAGGTTGATTTGACGGATGAAGCATATCATCTTATCAAAAATACACCAAAAGTCACAGGGTTTTTGGGGGCAAATAACAAGCCTCAGCCAATTACAGAAAAAGAGGCCGAGCGCATTCGCGGGCGTACAACAGCGAGCGAAGCTGGGCCAAAACATTCAATTACTTTTGAAATCGGCGAAAATGTACGTGTTGCCGATGGACCGTTTGCATCATTCAATGGTGTTGTTGAAGAAGTTGATGATGTTAAATCACGCTTAAAAGTTGCAGTATCAATATTTGGACGCGCTACTCCAGTTGAGCTTGAATATGCTCAGGTAGAGAAGGTTGCCTAGTTTACCAAGTTTGAGGATAGCAGTAATAATTTATTGTTTTCTTATACTTGCTGAAAGTTCTGCATGCAGAACGTCAATCGTGTGGAAGGTATCTAGATGGTTTTGCCGCCATTTGGGCATGTACCGTACCACAAACTTCAAACGGTGAAATCTCACCATATTAAAGGAAGATTAAAATGGCTAAGAAGGTCACGGGTTACGTGAAGCTTCAAGTGCCCGCAGGCTCGGCGAATCCCGCCCCGCCAATCGGCCCAGCACTTGGACAACGCGGCTTGAATATTATGGAATTCTGCAAAGCGTTCAACGCAAAAACTGCGCAGATGGAAAAAGGCATGCCTATTCCAGTGGTCATCACTGCGTTTGCTGATCGTTCATTTACATTTGAAATGAAGCTTTCACCAGTTTCATACTGGCTTAAAAAAGCTGCTGGTTTAACTGCTGGTTCTAAGACACCAGGCCGCGGCACAGTGGGTAAAGTTACCCGCGCCCAGATAGAAGAAATCGCTGAGAAGAAAATGGCTGATTTGAATTGTGATTCAATTGCATCGGCTGCTTCTATGATTGCAGGTTCTGCCCGTTCTATGGGCCTAGAGGTAGTGGGATAATCTTCATGGCACATATAGGAAAACGCGTTAAGGCTGCACGCGAAGGTATCAGCCGCACACAACTTTACAGCTTGAACGAAGCTATAACATTGCTCAAGTCCAAATCTACGGCAAAATTCGATGAAACTATTGAAATTGCAATGAATCTTGGGGTTGACCCAAAGCATGCAGATCAGATGGTTCGCGGCGTCTGCAATTTGCCTAATGGGTCTGGACGAGTTCTACGTGTTGCTGTTTTTGCACGTGGTGCAAAAGCTGAAGAAGCCAGAAAAGCGGGCGCAGACATTGTCGGGGATGAAGATCTGGTTGCAACTGTGCAGGGCGGTAAAATTGATTTTGACCGCTGTATAGCAACACCAGACATGATGCCGCTTGTTGGTCGTCTGGGTAAGGTGCTTGGTCCTCGTGGCATTATGCCAAACCCAAAAGTTGGCACTGTGACTATGGATCTGATTACGGCTGTTGCTGCTGCAAAAGGCGGTTCAGTTGAGTTCAAGGTTGAAAAAGCTGGAATTATTCAGGGTGCAGTTGGTAAAATATCATTTGATGAGGCCAAACTTGTTGAAAATATTAAAGCTTTTGCAGACGCTGTTATCAAAGCAAAACCTACAGGTGCAAAGGGAACTTACGTTAATCGTATAGCTCTTTCATCGACTATGGGTCCAGGCATTAAAATTGATGTTTCTACTGTAACAGCCTAATCATTAAATGTAGTAATTTTTAAGGCCTCGCGAAAGCGGGGCTTTTTTTAATTATTGTGCTATAAAAACTACTTTATCTTTTGGTTTTGTAAAATATGAAAGCAATATGCTTGCACAGATTAATGCAATACCCATCATCACAAGGCCGAGATAAGCCCATGATTTCATCTGGATAGATGTAGCTGCTGAAATTACACGTTGAGCAGTAAATTCTGTGACTGATTTGTGTGCATTGTTCATGAGCTTTATGCTGTCACTTGCAGCTTCAAACCATTGTTCTTGAGTCACTGGGTATTTAGTTTGAGTCATTCCTGCATTCAGCACCTCTTTGCGGATTTCGCTGAATTTTATAAAATAAGTTTGTTCAATCTGTTTCACACTATTTTCAAAATCTGATCCGAATTCATTTTTGTGGCTAATGACAATAGACCAAGCCCCGTTGATTTTGTCAGCGGCTCTTTTTAAAGCTACGTAGTCATCCTGATTTATGAATGAGTTTGCGGAAATTTTGGCATTTACAGCGCCGCGTTCAACGCCAGCATATTCTGCAGCTTCCCATAATGCATGTTTTACTTCAATTGCAGATCGTGTTGTTTGATCAAGTCTTGCTTTAGTGCCGCTTATAATATCTTCAGTAACAGCATTTATGGCCAAAATCAGTTTTGAGACACTTGGAAACCAAGCAGCTTTTAGTGACTGATTATCCCAGCCAGACGTAAAAACCGAATCCGCATTCACTCTAAGCTGTTTAACTTTTTCTAAAGAGCTATACATAGATTCTAAATGTTCTGGAGTTGCAGTTATCAGCTGGTAATCTTTTATCATATCTAACGACTTACCCAATTTTGTAAAAGCAACTGAGGACTCATCTCTCATGGCTTTAATTGTTTCTACTTGTCCTTTTTTCTTTATGAATGGGTTGGCAATTAAACCGGTTGTTAGTCCGCGTTCTACCGCTAAAGCTTTTGACGCGTCCATGACCTGATCAGTTATATCGTTGATTTGATGTGTTAGACTTGGTTTGTCATTATTTTGTGGGTTCAGTGCCCAGCCCGATAACCCAATACCTGTTAAAATTACACCCAAAGAGCAAAGTCTTACTGTACGGGATAATTCCATTTTGAGGTGTCCTTTTGTGTGTATGTAGTATACGTAAAGTCTAAATTATTGAAATTGTGTTTATATTTTATATTTTTCAAAATCTTAAAAATTTATAAAGTTAAAAATCTGTAACTGTACAAGCCCTTTAAATTTTTAATTTAAAGGATTTATCAAGGTTATTATTGCATCTGTTACGAGGGTCATTTTCTACAGGATTGTCTAATGTTGCGTAAAATATTGCTAGTGAGTGGTCTTGTATCTACATTTAGTATAGCAACGACTGGTTCTGTTGGAGCTGAAAACTGTTCTCAAAATCCAGATGCTCTTGGTACCTCAAGGATAATGACTGTGTCTGCGTTGCAAGGACCTGTAGGTGTAGTCAGTTATAAAAAATCGTTAGACCTTCAGGATCGTGAAGTCGTCCTTACATTTGATGATGGCCCAATTCCCCAGAGAACACCCGCTATTCTCAAAGCGCTTGCCAAAGAATGCGTTAAGGCAACTTTTTTTACAGTAGGAACAATGGCATCTGCCTATCCAAAACTTTTGCAAGAAGAGGCCGCGGCGGGGCATTCCATAGGCACACATACATGGTCACACCGTTATTTAACTCAAAGCCGCAATCGTTATGCGGCACAGTATCAAATTGGTGGTGGTCTTCACGCAGCTAATGTTGCTCTTGGCGACCATAAGCAGGCCTTGTCTCCTTTTTTTCGGTTTCCAGGACTTAATCACAATAAGCGTCTTGATGCATTTATTGCAAAAAATGGACTGATCTCAGTCAGTGTTGATATTGTTGCTGATGACTGGCTACTTATTACACCAAAAGAAGTTTTAAAGCGTACACTAGCTCGTTTGGAACAGCGCGGACGGGGAATTATTCTTATGCACGATATTCATAATCGTACGGTTCAAATGTTGCCAGAGCTTCTCAAAGAGTTGAAAGTACGTGGTTATAAAGTCGTGCATATTGTGCCAGACCATCAAGAGACACAGGTTGCCCTTAATAATCTGAGTGAGCCTGAAAACAAGGTATTTCAACTTGCAATGATGCGTACAAAAAACAGACTGGCAAAGTTTGCGCCAGTAGATGAATCTCCTTTTATGCAGGCACCGGTCCTAGTTGAGATGGTCCCTACAGTCGAGATAAAGCCTAATCTTACCATGCCTGTAAAAGATGTTAGAGTGCAAACTGCTGGACTTAGAAAAGGAGAAATGTCACCTGTATCAGTGTCGTTTTCCAAGCTTGAAATTCGTGGATTACAATAAATTTACAGTAATAATTTAGCTGAAACAGTAAACGATAAATCTTTCTGTTAAAATTGTATTTATTTGAATTAAAATTACTCACTTGCACTAAAATTGCTTGCTCGCAGTAAACAAGCGGTCTATACGGTGCCAGATGTATATACACACTTGCGACTAGATTCGCTTGTGGATATGTATACAAATAAGATTTCTATACAGGAAACTGTATTGAATGTGGTTTTAGATGTGGGGCAACTTGCATTTACAATCACGTCCTGTCCGAGACCGTAGGTGCGTCAGGCTATTAATCAAATGCGCTTAAAATGCATTTAATTATTTGTCGGCTTAATGTTCTGCAGATTTTCTGTAGGCCTACATAGATGGGTAAGACCGTTTTTTAATGTCAATTTCATTGTGTATTGCATGAAATTTAGTAATTTAAGTCGGTTTGACCTTTTGACGCTTTTAAGTTCCGTGCTTATGCCGGGACTGAAAGGGACGGGCGCTTCAGGGCAGAAAACTAAATGTTTGCTGTCCTTCATCGTTTTTAAATGGGCGGATTTGATCCGTGTATTTAAAAAACAAGTGCAACAGGCGAAGCAGTATTGCTTTGTTAATCGGAGAGAGCAACGTGGATAGAGCAGGTAAACAGCAGCTCATCTCAACGTTGAATACGTCGTTTCAGGACACGGGTTCAATTGTTGTTGCGCATTATTCTGGCCTGACCGTTACCCAGATGCAGAACCTGCGCAAGCGGATGAAGGCTGAAGGTGCTACAGTTAAGGTCGCAAAAAATCGCCTCGTCAAAATAGCTCTTGAGGGTACAGATTCAGCTTCAATTAGTTCCTTGATGAAGGGGCCTACTATTCTGGCCTTTGCTAAGGATCCTGTCGCTGCTCCAAAGGTCGCTGTAGCTTTTTCAAAGGATTTCGACAAGCTCGTAATTCTTGGCGGAGCCATGGGTACGACCTCTTTAAATGCAGATGGTGTCAAAGCTCTTGCCACTATGCCATCGCTTGATGAGTTGCGCGCGAAGTTGATTGGGCTGCTTAATGCGCCTGCAACTAAGATTGCACAGCTTTCAACCGCTCCAGCTGCAAAGCTTGCGCGTGTTTTTGGAGCCTATGCCAATAAAGATGCCGCTTGACGGATTGTTAATTTTAATCAAACCGAACTTAATACTCAAAAGGAATACAGACATGGCTGATCTTGCCAAAATCGTTGATGAACTATCATTGCTAACAGTTCTTGAAGCTGCAGATCTTGCAAAAATGCTTGAAGAAAAATGGGGCGTTTCTGCCGCCGCCGCTGTAGCTGTTGCTTCTGGCCCTGCTTCAGGCCCTGCCGCTGCTGTGGAAGAGCAGACAGAGTTTACTGTTGTTCTTGCTGGCGCAGGTGACAAGAAAATTGAAGTTATCAAAGAAGTTCGTGCTATCACAGGTTTGGGCCTGAAAGAAGCGAAGGATCTTGTTGAAGCTGCTCCTAAGCCTGTTAAAGAAGGTATTACAAAGGACGAAGCAGAGAAAATCAAGAAGCAGCTTGAAGCTGCTGGTGCAAAAGTTGAGCTCAAGTAGTTCACCATTGTTAAATGTAACATTTACGGACGGCAGTCTTTTCTGTCGTCCGTAGACTGTTTTAAAAGTACAAAATATTAAATACCAAGTATCACATTTTTTTGACGTTGTTTTAACTAGATAATTTTTATCTACTTATTATAGCGGTCGTTATCTACCTTGATGGGGATTTACAAGCATGGCGAAGACGGGCTTAGCAGCAACAACGAGCTTAACCCCGACAGCGCAGACCTTTTCTGGTCGGACGCGCATCCGTAGATTTTTTGGGAAAATGCAGGAAGCGGCAGAAATGCCCAATCTCATTGAAGTCCAAAAAGCTTCTTATGACCAGTTTTTGATGGTTCAGGAGCCAGTAGGCGGTCGTCGTGACGATGAAGGTCTACAAAGTGTATTCAAATCTGTTTTTCCAATTTCAGATTTCGCCCAGACATCCATGCTTGAATTTGTTAAGTATGAGTTTGAACCCACAAAATATGATGTAGATGAGTGCCGTCAACGTGGTATGACATACGCCGCGCCACTTAAGGTGACATTACGCCTTATTGTATTTGAAGTTGATGAAGAAACTGGTGCCAAGTCTGTCAAAGATATCAAAGAGCAAGATGTCTATATGGGGGACATGCCCCTAATGACGTTAAACGGTACGTTCATAGTCAATGGAACTGAGCGTGTTATTGTATCTCAAATGCATCGTTCACCTGGCGTGTTCTTTGATCACGACAAGGGCAAAACGCATTCTTCTGGCAAGCTTCTTTTTGCAGCGCGAATTATACCATACCGTGGATCTTGGCTTGATATTGAGTTCGATGCAAAGGACATTGTCTACGCGCGAATCGATCGTCGTCGTAAGCTTCCTGTTTCCTCGCTATTATTTGCACTTGGACTTGATGCGGAAGAAATTTTATCAACATTCTACAAGAAGCTTGACTATGTTAAGGTCAATGATGGTTCATGGCGCGTAGCATATGATATTGAGCGCTTTAAAGGATTTAAGGCAACTGTAGACCTTATAGATGCTGAGACAGGTGAAGTAGTTGTAGAAACGGGTCGCAAACTAACACCGCGTACCGCAAAAGCTCTTGCTGATAAAGGCCTTAAGTATCTAAAGGCGTTGGATGAAGATCTTATTGGGCAGTATATTGGCGAAGATATTGTCAATACTGAAACCGGCGAGATTTATGTAGAAGCAGGAGACGAAATCTCAGACAAGACGCTTAAAATGCTTGAGGAGATTGGCGTAACTCAGCTTCCATTACTTGACATAGATCATGTCAACGTTGGCCCTTACATGCGTAATACACTTACAGTTGACAAAAATAGCTCCCGCGAAGAAGCATTGTTTGATATTTACAGAGTAATGCGCCCGGGTGAGCCGCCAACAATAGACACGGCAGAAAACATGTTTAATTCTCTGTTCTTTGATCCAGAGCGTTATGACCTCTCGGCCGTAGGCCGTGTTAAAATGAACATGCGTATGAGCTTAGACGCTGAGGACACTGTGCGTACTCTTCGCAGGGAAGATATTGTCGCTGTTGTACGTGAGCTTCTTGGGCTTCGTGATGGTCGCGGTGAAGTGGATGACATTGATAACCTTGGTAACCGCCGTGTCCGTTCTGTGGGCGAGCTGATGGAAAACCAGTATCGTGTTGGATTGCTGCGTATGGAACGTGCAATCAAAGAACGCATGTCATCTGTTGATATTGACACCGTCATGCCTCAAGATATGATTAACGCAAAGCCCGCAGCTGCTGCAGTGCGTGAATTCTTTGGATCTTCACAGCTTTCACAATTCAT
Organism: Hyphomicrobiales bacterium; assembly: GCA_025351165.1. Lineage (GTDB taxonomy): Bacteria > Pseudomonadota > Alphaproteobacteria > Rhizobiales > Beijerinckiaceae > JAIELD01. Next base: position 44,894 of record JANXWK010000003.1, on the reverse strand, counting down.
GGATCAAACCAATCCATTATCTGAAATCACGCATAAAAGACGCCTTTCTGCGCTTGGACCTGGTGGTTTGACCCGCGAACGCGCTGGATTTGAAGTCCGTGATGTTCATCCAACTCATTATGGTCGCATTTGTCCAATTGAAACGCCAGAAGGACCAAATATTGGTCTTATAAACTCTCTTGCTACATTCGCGCGTGTTAATAAATATGGCTTTATAGAGAGTCCTTATCGTCGCATTCGTGATTGCGTAATGACTGATGAAGTGGTGTACCTTTCAGCGATGGAAGAGTCTAAATACTACGTAGCGCAGGCTAATGCTCAAGTTGATGAGAAGGGTAAATTAACCGAAGATCTTGTTATTGTACGTCATGCAGGTGATGTTATAGTTGTACCTGTGGAACGTGTTGACTTCATGGACGTATCGCCAAAACAGCTCGTATCAGTAGCTGCAGCTCTTATTCCCTTTCTTGAAAATGACGATGCCAACCGCGCACTCATGGGATCTAACATGCAGAGGCAGGCCGTACCTTTGGTGCGCTCAGACGCGCCATTTGTAGGAACTGGAATGGAGGCAATTGTTGCCAAAGATTCTGGGGCTGCAATCTCTGCACGTCGTGCTGGCGTTGTTGATCAGCTTGATGCAACACGTATAGTAGTTCGTGCTACAGAAGACACAGATGGTGGAAGACCAGGTGTTGACATATACCGTCTTATGAAATTTCAGCGATCCAACCAATCAACCTGCATCAATCAGCGTCCATTGGTTAAAGTAGGCGATATTGTTCGTAAAGATGATATTCTTGCAGATGGACCATCGACTGATTTAGGCGATCTTGCACTGGGTCGTAACGTGCTTGTCGCATTCATGCCTTGGAATGGCTATAATTTTGAGGATTCCATTCTTCTTTCTGAAAACATTGTAAAAGAAGATGTATTTACTTCAATTCACATTGAAGAATTTGAAGTAATGGCTCGTGATACCAAGCTTGGTCCTGAAGAAATTACACGTGACATTCCAAACGTTTCTGAAGAGGCTTTAAAAAACCTGGATGAAGCAGGTATCGTTTACATAGGTGCGGAAGTTCAAGCTGGCGACATTCTATGCGGAAAAATCACACCAAAGGGTGAAAGCCCTATGACGCCTGAAGAAAAACTTCTGCGGGCCATATTTGGTGAAAAAGCTTCAGATGTACGTGACACTTCTTTACGTGTACCGCCAGGTGTACAAGGCACTATTGTTGAAGTACGTGTTTTTAACCGTCATGGTGTTGATAAGGATGAACGCGCCCAGGCAATTGAGCGTGAAGAAATTGAGCGTCTTGCCAAAGACCGTGATGACGAGCTTGCTATCCTGGATCGTAGTACTTACGGGCGCTTAAGCGACATACTTATTGGTCAGTCCTCAATTGCTGGCCCTAAAGGATATCGTAAGGATAGTGAAATCACACGAGAAGCGCTTGAAGCTTCACCCAGGTCCCAGTGGTGGCAATATGCTGTTGTTGATGATCATCTTATGGGTGAGCTTGAGGCCATGCGTAAACAGTATGATGGCGCAAAAAAAGCCCTTGAACAACGCTTTATGGACAAGGTTGAGAAGCTACAGCGCGGAGATGAGCTACTGCCTGGTGTTATGAAGATGGTCAAAGTCTTCGTTGCAGTTAAACGCAAAATTCAGCCAGGCGATAAAATGGCTGGTCGTCATGGTAATAAAGGCGTTGTTTCACGCATTGTACCAATTGAAGATATGCCGTTTCTTGCAGATGGTACGCCAGTTGATGTTGTTCTCAACCCTCTTGGCGTGCCAAGCCGCATGAACGTAGGCCAAATTCTTGAAACTCATCTTGGGTGGGCTGCTGCTGGCCTTGGTAAACAAGTAGCTGCTGCATATGATGCCTATATGAAGTCCAATGACATTGCGCCCCTAAAGGCCAAGCTTGCAGACGTGTATGAAGGCGATGAAACAGTTGTAAACTTATCTGATCAACATGCAGTTGATCTAGCTTCCAACCTACGTCGTGGTGTGCCAATGGCAACTCCAGTTTTCGATGGTGCTAAAGAAAAAGATATTGAGCGTCTACTAGTAAAAGCTGGTGTGAATCCTTCTGGTCAATCAACACTTTATGATGGACGTACAGGGGATCAGTTTGATCGTCAGGTCACAGTTGGTTATATCTATATCCTCAAGCTACACCATCTTGTTGATGACAAGATCCACGCGCGTTCTATTGGTCCTTATTCTCTTGTTACTCAGCAGCCTCTTGGAGGTAAAGCCCAGTTTGGTGGTCAGAGATTTGGAGAAATGGAGTGCTGGGCTCTTGAGGCATATGGTGCTGCGTATACTTTACAAGAAATGCTTACTGTAAAGTCTGACGATGTTGCCGGGCGCACGAAAGCTTATGAGTCGATTGTTCGAGGTGAAGAAAACTTTGAATATGGAATTCCTGAGAGCTTTAACGTTCTTATTAAGGAAATTCGTTCATTGGGTCTTAACGTCGAGCTTAAAAATTCTAAGCTCATTGAGAGTGCCAATGATTCTCCATCTCTGCTAAACGTGCCACCAGTAGCGGCAGCTGAATAATTTATAGTCCTGGCTGACGTTACTTTCGGCCAGGAAACTTTATTACATAAGTTAATTTCGTAATTTTAATTAAGCGCGGTTAATACAGTTCCGCTGGAGATACACTATGAACCAAGAGGTCATGAATCTTTTCAACCCTCAGGCCCAGCCACAGGCTTTCGATCATATTCGCATTTCTATTGCATCACCAGAGAAGATTCTGTCGTGGTCTTTTGGTGAAATCAAAAAACCAGAAACCATCAATTATCGCACTTTTAAGCCTGAACGTGATGGTCTTTTCTGTTCGCGCATTTTTGGTCCAATTAAAGACTACGAATGCTTGTGCGGCAAATATAAACGCATGAAATACAAAGGCGTTATCTGCGAAAAGTGCGGCGTTGAAGTAACATTAGCACGTGTTCGCCGTGAACGCATGGGGCATATTGAGCTTGCTGCTCCTGTTGCTCACATCTGGTTCTTGAAATCGCTTCCAAGTCGTATTGGTCTGTTACTTGACATGATGCTCAAAGATATTGAGCGTATTCTTTATTTTGAAAACTATTGTGTTATTGAGCCAGGTCTTACACCACTCAAGCAGTTTCAATTGCTGAGTGAAGAAGATTATACATTGGCGCAGGATGAATACGGTGAAGATAACTTCACGGCTATGATTGGTGCTGAAGCCATTCGTGAAATTCTCCGTAGTATTGATCTTGAAAAAACAGCAGCAGAGCTGCGTGTTGAGATTGCAGAATCAAAAACTGAGCTTAAACCAAAAAAACTTGCAAAGCGTCTCAAAGTTATTGAGGCTTTTATTGAATCTGGTAATAAACCAGAATGGATGATCATGACTGTAGTACCAGTCATTCCGCCAGATTTACGTCCTCTTGTACCGCTTGACGGTGGACGTTTTGCAACTTCTGACCTTAACGACCTCTATCGTCGTGTAATTAATCGAAATAATCGTCTAAAGCGCTTGATGGAGCTTAGGGCACCAGACATTATTGTGCGCAATGAGAAGCGTATGCTTCAGGAATCTGTTGATGCGTTGTTTGATAATGGGCGTCGTGGGCGTGTAATAACAGGTGCCAATAAACGTCCACTTAAATCTTTAGCTGACATGCTTAAAGGCAAACAAGGGCGTTTTCGTCAGAACTTGCTTGGCAAGCGCGTTGATTACTCTGGACGCTCAGTTATTGTTGTTGGTCCAGAACTCAAGCTTCATCAGTGTGGTTTGCCAAAGAAAATGGCACTTGAACTGTTTAAGCCATTTATATATTCAAGGCTAGATGCAAAAGGCTTGTCAACGACTGTCAAGCAAGCGAAAAAGCTTGTTGAAAAGGAAAAACCAGAAGTCTGGGACATTCTTGACGAGGTTATTCGTGAGCATCCTGTACTGCTCAACCGTGCTCCAACACTACACAGGCTCGGTATTCAGGCATTTGAACCAGTATTGATTGAGGGTAAAGCTATTCAGCTTCACCCGCTCGTATGTACTGCTTTTAACGCAGACTTTGATGGTGATCAGATGGCGGTTCACGTGCCGCTTTCACTGGAAGCGCAGCTTGAAGCCCGCGTTTTAATGATGTCCACCAACAACATTCTTCATCCAGCGAATGGTGCGCCAATCATCGTGCCATCACAGGATATTGTACTTGGACTTTACTATCTTTCAATCTTGTCTGAAGGTGAACCAGGTGAAGGTAAAATTTTTGGCTCAATAGCTGAAATGGAACATGCACTTTTTACCAAACAAATTACAGTGCACACAAAAATCAAATTCCGGTTTGAAAGCGTTAATGAGGCTGGTAATCCTGCACGTTCAATCCATGAGACATCGCCTGGTCGTGTAATGATTTCACAACTTTTGCCAAAGCATCATTTACTGCCATATGGCGTTGTAAACAAGCTTATGACAAAAAAAGAAGTCTCGAACATGATTGACTCTGTTTACAGAACATGTGGTCAGAAAGAAGCTGTCATATTCTGCGATCGTGTGATGCAACTTGGTTTCACAAATGCATTTAAGGCAGGTATATCGTTTGGCAAGGATGACATGCTTATCCCTGAAAACAAATGGGAAGTTGTCGATGGTACACGTGCTCTTACAAAAGATTATGAGCAACAGTACCAGGACGGTCTGATCACACAGGGAGAAAAATACAACAAGGTTATTGATGCTTGGGCCAAGTGTTCAGATAAGCTGGCACAGGATATGATGGCACGTATCTCCGCGGTTCGCAAAGATGAAAACGGCCGTACCCTGCCCATGAATTCTGTTTACATGATGAGCCATTCGGGAGCTCGTGGATCGCCAACACAGATGCGTCAGCTTGCTGCCATGCGTGGACTGATGGCAAAACCATCAGGGGAGATTATTGAGACGCCAATTATTTCTAACTTTAAAGAAGGTTTAGACGTTCTTGAGTATTTCAACTCGACCCATGGTGCACGTAAAGGGCTTGCCGACACAGCTTTGAAAACTGCGAATTCTGGTTATCTAACGCGTCGCCTTGTAGATGTTGCACAAGATTGCATTATTACCGAGCCAGACTGTGGTACCGTCAAGGGTATCAAGATGCGGGCGATTGTTGATGCGGGGCAGGTAGTTGCCTCACTAGCTGTACGCATTCTAGGACGTGCGCCTGCTGATGATGTCATTAATCCGCATTCTGGTGAAGTGATTGTGGCTGCTGGGATCTTGATGGAAGAATATCATCTAAAATCCATTTATGATGCGGGTATTCAGGAAGTCAAAATACGTTCTGTTCTGACATGTGAGTCAACAAACGGATGTTGCGCTACATGTTATGGGCGTGATCTTGCCCGTGGTACTCCCGTTAATATGGGAGAAGCCGTTGGTGTTATCGCTGCTCAGTCTATTGGGGAGCCTGGTACACAACTTACAATGCGTACTTTCCATATAGGTGGGGCAGCTCAGTTCAACGAACAATCTTTCGTTGAGTCAAATTTTGAAGGTATCATCAAGATGAAAAACCGTCAGGTTGCTCGCAACACTGATGGAGATTTAATTGCAACAGGACGTAATGTGTCAATTGTTGTATGTGGTCCAGATGGCGCAGAGCGTGCAGTTCATCGCATTGTCTACGGTGCCAAAATTAAAGTTGACGAAGGTGATAAAATTAAGCGTGGTCAGCGTATAGCTGAATGGGATCCATACACACGTCCAATTATTACCGAAGTTGATGGGTTTGCTGCATTTGAAGACCTGATTGAAAACCAATCCATGTCTGAATCTGTGGACGAAGCGACTGGTATTGCCAAGCGTATGGTTACAGATTACCGCGCCACAAGCCGTACTGCGGATTTGAAGCCTGCAATCCTGATTAAAGGCTCAGATGGTAAAACTATCAAGTTGCCACGTGGTTCTGACGCACGATACCTTTTGCCTGTTGATGCAATTTTATCAGTTGATCCAGGTGGGAAAGTGACTGCTGGTGACGTACTTGTACGTATTCCACTTGAAAGCGCTAAAACGCGCGACATCACAGGTGGTTTGCCTCGCGTTGCAGAGTTGTTTGAAGCGCGTCGTCCTAAAGAAGCTGCCATTATTGCAGAAACCAGTGGAACGGTTCTCTTTGGTCGAGACTACAAAAACAAGCGCCGTCTAAGCATTGTGCCTGATGATGGTCTTGAGCCAATTGAGCATCTTATTCCAAAGGGTAAGCATATTTACCTTCAGGACGGTGACCGCGTTGAAAAAGGTGACTTCATCGTTGATGGCAGCCCAGCTCCGCATGACATTCTTGCCATTAAAGGTGTGGAAGAACTTGCAGCCTTCCTGGTCAATGAAGTACAGGAAGTCTATCGTCTTCAAGGTGTAAACATTAATGATAAACACATTGAAGTTATCGTACGTCAAATGCTCAAAAAAGTTGAAATCACTGAGGCAGGTGACAGCGAGTTCTTAAACAACGAGCAGATGGATCGTCTTGAACTTGATGAAATGAATCAGCGCCTTATTGAACAGGGCAAGAGGCCTGCTGTTGGTGTACCGGTTTTGCTGGGTATCACAAAAGCATCTTTACAGACACGCTCATTTGTATCGGCTGCATCGTTCCAGGAAACAACCCGCGTTCTTACAGAAGCGGCTGTGAATGGTAAGATGGATGCGCTTGAAGGCCTGAAAGAAAACGTGATTGTTGGTCGTCTTATACCGGCAGGAACGGGTGCAATGATGAATCGCATCAAAGAAGTTGCGATGCGACGTGATGCCTTGATTGTGGCGCAGCGCGCAGACACAGCCCAGGCACTAGCAGCACCAGAGGAAACACTTGCTCTACCAGCAGCAGAGTAACAGTATTTACCTGTGTGAAATTATGAAAGCCGCATGAAAATGCGGCTTTTTGTTGTTTATTTGTTCTTGAAATAAAATTATTTTTGAGCTACATAAAAAATTTATATTTTAAGGATTTTTTTATGGCTTACCAAACAGCAGTTCCAAACAAAACAGTTTCTACAGGCGCCGTAAGTCGAACAGATCAAAACAACAAACTAATACTGCTATCTAATAGTAATTATCTTTCTTATTGGGAGTCTTCAGAACCAACAGTTCTTAATACAGTGGGAGTAGATGTTCCAACTGTTACAAAAGCAACTAGAGGACAATTGATGGCGTTTGATGGGACATTGATTGGAGCGTCCTTTATAATTTCTCCACCTGAATCTTTAGGCACTTTCCATTCAGATCTAGTAGCACTTCCCAATGGTCAGTTTGCTGCAATATATGTATCTACCAAAGGTGCAAATGTTTTAAGTAGCACATCAATATACGCTCAATTTTATTCTAATGACGGCACAGCTGTAGGATCGAGAGTAACATTAAATAGCACAGCTGCTAATCTGAGAGATTTTCCAGACATTACACTAATGCCTGACGGTAGGCTTTTTGCGACCTGGACAGAGTTTAACACATCAGTTGGATCAAATATTAGCTCTGATATTTTTGGTCGATTCTTTGATGCATCTGGAACTTTGCTTGGAAGTACTTTTAAAGTCGATTCGACAGTCTCAAAACTAGAATACAGTTCAAAATCTGTTGCACTCAAAAACGGTAATATATTTAATTTTTGGATCGAAGCTTCAAATCTGTACTCAAACAAGGGTGATGTTATAAAAGGGCAGATTACTGGTTCCGATGGCAAAACTGTTATTTCACAATTTAATGTGAATGCAGTAAACAATGTGGGATTATATCTAGCAGATTACGCTCAACTAAATGATGGGCGCTTTCTCGTAACCTGGTCATCTGAACTTAGTTTAACTACACAGATACATGGACAGGTTTTTAACGCTGATGGCAGCAAAGCCGGTAGTGAGTTAACTTTATTTGGTTCTCAACTCGGTTATCAAACTAGCACTGCTACAGCTGGTCTTGCTGATGGTCGTTTCATTATAGCGTCTCAAGATTTAGCCAATCAAAAAATCGTGTTTCAGGTTCTGCTTGCAAATGGGCAGCCAAGCTCTGAGAGCTTCAGCATACCTGCGTGGCAAGGTAAATCATATCAATATATCAGCATGGTGAGCGGGCCTGATAATAAACTTGTTATAAGTGGGCTTAATCAAAATAATCTTGTGGTTTCAAGCACAACTATTGATCTCAATAGTTACATTGGCTCTGCTGTTGATGATAATTTTATCGGCAGTGAGGTTTTTGGAGACACAATCAATGGTGGAAGAGGCAACGACACCATCGATGGCAAAGGCGGTATAGACAAGGTTGTATATTCTGGAAATCAGCCTGATTATATTATTACCAAGTTTAAGTCATATTACACTATAATTGATGCAAGGCCATTTGCTCCTGACGGTTTTGATAGTGTTCGAAATGTTGAGCTTTTTCAGTTTGGCAACAGAACAATAAGTGCAGATCTGCTTACTAAACCGTTGCGTGTGAACGCTGTCAATGGTGTTGTTCATGTAAATAACTTAAGTTACAGCAGTACAGCATCTGGCTCGTTAAACTATATTTCAAGTCTGAATTATATTGCAAGCTATGCAGATCTTATAAAAGCATTCGGAAACGATGCAGCCGCAGGCTTAAGCCATTTTACATCGAGTGCAGCCAAAGAAAAGCGCGTAACAACTTTTAACGGGCTTGATTACGTGGCAAGTTATGCAGATTTATCTGCTGCGTTTAAAGGCTCCGCTTCTTTAAATGCAATTTCGGATGCTGGCGCCGGACATTTTATTTCAAATGGGTCAAAAGAAAATCGTACCATTACATTTAATGGATTGGATTACATTGCCAGCCATGATGATTTAAGTGCCGCTTTTGGAGCCAATAATGATGCAGGCGCTGCTCATTTTATTTCAAGTGGTAGAGCCGAAGGGCGTACAACAACATTCAATGGCTTGGCGTATATTGCAAGCTATCTGGATTTGATGAATGCACTAGGTGCAAATGAGCAAGCTGGAGCTGCACATTACATTCAGGCAGGTCGTAATGAAGAGCGTGTAACAACTTTTAATAGCCTTGATTATATTGCAAGTCATAGTGACCTTATCGCAGCTTTTGGCGCTTCATCTGATGCTGGTTCAACACATTACATTAATAGTGGTAGAAATGAAGGACGCACAACAAGTTTTGATGGATTGAACTATATCGCATCCCATGGTGATTTGATTGACGCGTTTGGAACAAATGAACAGGCTGGGGCTGCGCACTATATCAGTACATATGCAACCGAACACAGAGCTGTAACTTTTGATGGTTTGTCCTATATTGCGGGTTCTCAAGATTTAATGACAGCTTTTGGCACGAATACTGATGCTGGCACTTCGCACTACATTACTACTGGACATAATGAGTTAAGAAATACAGTGTTCAATGTATCTGGCTATATCAGCGCGCATGCTGATCTTGCAGGAAAGTACTCCTCGGATACACAGTTTTTAACTGCCTATATCAATACATTTATTTCTACGGGTCAAGTTTTGACATAATGCTGAGTGTTTTTTATCTTACTTTTACAAGCGATAAAGCTTAAGGTGAGCAAGATGACTTCTTTTAATCACAAGTTGTTTCAAAAATCAGCTTATATAGATGGTGTTTGGTGTGATGCATCAGATGGTAAAACATTTGATGTCGTTAATCCATCTAATGGTATTGTGTTGGCAAAAGTAGCAGATTGTACAATTGAAGATGCTTTTAAAGCAGTGCATGCAGCCCAGACCGCATACCCCGTATGGCGGGATACACCTGCAAAAGATCGCAGTAAAATTTTACGCTGCTGGTACGATCTGATAGTTGAAAATGCTGATGAACTTGCAACGTTACTTTCGTGTGAACAAGGTAAACCCCTGTCCGAGGCTAAGGGAGAAGTTCTATACGGCGCGTCATTTGTGGAGTGGTTTTCAGAAGAAGCAAAGCGTGCATATGGTGAAATAATTCCAACACCAGTGAGGGGGCGTGAATTATTTGCTTTTAAAGAGCCAATTGGCGTAACTGCTGCTATTACCCCCTGGAACTTTCCAGTTGCCATGATTACCCGCAAAGTTGCACCAGCATTGGCAGTGGGGTGTACGTCAATTGTAAAGCCTGCTGCAGAAACGCCTCTTTCAGCTTTAGCACTTGCCATGCTTGCAGCGGAGGCTGGTATACCAAAAGGTGTGTTTAATATTATACCAACCAACAGGGCGCAAGAGGTAGGGCAAGTCCTCACAACGCATCCTGTTATCCGTAAAGTTTCGTTTACGGGATCCACTGAAGTTGGGCGTATAATAATGCGTCAAAGTGCAGATACAATCAAAAAACTGTCGCTTGAACTTGGTGGAAATGCACCTTTCATTGTATTTGACGACGCGGATTTGGATAATGCAGTTATTGGTGCAATAGCTTCCAAATATCGTAATTCTGGGCAAACGTGTATCTGTGCGAATCGTTTTTATGTACAAGCGGGCATATATGATAAGTTTGCAGAAAAATTAGGCGTAGCTGTAGCTGGCCTTAAAGTAGGCGACGCTTTTGAAAAAGGGGTCGATCAAGGGCCCTTGATAACTGTTGAAGCTATTGAAAAAGTTGAAGAATTAGTTGAAGATGCTTTATCCAAGGGAGCAAAGGTAAGTATTGGCGGAAAAAGACATGCACTTGGAGGCACATTCTATCAGCCAACAATTTTAACGAATGTAAGCAGAGATGCACGGTTGCTCAAAGAAGAAATTTTTGGGCCTGTTGCACCTCTCATAAAATTTGAGACCGAGCAGGAAGCCATTGATCTTGCTAATGAAAGTGAATATGGCTTAGCTGCCTATTTTTACTCACGCGATTTAGGACGTGTATTCCGGGTGGCCCGCAGGCTCGAAACAGGCATGATTGGCGTCAATGAAGGACTTATTGCCTCTGCGGAAGTGCCATTTGGAGGCGTTAAACAGTCTGGACTAGGGCGCGAAGGTTCAAGGCATGGAATAGAGGATTACCTCGAAATCAAATATGTATGTGTAGGTGGGCTAAGTAAGCCTTAAACATAGCAATTCCCAAGATCAAATTATGCTTATCGTTTGCGAAAACCATTTACCGCTGATAAGCACAGTGCAAAGCCCACACGCGTCAGTGTGAGCAGGAGAAGCGTTGATGTGTGGTATTGTTGGAGTTTTGGGGCAGGGCGCGGCTGCCCCCATGTTGGTAGATGCGTTAAGGCGGCTTGAATATCGTGGTTATGATTCAGCTGGGATTGCCACACTTGAAAATGGTAATCTGGCGCGTATACGTGCCGAAGGCAAGCTGCGTAATCTTGCAGCAAAACTGTTGGAAGAGCCTTTACGGGGAACAATTGGCATTGGCCACACACGCTGGGCCACGCATGGAAGACCGACTGAAAACAACGCTCATCCACATGCAACTGATAAGCTTGCAGTCGTCCATAATGGCATTATTGAAAACTTTCGTGAACTTCGCGAGGAGCTTATAGCCGATGGATGTGTTTTTGTCTCTGAAACTGACACAGAAGTAGTTGCCCATCTTGTAACCCGCCAAATGCGGACAATGACCGATCCTGTTGAAGCTGTTGGTGCTGTGCTGCCGCGTCTGCATGGCGCTTTTGCACTTGGCTTTATTTTTGAAGGGCAGGATAATCTATTGATTGGAGCACGCCGTGGTGCACCTCTTGCGATTGGTTATGGGGAAGGTGAGATGTATCTAGGGTCAGATGCATTAGCTCTTGCGCCTTTTACGGATACGCTGACTTACCTTGAAGAAGGTGATTGGGTTGTTCTGACACGTAATTCTGCCGAATTTTATAATGAGGCAAATCAGCAAGTAACCCGTAAAAAACAAAAAACTCAGGCTGGTGCCTTTTTGGTGGACAAGGGTAACCATAGACATTTCATGGCAAAAGAAATCCATGAACAGCCAGAAGTCATTGGGCATACATTAGCGCATTACCTTGACATGGTAGCCCTTAAAGTTTCCCTGCCTTTTGAACTTCCCTTTGATTTTAAAAACATAAATAGACTATCGATTTCAGCCTGCGGAACGGCTTATCTTGCTGGTTTGACAGCCAAATACTGGTTTGAACGCTATGCCCGCCTACCTGTTGAAATTGATGTGGCCTCAGAATTTCGCTATCGTGAAGCGCCGCTTGGCAAAGGTGATCTGTCACTTTTCATATCGCAGTCTGGAGAAACAGCTGATACACTTGCATCGCTCCGTTATGCAAAATCTTGCGGACAGCACATCATGAGTGTTGTGAACGTGCCAACAAGCACGATCGCGCGTGAAAGCAGTGTTGTTGCAGCAACATTAGCTGGGCCTGAAATTGGAGTTGCCTCAACAAAAGCATTTACCTGTCAGCTTGCCGTGCTGGCATGTATTGCAATTGCTGCTGGGCGTGCACGTGAGACATTGAGTGAAACAGAAGAGCGCCGTTTGGTAGAAGAGCTTATTCTAATTCCAGGGCTCGTGGCAGAAGCGACTAAAAGTGAATCAGTGATTTCTGAAATTGCGCATGTTTTGGCAAAATCGCGTGATGTTCTTTATCTAGGGCGAGGAACGAGTTATCCTTTAGCACTGGAAGGCGCTTTAAAGCTCAAGGAATTATCTTACATACATGCAGAGGGCTATGCGGCGGGTGAATTGAAACACGGGCCAATCGCACTTATTGACGAAGATATGCCAGTTATAGTTCTTACGCCAAAAGATTCCACTTTTGAAAAAACTGTATCCAATATGCAGGAAGTAGCAGCGCGAGGGGGGCGAATTATCGTGATTGGAGAAGCTGGAACTGCATTTGATGCGGGTTTAAAAGCAGAAGCTTCTATTGACATGGCTTCCATGGCATCAGATTTTTCTGCTATAGTTTATGCTGTGCCCGTTCAACTCTTGGCTTACCATGTGGCTTTTGCCATGGGTAAAGATGTTGATCAGCCAAGAAACTTAGCAAAAAGTGTAACTGTAGAGTAGACTGCTGTTTAGCCTGACTGAGTAGACTGCCACTCCTGTCTGGCAGCTTCCAGCCCCCAAATAATTCCAAAAAGCAGAAATACATGGCGCCAATGATCAATATCAATCTGAAACCCCTGAAGCAAAAGTACCATTAGTGCAGGCCATGCAACCTGTGAAATACGTCTATATGGGGAGGGACGAAAGCATAAACGAAATCCTACATAAAATGTGCTGGATACCAAAGCTATAAAGGCCAGGCCACCCAGCCAACCACAAGATGCAAATGCATTAATGTATGAATTATGTGGTTCAATTCCAAACCAGTTGCGAAATAGCAATGGCCCAAAACCCAACGGGCGATCCAGCAGCATCGTTATTGAACGTATCTGATTACCAAAGCGCCCAGTTTCGCCTGAATCATAGTCTTGTGTAATACTTGCACGTTGTATAAAAAATTCTCGCATATTTTCAAATGACAGCAATATTAAAATGCATAGAATTACTGCTCCTGCTGAAAAAGCTGAGGCAATAATTATTCGTCTTCGCATTGCGGCAGTGTCAGAAGTTAAATAGGCTAGCATTATCATTGAAATGGAGGAAAATACCATTGCGCCCCAAGATCCTCGCGAAAATGACAGGAGAACGCCGATAATCAAAATTAACAGGAATATTAAGGATATCAAGTAATGTTTTGTGTAGCCCAAAAGAACACGCTGCATTAAAAAAAGAGCACCTAAAATCAAGTATGATCCAAAGACGTTTGGGTCTTTGAATGTACCGGAAGCGCGTGTATATAATGTAAAGTAGGCTGCGGTGCCGCCTATGTCGAAATAGCCTATAATCCCGCATAAAGCGGCAAACACTGCACCTCCTGCGTAGGCTTTAAGGCAAAAATTTAATCTTTCGAGCGAGTTTTCAGAAAAGAAAAATGCAAAAAACAGACTTGTTAGATAAAGATAAAAAGATAGAAGCTGAAAAGTCACAGCATCCTGTCTGTTAAAATGTGGAACAAGAGCGCTAAATCCACCAATTTCATAAAGCGTTATAATGAATATAAAAAAAACCAGTCCGCGCTTAATCTTAAAACCTGTGATTACAAAAAAAGGGATCGCCATCAACGAACCTAGATCATATGGTGATGGTTCTATGCTAACGATTGAACCAAAAAAAATCATCAGGCCAAATAGATAAACTCTAACTTTATCGGTATTAAGCATTATTGGTGCGCTATGAGCTGTTGCTTGTAATCTCATTGTGTAAGGTCCAGCTCGTTTACGCTTTTAGTTTTTATAAGCTATAGCTTATTCAAATTAAGTTAACCAAATATTTTAAGGTTTGATTGTCAGGCATACTTGTATGTGTTTAATGAATTCAACACGTGTTTAACTTTTGATACTAGAGCTTGTTTTAAGCTGGCCTAGAACTTACCTTGTATTTAAGTTAACTTTCAAACGAATCTGGAGAAAGCCTATGTTTGGTGGTGGATGGTCAATTTCACATTTGCTGATTGTGGCAGTCGTGGTCGTCGTACTTTTTGGTGGGAGAGGTAAGATCTCTGGCATCATGGGCGATTTTGCGCAGGGTATAAAAGCTTTTAAAAAAGGTCTTTCAGATGATGATTCAACAGATTCTACCAAGACACCTTCTGAGGTAAAATCAGTATCAGATCAGGCAAAAATGGCAGATAAATCATCTGTAGAGCGCAAAGTCTAGAGTTTGGCAAATGTTTGATCTTGGGGCAGGGGAGCTGCTAGTTATTGGTATTGTAGCCCTTGTGGTTATCGGCCCAAAAGAGCTGCCAGGCGTTCTGCGTCAAGCTGGTAAGTTCACCAGCAAAATGCGTAAAATGGCAGGAGAGTTTCGTTCACAGTTTGATGAAGCCATGCGCGAGTCGGAGCTTGACGACGCTAAAAAACACATCGATGAGATGAAAGAAAAACTTAAAAATCAAATCGAAAACATTAACCCTGTTTCCTTAGCTCAAAATCATGCAAAAAATATTGAAAATACTTTAAATTCGCCCGTAGAAGTTGTTGAAATACAGGATTTTGAAACTGAAAAATCTATGCCAATGGATGATAAAAATTTCGAGCCGCAAATTCACAAAAGAAAAAGAATTTTAAAGGCCAAAGTACTTAGAGAGGGAACACCTGCAACAAAACGTGCGAGCAAAAAAATCAAACAGGTTGAGTCATGAGTGATGTTGATATTGATGCCAGTCGTGCGCCACTCATTGATCACCTGATTGAGCTGAGAGAAAGGTTGATCAGGGCACTTATTGCCTTTACGATAGGCTTTATAGTGTGTTATTTTTTTGCAAAACAAATTTATCAGATATTGGTCATCCCTTATGGCTGGGCAGCTGGCGGCATTGAAAAAGCACAACTACAAGCAACGGGGCCACTGGAAAACCTGTTCACACATTTAAAAATTGCTGCATTTGGCTCCGCTTTTTTGACTTTTCCGATTGTTGCGAACGAAATTTATAAATTTGTTGCACCTGGTCTTTATAAACATGAAAGACAGGCTTTTTTTCCATTTTTAGTTGCGACACCAGTTCTCTTTACATTGGGCGGACTAGTTGTCTATTTTGTAGCAATGCCAATGCTAATGGCATTTTCGCTATCCCAAGCCGTCGATCCTGCACCAGGTGTTGCAGCAATTAAACTTGATATTCGCGTCAGTGAGTATTTATCATTGATTATGACACTTATATTTGCTTTTGGAATTATGTTTCAACTTCCTGTTATTCTTACATTACTTGCGCAGGCAGGTATTGTTACAAAAGAATTTCTGGCTGAAAAACGACGGTATGCAATTTTGCTAATTACAATTGCATCTGCCATTTTAGCGCCACCAGATGTAGCTAGCATGCTGGCACTTGCAATACCTTCTGTGCTTCTATACGAGGCCTCTATCTATGCTGTTGCATGGCTTGAAAAGCGAAAAGTGAATGAGGTGTAGATGAGCAACTTTAAAGAAAAAACATCTCCCAGCCGAGACAATGACGTATCTCAGCCTTCACGTGGCCGATTTGCACTAAAAAGCCCTAATGAAGCTTTGCAGCCTGTTGCAATGCCAGAACCACCTCCAAAGCGTCGTCGTAAAAGCGGCTTTTTGAGCAAAGTGAGCGGGTTACTAACATTTTTTGTGGTGCTTGGCATACTAGGTGGTGGGGCAGCTTATTATGTTTCAAATCAGTTATCCATGCCTGGACCATTAGTTTCTGACAAAGTTATCACGATCCCCAAAAACAGCAGTGGCGATGATATTGTTGATCAACTTGCAAGAGAAAATATTGTTAGTCACTCAGGTTTGATGACAGCTTATCTTGTATCGAAGAGACCTAAACTGCGTGCTGGTGAATATTTATTCAAAAAGCAGATCAGTATGATTGATGTTATTGAAATTCTCGTGAATGGTAAACCAATCATACACAAGATTACAATTCCTGAAGGTCTTACAAGCGAACAAATTGTTGGTCGTCTTATTGAAAATGATATTTTAGCTGGAGAAATTGCAGAAACACCCCGTGAAGGAACACTTTTGCCTGATACATACACATTTGAGAGGGGATTTACCCGTGAGCAAATGTTAAAATCTATGCGAACAGCACAAGAAAAACTTGTAAAAGACATATGGGCACGGCGCTCACCAGATGTCCCACTGCGATCCGCTTTTGATCTGATAACGCTTGCTTCTATTGTTGAAAAAGAAACTGGCAAGACTGAAGAGCGCCCGCATGTGGCTGGTGTTTTTGCAAATCGCCTTAATCGGGATATGAGGCTTCAAACAGATCCAACAGTTGTCTATGGCATTGTTGGTGGCAAGGGTTCTCTTGGGCGGGGTTTGACACGAACTGAACTTGATACGCCAACACCATTCAATACTTATCTTATAAAAGGACTTCCACCAGGGCCCATAGCAAATCCGGGTAAAGCCGCCCTTGAAGCTGCTGGCAATCCTGCAAAAACACGCGACATATTTTTTGTTGCCGATGGAAAAGGAGGACACTCATTTGCAGAAACTAATGAACAGCATGTTCGCAACGTTTCTCGCTGGAGGCAGATTGAACAGCAACAAAAGGAGTCACCTGTCAATCCTTCGCCAGAAACTACTTTTGGTTCAGGTTCGGTGCCAAGCATACCCGATGTAGCACCCGATTTTGGATCAAAGTTGCCAGGGGCATTAAAACAGCCACAGTTTGCTCCACGTTCTTCTATAACAGCACCACACAAACAGCAGATAACTCAAGCATCGGCATCTGTTAGAAAAACGGTGTTTGATGGTATGCCATTACCCATAATCGACAAACCTGTTGCTGCTACTAAGATTACGGCAGACCTTTCGGCTTTTGAAAATTCTGGTACGAATCAAGTGATTTCAAATATTTCAAATGGTTTTATTGATCAGGAACCAGTCTCTGGTACAGTTGAAAGCTATCCAGTACCAGCCTATCGTCGCACAGGGAATGGCAATGGCACAGCAAATATGCAGCCACCAGCTGGTGATAGCGTTGAAAGCTATCCTCAAGGAACAGCACTGTCGTTTCAGGCGGAACCCAAACCCATGCGTAGCCGTGCCTTTGACGCTGTTGCAGGTACATCTAAAGACCCTTTGAAAAACACAACTTATGATTTGAATTCACCAAAAACCATACCAAATTTAAGGTAGTATAATTTATTTCAAAGTATGATCGTAGAAAATGTGTAGAGTAGAGTAGAGTAAAGTAGAGTGACTTATGAAAACTATTCAGCGGCACGGTTTGATGCTGGTTCTATCGTCCCCATCTGGTGCTGGAAAAACGACGCTCACAAGAGAACTTCTCAAACGTGATGCAAACATCAAGATGTCAGTTTCAGTCACAACCAGAGAAGCCCGTACAGGGGAAGTTGATGGAATACATTATTCATTTGTAACAAAAAATCAGTTTGATAAAATGCGTGAGTGCGGAGATCTTCTTGAATGGGCGCGCGTGTTTGACAATTACTATGGCACGCCCCGTCAGCCAATGGAGACTGCTCTTGATAATGGCACAGACATGGTATTCGACATTGATTGGCAGGGTACACAACAGTTGAGGGAAAGCAAACCTGCTGAACTTGTAAGCGTGTTCGTGCTTCCACCTTCTTCTGCTGAACTTGAAAGACGCCTTCGCACAAGGGCGCAAGATCCTGAAGATATCATAAAGAAACGTATGTCGCGGGCCGCAGATGAAACAAGTCACTGGGCAGAATATGACTATGTCTTTGTTAACAACCAGCTTGAAACAAGCATAAATTACATTGAAAGCATATTGCAGGCTGAGCGATTAAAGCGTGTGCGGCAAGTTGGACTGCCAAATTATGTACGTAGTTTGTTCACAGAAGCTTAAGCGCATTTGCCAGTGTTACAAAAGCTTCAACAGGCAGTTCTTCAGCACGCTTTGTTCCATCCAAATTCGTAATATCCAGTAATTTTGCTACATCTCCAAGCGGTTTAAGGCTTTGACGAAGCATTTTACGCCGCTGTCCAAATGCAGCAGCCGTAACCTTTTCAAGAACGTTAACATTGCATTGTTGTGGTTCAAGCTTTGGAACCAGCTGAACAATGCTGGACATTATGGTCGGCGGTGGAGTGAACGCAGATGGTGGAACGTTGAATAAAATTTTTGCTTCTGTACGCCATCCGCATAATACACCAAGGCGTCCGTAACCTTTACGATTTTCTGGTTTAGCAACAATACGCTCTGCAACTTCTCTTTGAAACATTAATGTCATCGAACTAAAAAATGGCGGCCAGACTGAGCTAGTTAGCCAGTTCGTCAGAAGTTCTGTACCAATATTATAGGGAAGATTTGCAATAATGCGTGTTGGCAAACTGTTTAAAAGCGGTTGAACATCATAATGCATTGCGTCAGCTTCAATAATTTCGAGTCGCCCTGGATAGTAGCCTGAAATATCATTTAAAGCAGGAATGCATCTTGAATCTCGCTCAACGGCGATAACACGATCAGCCCCCGCAGCTAAAAGCGCTCTAGTGAGACCTCCAGGGCCTGGGCCAATTTCAACAACTGTATATCCTTTTAGAGGTCCAGCAGATTTGGCAATTTTAAGCGTCAGATTAAGATCAAGTAAAAAATTCTGACCTAATGAGCGTTTTGCTGCTAGTCCATAAGTTTCTATGACATCCCTTAAAGGGGGAAGATTATCTATCTGACCTTGTAAAGTCACCTGCCGCGACGCTCTATTGCAGCTTTACTACGCAGCTCTTTAAGCAGGGCATCTGCGTCTGCATTTGTTTTTGTGCCCACAAGCTCATTTTCAACAGTTGATCGAGCAGCAGCAATATCGGTTCGTTCTGTTTTTCCACAGACTGCAATAAGCTCAAATCCTTGATCTGTTGTTAAGGGGCCTGCAACACCCCCGATAGGTGTTTTCGCCAAGAGCGTATTTGCAGCTTCCCCAAGTGTGTCAGATGAACGATTGAATGGTTCTTTTACAGCAACGTCAGACAAAGATGCAAGTGCACTGAAGCCTCCAGAATCGCAGCCTTTGAACAAGGATTTTGAACTGGCGGCTGCTTTTTGACGCTGTGCAATGGCAGCCCCGCCCGCACCTGCGGGAACAACAAAAACAACCTGCTGAAGTTTATATTCATAATTTTTTACACCTGATTTTTTTGCTTTTTCCGCTGCAGCCTTGTCAAGATCGCTATTTGTAATATAGCTGCCACGTTTCATACGCTGTTGCATGATTGTCATCCATGACATATCAGCACGCGTCTTGTTACGAAAGGCGCTTAGCTGAATCCCAGCGCCTTTGAGATTTTTTTCAAATTCAGGGATTGACTGCCTTAAACTTTGGGCGAATTTGAGAACCTGCTGCTCAACATCATCATCGCCTATTCGATAGCCTATCCTGCGAGCTTCCTGAGTTTTTAAAATATCATTTATTGCTTCTTCACGCGCTTGAGCTGAAGATATTGGTTTGCGATCAATGCGTTGCGCAATCCGTTGACGTTGTTCAATGTCGAAAGATGTAACAGCATCTCCATTTACGAAGACGGCTATAGACTGGGCCTGTATCATTGAGGCGTACAGCATCGTAAATGCAAAGACTGTACAGCTCAAAAGATTCAAACGATAAGTACGTTCCATTAGAGGCTCCAATAAATTTTGTATTCTGAAGTGTTTAACGACCTGAAGCAAGTTCGGTTGGTGTTCCAGATGCGCTGTTGCTGTTGCTGTAATTGTATTTTACATCGCCTAAATGTTTGAATTCAAGCCTCAATAAAACAGTATCCGACGATGTTTTTGCATTGGACGCCGCCAAATCATTGTTATTACGCACATATGTTACACTGAACGATGTACCTTCGTCATAGTATCCCAATCCCAGTGATAAAGCTGCGGGTCTAAACTTATTGGTATTTGGCACAAATGGTACAAGAGGCGGAGGGCCTGCAAGATTAGCTGGTGTATTGTAAGCTGCTGCATAATCAGTGTTGTACAAATAGCTACTCATATCAATAAGTGCTCCAGCGGAAATTTGCCAGCCATCACCCAATTTAAGCGTTGTGTTGGTCAATATTCCTTCGCGCCGCCAATTAAAGCCAAGGTCTGGTTGAGCTGCAATTCTTTGATATGTAATGCTGTTTGTAACGGGTCCTATGGTATTATTGGCCTGAACTTCTCCACGTTTTAAAGCAAAAGTCTGCTCGTCAAATCTGCCGCGCACAATGATATTTGTTGAATTGCTTGGTTTTATTGCGACCCTACCAATGAAATCGGACTGATTACGCTCAAGACCAGAGTTGAGACCTGTATTTGCAACATCTGAAATCTGGAAAGAATTACGTCCTGCAATTTGATATGATTGACCAAAGAGCATATTTGCGCTTCCGCCGCCATTTGAGGTAACAGTATACTGCGCCCCAACGTTCGCGCGCACTCCCCCCTCTTTGCGATCGTACCCTGAAAATTTATTTGTTTCAAAAATTGTTGTATCATCAAAAACAAGGCTTTGAGCATCCTCGTTTGGTAGTCTGCGGGCACTTCTTTCATTGGGACGCGCGATAATCTGTGCAATAGGTTCAAAAGTCTGGGTGCCCCAGCTCGAAGCCATAAAAAATGGATAGCGATATTCAAGACCTATCATAGGCATTGCGCTGATTAAGGGCTTGTTGTTAGCGCCTAGAAAATTTGTCTGATCAGCATTGAAACCTAGCGCGGTGCCAGCACCTGCACCACCATTTAATTTGTACACACTTGCATCTGCACGAATGCCTGCAAAAGGTGTCCAGACTTGACCCGCAGGATCTATAAACTGGCGGCGCCATGTAGCGTTTATTGTAGTATGGGAGTAATTTCCCCCAATGCCGCGAAGCATACAGCTTCTACCAGTAACTGAAACTACGGGTGCACGGAATGTACAATCATCATAAACACCAAAGTTTTTGAACACAAAACTAGGGGAAAGTATGTTTCCACGTGTTTCCTGATATGCAGCTGTATTTCTGTTGAGATTTGTAAAATTGGCATTAAGCGCAAGTTCCCCCCCAATAGGAGTTTCAAATCGTCGATCGTAATCAATTACTGGTAAGGCTACAGGTGTTGTTTTCTGCCAGCTGGAGCTGCTTATTCCCTGAAAATAGTAACCTCTGATATCCAGCCAGCTACGATCTCCTTTCCCAGTCAGGTATATCTGAGAAACTGATTCTCTAAAAAAACTGTCAATAATACTCGTGCTTGCAGTTTTAATTTTATAATTTTGCTGAAAATATTTATCAGTCTGTCCAGTTGCGTCCCAGCCCCATTTCCATTTTTCATTTATGACAAATGCGCCTTTACTCTCAATACTGCCGCGGAATGTTTTTGTTGAACTACCATATGGAAAGGCTGGAAAGGCATCTTTTTCCAACTGACGAATGCCAGCCAGCTTGATATTATATGATCCATTAGCAAGGCGCTGACGCCATTCAAGCTGACCAAGCAGGCCTTGCCTGGACAGGACGGTCGGGCTCAAAGTTAAGTCATAATTGGGTGCAAGTGCCCAAAAATAAGATACTCCAGCCCCAAATCCCAGACTTTTATTATTAATGATTGTAGGTGCAAGCCAACCAGATTTACGTGTAACACTTGGATCTGGTGCAGAAAAATAGGGCACCCATGCAATGGGAACACCTAGAAAATCAAGCGTGGCATCCTCGTAGTATACCATCTGCTCTTCGTTTTTACTTATAATTCTGGCTGCACGAACTTTCCATAAAGGAGGCTTTTCAGGCATGCCATTATCACCACCTTTACGATAGGTATAAATGCCATGTTCCATAACCGTTGTTTCACCATCACTACGTTCAGCGCGTGCTGCAAAAAAGCGTTGATGATCAATCCCCTCGGCTCGGAAGCTGTCTGCAAAGCCGTCACGAAAATCGTCTGTCAGATCAAATTTATCACTGTAGAATTTAGTACCGTCTGCTTCAGTTATACGGGCATTGCCTTGGGCCTGAACGCGTTTTGTTCGTTTGTCATAAACAACTCTATCAGCTTCAATAACACGTCCACCATAATAAATCTGAGCGTTGCCAACCGCTGATACCCTGTCATTATCTGTGTCATATACAATTTCGCGTGCATCAACAACCATACGGCTTTTTTTATCACCATCGACGCGTTTCGAGAGCTTGTCTGACAGAGTTTGCGCTTTACTCTGACTGGTAAATAACGAGACGCCAGAAAGCAAAAAGGCTGACATTAAAGCTATGCTGAAAGAAGCATTAACCAATTTATTCAAAATTTTATTGTTGTTGGCAAAAACAGAGGACATCAGCCATCCTCCTGCACAAAAAGAGCAAGCATTCCCATCATGCAGGCAATTATAGCAGGCATCCATGCCGCTGCAATGGTGCTAATAACACCAGCGGAACCAAGATTTTCAGCCAATTTAGTTACTACGTACAAAGAAAAACCCGCCAAAATACCACTTAAAACCATTTTAGCTACACTACCAAACCTGAAAAACCTTAACGAAACGGAAGCAGCCGTTAAAATCATTGCAACAAGCAGGGCAGGGCGCGCTAGAAGAGTCTGGTATTTAAGTCGATAGCGCGTTGCATCAAGACCTGCAAGCTCCAGTCTCGAGATCACGCGCGGTAATGCCCAGAAAGATACAGTCTCTGACGCTCCCACTGTGCTGTTAAGCTCATCCTGTGTTAAATTTGTTGCAAGTTCATAAGTATCAAATTTTTTTGGTTCTGAGTTTACTGCAAGAACCTGCGCAGTTTGAAACTCCCAGACACCTGCTTTAAGTTCTGCGCTTGCAGCTTCAATCCGTTCTTTAAAATTAGAATCTTTGTCAGATACAAAAACTGTAACTAGATAGACTTTGTTACCAACAACAGAACTGGCTCTTAAAATTGAGCTGTCGTCAGCTGTTTTTTGATCAAGCCAAATACCATTACCTGTTACTAGTGCACGGCTAAAGATGCGAGATTCCAGATCATCCGCTTTGTTTTTAAGCATTACTGCCAAAGGATTATAAATGGTTACAATAACAATCCCTGAACCTATTGCAATAAATAGTGCTGGCGATATAAACTGCCATACAGATATACCGCTGGCTCTTGCAATTACCAGTTCCAGACGGCGATTTAAATTTAAAAAAGCTGCTAAGCCCCCAAAAAGTACAGCAAATGGAAATATCTGCTCTGCAACAGCAGGTGTTCTGTAAAAAGAAAGTCTAGCAAGAACCCCAATATTTGCATTCTTTGCCTCGCCAGCCCTCCTTAAAAGTTCAATCAAATCACCGAGATATATCAGTATGAAAAAAGTTGCAGTTACAGCTGCAATCGAAAACATAAAGCGATGAAAAAAATAACGTCCAAGTCTGGTAAAGGCAAACATGACTATTTTCTGCCTTTGCTTGTAATAAACCAACCTGACCAACTCAGATGCGGCAATCTACTCGTAAATTCTACGTAAGAATGAAAACTTGCTACGCACATGATAAATAACGGTACAAAGTATATTAGCATAATACCTATTTGTGAACGGACCGTGATGTTTGAAGCGCTGATTCCAGCCAATCTAACTGCAACAATAACTACAATGCCACTCAAAATTGCTAAGCTACGCCCCTGTCTGGTTGTTTTTGCAGCGCCAAGAACCGCAAAAGCAATTAAAATGGACACAAGAGGGTAAAGAGGGTTTGCGAACCTGTCATGAAGCTCTGCCCTCAAGCGTCCAAGCTGATCCTTGATGCTAGGGTCGTCATTACTGATTGAAAGAAGTTCGAGGGTGGAGCGTTCGCGAGCCTTAAAACTGTTTTTGGTATCTGCTGCAAATATATTCAGATTTATTGCGTATCTATCGAAGGCCACCACACTTGTATCTGACTGATTGAGTTCTTGCCTGTGTAAGCTGCCTTTTTCCAGAACAAGGTAGGGTAATCCATCTATGTCGCTTATTATGCCTCTTGCTGCAAGGTAAGTTGAAGCTACTTTGCTATCACGCCTGTCTTCAACCAGAACGTTCAGCAAAGTCCCGTCCTGGTTTTTTTCCCGGCAATGAAAAGTCAGGCCTGCGTAATAAATAAATCTGCCTTCCTGCATTATGCTGGAGACAGATGTGCGAATGAGTGCATTCAGATCCCGTGCGCTCCTAAAGCTTGCAGGCATAATGTAAAGCGTAATAGTTGCAACTAATATGGAAACTAATATACCTATTAGAATCAATGGCTTGAGTATTTTTAGCGGCGATAGTCCAGCTGCATTCATAACAATCAGCTCGCTATCTCCATTCATTTTATTGAGCGTATAAATCGCAGCAATGAATAAGGCTATTGGTGCGATGAACATCAATAGAGGTGGAACAGCTATGCCTGTTGCATATAGAAAAATCAGGATCGACTGACTTTTTGTTGTTAGCAGGCTAAGCTGGAGCAAAGCCTGAACTATCCATATTACTCCGGTAAGTGCTGTGAGTACAGCAAGAAAAGCCCATCCACATGTGCGAAAAATATAGCGTTCCAACAAAGTCATGGCTTGTGCTTAAGCGCTTTCTAAATCATTAGATTTTCTGTTAGTATGCATAGTTGTTTAAGCATATAGCTTGAATAATTTCAGTTTGAAGATCATGTATGGAAATGTCATATTATTCTTTACGACTCAGTTTCATATTATATGCTTAAACCAGTTTGGAACATATAAAACAACCACAGGCCTGAAGCATGTCTTTATCACTCAAGTTATCCATTGCTGATTTATCTTCGTCGACAGCTCCATCACTGGTTGTTGTTGTAGATGATGCACTTACCCTAGGCAAAGCTACATGTGGATTGTTTCCAAGCCTACAGGCCCTTATCAAACGTGTGGCGGAAACAGAAAAGTTCAAAGGCAAAGCCCAGTCATCCATAACAATTCTTGGTGATAGCGAAAGCAGACTCGAGCGCATAATTGTTCTTGGAACAGGCGCAGCTGCAGAGCGTGGCAAGCTTAACTGGCTTAACTTAGGTGGTGGGCTTTTATCCAAACTGCCAAATGGAAGTGATGTAGATATTATTTTTGAGGATGAAAATTTCTCTCCTGCAAATATTGCTGATTTTGCATTGGGATTGCAGCTTAAAGCTTATAATTTTGAGCAGTATAAAACCAAGAAAAAAGAGGCAGATGTTTCAGAGGGCCTCCCATCTTCCATATCACTTATGTCAAGTGATAAAAATGCAGTACGTAAAGCATGGAAACAGCGTGAGCCTGTGGCAGAGGGGGTTAATCTTGCTCGAACACTTGTCAATGAGCCACCGAACATACTTTATCCAGTAGAATTTGCCAATCGCGCAGGCAAGCTTGAAAAACTAGGAGTTGAAATTGAAGAGCTTGACGAGAAGCAGCTGAAAAAACTTGGTATGAAAGCTTTGCTTGGCGTAGGGCAGGGCTCTACAAAAGACAGCCGTGTTGTCATCATGCGGTGGAATGGTTCAAGTGACGCAAAAGCCCAGCCAATTGCTTTTGTAGGTAAAGGTGTAACTTTTGATACTGGCGGTATTTCCATTAAGCCTTCTGCAAGTATGGAGGATATGAAAGGTGATATGGGAGGTGCTGCATGTGTTGTAGGGCTTATGCACAGTCTTTCCTCGCGCAAAGCCAAGGTCAACGCCATAGGTATCATTGGGCTAGTTGAAAACATGCCTGACGGCAATGCCATTCGTCCAGGCGATATTCTTACTTCCATGTCTGGACAGACAATTGAAATCATCAATACAGATGCAGAAGGGCGCCTGGTACTTGCAGATATTCTGCACCATGTAAATACAGAGTTTAAGCCAAAATTTATTGTAGATCTGGCCACGCTTACAGGGGCAATTCTTGTTGCGTTGGGCCAAGAATATGCAGGAATGTTCTCCAATAATGATGAATTGTGCGAGCGTCTTACTAAAATTGGTGAAACCACAGGCGAGAAAGTCTGGCGTATGCCGCTTTGCCCTGCTTTTGATAAAATGATTGACAGTCGGTTTGCAGACATGAAAAACACAGGGGGACGATTTGCAGGCTCCAGCACGGCTGCTCATTTTCTTCAGCGCTTTATTGGGGAAACACCCTGGATACATCTGGATGTTGCAGGCACAGCAATGGCCTCTCCAAATACAGATACGAACAGAAGCTGGGGGTCTGGCTGGGGTGTAAGGCTTTTAAATCAGCTTGTTGCAGATTATTATGAGGATTAATTATAAACCGCTGGTTTGCTGAATATCTCATGTAAAATTGATGTAGTCGTTTCAGATAAAAGGCAAATTTATCCATAGTTTAAAGAATTTTGACAGCATAAGATTTTGTTTTAAGACATGATCTCAGTTTTCATATCGCAGGTACTGTATTCTCCCAGGCAAGGTTTTAGAGCAAAGCAGACTAATTTTCTGATTTAACTATTTTATTACTACTATGCGAAGCCCATTCTGCCCATGAACCATCATATAGTTTGCCAATAGGTTCGTTCAAAACAGCTAGGCCAAGTGTCAAACTTGCAGCTGTTACGCCAGAGCCGCATGTTGTTACAACTGGAATATTCCTATTGATTTTTGCTTTAACAAAAGCAGCAGCAAGATCATTTCCTTCTAAAAAATAACCATTTTTGACAAGCTCAGATTGTGGCAGGTTAATGGCACCAGGCATGTGTCCACTTTCTAATCCTGCGCGAGGTTCAGGATCCCTACCACTAAAACGACCTGACGGACGAGCATCAATAATCTGATTACCCTTTTTTATAGCCGTATATATATCATTCATTTCTGCAAGCAGGTTTTCATTCAATACGGCACTAAACTGTGCAGCATGTGGATGTTTAACCAACGTAGTGGTTTTATAGCCCATGGCTTTCCATGCAGGCAATCCACCATTTAGAATACGAATGTTCTTTGCGCCGAAAATTAAAAACATCCACCACATACGAGGCGATGAAAATACACCCATCCCATCGTAGAGTACAATTAAACTGTTGTCTGAAACGCCTATTGCCTCAACGGATTTTGCAAAGTCTACAGCTTTTGGCAGCATATGCGGTAAATGACTTACTTTATCTGAAATACCCTCAAAATCTAAAAATTGAGCTCCCTTAATATGCCCAAGCTCATATTCATTTTTTGCGTTTCTATCATGAACAGGTAAATACCATGAACAGTCTATAACAACCAGATTTGGTTGATCTAGGTTCTCATGCAGCCAAGCTGTGCTGATAAGTGGATTATTAACAATCATTGAATTTTTTACCAATCACAACATGAAAAGGAACTAAAAATTATAAAAACAGTTTGAATCTACAGCATTATAACATGCTTAAAATGTTTTAATTTAATTATGGAGTTATTTTATGAAAAAGTCAGCCATTGTAGCAGCTTTGCTTTTAACAGTATCCTTGCCAGTTTCAGCTCAAACCAGTTCTGGCCCAAACCCTAAAGCTGTTGACTCAACAACTGATAACAATTCTCCAAAGCCAGGCCCCAATATGATGACTGAGATGCAGGCCAGGGAAAAAATGATGAAATCTGGCTACTCTTCCATTCAGTCTTTGACAAAAACTTCAGATGGAGTCTGGATGGGCACAGCAATGAAGGATAATAAACAAGTTTCCGTTATGCTTGACTATAAAGGCGATATAACTGAACGTTAAAACCAATAATTCTTTGTTTAGAAATAGCCATATAAACTATGGCTGTTTTTTTTGTTCAAAACTTTGACCTGTAATAAAACTTTGACCTGCAACTTGATTTGAAACTTGGTTGTTAAATTGTTTTTTGAAGCGCTCTGCAAGAGCTTTGTGCTCTTCGTTGGCATTTAATAAAGCATTTTCACCAAGAACAATTACCCATTTATCATATTTTGGGTTTGCCTTTTCTTTTGCCATATCAAGCCACATCAAGCCTTTTGGAATTTGTGCTGGAACGAGAGCATCTCCGTTAACAAGCAAATTTCCAAGTATGGCCATTGCATAAATATGGCCTTTTTCCGCTGATAAGTTCAACCACTGGGCTGCACGACGGGAGTCTCTCTCTCCATTCATACCATCCAAGTAAAGTCTGCCAAGATGATATTGCCCATCAGAATCGGCGAAATAAGCAGCTGCATAGTGGTAAAATTCATGCGCAAGTTTAAGGTTTGGCTTTATAGAAGTGTTTTTAATGCCGTCCCTATAATATGTACCCAAAGCAACAAATGCTTTGGCAACAGCGGGTGCCATACGCGAGTAGGGGCTAATATCTGAATTTTTGTCAGCTACTTTAATAAAATATTTGTAAGCTTTGTAATCATCAATGCCAACCCCGTCTCCGTCAGCATACATTTTTCCAAGCTTCCAGTTAGCTGTTACACTGCCTTCGTCTGCCGCGTATTCCAGAGCATTGGTTGCTTTGAGTTTTTCGCCCGCTTGATACTCCAGAATTCCCTGGCGTAAAGCATCATCTGCGTTTTTATACTTCTTTTTGTTGGAATACCCTGTCTCCCCATTCGAAATTGAGCCAAGAGAATTTAAAGAGCCGGGCTCAACAATGGTGCCGTCAAACGCCGATACGCTTCCAGATGCAATTAGAACAGCGGATATTGCAAAAATTCCTAAACTGGAAAAATATTTAAATATCTGCATAGACGTGGGTCTCTGCTTTGCCGCCTGGATGTGTAACGGCTCCATCTCTTGCTGATCCTACAGTTTGGGCAAACTTCCATAAAGCGCCTGATTGGTAATCAGTTGTTCTTGGTACCCATGATTTATGACGTTCCAGCAATTCAGCTTCAGTGAGACGTACATTGAGCGTACCTGTAATCGCATCAAGATCAATTATATCGCCATCCTGTACAAGAGCGATTGGTCCACCAATGGCAGCCTCTGGTGCAACATGTCCTACACAAAATCCACGTGTTGCGCCTGAAAAACGACCGTCTGTGATGAGTGCAACTTTATCGCCCATACCCTGGCCGTAAATAGCTGCCGTTGTTGAAAGCATTTCAGGCATTCCTGGGCCACCTTTTGGTCCTACATAGCGAATGACCAGAACATCACCTTCTTTAAACTGACGCTTGCGTACAGCTTCAAAGCAATCTTCCTCTTTATCAAAACAGCGAGCCGGGCCTGTAAAAGTAAGCTGTTCTTTGGGCATACCAGCAATTTTTACAATCGCGCCTTCTGGCGCCAGATTACCGGACAGCCCTACAACCCCGCCTGTAACAGTAATTGGGTTATTTGCTGGACGAACAACATCCTGCTCATCATTCCATTTAACAGAAGCCATATTTTCAGCCATTGTGCGGCCTGTTACTGTCATACAGTCACCATGCATAAAACCATGATCCAGTAGTGTTTTCATCAGCAGTGGGATGCCGCCAACTTCGAACATGTCTTTGGCAACATAACGCCCACCAGGCTTTAGATCAGCGATATATGGGGTGCGTTTAAACACTTCTGCTACATCAAAAAGATCAAACTTTATACCGCATTCGTGAGCAATTGCTGGTAAATGCAGGGCTGCATTTGTTGAACCACCAGATGCTGCAACAGCGGCTGCGGCATTTTCCAGAGATTTAAGCGTAACTATGTCACGCGGACGAATATTGCGTGCAATGAGATCCATAATCATTTCGCCAGATGTCATGCAGAATTGATCACGTATTTCATAAGGGGCAGGCGCCCCAGCTGAATATGGCAGGGCCAGACCAATGGCTTCAGACACTGTGGCCATGGTGTTCGCTGTAAACTGTGCACCACAAGCACCAGCTGAAGGGCAGGCTTTGCTTTCAAGCTCCTCTAAGTCAGCATCAGACATATCACCAACCGAATGCTTTCCCACAGCTTCAAAAACATCCTGCACTGTCACAGGTTTGCCTTTGAACGTGCCTGGTAGGATTGAGCCGCCATAAATGAAAATTGAGGGAACGTTAAGACGTACCATCGCCATCATCATGCCTGGTAAAGATTTGTCGCAGCCCGCAATACCAACCAGCGCGTCATAGCTGTGCCCGCGCATTGTAAGTTCTACTGAATCAGCAATAACCTCGCGTGAAACCAGGGAAGATTTCATCCCCTGATGCCCCATAGCAATGCCATCAGTAACGGTGATTGTGCAAAATTCTCGTGGTGTACCACCGGCGGACACAACACCTTTTTTGACAGCCTGCGCCTGTCTCATGAGTGCAATGTTGCAAGGCGCAGCCTCGTTCCAGCAAGAAGCAACACCTACAAATGGCTGACGCATCTGATCGCGCGTCAAGCCCATCGCATAATAGTAGGATCTGTGAGGGGCGCGAGATGGCCCTTCAGTTACATGACGGGAGGGAAGTTTTGATTTATCAAATTTTCTATGTTCAACCACTTGACCAACATCCCCAGTAATATATGCAATCCTATTATTTTTACACTCTTTTTTCATAAATAGATCAAGTGTAAACTTTCCATTTTTTTCAGGCAATTCAACATGATTCAATACATCATTTTAAATATGTTGCAGCTAAGTCACACAACGCTGTCATAAAACTGCAATGTTTTTATGAAAGCCCTTTGGATGTGTTTAATTTAGGGCAAAATTTGTTCTACGAATCTAAGTTTTCAATATAAAGTTAAGGCAACAAGACCTAATTGATTAGACTCTTTGCTGATACATCCGGAGCACTACCTTGGACAAGTTATTAAAGCGTAGACAAAGCAGTGAAAAAACAGCTGTGCCCTTACATTTGACGCAGGATGATGGGATTGCACTGCGTTCAAGCCCAGCAAGATTTATGAACCGTGAACTCTCGTGGCTTGAGTTTAACCGGCGTGTTATGGAAGAGGCGCTAAATACAAGCCATCCATTGTTGGAACAACTGCGCTTTTTATCCATTTCTGCAAGCAACCTTGATGAGTTTTTCATGGTACGCGTTTCAGGACTTATGGAACAGGTGGAAGCTGGAGTGACAACCATGTCTGATGATGGGCTTAGCCCAAAACAGCAATTGGAGCGCATATCCGAAAGGGTCGTAGCCCTGACCGCCGATCAGCAGTCCCGTTGGCGGGAGCTGAGAGATAAACTTTTTGAGCAGAACATCAAAATAGTAGATGCAAAATCGCTCAGCCAAGAAGATCATGATTATCTAAGTGATTATTTTATTAACTCAATTTTTCCAATCTTAACACCTATGGCAATTGATCCAGCGCATCCTTTTCCTTTTATTCCCAATCTTGGATTTTCCATCGCATTGTTTCTTGCACGGGTCAAAGATGGGCATATTCTTAGAGGCTTAATACGCGTCCCACAAAATGAGGAACGCTTTATACGCCTGCCGGATCAGGCATCTGGAAACATAAGATTCATAATGCTTGAAGATGCTATTACTTTTTATACTCCAAAACTTTTTCCTGGATATGAAGTGACAGGTCAGGGCACCTTCCGTGTCATACGCGATACAGATATGGAAATTGAGGAGGAAGCAGAGGATCTTGTTCGTGTCTTTGAAACAATGCTGAAAATGCGAAGGCATGGTGTTGTTATAAGGCTTGAATTTGATGCAAGGACACCAGAAAAACTGCGAAATTTTGTTATTTCCGAACTAAAAATGAAACAAGATGAAGTTTTTTTAGTCGATGGTATGGTGGCTTTGAATGAGGTTGCACAGCTTGTAAATGTCGATCGGCCTGATCTTAGATTCAAATCCTACAATCCACGCTTTCCAGAACGCATCAGAGATCAGGGTGGGGACTGTTTTGCTGCGATCCGCCAAAAAGATTTAATTGTACATCATCCTTATGAGTCATTTGATGCTGTTGTACAGTTTCTCTTTCAAGCAGCGCGTGACCCAAATGTTATTGCCATTAAACAAACTTTATATCGCACATCATCAAACAGCCCTATCGTCAAAGCGCTTACGGAAGCCGCGGAGGCTGGCAAATCAGTCACAGCACTGGTTGAACTTAAGGCCCGTTTTGATGAGGAGGCTAATATTCGCTGGGCAAAGGATTTGGAGCGTGCTGGTGTGCAGGTTGTATACGGCTTCATAGAGCTTAAAACACATGGAAAACTTTCGCTTGTTGTACGTCGTGAGAGCGAAAAAGTTGTAACATATTGTCATCTTGGTACAGGTAACTATCATCCGGTTACTGCAAAAGTTTATACAGATCTGTCATTTTTTACAGCTGATCCTGTAATTGCACGAGATGTTGCCCGTGTCTTTAATTTTATAACAGGTTACGCAGAGCCCACTGAACTTGAGCAGATCTCAGTGTCTCCCATCACGCTTAAACCTAAACTCATGCAACATATTGACCAAGAGATTGAGCATGCCAAGGCAGGACGCATTGGCGCGATCTGGGGTAAATGTAATGCGCTTGTCGATCCTGTGATTATAGATGCACTGTATCGCGCAAGCCAAGCAGGTGTTCAAATAGATTTTATAGTGCGTGGCATCTGCTGTTTGCGCCCAGGCATTAAAGGATTATCTGACAATATTCGTATCAAATCAATTGTTGGACGTTTTCTGGAACATTCACGCATCTATTGTTTTGGGAATGGACACGGACTGCCGCATCCAAAAGCAAGTGTATATATCTCCAGCGCTGATTTAATGCCACGTAATCTTGACAGAAGAGTTGAAGTTTTAGCTCCAATTTTAAATCCAACTGTGCATGAACAGGTTTTAAATCAAATCATGCTTGCAAATCTGATTGATAACGAACAAAGCTGGCGGCTCTTGCCTGATGGAACATCATCGCGCATAGTGCCTAACGATGGTGAAGAACATTTCAACGCACATCAATATTTCATGACGAACCCGAGCCTGTCTGGACGTGGAAAATCTCTCAAAGACTCAAGTCCAAAAAGTCTCTCCAGACGCAAGTCCGGTGGATGATGGGCGCTTTAAACTGCTCGGCAATAAAGAAGCGCCAGGACGCATAGATTCAGGACCACCTGTTGCCGTCATTGATATTGGTTCGAACTCAGTTCGGCTGGTAGTCTATGAAGGCCTGAACCGCGCGCCAACACCTGTTTTTAATGAAAAGGTTTTGGCTGGACTTGGGCGCAATGTCCATTCCAGCGGACACCTTCCAGAGGATGGTGTAAGAGATGCCCTTGCTGCACTGACACGTTTTAAAATTTTATGCAAAATCATGAATGTTGGCAGTATAAAAGTTTTGGCAACCGCTGCCGCCAGAGATGCAGAAAACGGCAAGGATTTTTTGAATGAAGCTAAAAATATTCTGGGTGGAGTAGATATTGAACTGATCTCTGGTGATAGAGAAGCCAGGCTTTCAGCCATGGGCGTGCTGTCAGGGTTTCCACATGCAGATGGAATTGTAGGGGATATGGGCGGTGGTAGCCTAGAACTTATTGACGTATGCGTAAAAAATAATGTTCAAAAATTTGGCGAGGCCGTTAGCCTTCGTCTTGGTGGGCTGGCATTGCAGGACAGCTCCGGTAACTCAATTAAAAAAGCAAAGATGATCATCAAGGATGAAATCAGCGCGATAAAGCAACTTGATAATGGTTCAGGTCGTAAATTTTATGCGGTTGGGGGCACATGGCGTGCCCTTGCAAAACTTCACATGCGCCAAACAAGCTATCCACTCAATGTCATGCACGGCTATAGTGTATCAGCAAAAGAAATGCTGGAATTCTGCCGTATGGTACAGCGCGTTTCAACCGACAGCATATCAGGCATTCACAGCATCGCCTCAGCAAGGCGTCCGCTGTTAATCTATGGCGCATTGCTTATGGAAAGCATTGTTTTAAAGTCTCGTGTGAAACGTATTGTCCTGTCTGCCTTTGGTGTGCGCGAAGGCCTCCTTTATGAAGCTGTCAGTGATGATGTAAAATTAGCTGATCCACTTCTTGTGGCTGCCAATGAACTTAACTTTCTACGCTCGCGTGCGCCAAAACACGGATTTGAACTCGCTCAATGGTGTGATCATTTAATGGCCTCAACACATCTTGAGGATAGCTATGATGAGAAGCGCCTACGTCTTGGGGCTTGTCTATTATCAGATGTGGCATGGCGAGCTCACCCCGATTATCGTGCCGAACAAAGCCTTAATATGATTGCCCATGCAGCTTTTGCGGGTGTTGACCATCCAGGACGTACATTTTTGGCTTTAAGTGTATATTACAGGCATATAGGCCTGTCTGATAATGATTTAAGTCCACGTCTGCGTGAGCTTGCAACAAGTCACCAACTTGAGCATGCAAGAATACTTGGTGCCGCCATGCGGGTTGCCTATATTGTATCTGCTGCCATGCCGGGTGTTTTGACACAGGCTCCGGTTGCTTGCGAAGGAAAACGTGTGGTTTTGCGCCTGCCCAAGCATTTAAAAGATCTTGCAAGCGATAGGCTTAACAGCCGTCTAAAGCAGCTTGCAAAGTTATTGGGAAAAGAGCCTCTTGTTTTCATTGAATAAGAATTGATCTATTTTCCATGAGCTTGTTTTCAATAAATTAAATGTTTTTGATTAGCTTCCGTTGCGTAGGCGATTAAACGCGCAGCTCAGGTAAAGCGATTATAAAAATGTCAAAAATACTAGCCAAAATTACTGGTTCTTTAAAAGCAAAAACAATGACGGCGGCTATATCTTTGAGCATTTTGGTTATGGCACTGTCTGTTTCGGTTATATGGTTTGAGATTATCGAAGCTGATAAGCGTATTTCTAAAAGAGATGAAGAATTTCGTAACAGACTTGTTGAAATTAGTCTCAAGATAGCTTCGGAAAAAATAGTTTCGGAAATACCAGGTTTAAGCCTAACTCGAAATTCAGATGGATCTCTAAATAAAATAATCAGCACAGGAGCTACAATTTCCAATCAGGACATGGGAAATATACGTCTCTTGAGCTTAATAGATGGTATTGGCAGCACAATTTCAGGAACCGCGACACTTTTTGCCTATGATGAAGCGTCTGATGATTTTGTTAGAGTTGCAACCAACATTTTGAAAACGGATGGATCAAGGGCAACTGGTACCATGCTTGGCAAGGCGAGTGAGGCCAATGCAACAATAAGAGACAAGAAAACATTTACAGGTGCAGCAACTATACTTGGTGAAAAATACTACACAGGCTATTTACCAATTCTTTCCAAAAAGGATACGGTTACAGGGATTGTCTATGTAGGTATCAACAAGGCATTTGAAGTTGATGCTGTGTCTACGCGTATTACAACTAATTTTATTTTAGGTGGCATCGTAATACTCGTTCTTACGCTTCTCTTAGTCATCAAAGTATTTAACTTTATAGCCAACCCTTTTATCTTGCTGGCTAACATTACCCAAAAAATTAGTACATGGGACATGTCAAAGCAAATTCCATTTCAGAACAGATCAGATGAAGCAGGTGTTC
The DNA here is from genome assembly GCA_025351165.1 of Hyphomicrobiales bacterium. Classification (GTDB taxonomy): domain Bacteria; phylum Pseudomonadota; class Alphaproteobacteria; order Rhizobiales; family Beijerinckiaceae; genus JAIELD01. The sequence goes on along the minus strand of JANXWK010000003.1, from coordinate 9,122 downwards.
TTGCTAGAGCCTTGCATGCACTGCGCATCGAAATGGACAGCACACATACAACTAAAGCTTCAAAAGAAATTGAAATAAAAGACAAAACTGAGCGGCAAATTGAAATAGCCAAAGCTGTAGACACATTCCGAGGTGTAATGAAATCCATGCTTGAGAAGGTCAATGAAGGTGTCTATGAGCTATTATCAATGGCACATGGTCTTACAGACGTGACATTAAAAACAGAAATGGAAACAAATTCAGCGCGAATTGCAATGAATTCAGCCCTTTTAAATGTTGATTCTGTTGCAAGTGCATCTTATCAGCTCGCAGAGGCTGGACGCGAAATTGCAGGTCAAACAAACATATCATCCAAGGTCGTATCTGAGGCTCTTATCAATGGCGAAGCATCGGCAGACAGCGTTCTCAAGCTCTCTGCATATGTTGAACGCGTTGGACAAGTCGTTTCCCTTATTCAAAAAATAGCAGGTCAAACCAATCTACTTGCTTTAAATGCAACAATTGAAGCAGCACGTGCTGGCGAAGCTGGCAAAGGATTTAGCGTTGTTGCCTCAGAAGTTAAGCAGCTTGCAGCTCAAACTGAAAGCGCGACTAAAGAAATTACCATGCAGATAAATTCAATACAGTCTGCAACTTCGGAAGCTGTCAAATCTGTAAAAATAGTCAGTCATATTCTGGAAGGTATTGGCCAGAGCACATCTAATATTGCTGCTGCTGTAGAAGAGCAGGGCGGTGCCACATTTGAGATTGCCAGAAGCGCGTCTCAGGCTGCCAGCAGCACTAGTGATATACGTGAGAATTTTAATTCAATAGGTCAGGCAGTTCAGCGCACTAGAGATTCAGCAGGGCGAATTCAGGTTTTGGCAGAGCAGTTCTCCAAAACCAATGAAGATCTTTCTGTGTCTATAAATGAGTTTATTTCTAGGGTTGCAGCATAGGGACTGCAATAATACGCCCTTTTTTTACTGTCAAAGCAACTTCTCCACGTTTTAAAGCCAGTGCTTTATCACCAAATAATTCCCGTCTCCAACCTTGCAATGCCTGTGTTTCAGTTTCATCCCCGTTTGCAATTGCATCAAGATCATCACTTGTGGCAATGATTTTTGGTGCAACACGTTCATCTTCGGCTATTCCCTGCAACAGAACACGCAGTAATTGTGTAAAAGCACCATTCGATCCAGAATTTGTGCGCTCGGGTTTCATAGGTGGCAAAGTCTCAGGGTCTCGCGCAAGCCCGCGTTGAACGGCTGCAAGAATATCACTGGCAGATTTGGAACGTTCAAATCCATTTGATAGTCCGCGTAAACGTGATAATTCTTCGCTATTGGTTGGCGCTGAAACAGCAAGCTCTCCCATGGCATCATCTTTTAAAATTCGTCCACGTGGCACATCTTTTGTTTGAGCTTCACGCTCTCGCCAAGCCGCAATTTCAATAAGAATTGCAAGATCACGAGGCTTTCTGATACGAGCTTTTACACGTTCATACGCTTTATCTGGATCGACTTCATATGTTGAAGGAGAATTCAAAATTGCCATTTCATCTGTAAGCCATTCCATACGGCCAGTTTTTTCCAGTTTCTCAGCAAGTTTTTCGTAAATAGTCCTTAAATGTGTGACATCAGATGCTGCGTATTTAATCTGTGCATCAGTCAAGGGACGGCGCGCCCAATCTGTAAACCGTGATGATTTATCAATTTTAGCATTTGCCAGATTGGCTGCAAGAGACTCATACGATACCTGATCCCCAAATCCGCATACCATTGCCGCAACCTGCGTATCAAATAACGGTGTTGGAATTATTCTTCCGCCCTTCCAGATGATCTCAATGTCCTGACGTGCGGAATGAAAAACCTTCACGACATCCAGATTGGCCATCAAATCGTAGAAAGGCTGTAAATCAAGCTGCAAGGATAAGGCATCAATCAGCTGAACTTCGTCTGCACTTGCCATTTGAATAAGACAGAGCTTTGGGTAATAAGTTGTTTCGCGCAAAAATTCCGTATCAACTGTCACAAACTTGTGAGTTGTGAGGCGTACGCAAAAAGCGGAGAGGTCTTTGGTTTGAGAAATAAGCTGCATGGAATAGCGCCCTAACAGCTTTTTTTACATACGGCTAGATGCAGGCGTAACGTATGTGTATAAGCTACAGTATAAAGGCTACAAGATATCAATCAGTCAGGAAAAGTCACTATGCATATCCATAAAAACAGACTTGGTAAGCACATGCTATCCGTGCTTGTCTTCATGCTGGTCAGCATAAACATTGCATGTGCTGAGGCAGAAGTAAAAATACAGAAAATTGAAGAACGGGTTTATCTAGTTCCAGACACAAAAGCTAAGACCATTGATTTTCAAATGATTGTAAATGCCGGTTGTTATGATGAAGCTGATAATAACTGTTTAGGAATTGCACATTATCTGGAGCATATCATCCTCGTTGGTCGTAATTCTGGTTCAAATGATATAGCCTTCCGTTTCTTTCCTGATGCATATGTTAATGGATGGACGAATAATTCTGCAACAGCCTACATTCACAAAGTACCACTAAAGGGTGGTAGCGCAGAGCCAATTCTGGAAAAGCTATTTGATTTTTATGCAAAACGTCTGACTGACTTTGATGTGTCACCCAGTGATGCTGAGCGTGAACGCAAGATTGTAAATCAGGAATATGACTGGCGCTATGCATCCAAGCCAGAAGCGCTTTTTCTTTTAGCTGCAGGTGCGTTGGAAATTCCTTACCACCCACATGACCAATCTCCTGCTGGCACACCTGAGAGTATTTCAGCATTTACTATAGAGCAGGCGAAAGCCTTTCATCAGCGCTGGTATTCCAAGGAAAACGTGAATTTTGTAATTACAGGAGATATTGAGCCAGACGTACTAAAGAAAATATCACAAACAGCGCTTGAGCCTATTTTAAGCCGGCCTGTTCCTACACATGACTGGAAAAAACTACCAAATTATAAAAATGAAACAATCATAAAATTTGGAGTTGATAAGCAGACGGAAAGAACCAAGATATTCATGAGTAAAATCATTAAAATTGATGATAAAGATGAATTTAAAACACAGGCTGCTCAAAGTATATTGTATAGTTTTTTAACAAGTAAACTAACAGACAGCCCCTACAGCGTGCTTGTTGAGCGCAGTTTATTGGCAAGCGATGTAAATGCATCCATACATAAGCGTGTACCTGGCGTTTATGAATTTGATTTGACTGCAACACTTGCAGATGATGTATCGCAAGAAAAACTGATGCAGGCGATGACAGAGTATACAGATCAGATTTCAAAACTACAGCTATCAGAGGCAACTCTGACCAGGCTGAAAAAGCGATATGCTGATGATTGGCAAGAAAGCCTAGACAATGCTGATCAAGTTACCAGCCGACTTGCAGGCTGGATTGCACGAAATCTACCTTATGATGAACTTGCCAGGCTTCCAAAACGAATAGAGGCGCTTTCTTTGCAAGATGTCCAGACTCAGACAAATGCAGTTTCGAGCGAAGGCCGCGTTATATTTGCGGTTTTAAAGCCTGATATGACAATAGATAAGCTCTCCAACACTGCCATTACAAAAAGTGAAGACGAGCTGAAAAAGGTAGTTAAATAATGCGTATTCTTTCAACTATATTTGGCGCCTGTAGCATTTTTTTTGCAGGTGGGCTTAACGCACAATCACCGCAATGGCCAATTACTGAAAGCCGTTCTCCTGCAGGTTTAAGATTTATCTATCTTGATCAAGGTGATGAGAAAGCCCAGACTTTTGCCTTTGCTTTTAAAGATGGATCGGCTGTTATGGGTGCCGATAAAGATATGACCGCGTTGCTTGGTGCCTCCTTGCTGGGGGAAGGAACACAGGCAATGGAGGCGGGAGAACTGGATGAAAATCTGAAAGATCTGCAGGGCGGCTATAATTTTTCTCCTCGCGCGCATCATTTATACGGTGTTGTTTCAGCGCCTGTCGAAAAATTTTCCGCTGTTGGTGCCTATTTAAAACAGGCAATGGAGATGCCTCGTTTTACTGAAGCAAATATCAAGCGCATTCGTCAAAAAGCAGCAGACAGCGTCAAGCGTGGCCTTGAAAATCCAGATTCCATTGCATCACGCCTTTTTCGCACGTTGCATCTTTATGGCAGTCCTTACTTGAGTTTTATTGCGGGCAGTCAATTAGCGTCCGTTAATGCCGTAACAAAAGCTGACATAGAAAACTGGCATAAGTCTGTTCTGTCGCGAGAGAATCTTCTTATTGTGGCAGGTGGCCCTATGAGTGAGGCTCAAGCTGGAGCAGAAATTGACAAGATTTTTGGTGCTCTTCCGGAAAAATCTCAGGTGCCACCCCGCGCAAATGCAAATGTGCTTGCGCCAGCAAAAACCATTTTGCTTTTAAAAGACGTCAAGCAGTCCATTATTCTGGCAGGCGGACCAGTAAGCCGCACGAATATCAATGAAGGTGTTGCCCGCAGCATAGGCGTTGGCGTTTTGAGTGAGGGCTCGGGCACATCGCGCCTTTTTATAGCGTTGAGGGAAAAACTTGGTGCAACATATGGGGCATCTGCAAGTACCAAGCAGATAGATGGACGTACAAGTTTGCTACAGATTTCAGCCTCAGTGGCCAATGGTAAAGTGCAGGATGTGGTTTCTACAATTCGACAGGAATATACACGCCTTCGTTTGGATGGCATTACCCCTCAAGAGCTTTCAAACATGGTTACAACGCGAAAAACCTCTATTTCATCTGTTATGAGGCGTGCAAATGCGGCCAGTTTCATTTTAGACAACATGCTTGATGGTCGTCCGTTTGATTTTGCCAACCGCTATAATGAGATTGTTGACAATACAAATACTGAACAGGTCAATAATGTTATCAACGACCGTTTGCCACGTGATCCATTGAGTTTTCTGATTATCACACCAAATGCCAATGGCATAAAAGCAGATTGCATAATTAAGTCTGAGACTGAGCTTTCAAAGTGTTTGCAGTAAAATTTGTATACCTTGACAAGTCATGTCTTTATGTGTGGTTGTCTGCCGTGTAATTAACAGATTCCAAGGCGCACTTATGTCCTCAACTCCTCTTCATCGCTATCGCTCCCATACCTGTGGATCACTGGATCAGAAAAACATAGGTCAGCAGGCAAGGCTGTCTGGCTGGTGCCACCGTATCCGCGATCATGGTGGATTGCTGTTTGTAGATTTACGTGATCATTATGGCTTGACCCAAATCGTTATTGATCCTGCAAGTCCTGCTTTTAAAGATGCGGAAAGCCTGAGAAGCGAGTTTGTCATCTGTGTTGATGGTGAGGTGCGCCAACGCCCATCTGGTACGGAAAATGCAAACCTGGCAACAGGGCAGGTAGAGCTTGTTGTGAGCAGTATTGAGGTACTTGGCCCTGCTGGCGATCTGCCACTACCCGTGTTTGGCGATGTGGAATACCCAGAAGAAACCCGTTTAAAATACCGTTTTCTGGATTTACGCCGTGAGAAGCTGCACAAAAATATCATGCTGCGCGGGCAGGTGATTGATAGCCTGCGCTCACGCATGAAAGCTGGCGGCTTTTTTGAATTTCAAACACCAATATTGACAGCGTCCAGTCCAGAAGGCGCGCGTGATTATCTTGTGCCAAGCCGTGTTCATCCAGGCAAATTCTATGCTCTGCCCCAAGCCCCGCAGCAGTTTAAACAGCTGTTGATGGTGGCAGGTTTTGATCGCTATTTCCAGATTGCGCCCTGCTTTAGAGATGAGGATGCGCGCGCTGATCGCTCCCCTGGCGAGTTCTACCAGCTCGATATTGAAATGAGTTTTGTTGAACAAAAGGATGTGTTTGAAGCCGTTGAACCTGTTTTGCGCGGGGTGTTTGAAGAATTTGGCAATGGCAAACGTGTCACGCAAAGTTTTCCACACATTACATACGCAGATTCCATGCGCTGGTATGGCAATGACAAGCCAGATTTACGCATTCCGATAAAAATGCAGGATGTGTCAGATGTATTTCGGGATAGCGGGTTCAAGGTTTTTGCCCGTATTCTGGATGGCGATCCAAAAGCGCAGGTCTGGGCAATTCCTGCACCAACTGGTGGTTCACGCGCCTTTTGCGACCGCATGAATAGCTGGGCGCAGGGCGAGGGCCAGCCAGGTTTAGGGTACATCTTTTGGAAGGACGGGGCGGGTTCTGGCCCAATTGCCAAAAATATTGGCGCTGAAAAAACTGAAGAACTGCGTGTTGCATTAGGCCTTAAAGATGGCGATGCGGCTTTCTTCATGGCTGGTCTTCCAGAAAAATTCGTAAAATTTGCAGGGGCAGCACGTGTGAAGGTTGGCACGGATCTGAACCTTGGCGATATGGATCAGTTCGCGTTTTGCTGGATTGTCGATTTTCCAATGTATGAGTGGAACGAGGATGATAAGCGCGTAGATTTCTCGCATAACCCATTCTCCATGCCCAATTTTGATCGGGAGGCGTTCCTCAAATTAGGTGCAGCCGATCAAGAGACAATCCTGAATATCAAAGCTTTTCAGTATGATGTTGTGTGTAATGGTATTGAACTCTCATCTGGCGCAATTCGTAACCATCGCCCAGAGGTGATGAAACAGGCCTTTGCACTGGCAGGCTATGGCGAAGATGTGTTGCTGGAAAAGTTTGGTGGCATGTATCGTGCATTCCAATATGGTGCACCGCCCCATGGTGGGATTGCGCCAGGGGTTGACCGTATTGTGATGCTATTGGCAGAAGAGCCAAACATCCGTGAGGTTGTGCTTTTCCCCATGAACCAGAAAGCTGAAGATCTGCTGATGAGCGCACCAAGCAGTGCTACGCCAAAACAATTGCGTGAGTTGCATATCAGGCTAAATATACAGGATTGATGGGGGCGGTTCTTTCCCTCTCCCATAAATGTGAGAGGGATTATCCTGTAAAACGGATATGTGTCTGCCGCTTTTTTGTGCTTACTGTTTGACCGGTGCTATGATTGGCTTCCACTCACTTGCGCGTTTTTGAATGTCTGCAATTTGCAAAGGTGTAAGAAGCTTTGCAGTTTTATCTCTCATTTCAACAGCTTTTGTATTGCTTTGTGTAGACGCGAGTATGAACCAAAAATAAGCTTCCGCGAAACTTTGAGCCACCCCCTTGCCTTGGCCATACAGAAGACCAAGAGTAAGTTGCGCTTGGGCATGACCTTGATCTGCTGCTTTGCGATACCATTGTACAGCTTCAGCGTAATTTTAGGTCACTCCCTGACCTAAGCCATACAGAAGACCAAGAGTAAGTTGCGCTTGAGCAAGATCTTGATCTGCGGCTTTGCGATACCATCTTACGGCCTCTGCGTAATTTTGTGTTACGCCTTCACCTTTATCATACAGAAGACCAAGATTATATTGTGCTTCAGCACTACCTTGAACTGCGGCTTTCAGATACCACTGTACAGCCTCTACATAATCTTGGGTTACACCGCGACCGCTGGCATACATAAAACCAAGATTATGTTGTGCTTGAGTTTCACCTTGATCTGCGGCTTTGCGATACCATTTTACAGCTTCCGCATAATTTTGGGTTACGCCCATACCATTTGCATACATTAAACCAAGATTACATTGCGCGTTAGCAAAACCTTGATTTGCTGCTTTGCGATACCATTTTACAGCCTCCGCATAATTTTGTGATACGCCTAGACCTTTAGCATACATAACACCGAGTCTATGTTGCGCTTGATCAACACCTTGATCTGCGGCTTTGCGATACCATCTTACAGCCTCCGCGTAATTTTGGGTTATGCCCTCACCTGCATAGTACATAACACCAAGGTTAGATTGTGCAAAAGCATTGCCCTGTTCAGCCTTCATTTTTGTGGTTGCAATGTACTCTGGCGACAAACCACCCTCTTTGGCACAAACAATGAATTGTTCTGCCAAACTGAATATAAAAAGCAGGCTCAAAAATAATCGACGCATGAAACAACTTTCTGCAAATATAAAATTTAGGGACTATCGTAGATTAGGTGATTAGAAGCATAATTTTTGGTAATTATATACATAACAGACCCAAGCAAAAAGCGCAATTCAACACGCTTTTTGTTTGACTATTTATCACCAACACTTTTCTTGGTGCTGTCTTTTATTGCTTTTTGCATTTTACGGGCGATTTTAACAATATTTTCTGCGGCAGGTAATTTCTCAGGCATTACCCCACCAATATCCTCAATAGCCTGCCTGACTTTTTGTCCTACTTCAAAGTGAGCTTGATTGGCATTTGATTTACCTTTAATGCTTTCTCTTTTCAATTTATCTTCAGCTTGAGTCGTTCTGAATAGATTTGCCGCAAGTTCAGTACCGCCCATATGGTCAAGTATATTATCGCTTTTCTTCAAGCCCTTTGTACGCTTGATTCCATTGTTATCAAGACCATACATTCCTTTATAACCAAAATTTTGAAAAATTGCAAAATCAAGCGGTTCAACAACTCCAGCTCCTTTTGCGGCACTCGCTAAATGTACGTTGCGCTTTTTTATTTCATTGCGCAGCAAAATTCGATATTGGTTTTCTGTAAGTGGCGTGTTGGCTTCATTTTTATCTTGAATTTCTTGTCTGCGCGTTTGAATAGCGAAATAAGTTTGAGCAAAAGATACGGGCTTTTTTCGAGAGTCACCATTTTGTGCCACGAGATAACAAGCATATCGAGTTAACTGTAGGTCATCTATGACTTTCTCGGCACCAGAGCCAATCTCAACCATTTTTCCCACGTGGGAAAAATGGTCTCCTATTGGATAACCACTTGTTTCACAAGAATTTTTTGCTTTCTCAATAACGTTAAGAAATTTATCCCATGTGGCGTAGTCAAACAGTACTTGCAATTCACGGGCATACCAAAACTCAACGTCAGCATCATCAACATGTGCGGATTCTTCAAACTTAGCAATAAGTCTTTCAATCGCCCCATCACTCACACTTTCTTTTGAAGAGTCCAAAAGTTCCTGTGGGTCAGTAAGCGCATATCTACTCAAAGTGTTATCAAAGTCTTCTTTTGAAATCTCACTTGGTTTATCGTTTGTCCCATTCATGCTATCAGTTCCTTGTAAGTTAGTCGTCCATTAGTTTGCGACAGTAAGTTATTCACGCGCTCACCTTCG
>JANXWK010000057.1 GCA_025351165.1 Hyphomicrobiales bacterium | reverse complement strand
TCATATTTGAATTGTGCATATTGCCAAGAATTACAAAGCTATAAACTATTCGCATAATATATATTATGGAACTTTTATATCTATCTGTTATTTGATGTTTTACTTTTTTGTTATTTTGCGTAAAGCTTTCCGCATGTCATTGATCAAACTTAAATATTTCGCTCTACTTTGTGCATTTTCAGGTGATTTGCCAAACACTTATGCCCAGCAAACACCTGAATCCTCTGGATCCTCAGTCACGCAATTTTTAGTTCCGTTGCAAATTTCACCAGTTCCATTACCAGCAGCACCAATACCAATAGAAAATAAGATACTGCTGAGCGCTGCATTTACAACTGATGGTTCGCTTATTAGATCAGGTATCCAATGGCATATATTTTCTGCTTCTAATCTCGACAACCCTATTAAAACAACAGATGAGCCTATTCCTGTCGTTGAGCTGGATCCTGGTGAATACATCGTCCATGTTACCTATGGCCTTGCTAGTAGCAGTCGCAAGATTATGGTCAACAAGCAGACAACATCTGAACGACTGATTATTTCTGCGGGCGGACTAAGCGTTAAGGGTACAAATGGGGGCAAGCCCATAAATGCAAAAGATCTGCAACTGTCTCTTTACATTCCATCGCTGACAAACGTAGAGGAAAAGCTTTTAAGCAATACGCTTTTATCTGGAGAAGTAATCAGACTTCCTGAAGGCAATTATCATATTACGACAGCGTATGGTGGCTCCAACTCAATAGTTATGGCCGATATGCGTGTTCAAACAGGAAAACTTACAGAGGTAATTGTAAATCATAAAGCCGCCAAGATAACACTTAAACTTGTGAGCAAACCAGGATCGGAGGCAACAGCAAACACGGCATGGACAGTACTAACGCCAGGTGGGGACGTAATCCGCGAAGAACTAAGTGCATTTCCTACCATGATTTTGTCTGAAGGCACATACACTGCTATTGCCCGTAATGATGGGAAAAGTTTTACAAGCGAGTTTAAAGTTTCAGGTACAGAGGATCAGGATATAGAAATCCTGCGTCAAAACTCATTTAAAAATTCTGCGTCTGTAAATTAAATTTCAACCTCTTAAATCTGGTGGAACAGCTTCACGTTCCAGCATCTTTAAAGCCTCTACAAGCGGCATAACTGTTTGTTCTTGTGAGCCCAGACGCCTTATTGTGACAGTTCTCTCCTCAGCCTCGCGCTTGCCAACAGCAAAAATAACAGGAACTTTTGCAAGGGAGTGCTCGCGAACTTTGTAGCTTATTTTTTCATTACGCACATCTGCCCTTGCACGCAAACCTGCCGCAAAAGCTAATTCTGTAACCTCATGTGCGTACTCATTCATGTCAGATACTATTGGGCAAACGACCAACTGCTCTGGCGAAAGCCAAAGTGGAAAATGCCCTGCATAGGATTCAATCAGAATTCCCAAAAATCGTTCCATAGAACCGCAAATGGCGCGATGTATCATTACAGGGGGTTGTTTAGACCCATCTGCTTCAATATAGAAAGCACCAAAACGCTCAGGCAAATTAAAATCAACCTGTGTTGTACCACATTGCCATTCGCGCCCGATAGCATCGCGAAGTGTATATTCAAATTTAGGGCCGTAAAACGCCCCCTCCCCTTCATTTATACCTGTTTTAATTTTACCATCCGACTGCATTTCAATTTTTTCAAGAACGCGTGTCATCACACTTTCAGCACGATCCCATAATGCATCGGATCCTACACGTTTTTCAGGACGCGTCGATAGCTTTACGACCATACTGTCGAAGCCAAAATGTGCATAAACGGATAGCATCAACTCATTGATTTTGAGACATTCCGCCTCCATTTGATCGTCGGTGCAAAAGATATGAGCATCGTCTTGAGTAAAGCCTCTGACACGCATTAAACCGTGCAATGCACCAGATGGCTCATAACGATGCACTACACCAAACTCTGCCATGCGAATAGGCAGGTCACGGTAACTTTTGAGGCCATGCTTGAATAGCTGTACGTGTCCAGGGCAATTCATGGGTTTTAAGGCAAAGACCCGCTCATCCGCAGTATTCTCTCCTGCAGATGTTGCTGCAAACATATTTTCCTTATACCAGCCCCAATGGCCAGAGGTTTCCCAAAGAGACTTGTCCAGAAGCTGCGGTGCATTGACCTCATCATAATCACGGCGCAAACGTCGGCGCATGTAAGCAGTAAGCTGCTGAAACAATGTCCAGCCTTTGGAGTGCCAAAAGACCGTACCAGGCCCCTCCTCCTGAAAATGGAATAAATCCATTTCACGGCCCAGCTTACGATGATCCCGCTTTTCTGCCTCTTCAATTTGAAGCATGTAAGCATCAAGATCTGCCTGATTGGCAAAAGCAGTTGCATAAATACGGGTCAGCATAGGATTTTTACTGTCACCGCGCCAGTAAGCACCAGCTACCTTCATAAGCTTGAAAGCGCTTCCTATTTTACCTGTTGATGTCATGTGAGGGCCACGGCATAAATCCATCCACTCACCTTGAGCATACATGGATAGATCCTGCCCTTCAGGAATGGCATCTATCAACTTAATTTTGAAGGCTTCCCCTTTAGTCTCAAAATGGGCTTTGGCACGCTCACGTGTCCAGACTTCACGGGTAAAGGGTAAATCCCTTGCAATGATTTCGCGCATCTTTTTTTCTATGTTTGCAAAATCATCGGGGGTAAATGGCGCTTCCCTGAAAAAATCGTAGAAAAAACCATTTTCAATTACAGGGCCAATTGTAACTTGTGTTGCTGGAAACAGAGTTTGTACTGCCTCTGCAAGAACGTGGGCGCAATCATGGCGGATAAGCTCAAGCGCGCGCGGGTCTTCGCGGGTTAAAAACTCTATATTAGCACTTACTGAAATGGACTGACTTAAATCAGTTACAACGCCATCCAACGTCATTGCCACTGTGCGTTTGACAAGGCTTTTGGATATACCCTCAGCGATCTGAAAACCTGTTATGTTTGGGGCAAATTCTCGTTGCGCTCCATCAGGAAATATTAGCGTAATCATGGCAACTCCCCGCCCACTCCTGCAAACCAAAACAGGTAGGCTTAAATATTAGGACTATTCTACAACTTTGGGTACAACATAAAAGTTATCTTCACGGACAGGGGCATTTGCAAGAACGCGCGCTGCATCTTCGCCGTCGTTTACAATATCTTCTCTTTGCTTAATCTGCATCTTTACGACTGATGTCATTGGTTCAACACCGTTTACATCAACTTCCTTGAGCTGCTCAATAAAACCAAAAATAGCATTTAGCTCAGTTTGGAGGACTGGAATTGCACTCTCTTCCACAGAAACTCTTGCAAGACGGGCTATTTTCTTAACAGTGGCCTGATCAACTGACATGCGTGCGACTCGTTGTTTGATAAATTATTTAGAAGCTATAGCACCGCAATTTTTGATAAAAACTTTATTTTAAATAAAAAATACATTTTTAAAAGTTGCCAAGCTACAAGCTGCACAAAATGTATAAGCTTATTGATGGTCGAATTACTATAAAAAATGTAATTTTCATTTGCAAATCCATAACTGACATTTTCAAAGATGATGGGATACTAATGTGGAATGGCTTGCACCATTTGGACATGTACTGGATCAGTAGGTGCATTTTAGTTAAAATTTACGTCTTTTAGAAAGAAGCAAGTTTAATGCGGATTATATCTGCCTTTTTAATAGTTGGAGGACTTATTGTGATGAAACTTTCAACACTATAACAAACAAAAACTAGGTGTTTGTGCCTGTTCACACTACTCAAATAAACAATTTTTAATAGTTTTCATCGTAAAAATCAGGCCTTTTTCAGCCAACGGTCTTTTTCATCCTGCTGCCAGTATGTTGCTGTAAGCTCTAAAGCTGTAACATCTTTCCAGCTTGCTCTTGCGCTTTTAAGCTGCTCATCATCGTTTCCATCAAATATCAGGACAATACGTTCATATAAGGGAGTTTCAAGAGTTTTATCATCCAATGGCGCACCATCAACCAGAAACAAAACCTCTGCTGCATTTGGGCATTCGTATTCCAGAGTTAGATAAACTGGTTGCAAGACGCCCTCACCATCCAAATATGTGCCATGTGGTAAAAAGCTGTTTTCTTTCCATGTCCAAAGCGTATCGTCCAGTGCAGCCAGACGCTCTGCTGAACCGCAGCGGATAACAGCCTTCCAATTCTTGTCTAGGGTTTTTTCCAAAAGAAGAGGCAGCACACGTTCAAGTGGTTGCCTTTGAAGATGGTAGAAAAGAATTTCTGTCATGTACAATTTATAATGCAGGTGTAGGGTGTAGGGCAAGCCTGATAAAACGTTTTAATTTTACTATCTTTGTTCGTGATTTTCACATGAATTAAGACTGACTAAATGTTTTGAACGCGCATAACTTTTGTAAAAATATAATTGCAATCAATTCAAACCATTATCCAATTTTCATTAACTTTAGCAGAAATCACGGTATAAATTTTCTTGTAGCTTTCAGCCACTCACCTACTCGTAATTCTGGGTCAATATTGAGTGTAATATCGGTCACTGCCGCAACGCAATCTGCCCCAGAATTCAGAACCTCAATGCCACGCTCAACGGTCAGACCGCCAATTCCAACCAGCGGCAAATGTCCAATGCGCTTGCGCCAATCGCCAAGCTTTGCCAGCCCTTGAGGGCCAAACGGCATCTGTTTCAAGATTGTTGGATAAATCGGTCCAAGGGCAACATAATCAGGTTTACAGGTTAATGCACGTTCAAGCTCAGACTCGTTATGTGTGCTGATACCCAGTTTTATACCTGCATCTGCAATTGCTTTTAAATCAGCAATATCCAGGTCTTCTTGGCCAAGATGTACATAATTGCACTTTAAATCTATCGCTATTCTCCAATAGTCATTAACAACAAGCTGGCAATCGTATAATTCACATAATGCTTTGCCCTTGGCAATTTCATCTATTAATTCAGGTTCAGTCTTATCTTTGATACGCAATTGTACGAGCTTTAAACCGCATGGCAGAAGCCTTTCGAGCCATGAAGAGCTGTCGACAATCATGTAAAATGGATCAAGCACCAAAACTATCCTTGCCAAAAGGCTGACCAATTACAGGCGTTGAAGGGAAGGCCATGTCGCGTGGTTCCATGGCATCTGCAAGGTAGCTCAAGCGCCCAGCTTCAACAGCAAGCGCAAAACCCTGCGCCATGGCAACAGGGTCGCCAGCTTTTGCAACAGCCGTATTGAGTAAAACAGCATCATACCCCATCTCCATTGCAGCAGCTGCATGAGATGGAACGCCAAGCCCAGCATCTATAATCAACGGAACATCAGGAAAATGCGCCCGCATTGAGCGTAGACCAAATGTATTGTTCAATCCACGTCCTGAACCTATGGGTGCTCCCCATGGCATCAGGATTTTGCAGCCACACCGCAGGAGCTTCTCTGCAACCGATAAATCTTCTGTTGTGTAAGGAAATACATCAAACCCATCGCGGCATAGAATTTCTGCGGCTTCACATAAGCCAAATACATCTGGCTGAAGTGTGTCCTGATTGCCTATTACTTCAAGCTTGATCCAGTTGGTTTCAAACACGTCTCTTGCCATCTGCGCGGTCGTTACAGCCTCTTTTACACTGTGGCAGCCAGCTGTGTTTGGTAAAACATGGGTATTTAGACCTTTGACCAGAGACCAGAAGGATTGCCCTGCCCTGCTGTTACCAGCTTCACGCCGAAGAGAAACTGTAACAACTCCAGCTTTTGATTTAAGAATGGCGTCTGCCATAATTGCAGGAGATGGATAAAGCGATGTGCCCAGCATAAGGCGTGATGAAAGTTCTGCATCATAGAGTTTTAAAGCATCACTCATGGTTAGCCACCTTGCATAGGAACAAGAATTTCAATTTCATCGCCATCGGCAATTTTAGTACTGTCCCTATCTGCGTAACGCACAAATTCTTGATTCTTGGCAGTGGCTATGATTGTATCTGCGTAGTCCAGTTCAATGACAAGCCCTGAAAGCGTATCAGACATTGTTTCTTGGAAATTACCATTCACTTTTATGCGCTTTTTCAAATCAGGCCTCATCCATTATTTCTTTGAAATAAGCATTAGTGAGAACAACATCAACCACACGTTTTGCCAAAGCAGGCGCGAGCAGAAATCCATGTCTGTAAAGGCCATTTACATGGAGCACATGGCCTTTGGCGAATTTATTTTCTATCCGCTTAATTCTTGGCAGATTATCGGGAAAACTTGGGCGCAGATCACAGCCCATTTCAATAATTTCAGCTTCGCCAAAAGCTGGGTGCACAGCATAGGCAGCGTTCAAAAGCTCCATTATGGACCGTGCTGTTATACGGGTACGCTCTGAATTTTCAATCATGGTCGCACCAACCATAAACATATTGTCGTTGCGTGGGATAATATAAACTGGAAAGCGCGGATGCAAAAAACGTATTGGACGTTTAAGGTGAATTTCACTGGATTTGAGCACCAGCATTTCACCTTTAACACCACGCAGGTTTTTAAATGAAGCCTGTGCAGAAAATCCTCTACAGTCGATTGTCCAATCCCAGGCAGGATCACTAAATTCTGCCTCGCTGATTTCTGCATTATAATGAAACTTGGTATCATACTCAAGGGTCAGGCGCTGTGTTAAATTTTCAAGCGTTGTGCGAGGATCCAAGTGAGCTTCTTCTTGAAAATAAAGAGCTGCCATAAACCTGCCTTCAAGGTCTGGTTCAAGCTCTGCAATCTTATCAGCTTCAAGCCATTCGAAATTCTCTGTGCGTCGGGCAAACCGTTTCAACTCGGCTGTATCTCTTGAGGGTGCAACCACAATTGAGCCAAAACTTTGAGTGCCACTGAATTCTGCTTTCCAGAATGTAAGCGATTCCTGCCCCCATTTAGCAATAAGAGGCTCCGCACTTTCGACTTCACACCAAGGTGCAAGCATACCGCCAGCATACCAGGAACATCCTTTGCCAGCCTGTGTCAAACGTTCGAAAATATCTATTTCAAAACCCATTTTGGCAAATAAAAGTGCGCAGGTTAAACCTGCAACACCTCCACCAATAATTCTTATGCGCATGATATAGCCATGTTGCCTGTTTTTTGTACAAATGGAAATTTAATCATCATTACTAGCATTTTAAACCCCAACTAATGCGATTAATGCATGGAACTTAATTCATTATGAGCCAAAAAAACATCAAACCACAAAAAATAGTTGATTTAAAGCATGGTTCGGCTTGACCCTTGCTTACCCCTATGCTTCGTCTAACCAAACGTATCTCATAAACATGGTGTTCATAAAAGTATGAAAAAGATTGAAGCTATAATCAAGCCGTTTAAACTTGATGAGGTTAAAGAAGCTCTTCAAGAAGTGGGCGTGCAAGGAATTACGGTTATTGAGGTTAAAGGGTTTGGTCGTCAAAAAGGCCGTACCGAGCTTTATCGTGGCGCTGAATATGTGGTTGATTTCTTACCCAAGGTAAAAATTGAACTTGTTGTTGCTGATGATATGCTTTCAAAAGCTCTGGATTCTATAAAAGCGTCGGCTCAGACCGGCCGCATTGGTGACGGTAAAATTTTTGTTTCCAGCATTGAGCAGGTTATCCGTATCAGGACCGGCGAAACTGGTACAGACGCAATTTAATACACTCAATTCAAGGTGCATGCCCTGCACCTTTGATTATCCATCTGTTCGTTTAAGAAAGGACAATAGACGACATGAAAACCTCAAAAGATGTGCTAAAATACATTAAAGACAATGATGTAAAATATGTTGATTTGCGCTTCACAGACCCTAAAGGCAAATGGCAGCATGTGACGTTCGACATTACCATGGTTGATGAAGACTTTTTTGAAGATGGTCAAATGTTTGACGGCTCTTCCATCGCTGGCTGGAAAGCCATCAACGAATCTGACATGCTTTTAATGCCTGACCCTGCATCTGCCTGTATGGATCCGTTCTTTGCGGCTGCAACTTTAAGCATCAACTGTGATGTTCTCGAGCCAATGAGCGGACAGCCCTATGAGCGTGATCCACGTAGCATTGCTAAAAAAGCCGAAGCTTATGTGACCGCAATTGGTGCAGGCGACACAGCCTTTTTTGGACCTGAAGCAGAATTTTTTGTGTTTGATGATGTGAAATTTTCATCTGATCCTTATAATACAGGCTTTAAACTTGATGCTGATGAATTACCATCCAATGGCATGACAGACTATGAAGGCGGCAATATGGGCCACCGCATAGCCGTTAAAGGCGGTTATTTTCCAGTTGCTCCGCAAGACACAGCGCAGGACATGCGTGGAGAAATGCTTGCGGCAATGGCAGCAATGGGTGCAACTGTTGAAAAACACCATCATGAAGTTGCTTCTGCCCAGCATGAACTTGGCCTGAAGTTTGACACTTTGGTTAAAATGGCTGATCAGATGCAGATTTACAAATACTGCATTCACAATGTAGCTCAAAGCTATGGCAAAACAGCCACATTTATGCCAAAACCAGTTTTTGGCGATAATGGTTCTGGAATGCACGTACATATGTCACTTTGGAAAGGTGGCAAGCCAACTTTTGCTGGTGATAAATATGCTGGCCTATCTGAAACATGCCTGTATTACATCGGCGGCATCATCAAGCATGCCAAAGCTCTGAACGCATTTACAAACCCGTCCACCAACTCATACAAGCGTTTGGTTCCTGGTTATGAAGCACCAGTTCTTCTGGCCTATTCTGCACGTAACCGTTCAGCCTCGTGCCGCATTCCTTGGTCGAACAATCCAAAGGCAAAGCGTGTAGAGGTTCGCTTCCCAGATCCGATGGCAAATCCATACCTTGCCTTTTCTGCCCTGTTAATGGCGGGTCTTGATGGTATTCAGAATAAAATTCACCCGGGCGAAGCAATGGACAAGGATCTTTATGATCTTCCACCGCGTGAGCTAAAGAAAATTCCAACAGTTTGTGGATCCCTTCGTGAAGCATTACAGAATCTTGATAAAGATCGTGGCTTCCTGAAAGCTGGTGGAGTATTCACGGATGATATGATTGATGCCTATATTGAGCTCAAGATGCAGGACGTTATGCGCTATGAAATGACGCCTCATCCAATTGAGTTTTCGATGTATTACTCACTTTAAACTTAACTTTAAAATTTAAAAATATTAAAGGCGGCCTAATGGTCGTCTTTATTTTTTGTGCCAATCTGTTAAATTTTGCATATTTTATAGGTATTTTTCCAATTTTTAATAGGTTACCCCGCTTTTTTGCATTTAAATATCGTATTTTTCTCTAAATTATTGCATTATTACAATAATGCATAGCTGGCATATTCATTATGCACTTTATGAAAAGCTGTAAAATATATATACACCTCCTATAGAAAAAGCAGTTATCTCATTTGATGGTTTCGCTTTTTTCGCAACATACAGGGAGATAACAAATGGTTATTTCAGTTATTCTTAGCAAGATTCGCTCATTCTTTAAATATCGTGAAATGGTTCGTGAGCTTTCAAACCTGAACGATGCAGCCTTAAAAGACATTGGTATCTCACGCTCAGAGATCATGCATATTTCACGCAATGCAAGCCTGTGAAACCACTGACAATTTTATAGCAAAATTGCCCGCTCATGCGGGCTTTTTTTTACTAAACTGCTTTTAATAAGCACTCATACAGCTTAAAGCATTCATATGATAAAACCTGTTTGTATAATTGGTGGCGGTCTTGCTGGTTGCGAAGCGGCTTGGCAGGTCGCACAGCAAAATGTTCCTGTTATTCTTTATGAGATGCGCCCTGGGCGCAAAACTGAAGCTCATAAAACTGACCATCTAGCAGAGCTGGTATGCTCTAACTCATTTCGTTCAGATGAGCCTACAACAAATGCCGTTGGTCTGCTTCATGCAGAAATGCGACTTATGGGGTCTCTGATTATGGCCTGCGCTGATGCACATCAAGTTCCTGCTGGATCTGCACTTGCGGTTGACCGTGATGGTTTTGCTGAAAAAGTTACATCACTGATTGAATCCCATCCGTTGATTGAAATACGTCGCACTGAGATGTGTGGCTTGCCTTCAAATGAGTTTGATAACACTATCATCGCAACAGGGCCTTTGACATCTGAAATTTTGGCAAAAGCAATTCTTGACCTTACTGGTGAAACCAGCCTGGCTTTTTTTGATGCGATTGCGCCAATTATTCATCGCGAATCCATTAATATGGACAAGGCCTGGTTTCAGTCCCGCTATGACAAAATAGGGCCAGTGGGAACAGGGGCTGACTATATAAACTGCCCTATGGATAAAGAGCAGTTTAATGCTTTTATAGATAGACTACTTGCAGCTGACTCAACAGAGTTCAAGGATTTTGAAAAAGACACGCCTTATTTCAATGGCTGTCTACCGATAGAAGTTATGGCAACGCGTGGGCGTGAGACATTGCGCTTTGGCCCCATGAAGCCAGTTGGGCTTACAAACCCACATAATCCAACTGTCAAAGCCCACGCAATTGTACAACTTCGTCAAGATAACAAGCTTGGAACACTTTACAATATTGTCGGCTTTCAAACCAAGATCAAATATGCCGAGCAAGCAAACATCCTACGTATGATACCTGGGCTGGAAAATGCAGAATTTGCGCGCCTTGGAGGAATTCACCGCAATACATATCTTAATTCTCCAAAGGTTTTGGATAAAACTCTTCGGCTTAAAGCTGACCAGCGGCTACGTTTTGCAGGTCAAATTACAGGTTGTGAAGGCTATGTTGAGAGTGCTTCTGTTGGTTTAATTGCTGGAAGGCTTGCCGCTGCAGAACGTTTAGGCATGAACTTTGAAATGCCGCCAGAAACCACGGCAATTGGTGCCCTGCTCAATCATATAACAGGTGGGCATATTGAAACAGTAGATTCGGGTCCAGGTTCCTTTCAGCCTATGAACGTAAATTTTGGGCTTTTCCCACCAATAGATGCGCCTTCAAAGGACGAAAATGGTAAACGTCTCAAAGGGACTGATAAGTCTATTGAAAAGAAAAAGCTAATGTCTGCAAGGGCACTTAGGGATCTTGAAAGCTGGTTATCATAACTTGAATGTCAACATAGCCCATATTCGTTGCCAGTTTGACAAGCTTATATTTGTTTCAAATGGTTGATATGTTGTTGTTGCCATTTGCTTCAAATATGGTTTCATGGTTGAAAGTGGCAGAAAAGCTGATTTGAGTGATTTATCAAGCAGTGCTGTATTAGCATGCGCCTGCGCCAGATGATCCCATATTTTTGAGCGCATTTGAGATATGAGGGCATTTATCTGAGGGGTGATCTGCAACCTCAAAATATCTTCCCTCTTAAGATTGTGATCAACCAATGCCTCTTGTGGAAAATACACTTGACCACGACTTGAATGTTTTGGCATGTTCCGTAAAAAATGACAGAATGCATAGGCTATTCCTGCATGCCCGCAAATGTCTGCTGTATTGTTTTCTTTGCCACCAGACAGTATCAAAGTTGCGAGTCTAAAAATTGCAGAAGATGTTTCTCCACAATAAGCATTAAGAGTGTGCCAGTCTGGCATTATATCATCGTAAAGATCGAAAATACGGGCATCAAGCATATTTATAAGAGCCTGAACGGGAAGTTTATTTTGTTCTAAAGTATCCATCAAGGCCGCTGCCAGTGGATGAGGAGAGTGCTTTTCTCTTGCCTCCAATAAATCCCTCCACCATTGCAGACGCACTTCCCCTGGCAAAGGCTGGCTGATCAAATCTCGGACACGGGCAATTTCAATATTGAAAGCATAGAGGGCAAAAAGATGTTTACGCTTGTCTTCTGGAGCAAAAAGCGTCGCAAAATAATGGTCAGGATCGTTTTGCTGAACAGTTTTACGAGCCTCATCATAGGCAAACTGCAAATCGCTGTTCATTCAGGCCACCGCAATTAAGCCACAGGCCACGCGTCTGCCTTCGGCTAATAATATGTTGTAGGTTCGCGCTGCAACAGCTGTTGGCATAGGATCAAATGCTATTTTGAAATCTTTGAATAGTTGTCTTGTGGATTGCGCTACAGTCAGCAGGCTAGGCCCACAACCAAGCAGGAACATATCTATCATCTGCGCTTCTGCAAACACCTTTACAAAATCGCTTTCGGTAAAGCCAGATGATGCAAGGTTCCAGGCTGAAATTCCAGAAGGCAAAGACAAGATATTACCTTGATGAGACATATCTGCAAAACGAAAACCACCACGCCCGTAACCATCAATTACGTGTTGGCCTGGTAAAAATTTGACTTCAGATGCCTCATTCATTTGACTTTTGCTGAGTTGGGGGTTCGAGACTGATCAGATTTTTCATCGCCAACCTTTACCCCAAGATATATGAGAATTGGGGCCGCAATAAAGACAGAAGAATATGTTCCAACAATCAAGCCAAAAAGCATGGCAAGAGAAAAACCACGAATAACCTCGCCACCAAAAAGTACCAGTCCGCATAACGCCAAGAACACTGTTACATGGGTAACAATTGAACGCGATAGCGTTGCATTGACTGCAATATCCATCATTTCATCAGTTGGCATTTTTTTGTATTTGCGCATCATTTCACGGATGCGATCATAAATCACAACTGTATCGTTCAAAGAATATCCAACAATTGTGAGAATAGCTGCAATTGAAGTTTGATCAAAATGCAGCCTTGCAATAGCATAAAATCCAATTGTAAGAACTAAGTCATGCATGGTTGCGATCATTGCGCCGACTGCAAATTGCCATTCAAATCTAAACCATAGATATACAGTTATAAAAACAAGTGCGAGGAGAATGCCCATTGTGCCATCTCGTACAAGCTCGGATGATACACGTGGGCCAACTGTTTCTGTACGGCGGATAACATAATCTACGTCAAATGCCTGATGCATAGCATCGACCACTCGTTTCTGGCCTATTTCCCCATCTTTTTGGAGTTCAACCTGCACAAGAACATCTGCCTCAGATCCAAAGCCCTGAATCTCAGCCCCACCTATGTTTAGCGCAGCAACTTTCGTGCGAATGGCCGATATATCCGCCTTACCAGATTTTGCCTGTATCTCGAATAGAGATCCGCCTTTAAAATCAATACCTACATTCATGCCAAGAGCAAAAAAAGCCAAAACTGAGATGACAGAGATTAATGCAGAAAAGGGAAAGCTCAATCGGCGCCAACCCATAAAGGGGAATTTGGTATTATCAGGAATAATGCGAAGAAGTTTCATAAATTTTCTGCACTCTTTAAAATTTGAAATGGATTAAGCCAGAACGGTTTTTGGACGGAACCATCTATACCACCAGGCCGTAATCAGGCTTGTGAGCGTAAATGCAGTAAAAACTGTTGTTATAATGCCCAAGCACAATGTAACCGCAAAGCCTTTGACTGTACCGCTGCCCACAATAAACAATACACCGCCCGCTATAAATGTGGTGACGTTTGCATCTATGATTGTAGAAAAGGCACGTGCAAACCCTGCATCCAGAGCTGATATGACTGAGCGCCCTAATCGCTGCTCTTCTCTAATACGCTCATAGACCAATACGTTGGCATCAACTGCTACACCCATTGTCAGAATAATTCCTGCAATGCCTGGCAAGGTAAGGGTTGCACCAAGGAGCGACATTAGTCCAAAAATAAGTATGACATTTACGCCAAGAGCAAGTGCAGCAATCACACCCAAAATGCCGTAGGACACTATCATAAAGACCACGACCAAAACTGATGCCACTGCTGCTGCGAGCTTACCACCCTCAATAGCATCCTGCCCAAGACCTGCCCCAACCGAGCGACGCTCTACAACCGTAAACTTTGCAGGGAGTGCACCAAAACGAAGCTGAGTTGCCAATGCTGTTGCTGATTCCATTGTGAAACGGCCTGAAATTTGCCCCTGCCCGCCTGGAATAACGCCGTTAATGACAGGTGCTGAGATGACTACACCGTCCAGCACGATTGCAAATGGCTTACCAATATTTTCAGCCGTAACACGGGCAAACTGTGCCGCTCCACGCTGATTGAACCTGAAATTGATGACTGCCTGTCCATTTTTCTGGTCAAGAGCTGATTCTGCTCCAGTAAGATCCTCACCTTGAACAAGTACACGGCGTTCAACAGTTATGCGACCACCATCTTCCTTGGAGGGAAGTGATTCAACATCGTTTGACTCTGCACCTTGGTTTGCGACCATCTTGAATTCTAGTTTAGCAACACCACCAACGGAGGCCTCAATACGCTCTGCTGTCAGGCCAGGGGCCTGAATGAGAATACGATCTGCTCCCTGCCGCTGGACTGAAGCTTCCAGAGTGCCATCTGGGTTAATGCGTTTTTCAAAAACCTGTCTTGCTTTGTCTACAGCGTTACGAATTTTTTCCTCAAGTCCAGCTTCTGTAATCTGAAACTGGATTGTACCCTGAGGAGATTGAGTGATATTCAGGCTGTTTGTGTCAGAGGCGCTGCCTGCAACCGGTCGCGATAACTGGTTAAATTTTGGCAATACTTTTGCGCGCGCAGTTTCATCTGCAATGCGCACCTGTACACCGCGCGGCTGAATTGCAATTCCTCCAACGCTTGCTACCTGCTGATCACGCAGTATACGGCGCACATCATCACGAAGCTGCTCAACTTCCTTTTTGGCAAGATCAGCTTTGTCCACTTCAAAAGCAACGTGGGCGCCGCCCTGGAGATCCAGCCCAAGCACAATTGCACCCGTTGGTACAATACTTAAGTAGCTGTTTGCTTTGCGTATCTGCTCTTTGCTCAAGAAATTTGGCAAAGTTAGATAAGCACCTAGAAAGCAGGTAAAAAGAATCGAAAGCGTTTTAAAAAATGAAAACCGCAACATGGTTTTTTATTTCCTATTTTGGCGCATCAACAACAGGTTCGCCTTTAATTCTGACATCTACGATCAAGGCGCGAGATACACGTACCTTGGTGCCAGTGGCAATCTCGGCTTCGATCTCATCAGAGCCGTCTGTTACCTTGGTGACTTTAGCAATCATGCCGCCGCCCAGCACAACGGTATCCCCACGACGGATGTTTTTCAGCATTTCCTGCTGTGATTTTAAACGCTGCTGTTGTGGACGCAAAATCAGGAAGTACATGATCACAAATATGAGAATGAATGGCAAAAACTGCATTAATGTGTCCATACCACCCGCGCCCATCTGTGCTAAAACAGGCTTTACTAAAACAGGATCAATCACGTATAGCTCTCCTAAATTTGCCATTGGTTAAAGCCGGACTATAGCGATCAGTCACACGAAAGCAACGCGCAGATATGTATAATCTCATTCTTTTCCAAGGTATATGCGCATTATGGACATCAGTATAAACGCAAAATCAGCCAAAAGACATGCTGGCATTGATATTGGACGATTTATTGCCATTATTGGCGTTGTCCTTGTTCACTCTGCTGGCGCGGGGCGTTTTTTGAAAGCGGAGACCAATATAAACCCATACCAGTTTGGTATAGACGCAGGCGTAATAATTGAACAGTTATGTCGCTTTGCTGTGCCATTTTTTTTCTGTACCAGTGGATACTTTCTGTCCAGGCAAAATGGCCGTCCGTTAAGCGATGTCCTAAAAGGTATAGCAATACGGCTTGTTCCGATTTATTGTGTGTGGTCGCTGTTTTACGTGCTTATCACATCCAAAAGACTGCTGTGGCTGAGTGATCCACTTTATATACTGGAATGGTTGGTGAATGGCGGCCCTGGGTTTCATTTGTGGTTTTTACCAGCTTTAGGCCTCAACATGGCACTGGCTTTCTATCTGCGCCAAAGCTGTACATGGAAGATGCTATTTGTGGTTGCTGCCATGCTTTATATGGCGGGTTTGATGATTGGGTCGTATCTTCCCTTGTTTGTGCCCCATCCAGACCCTGTGTTTATTATTGTTTCACGTGATCTCCCATGCTTTGGCTTGATTTTTGTTGTTGCTGGCATGTATCTGGCAGAAAAGCAACTGAAGGCCTTAGCTGTTTCGTTTGCCGTGTGCGTTGCAGGCGCGGTTCTTCACATGGTTGAAGCAACCATGCTTGATAAGGCTGGATTAATGCCATTTCAGATGAATAATTACCTGCTAGGCACTCTTGCATTTGGTGTTGGTGCATTCATGATTGTGCTGCACTTTAAAAACCTACCAAAACAGCTTGAGTTTTTTGCCAAGATTGGAAGGTTCAGCACTGGGATTTATGCAGTCCATATATTTTTTATATGGATTGCTGGAAGAACTATAAAGCCAACGGAGTTATACGAGCGATTGACAATAGCATTTTTTGTACTGATGTTATCGTGTCTAACAGCTTTTGTTGTTAAACGCATAAAACCCTTGCAGTTTCTGGTAAGATAGAAATAATTTTGCAAAGCATAAGAAGCATCACTTTTTATGCAGCATAAAAAAGCGTACCATTTCAAGGCTTGCATCTGGGCCTTTTGGATCGGTGTATGAACCTTTAATATTGCCACCAGCCCAGGCATGCCCTGCCCCCTGCAGCTCCCAATGCTGAATATGAGGCTGATTTTTACTGTTTATATGCGAAGTCACCGTATATTTTATGCCAGCCTCTGAAACAGCATTTTTTACTGATGTCTTCAAACTTGCGCTGCCCATGAACTGTGTAACAACCTGTTCCCCGTTAAGAGGATGAACGGTTGTATCTTTATCACCATGAAATACAATAGCTGGCACACAAGTTGTTGGTTTGGCTGCATGATTAAGCGATACACTACCCTGACGCATTGCGCCCATAGCCGTTATGATGCTGCCCGCAGCGCCGCTAGCCAAGCCTGAATGCACACCAACTGCTGCGTATAAATCTGGATATTCAGAACCCATTATTGCTGCCGCTGCACCCCCTGCAGAAAGACCTGCAATATAGATGCGTTTTGTGTCTACATTCATTTGTTTACTGATCTGCCGTGTTATGCCTGCAATAATTGATGGTTCACCCTTGTCGCGTTTTTGATCTTTTTGATTGAACCAGTTCCAGCATCTTGATGCATTAGCAGATTGTGGCTGCTCTGGATAGGCCACCAGAAAGTTCATTTTTTCTGCCAGCACGTTCATTTGCGTGCCTGCTGCAAAATCGTCTGCTGACTGCGTACAGCCATGCATCATGACGATAAGCGGCACAGGCTGGTTGTCATAGGCAGAAGGAACATATAATTTGTATGAACGCGAACCTGCCGCATTTGAAAAGCTGTGCTCTTCAAATCTTTTGCCCAAAGTTTGAGCTTTTTTGAACTGAACTACTTTTTCATTTAAACCAGCCTTTACTTTAGGCTCTGTTTTTGAGGACGCTTTTTTTACGGGCTTTACGGGCTTTAATATGCCCAAATTACCTAAATCCGAGAATTTTTGGGCTATGTTAGCAGAGCCATTGAGCATTGAACGTATCACACTTAATGACTTTTTGAGGTTGCCCTGCTGTGTTAGAGCGGTAGCTTTAAACATTTTGAGCTTGGTAAAGGCGTTCATATTAAATGATCCAATCTGTTAAAAGTCAGCTTACATGAATTAAAGCGCTTTAAATTAGCATAGACGGTTGTTTAGGGCTGCTTTCACTGCATGGCTTGCTTGAAACGCACCAAGCACCTGAATGGTTGCAATTGTTTTCAGCGCGAGTTCTGGGGTTACGTCATCATCAATTATGGCCAGACCAAGCACCTGAATATCAAGCTTTTCTCCATTTGCGTTGAGCTTTTCAAGATCGTCACGTGTAAATCTATGCAACCCAAGCTTGATCTGTTTACGCGATATTGTAGCTTTTAAAGCTTCGCCATGGCGCTCAAGCTGATTTCTGATAGCTGTGCGAATGAAATCCGTGCGATTGGAATAGAAACCTTCATTCGCAAGAAGATCTATCTGCCCAAGATCAATGTGTCCCAGGTTTATCGTTATTTTTTCATTTTCAGGCGTTTTAGGTCTTAACTCTCGAATATTATCCATTTTACCATCCACTTACCATCTACTTGGATGTTATATGGATGTTAAAAATTATATTGCAAGTGATCTGCTAATTTTTAATCAAAGCATCGAAGTTCAGAAGCTGGGACAAAAGGGCTTCCATATCTTTCAAGGGCACCATGTTTGGCCCATCGGATGGTGCATTGTCTGGATCTTCGTGCGTTTCAATAAAAATCCCTGCAATACCCACTGCAACAGCAGCTCTGGCAAGCACAGCAACAAACTCGCGTTGACCGCCAGATGATGTACCCTGTCCGCCTGGCTGCTGCACAGAATGTGTTGCATCAAAAATGACTGGTGCGCCAGTTTGTGCCATGATTGGCAAGCTCCGCATGTCAGATACAAGCGTGTTATACCCAAAGCTTGCACCACGCTCGGTAAGCATCACATTTGAATTGCCCGCGTTGACCAGCTTATCGACAACGTTTTTCATGTCCCATGGAGCGAGAAACTGCCCTTTTTTGACATTCACAACCTTACCAGTTGCGGCGGCGGCCAGCAGTAGATCAGTCTGACGACATAAAAATGCAGGAATTTGGATAACATCCACTGCATTTGAAACCAGTGCGCATTGAAATGATTCATGCACATCTGTGAGGATTGGCACAGAAAAATGCGAACGGAGTTCGGCAAATACTTCCAAAGATTTTTCAATGCCCAATCCGCGCTGAGCCGCTGCGCTGGTACGATTGGCCTTATCGAATGATGATTTATAGACAAAACCTATCTGAAGTCGGTCAGTCAGCTCTTTTAGGGCACCACAAATATCAAAAGCATGTTGGCGGCTTTCAATCTGGCATGGGCCAGAAATAAGACATAGCTTTTCGGCATTGCCAAATGTGGCACGACCAATTTTAATGGTGGAGTTGGGAATCATATTAATTCCTTAGACCAGTCTGCTCTGCTCAATAGCCGCTGCAATGAATGATGCAAAAAGCGGATGCGGTTCGAACGGCCTAGATTTCAACTCAGGGTGATATTGCACACCGATAAACCAAGGATGATCAGTATATTCAACAGTTTCTGGCAATAAACCATCAGGCGATACACCACCAAAACTCAGGCCTTTAGTTTCCAGACTTTGGCGATACGCCATATTTACTTCATAACGATGGCGGTGGCGTTCATTAATAGTCGTTGCGCCATATATCTGTGCAATTTTTGAGCCTTCAGTCAACCTGGCATCAAAGCTACCCAAGCGCATTGTACCACCCAAATCTCCACCAGCTGCGCGGATTTCAAGCTCATCACCGTTCATCCACTCTGTCATCACTCCAATGACAGGTTCCGATGTTGCACCAAACTCGGTTGAATTTGCATCTTTTATACCAACCAGATTACGGGCGGCCTCCAAAACAGCCATTTGCATACCAAAACAAATGCCAAAATAAGGCACTTTACGCTCTCTGGCAAATTGCGCTGCCCTAATTTTACCCTCAGCCCCACGAGAACCAAAGCCACCTGGAACCAGAATGCCATGCACATGTTGCAAGTGAGACGCTGGATCCTGTGTTTCAAAAACCTCGCTCTCAATCCAGTCCAGTTCTACCTTGACGCGATTGGCAATGCCCCCATGCGCCAATGCCTCAATAAGGGATTTATAAGCGTCTTTGAGACCAGTATATTTACCAACAACCGCAATTGTGACTGTGCCTTCTGGATGATTTATCGTGTTGATAATATCTGACCAACGTGAAAGATCAGGCTTTGTGTCAAACGGCAACCCAAACACACGTAAAACTTCTGCATCCAGGCCCTGTGCATGATATGCTAATGGCACTTCATAAATGTGGGCAAGATCACGTGCCTCAACCACGGCAGAAGGGCGCACATTACAAAACTGTGCAAGTTTACGTCGCTCATTCTCTGGTATTTCACGATCTGTGCGACACAGCAGTATATCTGGCTGTATACCAATTGAGCGCAATTCCTGCACAGAATGCTGTGTCGGTTTTGTTTTTAACTCGCCCGCACTTGGAATGAACGGCAGCAAAGTCAAGTGAATGTAACAGGAATGTCCAGCGGGGATATCGCTTTTCAACTGCCTGATAGCTTCAAAAAAAGGCAGGCCCTCTATGTCGCCAACTGTGCCGCCTATTTCTACCAGGACAAAATCATAATCTTCGTTGCCATCAAGTACAAAATCCTTGATTGCATCTGTTACGTGAGGAATGACCTGGACTGTTGCACCAAGATAATCACCCCGACGCTCTTTATTGATTATTTCCTGATAAATACGACCAGTGGTAATATTATCAGATTTTGAAGCAGCGCGTCCTGTAAAACGCTCATAATGGCCAAGGTCAAGATCAGTTTCTGCACCATCATCAGTTACAAAAACTTCGCCATGCTGATACGGGCTCATTGTGCCAGGATCAACATTCAGGTAGGGGTCCAGTTTACGCAGGCGAACCTTGTAGCCACGGGCCTGGAGAACAGCACCCAATGCTGCTGAACCAAGACCTTTGCCTAGGGAAGAAACCACGCCACCAGTGATAAAAACATAACGAGCCATGGGTACGGTCAAGTAGCGGAGGACTCAGCGTTTGGCGAGTAAAAACTTGCATTTATACAAATGTTTTTAAAAAATATCTGCTCAATTAAAAAATCACCTTCAAAAGCTATTTTTATTTGTTAACTATATTATTTTTATAAAAAACCGACTATGGTGACAGAATGAGGAATACTAAGGTTTTTTCCTACCGAAAAGTTAAAATCTCTTACAAAACCTAAAGCTGGAATCTAAATAAAATTTAATTTTTATACATTAATATTTCAAATATAAATACCATCAACATAATAACAGGCAAAAACATGGAACTTTATCAATTGGTCTATTACAGTCGCAATACAATCTACGGTAGTGATGACATCTACATGTCAAGTTTAGCAAAAATACTGGCCAGCGCTCGCGTTAACAATAAGCCAAAAAACGTTACAGGATTTCTTTTAGCTGACAGATCATGGTTTTTTCAAGTGCTTGAAGGGGATAAAAAATCTCTGGCTGATACGCTTGAAAAAATATATTCAGATGAAAGGCATACAGGCATTACAATAATTCAAAACTGTAAAATTCTGACACGTAGTTTTGATAAATGGTTGATGGGATGCAGCATTCGCACACCAGAAAAATATGCAATTTACTGTCGTCATGGGATTGGTTTAAAATTCGATCCAAGAAGTCTCAGTGTTGAGACAGTTGTGGCCCTTGCATATGATTTGTCTACATACGAACAAACAAGACTTTCCATGAAAAACAATGCAGCGGATTTTTTAAATATGGATATTTTTCCTACGCAACAACAGGCACATTAATAAGACGACACATCATATTAAGTGCCTCTATACTTGTTTGTTCACGTACCGCTCCACGACCAATATTTCCAAATCTAAACTCTTTTGAGTCCATGCGCCCATCTCGTGTGACTGCTGCTACATAAACCAGTCCTATGGGCTTGAGCTCCGTACTGCCAATAGGTCCTGCTATACCCGTTATACCAACTGCTATATCAGCTTTTGACGAGTTAAGTGCACCTTGAGCCATTGCAGCAGCAATTGAAGCTGCCACTGCACCTTCTTCTGCGATAAGTCGCTCTGAAATGCCTAGCATTTCCGTTTTTGATGTGTTGGAATACGTTATAAAACTTCGATCAAGCACCTCTGAAGAACCAGGGATATCAGTTATTGCCATCGAAACCATACCTCCAGTACATGATTCTGCTGTTGTGATCATAATTCCATGCGCGATTGCCAAATCAAAAAGTTGCTGGGCTGCCTGGTAAAGTGGCGTATTCATTTTTTTACCTTTTTAAAGTCAGATTTTAAATACAAATATACATCAAGTTATATATGGTGTTAGTCAGGCAATTCAACCGTTGCAGTTGCCATAGCAGCTATTCCTTCACCACGACCCGTAAAACCCAGCTTTTCGGAGGTTGTTGCTTTTACACTGACACGGCCAATGTCAATTTGGCATATCTCAGCAATTTTATGGCGCATTATTTCCCTGTAAGGGCCAATCTTAGGAGATTCACAAATAATTGTTGTGTCAAGATGAATGAGTTTGCCATCCCGCAAAGGAAGCATATTCACGGCATGTTTTAAAAAAACATGTGATTCTGCACCTTTCCATTGAGGATCAGAAGGTGGAAAATGCGAGCCAATATCACCCTCCCCGATTGTGCCTAAAACGGCGTCTGTCAAAGCATGCAAGACAGGGTCTGCATCAGAATGACCAATCAGGCTTTTCCCAAATTTTATTTTAATGCCGCCTAACCAGATATGATCTCCTTCACCAAAAGCATGAACATCATAACCAGTCGCAACGCGGGTTGATGTTTTAATTTTATCTAGCACTGCCTGGCCTCCAGCATAAATTTCCGAGCGCAAAAAATCTTCTTTATTTGTAATTTTAAAGGCTGACTGCTCTCCTTCAAAACAATAGACAGTAGTGTTGTTTGCTTCAACAATGCTGGCATCATCTGTAAAGTTCCATATGCCAATTTTAGCTGCAGCCTTGTAGGCTTGTTGAAGTTTATAAAATTTGAAAGCCTGCGGGGTTTGAACCAATCGCAGGTCTTTGCGCGAAAGGGTAGCGGTAACTTTTTTGCTTTCATCCACCTGTTTAATGGTGTCTGTTACTGGCAAAACAGGTATCGCTGCATCATGAAGTATTGCAGTTCGAATAGCGCGTGAAATCAATTCCGAACTGATAAAAGGTCGAGCAGAATCATGCACCAAAATGATTACTTCTGCAGGTAAATTTAAAAGTTCAAGCTCTTTAAGAGCATTAAAGACAGAATAACAGCGCTCAGATCCACCAAAAACTATACGAAACTTAGTTTTATTTTTGTATCTGTCAATAATGGGCTGCCATAAATGTTGGTCACATTCATTCACAACAAGAAGAATACTTTGAACTTCTTGGTGTTCAAATGCAGTTTGCAGTGAATAATGCAGTATTGGCTGACCTGCTACAAGTTGATATTGTTTAGGAATACTGCCACCAGCTCGACTTCCGCTGCCACTTGCTAGAATAATAATAGTGGCCTTTTGATTAGCATTTAATAACATTTTACTAATTTCGCCAGTAGCTGGAATTAATACCAACATTTAAGATTTAACAGCTAACTGGCTTACTGTGGAAAACAGTCTAGAATCAATCAGATATTTTGTACACAAATGACAAAATGCTTAAAATTTATTCCTAAGCCTTTTTGAAATATTGTAGGCTGATTTCTGCAAAAGCAAGCTCTATTCAATATCGTTTACTTCTTCTGCGCCACCATAAGCTTTCTGTGCCAGGGTTGCATGCATGAAATCGTTTAAGTCACCATCCAAGACATCCTGCGGTGTCCCAGATGTATGGCCAGTACGTAAATCTTTTACAAGCTGGTAGGGCTGAAGCACATAAGACCTGATTTGATGTCCCCACCCAATGGCAGCTTTGTTGATCTGCTCAATTGCAGCAGCTTCTTCGCGGCGTTTGAGTTCTGCCTCATAGAGTTTAGCTCTGAGCATTTTCCAGGCTTGATCACGATTTTTATGTTGTGAGCGCTCTCCCTGCGCGACTACAGCAATTCCTGTAGGCAAATGTGTAAGCCGTACAGCAGATTCAGTTTTATTGACATGCTGTCCGCCTGCCCCTCCAGAACGCATTGTATCTACACGAACATCAGCATCTGAAATGTCGATCTGAATGGAATCATCAACAACAGGATAGACTGTAATACTTGCAAAACTTGTATGCCTGCGAGCATTTGAATCAAATGGAGAAATTCGTACCAAACGATGCACACCAGCTTCAGTTTTTAACCAACCGTAAGCATTACGGCCTTTTATCTGGAACGTGACAGATTTAAGGCCTGCCTCTTCGCCGTCTGTGCGCTCAAGCTCTTCCACTTTAAATTTTTGGCGTTCAGCCCAACGTGTGTACATGCGCGACAGCATGAGTGCCCAGTCCTGGCTTTCTGTCCCGCCAGCCCCTGCATGAACCTCAAGAAAACTGTCATTATGATCTGCTTCACCAGAAAGGAGGGCTTCAAACTGAAGTTGAGCAGATTCTTTTTCCAAAATCTTTAGTTGATCAGCGCCTTCTTTTACAGTTGCTTCATCTTTCTCTTCCTCGCCCATGTTAATGAACATAACAGCATCATTCATGTCGCTTTCAAGCTTAAGTATGCTGTTCATACGTGTTTCAAGATCGGTTCGTTCACGCATGGTATGCTGAGCCAGAGCAGTATCATTCCACAAATCAGGGTTTTCGGCTAAAGCGTTTAACTCTGCCAGCCGTCTTTCGGATTTACCCCAGTCAAAGATGCCTCCTTAACAATCCAACAGATTGCTGGATTGCTTCAACCATATGTTCAAACTCTGCACGCATGGAATGATTTTATCTTTCTTAAAATATGACTTTGCAAAAAGTCTAGTATAGACCGCCCGTACCAGCGCCTACTGAGCGATCTGCTGGGGCAGACCTGTCACTAGTTGAGCTGCCACCTTCACCGCCACCATAATTAAAACTGTCTGGTGGTGCTGTTCCAGGCTTGAAGGCTTCCATGATGGAGCTTCCATCAGAAGAGCTTGTCCTAACGCCAGTATGCCTGTCGACGCGAATGAGCTTAATCCCTGGAGGCGGGCGGAAAGTCAGTGCGGGTTTATCACTTAAGGCTGCTTTCATAAAATCGCGAAATATAGGAGCTGCATAGGCTGCTGCCTGTGCACTATCGCCCATAGAACGAGGTTTGTCATAGCCAAGAAATACCCCCACTGCTAAATCTGGTGAGTACCCAACAAACCACAAATCTTTAGCATCATTTGTTGTTCCGGTTTTACCTGCAAGTGGCTTTCCAACCTCTTTTATTATGACACCCGTTCCACGCTGCACCACACCCTCCATGATGGACGTAATCTGATAGGCCGTCATAGGATCAATAACCTGCTCACGCTTATCCACAAGCTTTGGTTCATCCTGATTATTCCAGGCAACATCAACACATGATATGCATTTACGTTCGTCATGTTTGTAGATTGTTTTACCCCAACGATCCTGAATGCGGTCTATCATAGTTGGTTTTATACGTCTTCCACCGTTATCCAGCATGGCATAGGCTGCAGTGAGACGCAAAACTGTTGTTTCACCAGCACCCAATGACATGGCAAGAACTGGCAATAAATCGTCATAAATACCAAAGCGTTTGGCATATTCTGCAATTAGAGGCATTCCCACATCACGCGCCAAGCGTACAGTCATCTGGTTTTTGGACTGCTCTACACCGTATCGTAAAGTATGTGCGCCATGGGATTTTCCATCAAAGTTTTCAGGAGACCACATGCCTTGCCCGTTCCCCTGATCAATTTCAATTACTTCATCCATTACAATACTTGATGGTGTATATCCATTATCCAGCGCCGTTGCATAAACAAATGGTTTAAAGGATGAGCCTGGTTGGCGTAGAGCTTGCGTTGCACGATTAAATTGCGACTGATCAAATGAAAATCCGCCAACAATTGCATGGATACGACCAGTGTTTGCGTCCATCGCAACAATTGCACCAGAAATTTCTGGTATCTGTCGTAAACGGAACTGATTTGATTTTGTATCTAAAGGCTCTACGTAAACAACATCACCAACAGATAATGCACCGCGCAAACGACGCCCTGCAAGTTTTGCACCTTCAGGAGTAACAATTCCAACGTCACGCGCTTGAGACAAAAATCCTGAATTTTCACGCTCAGGCTGCAAGCCGATTCTGGCCTGGCTATCTTCGACACTCAGGACGACGGCCAGACGCCATGGGCGCACATCGTTCAATGATGGGATATCGCCAAGTGTGCTACCCCAGTCCCCATTTACTGAAATTTTTTGAACTACACCATGCCAGCCATGAGCCTCGTCATATCTTATAAGGCCATCTGTCAGAGCCTTACGTGCCTGAGCCTGCATCTTAGGATCGAACGTCGTGCGAACTGAAAGGCCGCCCTTCTTGAGCTTCTCAACACCGTATCTATCTGCCAATTCACGACGTACTTCTTCTGCAAAATAGCCGGCACCATAACTGCTAGGAGACAAAACGCGTGGTGTAACCAACAAAGGCTCTATTTTGGCAGATTCTGCAGTTTTATGCGTGATGTAACCATTACGTTCCATCTGGTCGACAACATAGTTACGACGTATGGTCGCTGGCTCTTTGTTCCGGTATGGATGGTAGTTATTGGGGCCTTTTGGCAATGCCGCAAGATAAGCAGCCTCTGAAATGGAAAGCTCATGCACGGATTTGCTGAAATAGTTCAGCGCGGCAGATGCAACACCATAACTTGGTTGCCCTGTTACGGCACCAAGATTTATTTGATTCATATAAAGTTCAAGAATTTTTTCTTTAGAAAAAGTTGATTCTATACGCAAAGCAAGCAGAGCTTCTTTTGCCTTACGATCAAAGCTTTGTTCATTCGTTAGAAAAAAGTTTTTGGCAACCTGTTGTGTTATGGTGGATGCGCCCTGTTGACGCCCGCCCGCCCCACGTGAAAAGTTGGATACAAGCGCGCGGGCAATTCCCTCTGGATCAATTCCGCCATGCTTGAAAAAGTTTTTATCCTCAGCCGAGATAAAAGCATTGATAAGCAGCTTAGGCATAGAGCTAAATGGCAGATATAGACGTTTTTCGTCGTAATACTCGGCTATAAGTGTACCATCGGCTGCATGTACACGTGTCATCACTGGTGGTTCGTAGTTCTGTAACTGAGCATGATCTGGCAGATCTTTTGAGAACTGCATAACAAACACAGCAATAACTGCAGCTGCCAAAATGCCTATCAAAGCACCCGCAGCAAACAGAAAACCAAATAACCGCATAATAAAGCGCATATTGTAAAACTTTTCAAAAACAAGACTGTCAAACGCATGTTGCTGAAGATTGATTGTGCCAAATGACACTGTCAATGCCCAGTTATATTTTTGTTAACATATCCCTACCACCTTTGCGAGAACTGGAAAGACACGCTTTAAAAAATAATTAAAAAATCCATTTTTTTTAATTCTTGTAAGGTTGGTGTAAGGTTAAAGGCTTATTAATATTTTACAGATGCTTTACGCATCCTGTAAACAAGACCAAAACACAACATATTTGTGAATTCTAGCAGTTACTGAATTTCATACGTTAAAATGAAAGAATAACATTATGGCTACCAACACACTAAACTCAATCCGCACTGGCACAGGACTTGTAGGGAGTAATCAGCCTTCGCTGAACACTGCAACACAAAGTGCAGCTTTCAATAGTTCCTTGCAATCAGCAGGCAATGCAGCAGATAAAAAAATGGCTTTTGCTCCAGTCATCGCTATTGGCGGTTTGAGCGCGGCGCAAATCATTGCAGCTATTGGCTTGTCAGCCGCAGTAGGATTTACAGCTTTTTACATCAACACAACTGATAGTGATCGCGCTATTATTAATAAAAGCTTCTCGAGCATTGTGAAAAACTCCAATCCGCTAGAGCTTGGCAAGAAAATTGGTAACGCCATTCAAGCATGGACGGCAACAAGACAAAAAAATCAGCCTTTGCAAATAAATGATGGTAACGAACCCCTAAAGGCAAAAACACAGCCTCAGACTTCTAGCACTGCATCAACAGGTGCGCCTATGCCACCAGATGATGAAAAACAAAAAAAGAAAAGAGAAAGAGA
The DNA here is from genome assembly GCA_025351165.1 of Hyphomicrobiales bacterium. Taxonomy (GTDB): domain Bacteria; phylum Pseudomonadota; class Alphaproteobacteria; order Rhizobiales; family Beijerinckiaceae; genus JAIELD01. The sequence goes on along the minus strand of JANXWK010000057.1, from coordinate 45,205 downwards.
AGCGCGTATCACACAATTAAATGCAAGGCAGGCTGAAATACGTGCTAGATCTTCCGAATTAAGCGAAATTTTAAAAAATGCTCCTACAAGTCGAATATCCCCTAAATGGTATAGGGCAAGAGGTCTTAAAGAATCTCCAAGAGTGGAACAAAAAAAGTTAGACACAGAGTTCAATAAAAATTCTAGAGAAATATCTGACCTTCAAAAGGAGGCTGGACTAGAGCGCTCTGCAGAAGAGCATGCAGCCAATAGTACTCCTGAAAAAATAAAGGAGCATAACGAAGCAGTGAGAGCTGAGCATCTGAAGAAACAAGAACTAGCCGATAAAATGGACGGCATGTGGAAAGAATATTTTAAGCTAAAAGCTGAGCAACCTCAAATACATGAATCTATGGGGCGTCATGAGAAAGGCAGTCAACAATACAAAGAGTTAAATCAAAAGTTCAAGGCTAATGGTACCCGCATGCGTGAACTTACAACAGAAGCATTTCGTATTAAAGATAATGAATACAGACCATTACAGTGGGAATATAACCGGTATAGATAGCCTGCAAACTAAACGTAAGCTAAAATGTCTTTTACGAAACAATAAGCGATGGTATCAGCCACAACCGCCACCTCCATGCGAGGATATGCGCAGTGCTGATCCGCCTATCAAAAACGCGCATGATGAGGCTAGAAAAACCATTAAGCTATTTATGTTGAATGCACATCCCCTCTTGAAATCTGCCTATATTTTATGCAATATTAAATCTGGATAAAATTAAGGCAGATTATAGATTGAATATCCCCACACGATCCACACTACAAATCGGCGACATCAACATCCCGGGCACTGCTGTTCTTGCGCCCATGTCTGGCATTACAGACGCCCCGTTCCGCAAAATGGCAGTTCAGTTTGGTGCACCTTTAGTTGTGTCTGAAATGGTTGCATCAGATCAGTTTGTAAAAGGCTCAATTGAGGCCAAATTTCGCTCTGAGCGATGTGAGAACACGCTGCATATGGTACAGCTTGCTGGTTGTAATCCATACTGGATGGGAAAAGCAGCACAACTTGCAACCAATACTGGTGCTGATATCATAGACATTAATATGGGGTGCCCGGCAAAACGTGTCACTGGTGGTCTTTCTGGCTCCGCTCTTATGCGCGATCTGGATCATGCTGAACGCTTGATTGAGGCGACCCTTAGTGCCACGTCCTGCCCTGTTACAGTTAAAATGCGGCTGGGTTGGGATGAGAACAGTCATAACGCGGCGGAGCTTGCACAGCGGGCAGAAAAACTTGGCGTTAAACTGATTACAGTTCATGGTCGTACCAGACAGCAATTTTACAAAGGAACTGCCAATTGGAAGGCTGTGAAAATTGTGAAAGATGCTGTTTCAATTCCTGTCATTGTAAATGGTGATATCTGCTGCGAACAGGATGCCCTCAACGCTTTAAATCAGTCTGGCACAGATGCAGTGATGATTGGACGTGCAGCTTTAGGACAACCCTGGGTTATTGCAGATATTTCCAGATTTCTTTCTGACATTCCATCAGTAATTCTGTCATCAGAATGTCTTACTGATGCAGTAACTGCCCATTATGAGGAAATATTGACATTGTACGGTATAGAATATGGCATAAGACATGCACGCAAGCATCTTGCGGCATATGCAGAATCTGCAACTGAGATGGGGTTTGATCTTAGTATACAAGACAGGCTGCAACTTGTTTCTAGTCAAGATCATCATCAGGTTATGATAATACTTGGCAGGCTTTTTAGTAATCCCACTAAAAAAAGGAACGCAGCATAATGACACTTGCTGCTCACACAAGCTCCATTTTAAACACCAATACTATTTTAAATGCGCTTCCACATCCAATTTTTTTACTCAATGAAAAAAATGAGATTATTGAAGCAAACTCTGCAACAGAAACTTTTTTCGAAATCAGCATTCCTATTCTGCGAAAACATACTTTAACTGATCTATGCGCTGCCCATTCACAAATCTTGGAGCTTGTAGCGCAAGCCCGATGCCAGCAGATGGCTTTCAACGAATATGGTATACTTTTTGAGCTGTCACGATCAGGTGGCGAAAAGCTGGTCGATTTTTTTGCTGGGCCATGTAACGAAAATTCAAATACAATCGTTGTTATGCTGAAAGAACGTACACTTGCTGAAAAAATAGGCAGGCAACTCACGCATAGGGGCGCCGCACGATCTGTCAGTGCACTAGCTGCAATGCTAGCCCACGAAATCAAAAATCCGTTATCTGGAATTCGGGGCGCTGCGCAGCTGCTTGAGACATCTGTTAATGATGATGATCGCACTTTAACCGAACTTATACGAGATGAAACAGATCGTATTGTCAGGCTTGTAGAGCGGTTTGAAGCTTTTTCCGATTCGAGGCCAATTACACGTGGCCCAGTCAATATTCATTCTGTGCTGGAGCATGTAAAACGAATTTCTATGTCTGGATTTGCCCATAATATTGTGTTTCATGAAGTTTATGACCCATCCCTGCCACCAGTAGATGGTAATAGTGATCTTTTAATTCAGGTTTTTCTTAATCTGGTTAAAAATGCAGCGGAGGCATTCAACTGTAATTTTAAAGGTTCACGCCGCGAGATTACACTAACAACTGCTTATAAGCCCAGTATGCGAATGACCATGCAAGGCAGCAATGGGCGGGTCGAGCTACCTTTAGAAGTTTGTGTGCGAGATACTGGGCCTGGAATTGCACCTGATTTAATGCCGCTCCTATTTGATCCATTTGTTACAACAAAAGAAAGCGGCTCTGGCCTCGGTCTTGCAATGGTAGCAAAGATTATTGGTGATCATGGTGGAATTGTCGAATGTGAACCAGTACGTCACGAGACCGTTTTCAGAATTCTGCTTCCTGTATACCGCAGTTCGCAAAATTAGTAAGCTGGAGCTACCCTATGAATCAGACCTCAATATTGCCTGCAACAAAAGGTAGTATTCTTATAGCAGATGATGATGCTGCAATACGCACTGTTGTAAGCCAGGCATTGACAAGGGCGGGGTATGAAGTGCGTGCGACTGGCACAGCTGGAATGCTTTGGCGCTGGGTGCAAGGAGGCGATGGTGAACTTATCATAACTGATGTTGTCATGCCAGATGAGAATGCTTTTGACCTTATTCCACGCATCAGAAACCTTCGTCCTGAGCTGCCTATAATTGTTATGAGTGCTCAAAACACTTTTATGACGGCGATAAAGGCCAGTGAGCGTGGTGCTTATGATTATTTACCAAAGCCGTTCGATCTGAATGAGCTGGTAAACATTGTAGGGCGTGCAATGTCTGAGCCTAAAAACCGTAAACTCGATGTAGATGTCATTCATCAAGATGAAATTCCAATGGTTGGTCGCTCGCCAGCCATGCAGGATATCTACCGCATATTGGCAAGATTAATGCAAACAGAGCTGACCGTTATGGTCAATGGTGAATCTGGAACGGGTAAAGAACTTGTTGCACGCGCTTTACATGATTTTGGCAAGCGCAAACGTGGACCATTTGTAGCTATCAACATGGCAGCCATTCCAAGAGAGCTGATAGAATCTGAACTTTTTGGTCATGAAAAAGGGGCCTTTACAGGGGCCAATGCCCGCAGCTCAGGTCGCTTTGAACAGGCACAGGGTGGTACGTTATTCCTTGATGAAATTGGCGATATGCCAATGGAGGCACAAACACGGCTTCTGCGTGTTTTGCAGCAGGGAGAATATACAACTGTTGGGGGTCGTACTGCACTTAAAACTGATGTGCGGATTGTGGCTGCAACAAATAAGGATTTAACAAGTCTTATTGCGCAAGGTACCTTTCGTGAAGACTTGTACTATCGACTGAACGTAGTTCCTATACGATTGCCAGCTTTGCGGGAGCGTGCTGGTGATGTGCCTGATCTTGTTCGTCATTTTTTAATTATGGCCGAAAAAGAGGGTTTGCCACGGAAAAATATTGATGCTGAGGCACTTAACCGCCTGAAGGCCTATTCGTGGCCTGGCAATGTACGCGAGTTGGAAAATCTAGTACGTCGTTTGGCTGCACTATGCCCCCAGGAAACAATTACAGCACCTATTATTGATGCAGAAATTACAGCTGATCAGCATCGCCCTGCCCCTCTGCATATGGCAATGAATGAAGCTGACTTAGCGGTTGAGAGTTTGCCATTAACAATTGAAAAGCATCTTACAGATTATTTTGCAAAATTTGGAGGTGATTTACCACCAGATGGCCTGTATGACAGGATGTTACAACAATTTGAGCATCCGCTTATTAGCGTTACGCTAGCTGCAACTCGTGGTAACCAGATACGTGCCGCTGAACTACTTGGATTAAACCGCAATACACTACGTAAAAAAATCAAGGATCTTGATATCAGAGTTATAAAAAATTTACTCTAGAGTATATGAATCAATAAAAGTGTTCTTACAAAAAGTGCTTAGGCTAAGTTTAAGTATAATAATCTTGAAAATAGCAATGTTTTGAAGCCTCTTGCTTAGTTCAAAAAATTGGTTTGTACTAGTTTTATGGCAATATAAACTCATCAAGTCATTGCTTTAATGTAAGCATTATAACTTCGCCAGAGGGTTAATCCTTCGTGCCCGAATTTATGTTACGAAAACTGTCACCCCACCCGAGTTTCACAACCTGCCTAGCTCTTGCAAGTCCAAGTGCATCATCTGGCACATTTTCTGTTATTGTTGAGCCAGAACCAATGTAAGCCCCTGCCCCAATTTCAACTGGTGCAACTAATGCGGTGTTACTACCAACAAATGCATCTTCGCCTATTACAGTTCGAAACTTGTTGAACCCATCATAATTACAAGTGATTGTTCCGGCACCAATATTGGCATTATCACCAATGTCTGCATCACCAATATAGCTCAAATGACTTATTTTTGCATTTTTACAAATGTTTGATGCTTTGATTTCTACAAAATTACCTATTTTTGAGTTTTCGCCCAGTTTAGTACCTGGTCTTAGTCTCGCAAAGGGGCCGATTGTTACACTTTTTTCAAGGGTTGCACCATCAATATGTGAAAATGCCTTAATTACACTACCAGCTTCAACTCTTACACCTGATTTGAAAACTACATGAGGCTCAATGGTCACATCTCTTGCTATATATGTATCATAGCTGAAAAATACGGTTTCAGGCGCTTCCAAAGTAACACCATTACGCATGTGCTGCTCACGTAGGCGTGACTGACAGACAGCTTCAGCCTGCGCAAGCTGTACACGATCGTTTACACCAAGCACTTCCTTGTTATCTGCCTTAAGCGCAACACAGCTTAAACCCTTGCTACATGCAACCTCTACAGCATCAGGCAGGTAATATTCTTTTTGGGTATTATTATTACCAATATTGCTCAAAAGCTCCAGCGCGTGTTTGCCGGATAAAGCCATTAAACCTGCATTGCAGAATTTAACTTCAAGCTCTTTATCACTTGCATCCTTATGCTCGCGAATGGCTTCAAGCTTGTTTCCAGACATAAGCAGACGACCATAACCTGTTGGATTATCTGCAAAAAAGCCAAGTGCTGCAACCGCATTTTGGTTAGAAACACATTCCAGCAAATTTTTAATTGTTTGGGGGTGAACCAAAGGTGTATCACCAAAAAGCACAACAACTGATTTTGGATTCTGCTCTAGTGCAGCTCTTGCTTGAAGAACGGCGTGGGCAGTGCCAAGACGCTCTCTCTGAACAATAATTTCAGCCTGTGGTGCGTGTCGATTAATTTCAGACGCCACTTCTTCGTGATTTGGGCCTATAATAACGACAATATGGGATATATCAGCATTTTTTACTGCCGCTAAAACATGCCCCAGCATTGATAGCCCTGCAATTTCGTGCAAAACTTTGGGCTTGGCAGATTTCATCCGTGTGCCTTCACCAGCAGCAAGGATAATAGCAAGATTGGAGAAAGAAGATTGAGTCATGCTGACCTCATTTAAAATTTTCGTTTTTTATTTAAGTAGATATGTTACTGTGCAGAAGATTATAAAAAGGAAATAAAAAAATGACTTCGATTACTACATTTGGCAATTTAAAAATTTCTCAACTTAATTTTGTTGCTAATAGAAATAAATTTGGCTTATCAGAAAATCGAAATCAAAATAAATTTCCTCCACAACAAATTTCGTTATCACCTAATGAAATGAAGATTCAAGCATCTACTTTATTTGGGAAAATAAAACAAAACATTGAGAATAAATATAAAAAATACCATGCAAAAATTCCTGAAGGATTAAAATTTATTTTTAGAAATATACCTGATGGCAATACTTTAGATGGTCGATATCTTCCCGAGAAAAACGCGATCGAAATAAATTTAGACAGCAAGCTTAACAAGAAAGAAGGAATAGAAACATTCCAAAAGCTTCTTAGTCATGAAATGTTACATACAACCTCACTAAAGTTTATCGAAAAAATGCATTCAACGTATGGATACAACAATAAAGAAGGTAAAACTCCATATACAAAAAATAACTTACCTATTTATAGGGTTTTAGTTGAGGGTTTTACGGAATTTTTTAATTCTGAAATGTATGGCTCTCCCGTTGATAATAAAACTTACAGTGCGGATATTAAATTAGCGCGAACTTTAATAGATAAAATCGGATACGAAGTTGCTGCTAAAGCATATTTTAACAGCGATGAACGCTCACTTAAAATCTTAATAGCTGAAACTGAGAAGCTTGTTCATCACTCGGAGTAATAAAATCAACTTGAAAAACCATTAATCCAGATGAAATTTCTGCATTTCACGATGCTGACCCTGAATACGACGCACTGTGCCTGTCACCGAACGATAAACAATTGTTTCAGTTTCTACAACATCCTTACGAAAGCGGACCCCAGTCAGTAGTGGCCCATCTGTAACGCCTGTTGCAGCAACAACAACATCGCCAGATGCAAGCTCAGTCATATCATATTTTTTGTGCGGGTCTTTGACACCCATGGTCCGTGCACGTTCAACCTTCGCTTCAGTGTCCAAAATAAGCCGTGTCTGCATCTGCCCACCTACACAGCGCAAGGCTGCTGCTGCCAGCACACCTTCTGGGGCACCACCTGTACCCATATAAATGTCAACACCGCTTTTTTCAGGCTCAGTCGTGTAGATCACACCTGCTACATCTCCATCTGTGATCAAACGGATTGAGGCTCCAACCTTGCGCAAGCCATCAATAAAATGTTTGTGACGAGGACGATCCAACACAAGGGCTGTAATCTCATTTACTCTTACGCCTTTAGCCTTTGCCATAGCCTGGATATTGTCTTCAATTGATGCATCAAGATCGATTATGCCTTGTGCATATCCAGGTCCAATTGCAATTTTTTCCATGTAAACGTCCGGAGCGTTAAGCAAAGTACCAGACTGCGCCATAGCCATAACTGCAATAGATCCAGGCATGTCATGGGCGCAAAGTGTTGTCCCTTCCAAAGGATCAACAGCAATATCAACCTTTGGACCAAAGCCATTTCCCAGTTTTTCACCAATAAACAGCATAGGCGCTTCATCGCGCTCACCCTCACCAATTACGACCGTACCTTCAATCGACAGGCGGTTCAACTCTCGGCGCATGGCATCTACGGCTGCTTTGTCAGCTGCTTTTTCATCGCCGCGCCCACGCCAACGAGCGCAGGAAACCGCCGCCCGCTCTGTTACTCTAACTAATTCCATGGTCAAAATGCGTTCAATAATCTGGTTTTCAGTTACGACGAGATCGACCATGTAATATATTCCTTTTTATATGAGAAACGTTCTGTAGATTTATTAGCTGCGGTTCTGGCGGGGAGCCTTGCCATACTCGAGTTCAGTTTTAGCATCAAGACGCTGTTTTGGCGGTGTAAGGTCAGATTGTGGCGCAGGTGCGGTTGCACATGCAATTAATAATAGACTTAATGCGGCAAGACCGGAAATAGTTGCAATTTTTTTCATGGTAATTTTCCTGAACTTAAAACCGGTATATGCGTCTTTGCTACCCCTGTAGCAAAGTAAAATCAACCACGCTCAATACGAATTACCTGTGGGGAACCGTCTAAAACGCCATCCGAGCTTATGTTTTCCAAGGCTTCTCGTATAGCGGCCTCAGTTGTAGCATGCGTTATAAGAATGACTGGGACTGAAACAATCGCTAATCCAGTCCCTTTTGTGGTATTTTTATTCCCTTTTTGCAGTATACTTTCCAATGAAATATTCATTTGAGCCATACGTGCTGCTATAGCTGCAAAGGCTCCTTTTTTATCATGCACATTCAGGCGTACATAATAACCGCCTTCATGCCTTTGCATGGCAGCACGAGGCGCACGCTCAAGCTGTGTGGAGGGCAGCCTGAAAACAGGGCCAGTCAGGCCTTTTGCCACTTCTGCAATATCGCCTATAACTGCACTTGCGGTTGCATCACCGCCCGCACCAGGGCCTATGAGAGTAAGCTGACCAACAGCATCAGCATCAATTGTTACTGCATTTGTTACACCCATAACCTGCGCAAGCGGAGAAGTTTTTGGCACCATTGTAGGATGAACACGCTGTTCAATGCCAGCTGGTGTGCGCTCTGCTACACCAAGAAGCTTGATGCGGTATCCAAGCTCATCCGTCATTTTAATATCGAGCGATGTAATTGAGGCTATGCCTTCAATGTAAATAGCATCTACATCAATCTTGGTACCAAAAGCCAGGCTCGTTAAAATTGCAATTTTGTTTGCTGTATCAAAGCCACCAATATCAGCGGTTGGATCAGCCTCCGCATAACCAAGACGCTGTGCCTCGCTCAGGCAAGTGGCGAAATCCAGGTTTTCAATTTCCATACGGGTTAACATGTAGTTGCAGGTACCGTTTAAAATTCCAGATACTTTTGTAACAGCGTTGCCTGCCAAGGCTTCCCTCAAAATTTTAATGACAGGAATGCCACCAGCAGCGGACGCCTCGTAGAGGAGTGCCACGTTTTTGCTCTCAGCTAAAGCTGCAAGTGACTGCCCATGTGCTGCAAGCAATGCTTTATTGGCGGTGATTACTGATTTTCCTGCATTAAGGGCGGCCTCAACGGCGGCTTTTGCAGGGTTACCCGCCCCACCCATAAGCTCAACAAATACATCAATTTCAGACGATTGCGCCATTTCAACGGGGTCAGCAAACCAGAATGCATTGCCAAGATCAAGCCCACGGTCCTTGCCAGGTTCACGTGCACAAACTGCTGCTACAGTGATAACGCGGCCAAGTTCAGCAGCAAGCACATCAGCCTTGCCATGTAGAATGTTGATGACAGAGGCGCCAACAGTGCCTAGCCCAGCGATGCCAAGCCGAAGAGGAGTGTGAGGTAAAGGATTGCTCATTTAAAATTACAGACTCATACAGAAGAAATTAGAGACCAGCATTAACGCAGGCCGTGTAATAGATCACGGTTTTTTTAAAAGGAATTAAATAAAAATATTTAGATATCAAAGCTACCTGCATTAAAAATGTTTGTGCTTTTGGCTAATGAATTTTTAAAACCTTTAGTAATGGTGTGTAATTTGCTGGTAGATATGTGATCGCGCTTTTAAGCGCAATCTTTTCTCACCCAACCTTCTTCAACTCCACCACATTATGCAGAGTCGCATCTGCTGTTTTGAAGAATTTCCCAATGCTGCGTGCAGCTTGTTTAATGCGCTGTTCGTTCTCAACTATGGCAAACCGTACAAAATCATCGCCAAATTCACCAAAACCAATCCCTGGTGCCACAGCAACATCGGCTTTTTCTATCAGCAGTTTTGCAAACTCCAGGCTACCCAAATGCCTGAATTTTTCTGGAATCTGCACCCAGGCGAACATGGAGGCTTGTGGCACGGGAATATCCCAGCCAATCTTGGCAAAACTTGATACCAGCACATCACGCCGCGCCTTGTAAATGCTGCGCATCTCAGCAATGCAATCATCAGGCCCGTTCAAGGCTGCTGTTGCTGCAACTTGAATGGGTGTGTATGCACCATAGTCCAGGTAACTTTTCACACGCGCCAAAGCTGCTAGCAGACGCTCATTGCCCACAGCAAAACCCATGCGCCAACCAGCCATGGAATAGGTTTTTGACATTGATGTGAACTCGACCGTTACGTCTATTGCGCCTGGCACCTGCAACACTGATGGAGGCGGGTTTTTGTCATCAAAATACAATTCGGCATATGCCAAATCGGACAATAGAATAAGCTCGTGTTTTTTGGCAAAAGCGACCAAATCACGGTAGAAATCAAGATCCGCTACAAAAGCAGTCGGGTTTGAGGGATAGCAGACTACAAGCGCAATTGGCTTTGGCACAGAATACTGCACAGCCCTTTCAAGCGCAGGAAAAAACGCAGGTGTCGGTTCTGCTGGAACTGAACGGATAACACCACCAGCCATTAAAAACCCGAATGCGTGAATAGGGTAACTTGGATTTGGTACAAGCACCACATCGCCAGGCCCTGTTATGGCCTGTGCCATATTCGCAAAGCCCTCTTTAGAGCCAAGCGTTGCCACAACCTGCGTGTCAGGGTTGAGCTTTACACCAAACCTACGCTCGTAATAATTGGCCTGCGCACGGCGCAAGCCCACAATTCCCTTGCTGGATGAATAGCGATCAGTCCGCGGCTTACCAATAGTTTCCACCATTTTGTCAAGGACATGCTTTGGCGCTGGTAAATCTGGATTTCCCATACCTAAATCAATAATATCGATGCCCTGTGCACGCTGCGCCGCCTTGATTTTGTTTACGTGTTCAAAAACGTAAGGTGGCAGGCGACGTATGCGGTGAAAATCATTCATAAGCCATAACTCTTCTAAACGGCGTTGCAATCCTGAAATATTAAGCGAATCTATCATAATTTACCTAGTTACATACAATAAATATGCTTTGGAATTCACATTATTATTAGATTATTATTAAACCCCTATCATTTTAAATTTAGTGCAATTTCTCATAAAAGATCATTTAAAAACGTCTCTAAAATTACATCTGTTTAACCATTAAGACAAAAAACCCTTAGTTTTAGCCTCTACAGCCGCAATTAGGCTCGTGTAATAATGAATAATTAAATTGATAGTGAATATCGTAAGTGCACTTATACAATGCTTTTGTGAGATCTTAAATGAATATATTTGTTGGTGCAGCACAACTAGATGAGAATGCTCTATCAGACAGGCGCGGGGGGGAGCAGCCTACTGAACGCATGATTGGCAGATTAACATTCTGCAACGGGTCCCGCGCTGTTATTTCAGCCGCGGCCAACAATCTTACTGGTGCCAACGCTGACTTTTGGGCTATCGGGCGGCTTATATCCATAAATACGGGTGACAAGCGCATTGTCGGCGTTGTATATGAGATGAATACTACAAGCCAGTTATGGAGCGATACAGATTTAAACGTAATTTATATCAAAGTAGAGCTGGTTGGCGAAATTTCTGATGCTGAAGATGGCCCAGTTTTTAGAACTGGTATTTCTTCGTATCCATATCTAGGGGCCGTTGCACATCGTATTCGCGTGAGAGATCTGCAAGCCATATATACGATCAACACTGGTATGGCCGTTGATATTGGTACGCTCTCGCAGGATGAAACTGTACCAGCATCCGTAAATATTGACATGATGCTATCACGCCATTTTGCAGTTCTTGGCACAACAGGTGTTGGTAAATCCAGTGCAGTTTCAATTTTGTTGCGAAAAGCCGTTATTGCAAAACCCAACCTGCGCGTTCTTATCCTTGATCCTCACAATGAATATACAAGCGCTTTTTCTGACATATCAGTAACAGTTGATTCAACTTGCCTTGAGCTACCCTTCTGGATGTTTCGTTTGGAAGAGTTTGCTGACGTATTATTTCGCGGTCGCAAGCCCATGGATGGTGAACTGGACATTTTGCGGGAGTTTATTGCAGCTGCAAAAGTACGTTACAATACACCCCAAACAAATTCTATCTCTAGCCCATTACTCAAACGTTCATTGTCAGCCGACAGCTCTGGTATGACATCTGATACGCCAGTTCCCTACCGTATATCAGATCTGGTAAAGTTGATTGACGATGAACTTGGTAAGCTTGATTCAAAATTTGCCAAATCTGAGCTGCGCTCAGTCATGCATAGATTGGATAGTATGTGCCATGATCCACGCTTCAAATTCATGTTTTCAAAATCAACGATTGAAGATAATATTGAAGGCATCATCTGCACAATTTTTCGTATTCCAATCAACAGTAAGCCTATTACAGTTTTTCAGCTTGCGGGTCTTCCCTCAGAAGTCGTGAATGCCGTTTCTTCCGTTATGGCACGTATGGCTTTTGATATTGCAATGTTAAGCCAAGGCAAATACGAGATTTTACTCCTTTGCGAAGAAGCTCACAGATATGTACCACAGGACAAATCACTTGGGTTTGTTCCAACGCGTACTGCCATTGCCAGAATTGCAAAAGAAGGCCGTAAATATGGAGCTTATCTTGGTATTGTAACACAACGACCAGGTGAGCTTGATCCAACAATCTTATCACAGTGTTCAACTGTTTTTGCCATGCGTCTGGCAAATGAGCGCGATCAAGATATCATAAAATCTGCTTTGTCTGACTCTTCATCAAGCACAATAGGATTTTTATCATCAATAGGAAACCGTGAGGCTATTGCTTTTGGTGAGGCCATTGCAACACCAATGCGTATGAAATTTGAATTTCAGATTCAGCAGCACCTTCCTAAAACCTCAACAGGAATAGCTGAGGCCGAAAGAGCGAATAATCAGCAGAGCGTCAACATGCGCAGTATTATCAGCCGCATGAGAGGATCAGATAAAGGGCACGATTAATCCTGATTTCGCTCTTTTCTAAGCTTTGCCCACCAGTCCAGCCGTTTTTTTAAATCGCGCTCAAAGCCTCTTTCCACAGGTTTGTAAAATTGCTTGCGGCCTAAGCTTTCTGGGAAGTAGTTCTGTCCAGAAAAAGCATCCGCCTCATCGTGGTCATATTTATATGTTGCGCCATATCCTTCTTCTTGCATAAGTTTTGTTGGTGCATTCAGAATAGTTTTTGGTGGCATAAGCGAACCAGCAGCTTTAGCTGTTTTAAGTGCGTTTTTGTAAGCAACATAAACTGCATTGGATTTTGGGGCAGTCGCCAAATAAATTACACATTGCGCTAGTGCCAATTCTCCCTCTGGGGATCCTAGAAAATCATAGGCCTGTTTAGCATTAAGCGCTACGACAAGTGCGTTTATATCAGCATTTCCAATATCTTCACTTGCCATACGGACTAGCCGCCGTGCCAAAAAGAGAGGATCTTCACCCGCATCAATCATACGGCAGAAGTAATAGAGTGCTGCATCAGGATCAGATCCCCGTACAGATTTATGAAGAGCTGAAATCAGATTATAATGGCCGTCCTGAGCACGGTCATATACTGGTGCTCTGCGCTGTAAAATTATGCCCAAGCTTTTTACATCCAGACTTTCACCCTGTTTTACTACGCGCCAAATTTCTTCCGCCATAGTGAGTGCTGCGCGCCCATCCCCGTCCGACATCTGTGCCAGCACAAGACGTGCATCGTTTGTCAAAGGTAAAAGCTTTTTTTCGCTTTCTTCTGCCCTTGCCAACAAAGCCAAAATACTGGTTTCATCCAAGCTTTTGAAGGTTAAAACTCTAGCACGTGACAAAAGTGCAGCATTCAATGCAAAAGATGGGTTTTCAGTTGTAGCTCCTATCATGGTAATAGTCCCATCTTCCATCATAGGCAGAAAACTATCCTGCTGAGTTCGATTGAACCTGTGAATCTCATCCACAAACAATAAATTACCTTGTCCGTTCATTCGCCTTGATCGAGCTAAATCAAACAGCTTTTTAAGATCTGCAACCCCTGAAAAAATAGCTGAGATCTGCTCAAATTTAAGCTTGGTCTCAGTTGCCAGAAGCCTTGCAACAGTTGTTTTGCCTGTACCAGGTGGCCCCCAAAAAATCATGGATCCTAATGAATCACTCCCCAATACTCTTGTCAAAGATCCATCCGCTCCAGTCAGGTGTTCCTGACCAACAACGTCTCTTAGTAAATTTGGTCGTAGCCTATCTGCCAATGGACGCGGAGCACCCTTGTTTAAGCCAGCAGCTATGAAGATATCAGACACCTTTATCCACCAAAAACAGTATTGATAATTTGCCCAGCTCTATTAATGGCAATGCGCCAAAACTGCACTCTCCCACGCTTCAATGCCGTATTCATTTCGGATGTGGAGCCTATGTTTGCACCATTTATAGCTACTATAATATCACCTTTTTGAAAGCCTAGCTGTTCTGAAACAGATCCAGCTTCAATATCAGCAATAACCACGCCTTTTTGATCTGTTGAAAGCGAAAGCTCTTCTGCAACAGCTGGCGATAAATTTAAGATGCTTGTGCCACCAAAAGGCGTAGTGCTGTCACCTTTAAATTTTATCAAATCTCGGGCAGGTATCTCTGGAGCCAATTTCAAACTTACAGGCAGAAGAATTTTTTTACCCCCGCGTGAAATGCCCAACAATGCCTGTCCAGAAATGCCCTTGGTTGAAAATCTATAGCCAAAGCTGTCAGGATCATCTACTTCGATGTTGTCTACTGATATAATTACATCGCCACGTCTTAGGCCTGAATCTGCTGCTGGACTGTCTTCTACAACACTTGCAACCAAGGCCCCAGCTGGACGTGCAAGGTTCAGGCCTTCTGCCATGTCGCTCGTAACTGATTGTAGCCTTGCGCCAAACCATGGACGCTTGACGCTAATGTTTCCGCCCTTGGCGCTTTGAATAATTACCTTGACCATATTGGCTGGAATTGCAAAACCAATACCCTGATTACCACCAGAACGGGAAAAAATTGCTGTGTTTATTCCAACGAGTTTACCTTGCATGTCAACCAAGGCGCCGCCTGAGTTTCCAGGATTAATTGCAGCATCAGTCTGGATAAAAAACTGATAATCTGAAATGCCAACCTGCGTTCTGGCAAGTGCAGAAACAATACCCTGCGTAACAGTCTGCCCCACACCAAACGGGTTACCAATTGCCAGCACGATGTCCCCAATCTCAAGTGTATCTGAATCTGAAAGTTCTATTGGGGTCAGCTTTTCGGCGGACTTAATCTTTAACACCGCCAAATCAGTACGAGGATCACGCAAGACAATCTCAGCATCAAATTCGCGTTTATCAGCCAGTGCAACCTTAACTTCCGTCATGCCTTCAATAACATGATGATTGGTTATAATAATTCCCTCTGCTGCCACGATTACGCCAGAGCCAACTGACTGCTGAACGCGCTCTCGGCCTCCACCTTGAGGCCCACCAAAGAATTCCCTAAATACAGGATCATCAAACAGGTTTGTCCGACCTCTTATTTCACGCCTGGCTCCATAGACATTGACAACAGCAGTGGCCGTTTTTTTTACAACAGGCGCAAAAGATAGTTTTATCTCTGTGCTCGACTGTGGAATGTATTTTTCCTGACTGTACAAGCTTGTTGGTTTTAAAATTATAAGGCTCAGACACACAGCTTTGAAAACAGATTTGACTTCAAAATTCATTACTTTAGCTCCAGTAAATATTATATTTTAATTAACCCTACACGTAGGCCTTTAATTTCATTTTCGTAAGGTTGGATTTTTTGACTATACCTTTTTAATTTTAGTCAACAGTACCTGAGAATGCAAAAGTCTTTGAATTTAGATTTTCATAAACATAAATACCCTCTGCAACAGTATTAATTTTTTGTTCACATATAAACGTAACTAATCTTTTAGCACGACTGTAGTTTGCCTCCTATACATTGCAGGTCAAGATTGACACTCCCCCTATGCCATGGAATTCTTGCTGCATAGTTAGAGTTGTTAGGGTGCGTATCATGAAAATAGTTGCTACATATGATTCAACTGCAGCAACTGCTCCAACAGGATTTAAAACAGCAGTGCAAAGTGCGATTGCTTTTTTTGAATCAACATTTTCTGACAATATCACAATAAACATTACCTTTAACTGGAAAAACCTTTTTGGTGGCATAGCGCAGTCCGAAACATCCTTCGGCAGTTATGACTATAATACTGTTGTGAGTGCCTTGAAGGCAAAAGCTGTTTCAAATGACGACTACACAGTATTGGCAAGACTTCCAAAAATTGATCCACTTTCCGTTTTAAACTCTTCAGCCAATTACAATGTTAGTACTGCTGAAGCAAAAGCCTTAGGCCTGTCAAATAATACAACTTCCGATGGGACTGTTACACTGGGGTCTGGTAACTCATATAGTTTTGATCCCAATAAGCGTGCCGTTATTGGTAGTATTGATGCCATTGGTGTGCTTGAACACGAAATTTCGGAGGTTATGAGCCGTAGTCTTGGTTCAGATGGGGCTTATTTTAAAACGATTTTAGGGCTGTGTCGTTATTCGTCCCCTGGCATATTGAATGCTTCCTCCAGCTATAAAAATTCCTACTTTTCAATTGATGGCAAAAATATGCTTTTTGAAATGGGAGAAGCTGGCGGTGATTTAGCTGATTGGGGCAGTAGTGTTAAAGGTGATGCCTGTGGTTATGCAAGTACAGGTACTCAACTTGTGTTTTCAGATACAGATATACGCTCAATGGATATTTTAGGTTACACTTTAGCCAGCTCTTCAACTGTTCCAACAAGTACACCTCCAAATACTCCCGTCGCCAGTCCTGAAATTCCATTCAATGCACTTGATTACATTGCCTCCTATTCTGACCTTATTAAAGCTTTTGGTGCAAATGCTGCTGCTGGCCTCAGTCATTGGCAAAGTTCTGGCCAAAAAGAAGGTAGAAAAACAACCTTTAACGGTCTTGACTACATTGCCTCTTACGGCGATCTTATCAAAGTTTTTGGCACAAATGAACAGGCAGGCGCAACCCATTTCATCCAAAATGGTGTAAACGAAAAACGATCAACAACCTTTAATGGTCTTGATTACATTGCGTCTTACGGCGATCTTGTCAAAGCTTTTGGCGCAAATAAACAGGCAGGCGCAACCCATTTCATCCAAAATGGTGTAAACGAAAAACGATCAACAACTTTCAATGGATTGGCATATATAGCTCAGCATAGTGATTTAATGAAAGCCTATGGGGCCAATGAACAAGCTGGAGCAGAACACTATATTAATTTTGGTTTGAACGAAAAACGTAACTCCTCCTTTGATATAATGACATATAAATCTGCTCATTCTGACATTGCTGCTAAATATTCAACAGATGCCAATTTGCTTACTGCTTACATCAATACTTTCACTAGTACTGGGCATCAACTCATTTAAATTTTCAGCATTGATAAAGCGATTTTAGCCGCATTTACGCTTGGATGCCCACCATTAACCTGCATAATCTTTAAAACTTCGTCAAAACCATCAAGTTGAGATCTACGCTCTTTTCCGTCAGGCAAAATGTTTAACAGGCTACTACTAATGTTTTCAGCGGTACATTTTTTTTGAAGAAACTCTGGAATAAATTGACGGTTTATAATGAGATTTGGCAAAATTGCAGATTGTACCTTAACTAAAGTTTTTATAATCATTTCTTCGAGAATAGACACTTTATAAGCTGTAATCATTGGTATTTTACCTAAAGCAAGCTCCAGAGTTACAGTACCAGAAGCAGCAATAGCTGCTCTTGCTGTTCTAAAAGCAGCAAGTTTAGCGGTTTGCCCATAAATAATTTCAGGTTTAATTTTCCAGTCTTCTACAAGTTTAATTATATCGTTTTTAAGATGCGCAACAGCTGGCAAAACAAAGACAGTATTTGGCTTTTTTGCTGCAATCAAAGCCACAGCTTCACCAAATATTGGCATTAAACGGTCAACTTCTGCATGACGGCTGCCAGGAAGTATAAGAATTTGAGGTGGATCTCTCTCGCGTATTTTTATCTCTGAATTATTTGGCTGAAACTCGCTCAACCGTTCAATCAATGGGTGTCCTACGTAAGTACATTCAGGGCCTTTCAAGCGTAAATGTACAGCAGGTTCAAACGGCAACAAGGCTAAGAGATGATCAACATAAGGGCGCATTTTTTTTGCCCTGCCCTCTCTCCATGCCCAAACTGTGGGTGAAACATAATTTAAAATAGGAATGTGCGGCAAGGATTTACGAAGTTTTTTTGCAACACGATGTGTAAAATCTGGGCTGTCAACAATAATCAAAAGATCAGGCCTACTCACAATTACAGCTTTGACCGTCTGATTAATACGCTGAACCAAAGTTGGTAACTTTAAAATTACAGGTAAAAAGCCCATGACTGCAATATCTGATAAGGGAAAAAGACTATTAAAACCTTTTAAGGACTGCATTTCCACCCCTCCAACACCAATAAATTCTATTGATGAATGAAGATCATGCACAGCTTTCATAAGACTGGCGCCCAGGTGATCGCCCGATGTTTCACCAGCGATTATGAATACTTTTTTATACTGAGTAGATGTAAGGCTCATATGATATTAGCTTTAAAGTGATACTTTCTAAGATAACTCTTTTGAAGATCTTGGCACACATATGGCTCTATTTTGACCTTTACGTATAAAATCTAGAATTTCATTAACATGTGCAAGATGACTGTATTCTTCCGTAACATCATCTAACCGCTCTTTGAGGGTGCCTTCATCAGCAAATAAAAGTCTATAAACTGCGCGCAATTGATGAATTTCTTCACGGCTAAAAGCTCGTCTTTTTAAGCCTATTATATTTAAGCCTGCAAGGTACGCGCGATTTCCAAGTGCCATTCCATATGGAATAACATCATTTTCCACACCTGCAAGTCCACCAATAAATGCATGTTGACCTATGCGTACAAATTGATGAATGCCGGCACCACCACCAATAATAACTTGATCGCCTACCCTACAGTGTCCAGCAAGCATAACATTGTTTGAAAAAATAGTTTCATTACCGATATGACAGTCATGAGCAACATGGGAATTTGCAAGAAATAAGCATTTATCTCCCACTTTAGTCAGTAAACCTCCCCCTAAAGTTCCAGGATTCATCGTTACACCCTCACGAATGGTACAATCTGCACCAATTATAAGGTTTGATATCTCGCCTGAAAACTTTAAATCTTGAGGTTCATGTCCAAGTGAAGCAAAAGGAAAAATCCTTGTTCTGGCGCCAATAGAAGTGTGTCCAGCAATCACAACATGACTGATCAAACGTACTCCAGTTTCAAGAGAAACATTCGGTCCAACATGACAGAATGGGCCAATTTCAACGCCTTCCCCAATTTCAGCACCAGAACTAACAACACTTGAAGGATGAATAGAATAATTAGAAATTTGATTAAACCTTTATTCCAGTTTATTAGTGTCAGCACAAATAATAGATATGCGTGTAGCTAATTGCTCCAAACTAAAATTAATTATCATCACCATGAGCGTCTTCGTTGATAACAAGTGTACGCATCTGAGAAAAATCAATTATTATAGGATTTTTGTTTTTAACTATTTCCGACTGATAAGTTTTGATTACATGCTCTAAACGAGCATATGAATCCTTATACTCTTGAGTATGACTATGTGAAATCAAGGGTCTTAGACAGAACTCAAGTATTTCTTTTGAACGGCTAAACTTGTCATTCATATTTTCTCTCCAATTTGATGTTAAGTATATATGTAACCATAAATTAATGTAAGGCATTAAAAATAGAGCTGTTTCACCCTATTGAACCTATATACTAGAGTTTGAAAGCCTTATTACAAAATAAGAGTGAGCTTTGAAACCAAACAAAAAGCCTGACGCTGTAATACGCCAGGCTTTTTATGTCCTAAACTAAATAATTTATACTGTGGTATTATCAAGCCTGAGTGACTTAACTGAGCCGCCAAGTTTTTCAATTGCCGATAATGCACTTTTCGTAGCGCCAAAAACTTCAAATGAAAGCTTAACTTTAAGCTCACCCTGACCTAAGATTTTAACGCCGTCTCTGACACGTGCCAAAACTCCTGCTTCAACCAATGTTGCAGCAGTTACTGTAGCTGAGCCATCCAGCCTGTTTAACTCTATGGCCTGCTGTATGCGACCAAGATTGACTTCGTTTAAGTCAAGCGCATGGATATTGTTAAAGCCTCGTTTAGGAAGACGGCGATGCAATGGCATCTGCCCACCCTCAAAACCCTTGATTCGAACACCCGTACGAGCTTTCTGGCCCTTTACACCGCGTCCACCAGTTTTACCCTTGCCTGAACCAATACCGCGACCAACGCGCATGCGCTCGCCAGTAGCACCAGGATTATCTCTCAAATCATTGAGCTTCATGTGATCCTCCTTACGCTTTTACGATGCGCACCATGTGCGCAACTTTAGCGATCATACCACGTGTTGAATCAGTATCAACTAACACTTTGGATGAACCAATACGACCCAAACCCAGGCCAACTAAAGTTTTCATCTGGATGGATGGACGACGAATTGCGCTTCCATACTGTTCAACTTTGAGCATCTTAGCTTCTGCTATTGGAGTTTTATCCATAATTATTACTCCTTAAGCGTCTGCGCCTGCACCATCAGAATCTCCGCGACGGGCTTGAAGAGCCGACACCTTGAGACTACGACGTGCAGCGACTGTACGCGGACTATCTTCGTGCATTAAAGCATCAAAAGTAGCGCGAACCATGTTGTACGGATTAGATGAACCTAGTGATTTTGCGACGACATCCTGCATGCCTAAAGTTTCGAAAACAGCACGCATTGGGCCACCCGCGATGATGCCTGTACCAGCAGGAGCTGCTCGTAGTATAACTTTACCAGCTCCATGACGACCAAGAACATCGTGATGAAGTGTACGACCTTCCTTCAGAGGAATTCTGACAAATGCACGCTTTGCACTCTCTGTTGCTTTACGGATAGCCTCAGGTACTTCTTTTGCTTTACCGTGACCAAAGCCAACACGACCTTTTTGATCACCTACAACAACTAATGCTGCAAAACCAAAACGACGACCGCCTTTGACAACTTTGGCAACACGATTAATGTGCACAAGGCGATCAATAAACTCACTGTCAACTTTTTCTTCGCGGTTGCGGTTGCGGTCATTGCCGCTTTTGCCGCCACCTTCTCTTTGTTCTTTCGCCATCTAGGCACCCTTTTCGTTACTGACGCATGAGCCAGAATGACCATGCTCGCTCCGCAGATGAATTTAATTCATCTGATTATATTTACATAAATCCAAACAAACAGAACACTATGGTGTGGAATAATTAATCTATTTTAAATGCAAACTAAGCAAAAAATAATTAAAATTCCAATCCCCCATCTCTTGCACCTTGAGCCAAAGCCTTTACACGACCATGGAACAAATATGCTCCACGGTCAAAAATAACTTGGGTGACACCCGCTGCTTTTGCCCGCTCGGCAATTAACATACCAATAGTTTTTGCAGCCTCTGTGTCAGCACCTGTTTTGAGTGATGATTTTATACTTTTGTCTATAGAAGACGCAGAAACCAAGGTTAAACCATTAACGTCGTCAATTATTTGAGCGTATATTTGTTTGCTAGAACGAAAAACTGACAGGCGAGGACGCCCATAAGCTACATTCTTGAGAGATGTACGGACACGCGCTTTGCGGCGGTCCAGCACTGCTAGATTCTTAGCCATGTTACGGTTCCCTACTTCTTTTTGCCTTCCTTGCGGAAGATGAATTCGCCTTCATACTTAATGCCTTTGCCTTTGTAAGGTTCAGGTCCACGCCAATCACGAATTTCAGCTGCAACCTGTCCAACCTTCTGGCGATCAATGCCTGAAATAAAAATTTCAGTCGGCTTTGGCGTAACAACGGTTATGTCAGCAGGTATAGCATAATTAACAGGATGACTGTAGCCTAGAGCTAACTCAAGCACTTTACCATTAACGTTGGCCTTGTAACCAACTCCAGTAATTTCAAGCTTTTTTGCAAAACCAACAGACACACCAGTTACAATATTATTGATCTGGGCGCGTGTAGTGCCCCACATCATATTAGCACGTTTTGTTTCAAAACGAGGCTTTGTTGTTATGGAGCTAGCTTCAATAATGACTTCAACATCATCATGAACAGTATAACTTAATTCACCCTTTGGACTTTTTGCAATAACCGTCTGACCATCAGAGTGAACAGATGTTCCAGCAGGGATGAGGATAACAATTTTACCGAGACGAGACATATGATTTTCCTTTCTCGCTCGTTAAAAGACTTTACAGAGGACTTCACCGCCAACATTATTTTCGCGAGCAGAATGATCGGCCATAACACCTTTAGGTGTAGAGACAATCGTAATACCAAGGCCATTGGCCACACGAGGCATATTGTTAACAGAAACGTATACACGGCGACCAGGCTTGGAAACACGCGAAATTTCGCGTATAACTGGTTGACCATCATAGTACTTTAATTCGATTTCAAAATCCGAACGGCCATTGCCTAGATCAGTTGTTGAATATCCTCGAATGTAACCTTCAGTTTCTAGAACATCTAGGACACAGGCACGAAGTTTAGAACCAGGAGTCTCGACACGATTTTTTCGACGCATTTGAGCATTTCGAATACGTGTAAGCATGTCTCCAAGAGGATCAGTCATAGACATAGTCTGCCCTCCTTACCAGCTAGATTTCACAAGGCCTGGTATTAGACCTTTATTGCCAAGTTCACGAAGTGCTATGCGGCTCATCTTTAACTTGCGGTAGAACGCACGTGGACGACCTGATACTTCGCAGCGATTTTTTATACGGCCAGGGGCCGAATTTCGGGGTAATTCAGCAAGCTTAAGTCGAGCGGCAAAACGCTCTTCAAATGACAATGCTTCATCTATAGCAATCGATTTCAAACGCGCACGACGATCAGCAAATTGCTTTACTAATGCCATACGACATTTGTTTTTTTCGATCATACCTTTTTTGGCCATACGATCAATTCCTTCTGGTGTCCGCGTTTAAATTAAAAAGTCATTATTGACTCTATTTTACTGCCGGAACGGGAAGTTAAATAATTTCAAAAGTGCACGAGCTTCATCATCAGATTTAGCTGTTGTGCAAACGATTATATCCATACCCCAGATTTGATCAACCTTATCATAGTTAATCTCTGGAAATACAAGATGTTCTTTAACGCCCATGGCAAAATTGCCACGACCATCAAAAGATTTATTGTTTAGACCGCGAAAATCACGAACACGCGGTAGTGCAATTGTGACAAGGCGGTCAACAAATTCAAACATATTAGCTTTGCGAAGCGTAACCTTGACTCCTAAGTTCATATTTTCACGAACCTTGAAGTTAGAAATAGCTTTTCTAGCTTTTGTTAAAACTGGCTTCTGGCCAGAAATCAATGTAAGATCAGCAGCTGCCGAAACTACTTTTTTTGAGTCATTAACGGACTCTCCTACACCCATGTTGATAACTACTTTATCAAGACGAGGTACTTGTAAAGAATTTTTGTAGCGAAACTGCTCTGTCATCGCAGGAATTATTATATCACGGTAGAATTTTTTGAGCCTAGGCTCATAATTTTCAGAGTTAAGCATCGATTAAATCTCCAGAGCGCTTAGCAAATCTAACTTTGCGACCGTCATCAAGCACTTTAAACCCAACACGCGTTGGTTTACCATCTTTTGGATCGGCGAAGGCAATGTTAGAAAGCTGTATAGCAGCTTCTTTTGAAATTATACCACCCTCGTTTTGGGATGTTTGCTTGGTGTGACGCTTTACAAGATTTATACCACGAACTAGTGCACGCCCTTCATGTGGACGAACCTGCATTACCTCACCTGTCTTGCCAGCATCACGACCAGTAATAACAACTATTTTATCGCCTGTTTTAATTTTAGCAGCCATTAAAGCACCTCTGGTGCCAAGGAAATGATCTTCATGTGACCTTTGTTGCGCAGCTCACGCGGCACTGGTCCGAAGATACGAGTTCCAATTGGCTCTTTCTGATTATTGATGATGACGGCAGCATTCTTATCAAACCGAATAACTGAACCATCCATACGGCGTATGTCTTTAGCTGTACGAACAACGACAGCCTTCATTACATCGCCTTTTTTTACACGACCACGTGGTATAGCTTCTTTAATAGACACTACAATAATGTCACCAACGCCAGCATATTTCCTTTTGGAACCGCCAATCACCTTGATACACATTACTCGACGGGCTCCAGAATTATCAGCCACCTCGAGATTAGTCTGCATTTGTATCATTTTAAACCTCACTTCCAGATCGGTTTCCGGAAAACCGTATGTTTACCGGACTACGTCTGACGAAACAATAAATTGTTTCAGGAACATAGTAACTAACTAGGATTTAATATTATCAATCACTACCCAGCTTTTAAGTTTGGATATTGGACGAGCTTCCTGAATTGAAACCTCATCACCTGCCTTGAACACATTGGACTCATCATGTGCATGATAGTTTTTTGTTTTACGCACGGTCTTTTTTAAAAGAGGGTGAGTAAAACGACGTTCGACTTTAACAACAACTGTCTTGTCCTGCTTGTCACTGACAACGACACCCTGAAGAATGCGTTTTGGCATAATTTCTATCCCTTACGCTGCTATGACAGATGAGTAAAGCATCTGTGTTTGAAGCGTTTTAATGCGAGCAATTTCCTTGCGAATTACGTCAACTCGACTAGTATTTTCAAGCTGACCTGTAGCACGTTGAAAGCGCAAGTTAAATTGCTCTTTTTTGAGTTTTAAAAGTTCGTCTTGAAGCTGATCCTTTGTCATTACCTTGAGATCAGATAAACGTTGCTTTGATTTCATAACTACGGCTCTCCTACTCTACAATGCGTTGAACAAAACGGGTTTTTATTGGCAGTTTTGCAGCTGCCAATAATAAAGATTCTCTTGCAATGTTTACAGGAACACCACCAACTTCAAACATAATGCGACCTGGCTTAATTTTAGCAGCCCAGAATTCAGGTGCACCTTTACCCTTACCCATACGAACTTCTGTAGGCTTTTTGGATACAGGAACATCTGGAAAGATGCGTATCCAAACACGTCCAGCACGCTTCATATTGCGGGTTAAAGCCCGACGCGCAGCTTCAATCTGACGTGCAGTCACACGCTCTGGCTCTAAAGCCTTCAGACCAAACTCACCGAAATCTAGCTGAAACCCACCTTTGGCCACGCCAGAAATACGGCCTTTAAACTGCTTTCGAAATTTAGTTTTTTTAGGTTGTAACATTATACTATCTCCGCCTTATGAAGCATCAGGCGTACGGCGGTTTTGTGAACGAGGATCCTCATTAAAACGCTTATCCTGAGCCATTGGATCGTGCTCCAAAATTTCACCTTTAAATATCCATACCTTGACACCATTCGTACCGTAAGCTGTATGGGCCGTTGCAACACCGTAGTCAATGTCAGCACGAAGCGTGTGCAATGGAACACGCCCTTCGCGGTACCATTCCAAACGAGCAATCTCAGCACCACCAAGCCTGCCCGAACAATTTATACGAATTCCCTCAGCACCCAATCTCATAGCAGATTGAACAGCACGTTTCATTGCACGACGAAAAGCAACACGACGCTCAAGCTGTTGAGCAATAGATTCGGCAACTAGGGTTGCATCAACTTCTGGTTTACGAACTTCGACAATGTTAAGCGCGACTTCTGATTCTGTCATTTTTGCAATTTTTGAACGCAGCTTCTCAATATCAGCGCCTTTTTTGCCTATAACAACACCAGGACGTGCAGAATAAATTGTCACACGACACTTTTTGTGTGGACGTTCAATTATAATCTTGGATACAGCAGCCTGTTTCAATAATTTCATCAAAGCTGCGCGTATTGCAAAATCTTCATGTAATAGCTTGCCATAATCTTTAGAATTGGCATACCAACGGCTATCCCATGTACGATTTATTCCTAGGCGAAAGCCTGTAGGGTTAATCTTTTGACCCATTATGCAGCCTCCACTTCACGTACTATAATTGTCAAGTGTGAAAAAGGTTTTTCAATGCGAGATGCGCGACCACGAGCACGGGCTGCAAAACGCTTCATCACAAGAGCTTTACCAACAAAGGCTTCTTTGACTACCAAAGAATCAAGATCTAGATTGTGATTATTCTCAGCATTAGCGATTGCACTCTCAAGAGCTTTTTTTACATCACGTGCAATACGTTTTTTTGAAAATTCTAAATCTGAAAGAGCACGCTCTACCTTCTTGCCACGTATAAGTTGCGCTACAAGGTTAAGTTTTTGAGGGCTTATACGCAGGTTACGAACTATTGATTTAGCCTCGTTGTCCGCCTCACGACGCAGATTAGTTGCTTGACTCATTTTAGCCTCTTTTCGCCTTCTTGTCAGCTGAATGACCATAGAAAGTACGTGTTGGCGAAAACTCTCCAAACTTCATACCAACCATCTCCTCCGTAACAGTAACCGGAATGTGCTTTTGACCATTATAAACGCCAAAAACTAAACCAACGAACTGAGGTATTATTGTAGAGCGCCTGCTCCATATTTTAATTACGTCATGACGACCAGAAGCTCTTGCAGCTTCTGCCTTCTTCAGAAGGTATCCGTCTATAAACGGACCTTTCCAAACTGAACGCGGCATATCGCTCTCCCCTATTTCTTCTTCCGGTCATGCCGGCTCGAAATTATGAAGGTCTGAGTACGTTTGTTAGAACGCGTCTTCTTGCCCTTCGTCGGCTTACCCCAAGGTGTAACCGGATGACGGCCACCAGAGGTTCTTCCTTCACCACCACCATGAGGATGATCGATCGGATTCATGGTAACGCCACGGTTATGCGGCATTCTACCCAGCCATCTTTGACGGCCAGCTTTACCAAGATTAATATTCATGTGATCAGGATTAGATACTGCCCCTACCGAGGCGAAGCACAATCCATGAATAAGACGCTGCTCACCAGAATTGAGCCTGGTTATGACATAGCCTTGATCGCGACCAACTATTTGTGCGTATGTACCAGCAGAACGAGCTACTTGTCCACCTTTTCCTATCTTTAATTCTATATTATGTACAATAGTACCGATCGGCATATTGCCTATAGGCATAGCGTTACCTGGCTTTATGTCTACCTGATCACCAGACACAACAGAATCACCGACGGAAAGACGTTGAGGAGCTAGAATGTAGCTTAAACTTTCATCTTCGTATTTTATAAGAGCGATGAACGCTGAACGATTCGGATCGTATTCAAGGCGCTCAACAACAGCTGTCTTATCGAGCTGTGACCGGCGCTTAAAATCCACCATTCGGTAACTTTGTTTATGACCGCCACCACGAAATCGTACTGTAATACGCCCTGTGTTGTTACGACCACCTGCACTGCTTTTGCCTACTGTAAGAGATTTAACGGGTTTACCTTTGTAAAGCTCGCTACGATCTACAATTACCAACTGACGAAGACTTGGTGTAATCGGCCTAAATGATTTAAGTGCCATATCTCTTGCCTTTGACCTTAAAGACCTGTTGTCACGTCAATCGAATTACCTTCTGCAAGGGTAACGATAGCACGTTTAACATCAGATTGCTGACCGAGGCGGCCACGAAACGTCTTCACTTTACCCATACGAATAAGAGTGTTAACTGCTAATACTTTAACACCAAAAAGCTTCTCTACCGCAGATTTTATTTGCGGTTTAGTTGCTGTCCTGGCTACTTTGAACACAACTTTATTCTGTTCAGACATTATGGTAGCTTTTTCAGTGATGACGGGAGAAAGAATAATATCGTAATGGCGTGGATCCAATGTCATTTAAAACGCTCCTCTAATGCTTCAACAGCAGCTCTAGTGAGAACAAGTTTTTCTCTACGTAGAATATCGTAAACATTTATGCCTTGGATAGGTAAGACATCTACATTAGGAATACTGCGCGCGGCTAAAGAAAAATTACTTTGAACTTCAGTACCACTAATTATTAAAGCACTTTTTAAACTCATTTTATTGAAATGAGAGAGTAAATCTTTTGTTTTTGGTGATGCAATTTCAGCCTGGTCAATAACTATCAAATTATTGTCCTTGAACTTAGATGAAAGCGCATGCCTTAGAGCTAATGATCTAACAGCTTTTGGCAGATCGTGTTCATGAGAACGCGAAACTGGACCAAATGAACGACCACCACCTCTGAACTGCGGAGCTTTGGCAGAACCATGACGTGCTGAACCAGTGCCCTTTTGCTTGTATATCTTACGAGTTGTACGAGCAATTGTTGAGCGGCCCTGAGTCTGATGCGTACCCTGTTGACGCTTTGCCAACTGCCAACGAACGCACCTGTAAAGAATATCAGTCCTTGGCTCAAGGCCGTAAATAGCCTCAGATAGATCTAAGCTACCATTTTCCAAGCCTTCAAGAGTGTGAATTGCAAGTTTCATAATTCTCACGCCTCTTGTTCGTTGGCAACTAATTCAGAAGCCAGATTATCATTATTCATACGAAATTTACCTGGTAGTGGCAAATCTTTGTGTAAAGGCTTTTTAATTGCATCTCTTAGATAAATCCAACCACCTTTAACACCAGGAACTGCACCTTCAACAAGTACAAGTCCACGTGAAACGTCTAGCTGAACAACTTTGAGATTTAATGTGGTTATACGATCTACACCCATATGACCAGGCATTTTCTTGTTTTTGAAAGTTTTGCCTGGATCTTGTCTGCCACCAGTAGAGCCAATTGAACGATGCGATACAGAAACACCATGTGTTGCACGAAGACCACCGAAATTCCAGCGCTTCATACCCCCAGCAAAACCTTTACCGGTTGAAGTCCCAGTTACATCGACAAATTGGCCAACTACAAAATGATCAGCTGTTATTTCTGCACCAATAGGTAAGAGCGAAGATGTGTCTACACGAAACTCAACAACTTTACGCTTTGGTTCGACATTAGCTATTGCAAAATGCCCACGTTCAGCTTTGGAAACATTTTTGACTTTGGCGGTGCCCAAACCTAATTGAAGTGCAACATACCCATTTGAGTCTTCGGATCTATGTGCAATTACCTGGCAACCTTCAAGTTGAAGGACTGTAACAGGAATATGCTGGCCAGCATCCGTGAACACACGTGTCATACCAAGTTTTTGAGCAATAACACCAGATCGCTTTGGGCGATGCTGAATTGCTTGCGATTGATCTCGCATTGTTTCATCCTTTAGTTCATGCCTGATGCAGAGGAACTGGTTAGTATTAAAGTTTAATTTCTACATCTACACCAGCGGCTAGATCAAGTTTCATCAATGCATCTACAGTTTGAGGCGTTGGATCTATAATATCCAACACTCTTTTGTGTGTGCAAATCTGGAACTGTTCACGTGATTTTTTATCAATATGAGGTGATCTGTTAACAGTAAAGCGTTCCAACCGCGTTGGTAATGGTATTGGACCACGAACCTGCGCACCAGTCCGCTTTGCAGTCGAACATATTTCCTTTGTTGATGCGTCAAGTACGCGATGGTCAAATGCCTTCAAACGTATTCTGATTGTTTGCTTACCGGCTTGTCCACTCATAGTTCTAATTCCTTAAAGGGTACATAAAACCCACTATTTGAAAGGCTTTACCCATGTTTAAAAAGACACGCAGTACAAATGCGTGTCTGTTTTGTTTTACTCAATAATACTTGCCACAACGCCAGCACCAACAGTACGACCGCCTTCACGAATAGCAAAACGAAGCTTTTCTTCCATCGCTATGGGTGTAATGAGACTGACAACCATTGAAACATTGTCACCAGGCATAACCATTTCAGTACCTTCTGGAAGTTCACATATACCTGTAACGTCGGTAGTACGGAAGTAGAATTGTGGACGATAGTTAGTAAAGAATGGTGTATGACGGCCGCCTTCTTCTTTTGTAAGAATGTAGGCTTCAGCAGTGAATTTTTTGTGTGGTTTAATTGAGCCTGGCTTACAAAGAACCTGACCACGTTCAACGTCTTCACGCTTGGTACCACGAAGAAGTGCACCAATGTTATCACCAGCTTGACCTTGATCCAATAACTTACGGAACATTTCAACGCCTGTGCATGTAGTTTTGACTGTATCTTTTAGGCCTACAATCTCAATTTCCTCACCGACCTTAACTATGCCACGCTCTACGCGACCTGTAACCACAGTACCACGACCTGAAATTGAAAATACATCCTCAACAGGCATCAAAAACGGAAGGTCTATAGGACGATCTGGCTGAGGAATGTAACGATCGACTTCAGCCATCAATTTCAATACAGCCTCACGACCTATTTCTGGACGCTTGTCTTCTAGTGCACATACTGCAGATCCTTTGACAATAGGAATGTCATCACCAGGAAAATCGTATTTATCTAGTAACTCACGAACTTCCATTTCAACAAGCTCAAGAAGCTCCTCGTCATCAACTAGATCTACCTTATTCATAAACACTACTAGTGCAGGAACACCGACTTGGCGAGCAAGAAGGATGTGTTCACGTGTCTGAGGCATTGGACCATCTGCTGCGGAAACAACTAAGATAGCCCCATCCATTTGAGCAGCGCCTGTAATCATGTTTTTTACATAATCGGCATGACCTGGGCAATCAACATGCGCATAGTGACGGTTTGCAGTTTCATATTCAACGTGCGCAGTTGAAATTGTAATACCACGCGCTTTTTCTTCTGGCGCCTTGTCAATCATGTCATAAGCAGTGAATGTTGCACCACCAGATTCCGCAAGAATTTTGGTAATTGCAGCAGTTAATGAGGTTTTACCGTGATCAACATGGCCAATAGTGCCAATGTTGCAATGCGGCTTGTTACGATTAAACTTTTCCTTAGCCATAACGGCACTCCTTGAAACATCACCTTTTTACAGGCACATAAAACAAACTTAATGATCGACAAGACTTGCCGCTCAAACTAATTTACGCGTATTTAGCCTTGACCTCTTCAGCAACGTTCGGTGGAACCTGCTCATAGTGATCAAACTGCATGGTGTAGCTTGCACGTCCTTGTGAGAACGATCGTAGGTTGTTAACATAACCAAACATATTAGCAAGCGGAACCATTGCATTGATTACGTTTGCATTTCCACGCATGTCCTGACCTTGAATTTGACCACGACGTGAATTAAGATCACCTATAACAGACCCTGTGTAATCTTCAGGTGTTACAACTTCTACCTTCATGATCGGCTCAAGTAGCACAGAACTGCCCTTTACCAAAGCTTCTCTTAATGCCTGACGCGAAGCTATTTCGAAAGCTATAGCACTCGAGTCTACCTCGTGGTAAGCGCCGTCGGTTAGTGTTACCTTAAGATCAACAACAGGAAAGCCAATAATTACGCCGGAACCAAGAACTGATTCCAAACCCTTTTCAACACCTGGGATATATTCTTTGGGAACTGAACCACCAACTACTTTTGATTCGAATACATATCCAGCACCTGGTTCATTTGGCTCAACGGTAAATTTAACACGCGCAAACTGACCAGTACCACCAGATTGTTTTTTGTGCGTATAATCTACGTCTACTTTTTTTGATACTTTTTCACGGTAAGCAACCTGTGGAGCGCCTACGTTTACTTCTATTTTATGTGTTCTGCGTAAAATATCGACTTTAATGTCAAGATGCAATTCACCCATACCACGAATACGTGTCTGACCTGATTCCGGGTCAGTTGAAACACGAAATGATGGATCTTCCATCGCAAGCTTTGCCAGAGCAAGGCCCATTTTTTCCTGATCAGCTTTTGTTTTTGGCTCTACTGCCATTTCAATGACCGGTTCAGGGAAATCCATCTTTTCAAGTATTACTGGCTTGTTTGGATCGCAAAGGGTATCGCCAGTGCGCGTGTCTTTCATGCCAACAAGAGCAATGATATCGCCTGCAAATGCTTCTGAGATTTCTTTACGTTCGTTTGCATGCATCAACACCATTCTGCCCACGCGCTCTGATTTTTCTCGCGTTGAATTGAATAGAGCAGCGCCTTTTTCCAGCTTGCCTGAATAAATACGAGCAAATGTTAGAACGCCAAACTGGTCATCCATAATTTTAAATGCTAGAAGCGAGAGTGGCTCACTGTCTGATGGCTTGCGCTCAACTTCAGCCTCTGTTTTGTAATCAATGCCATGAATTGCACCCCTGTCTATTGGGGACGGCAAATAGTCAACTACAGCATCAAGTAAAGGCTGTACGCCTTTGTTTTTAAATGCAGATCCGCATAAAACAGGGAAAAATGCACTTGTTAGAACTGCTTTGCGGATGAGGCGCTTTAAGGTTTCCTCGTCTGGCTCGTTACCTTCTAAGTAGGCTTCCATGACTGTGTCATCTAATTCTACGGCAGCCTCAATGAGCTTCAAGCGATACTCTTTGGCTTTTTCAACTAAATCCGCGGGAATATCTATATCTTCAAATTTTGCGCCAAGAGATTCTTCAGCCCAAACAACGCCTTTCATACGAACAAGATCAACAAGTCCCTTGAAATTATTCTCAGATCCGATTGGCAGCTGAATTGCTATTGGGTTTGCACCTAGACGCTTTACAATATCATCAAGGCACTTGTAAAAATCTGCCCCAGTTTTATCCATTTTATTGCAAAAAACAATGCGTGGGACACGGTATTTGTCGCCCTGACGCCATACTGTTTCTGTTTGTGGCTCAACGCCCTGGTTTGAGTCTAGAACACAAACGGCACCGTCGAGAACACGAAGACTGCGCTCAACTTCAATTGTAAAGTCCACATGCCCTGGAGTATCAATGATATTTAGGCGATTGCCATTCCAAATTGCGGTCGTTGCAGCTGACGTAATCGTAATGCCGCGCTCCTGCTCCTGCTCCATGAAATCCATGGTCGCAGCACCGTCGTGAACTTCACCTATTTTATGGCTTTTGCCTGTGTAATACAACACACGCTCAGTTGTTGTTGTTTTTCCGGCGTCAATGTGCGCCATAATTCCAAAGTTACGATAGTCTTTTAAGTCATATTCACGTGCCATTTTGGTACCCTAATCTCTTCAACTCTATTGTATTGACTACCAACGGTAATGTGAAAATGCACGGTTTGCTTCTGCCATGCGGTGTGTATCTTCGCGTTTTTTTACCGCATTCCCACGATTATTTGCAGCGTCCATGAGCTCTGAGGACAAGCGCTCAACCATTGTTTTATCGTTTCTGCCACGCGCAGCTGTTATCAGCCAACGGATTGCAAGAGCCTGACGACGCTCGAGACGCACTTCAACAGGAACCTGATATGTAGCACCACCTACGCGGCGTGAGCGCACTTCAATTGCAGGAGCAACATTGTCAAGTGCAGTTTTGAAAACGACCAAAGGATCTGATTTAACTTTGTTTTCGATAATATCGAATGCACCATACACAATTATTTCAGCAAGAGATTTTTTGCCGTCATACATGATAGAGTTCATGAATTTTGCAACAATTATATCGTGAAATTTTGCATCTGGTATAACTTCGCGCTTTTCAGCACTATGACGACGTGACATGCTTCTCTCCAAAACTAGAAGCCGCTGAAAAACCGTAGATCTTTATTGATGTACAAGGCCAGACAGTGGAAAATTGAAATACTCGGTTTGTATACTGATTACTTAGGACGCTTCGCACCGTATTTTGAACGACGCTTCTTACGGTCTTTAACACCCTGCGTATCAAGCACACCGCGAATAATATGATAACGAACGCCTGGCAAATCTTTCACACGACCGCCACGGATCATAACAACGGAATGCTCTTGAAGGTTGTGACCCTCGCCTGGGATGTAACCAATAACTTCGAAACCGTTTGTTAGACGCACTTTAGCAACTTTACGCATAGCCGAGTTCGGCTTTTTAGGCGTCGTTGTATAAACACGTGTACAAACACCGCGCTTCTGCGGACTAGCGTTTAGAGCCGGAACTTTGTTCCTTGCTTTTTGTGCTGTCCGTGGCTTGCGGATCAACTGGCTGATTGTTGGCATACTTGCCCCTTATAACATTTAGTGAGCGGTTTAAACACACATGAATTCTTACCTGATTGCAGCAGGTATTTTTTCAAAAGCACATTGACGCAATCAGTTCCATTACGATCCTGATACGTTTATCTTTGCAGAGGATCGCTTTAGTTTCCAAAAGAGATCATGATCCAACAAAAACTTTATATGTACTTATCGCTTAGAAAGCGTTTGGTCTGGAAAGGTCATGCGATTAACGCTTAGACAACTTCAAACCACGGCCACATCTGCGCGATGAATTCGAAATGCCTTACCTAGAGCGTTTCGTCAACTGTTTTTCTGCCAAAAGTCAAAGTTTAAGCCTACTGATGGCTAAATTGTACGTTTATATATTTATAGTCTTTGAAAATTAACATTCTTATTTGCGGTTATGTTCATCATAGTGGCTAAACAAGAATATTTATTCACTGGCAACATTCATTTAAAACAACACGATTCGTAATTTACATTCTTAACCTATATTTAAATGAATAAACGGTGACATTTCCAACCAGAATGCTATTGGGGTTTTTATTTATCTTTGCAATTTATTATATCCATAAAACTAAAGTGGCGACACGTGACAACCTCAATTCATAAATACAAATCCTACATAGACGGTTTAAGGGCAATAGCGGTTATTGGTGTTATTGCATTTCACTTTTTTCCAAAAACTACACGTGGTGGATTTGTTGGGGTTGATATATTTTTTGTTATTTCAGGCTATTTAATATCAGGCATTATTTTTTCTGATAGTAACAACGGAAACTTCAGCTTTCTGAAATTTTATGCACGGCGAGCAAGGCGTATATTCCCAGCTTTAGCGCTTGTACTGTTCTCTGCGGTTGTATTTGGTTGGCTTTTTTTGTTTCCGCCAGATTTAATGATACTTGGTAAGCATGTTGCTGGTGGCGTGGCATTCATCTCCAACTTTCTTTTCTGGTTAGAGTCTGGATATTTCGACACGCATTCCATTGAAAAGCCCTTACTGCATCTTTGGTCTCTTGGAGTTGAAGAACAATTCTATATACTCTGGCCGATATTAGCATACTTATTCATTACCAAGCGACGTGGAATGTATGCACTGATTATTGGTGGGATCATTCTATCCTTTTCCATCAATATTGCGCTTTCAACCAGCTTTATACCTGGTTTCAATGATGTCAGCGCAAATTTTTTTCTGCCTTTTGGACGCTTTTGGCAGCTTTTAACAGGATCATCCATTGCATATTATGAATTTTATAAAAGCAATAACACAGATGGATTTTTCAAACGCCAATCTAAGAAATTTTCCCTAATCAATATATCTTTTGTAGATAAAAATACAGTCTGTCTGGCAGGGGCCCTGCTTATTTTATGCAGCCTTTTTTTACTAAATGATAAACTTGCATATCCCAGCTTCTGGGCTTTAATGCCAACCTTGGGTGCAGCTCTTATAATTTTATCCGGGCAAGATGCATGGTTCAATCAAGTTATACTTTCCAACCGTGTGTTTGTTTTTATAGGGCTTATAAGTTATCCTCTTTATCTGTGGCATTGGCCGCTAATTTCTTTTACCCATTACCTATACGATGATCGCGTTCCCTCAATTGTTCGAATTTTTCTTATTGTTTTGAGTGTTGCGCTCGCATGGGCTACTTACAGGTTCATTGAAACACCCATGCGCCGGCAAACACCACTGTCTATACCCGTTATGATAGCAACAGCGTGCTGTTTTCTTATGGGAGCTGCAGGAATTGTAATTTATTTAAAAAACGGTTTTGAAACAAGATATCAGAAGCATCTACATCAACTGGTCAACTTCAACGCGACTGAAGCTTCTAAGTTTATGCTTGAAAGCAAATGCTTTATAGGGTCTGCCAATAACGTTAAAATGCTAGAAAATTGCGCAACCAGCCCCTCTAAACCTAATCTTCCTACTTTAATGATACTCGGCGATTCTTATGCAGGGCATCTTTATGCTGGTCTTAGCGTCAGATTCAGCTCTAAATGGAATGTCCGTCAAATTACTTCAGGTGGATGTCCACCTATTCTTAATCTTAAATCCAGATTTCAACCCACGTGTGTAGAGCTAAATACAGAGGTCTTCAAGCTTTTGAAGGACAACCCACCTAAGCGCGTTATACTATCTGCAAGATGGCACCTTTATAAGTGGAGAGATATTGGCTCAACGATAGACTACCTGCGACAGATTGGCGTTGAACAGATTGATCTTGTTGGTCCTGCTCCTGAGTGGACCCAAAGTCTTAATCGTATTCTGTACAAATTTGCACATAACCTGCCTGCTATTACGCCCATACCTGAACACTTATTGCTAGGTTTAAAACCAGAGTTAGCGCTTCTTGATGACCAGATGCGTGATTTGGCTTTTGCCTATAAAGTGCGTTATTTCTCGCCTCGTTCAGCTATGTGTAATGAAAAGGGTTGCTTGACTTACGTGAATAATGATTCAGGCGCTCTGACAAGTTTTGATTATGGTCACTTAACAAAAGAAGGTTCAATGTATATTGGAAGTCATTTTCCTGAGTAACCGTAAAGAATCATATTGTCGAAGTCTTCAACTCGTGGCATCGCATGTAGCATGACAGTCATATCAGAAAATCCAGCTCCAAAAATCAGTTTCGTTTCCCTTGGATGTCCAAAAGCATTGGTGGACAGTGAAAGAATTATTACCAAGCTTCGGGCTGAGGGCTATGAGCTTTCCCGCACACATGATGGTGCTGACCTTGTTATTGTAAATACGTGTGGCTTTCTTGATAGCGCCAAGGCAGAGTCTCTAGAGGCTATTGGTACGGCCATGAAAGAGAATGGCAGAGTTATCGTCACTGGCTGTATGGGCGCGGAACCCGAACAGATTATGCGTGACTATCCCAATGTTCTAGCTATTACTGGCCCACAGGCCTATGAAAGCGTTATGAATGCAGTGCATTTGGCTGCACCGCCAAAACATGATCCGTTTCTTGATCTTGTGCCTGAGCAAGGCATTAAACTTACACCACGCCATTATGCATATTTAAAAATTTCTGAGGGCTGCAATAATCGCTGCTCCTTTTGTATTATTCCTAAACTTCGTGGAGATCTTGTCAGTCGATCTGCTTCAGATGTTTTGCGTGAAGCAGAAAAACTGGTAAAATCTGGTGTTAAAGAGTTGCTTGTTATTTCTCAAGACACAAGCGCCTATGGTGTAGATATTAAATATGCAGAGAGCCTTTGGCAGGATCGCTCTGTTCGTGCCAAGTTTTACGACCTTGCAAAAGAACTTGGATCTCTTGGTGCATGGACACGGTTACATTATGTATACCCCTACCCCCATGTTGATCAGGTTATTGAGTTGATGGCTGAAGGAACTGTACTCCCATATCTGGATATTCCTTTTCAGCATGCCAGTCCAAGTGTTTTAAAATCCATGAAACGCCCAGCTCACATTGAAAAAACACTGGAGCGCATTCATAAATGGCGCAACATCTGTCCTGATCTTGGTATTCGGTCCACCTTTATTGTTGGCTTTCCTGGTGAAACCGAGGATGACTTTCAAATTTTACTGGATTGGCTGGACGAAGCAAAGTTGGAACGTGTTGGATGCTTTAAATATGAACCAGTTCGTGGTGCACCTGCTAATGATTTAGGGCTTGAGCTTGTGAGCGAGGATGTTAAGCAACATCGCTATAATCGGCTGATGGAGCGTCAACAGGCTGTTTCTGCACGGGTTTTAAAAGCACGCATAGGAAAACGCCTGCAAGTCATTATTGATCAAATCGGACTTAAAGGTTCGGAGGGATCTGCCGTTGCCAAGGGTCGCACAAAGTGGGATGCACCTGAAATAGATGGTAATGTATTTGTTAGTTCAAAGCGTCCACTCAGGGTTGGTGATATTGTGACTGCAAAAATCACGTCATCTGATAAATACGACCTAAATGGCATGGTCGTTTAGGGCCTTAAAACTACTTTTACACATCCATCGTGTTTTTCGTTGAACAATTTATATAAATCTGGCGCATCCTCAAGGGAACCACGATGGGTGATAACAAATGAGGGGTCAATTTCGCCTTCCTCTATTCGTTTTAAAAGTGGCTTCAAATATTTTTGAACTGGAGTCTGAGACATTTTAAGTGTGAGTCCACGATTGACTGCTGATCCCATGGGAATATTATCAAGTAAACCACCATATACACCAACAATAGAAACCACACCACCATTACGACAATTTGTTATAGCCTGTCTCAAAACATGCGGTCGGTCTGTGCCAAGATACGCAACCTGTTTTACACGATCCAGAACAGAATCAAAACTTGCCATAGAATCAGCTTCTGTGCCAACAGCATCAATGCAGGCATCAGGCCCACGACCGTTTGTTAACTCCTGAAGACTTTCATAAATATCATCATTTCTAAAATTGAGCGTCACAGCACCAGCGGATTTAGCCAGATCAAGCCTTTCCTGCACTGTATCTATGGCGATGACCCTCTCCGCTCCCAGCATAAAAGCGGAGCGAATGGCAAACTGGCCTACAGGCCCACATCCCCATATGGCAATTGTGTCCCCTTTTTGAATATTGCAAAAATCTGCTGCCATAAATCCAGTTGGAAAAATGTCTGATAAAAACAGAACCTGCTCATCTGTTAAGTGTTTAGGCACTTTTATAGGTCCAAAATCTGCATAAGGAACGCGCATGTATTCTGCTTGCCCCCCAGAATATCCACCTAGCAAATGTGAGTATCCAAATAATCCAGCTGGCGAATGTCCCCATAATTTCTCAGCCATTTTTGCATTTGGATTGGATCTTTCACACCCTGAATACAGACCTTTTTGACAGAAAAAACACTCTCCGCATGAGATTGTGAAAGGCACGACAACTCTGTCTCCAATTTTTAAATTTTTGCACTCTGGCCCAACCTCTACAACCTCTCCCATGGTTTCATGACCAACAATATCACCCGATTCCATGCTGGGGATTACACCATTAAAAAGATGTAAGTCTGAACCACAAATGGCACATGCAGTTACTTTTATAATAGCATCACGGGGATGCTCAATCTTTGGATCTGGAACAGTATCGCATCGTATATCACCTTTTTTATGCCAACATAGAGCTTTCATAATCAATATCCTTATGATGAAGTCTAATTTGATTCTTGAACCACAATTTTTATCTGTTTATTTTTTTAGCTTTGCAAAGGCCGCGTAACCTAAAAAGCTGATTATTCCTAAAGTCGCCAAGGACTCAAAGGGGCTTAAAACCATACGCGTATAAAAACTTGACCGTATAATACGGTTTTCTGCGTCTTCACTTACCAAACCGCCTCTTGGGCCAGCTGTGTAAAGATTATCAACGCGTCTACGTGCTGGCATATCGCGTTTTTGTGCCGAAAATAATAACTTTACAGCAATAAAATCAGTAATTGATGGGAAAAAACGACCTAAAGTACTAATAATTTTACCAGCAAATCCTACGTATATATCCCTTACAGGATTTACGGCTGCATAAAGAATTGATGTAGCAACTTCTTCTGGTGCATATACGGGTGATGGGAGTTTAGGCTCAAATTCCAAATAATTTTTACATTGTTTTGCAAGGGGCGTGCCAATGGAAGCTGGTTTTATAAGTGTTACACTAACAGGAATGCCTTGTTCCTGTAATTCACTTCTTAGAGTCTCAGTAAAAGATTTAACTGCATGCTTACTTGCACAATACATGCCTTGAAGAGGAAATCCACGATCAGAAGCAACACTTCCAACATTAATGAGCGCGCCACCCGTTTTTTTCAGATGAGAAACCGCAGTTTTAGAGCCATATACGGTGCCCCAAAAATTTGTTTTGAACAAACGCTGGTTGTCCTCATCACTTACCTCTTCCAGCCTACCCCATATGTCGACACCTGCATTATTAACCCATGTATCTATGCGCCCAAATCTTTTAATTGCTGCATCTGCAATCTTTTGAACATCCTGTTCCAAGCCAATATCAACTGCTAATATTTCAACTTCTGTACCTTTTTGTTTGAGATTATCAGCAATCTCACGAAGGGCTTTTTCATTTCTTGCTGTAAGAACAAGTTTTACGCCAGCTTTTGCAGCCATTATGGCAGTTGCAAGCCCAATGCCACTTGAGGCGCCAGTAATGACCATAACCTGTTT
This sequence comes from Hyphomicrobiales bacterium, assembly GCA_025351165.1. GTDB lineage: Bacteria > Pseudomonadota > Alphaproteobacteria > Rhizobiales > Beijerinckiaceae > JAIELD01. The sequence goes on along the minus strand of JANXWK010000057.1, from coordinate 5,174 downwards.
TGATAGCGGCTTTAAAACTATATCCATGGATTGCTTCCCTTAAAAAAGAGAATTTAAAATCCGAATACCAAACGCCAGACATAAATCTCAGGTCATGTGGCAACCTGCAATCATCAAGTTTGTTCCTTAATCAGAAAAGCTTGTGATGTATTATACACAGCGTTACCTTACAGAGACCAAAGTAAAGCGCTCAACTTAAAAACAAAAACTATACTATAATGTATGACTTTATCTTCAAATGGGCATTCTGAAATCTTGAAGATTGAATTACCGCTTTGCCAGACTAACACTGGCAAATAGTCTTAGCATTTTTGTTTTTGAAGCAAAACATTGATGTATGGGTGTCTGGCAGTACTGGCTCCGCGGGCAGGGTTCGAACCTGCGACCAGACGATTAACAGTCGTCTGCTCTACCACTGAGCTACCGCGGACCATGGGCTGGGTATAGCAGTGTTTGCGTGAGTTGCAAGAGTTTGTAACGATAAAAACACTCCTGCCTTAATAAAAATATTATTTTTACAGAACATGGTTTCAATTTGTTGAAAAGTAGAAACATTAGCTTTACCGCCCCTTCTCCGCCACGCGCACCAGTTCAAACAACATGCGTCTTGTGCTCTCAAGACGTACCGCTGTTTTGCTAAAATCACCCTGAAACACAATTTTCATATCTGGGCGCACTTTTACTGCACTGCCCTTGTCCTGCACATATTTTACCAAGCCAGTTGGGTTGGCAAAAGCATTGTCGCGGAAGGCTACAACAATGCCTTTTGGCCCTGCTTCAACTTTTTCAATGTTGGCGCGTCGGCACAGAATCTTAATGGCAACAATCTTGAAAAGCTGGTCGCATTCTTCTGGCAATGGCCCAAAGCGGTCGACCATTTCAGCTGCAAAGCTGCCAATTTCCTCATCATTTTCAAGATGCGAAAGCCTGCGATACAGGTTCATCCGCAAATCCAGATCAGCAATGTAGCTTTCTGGAATGAGGACTGACGTACCAATGGCTATGGTAGGTGACCATTGTTCTTCAACTTCCGTTTCCACGCCATTTTTCAAAGCCTCCACAGCTTCTTTGAGCATTTGCTGATAGAGTTCAAAGCCTACTTCCTTGATATGGCCTGATTGCTCATCACCCAACAAATTGCCAGAGCCACGAATGTCAAGGTCATGGCTTGCAAGCTGAAAGCCTGCGCCAAGCGTATCCAACGATTGAAGGACCTTCAAACGACGCTCAGCCGTTGCCGTAATTGGCTTTTTAACAGGCAATGTAAACAACGCGTAGGCACGGGTTTTGGCACGCCCTACCCTGCCCCGTAATTGATAGAGCTGCGATAGCCCAAACATATCAGCACGATGCACTATAAGAGTGTTGGCGCGAGGAATATCCAGCCCTGATTCCACAATTGTGGTGGAAAGCAGCACATCAAACCGCCCATCATAAAACTGACTCATAATGTCTTCCAGCTCAGAGGCTGGCATTTGCCCGTGACCTATACACACTTTAACTTCAGGAACTTGTGTCTCTAAAAAGCTTTTAACCTCTTTAATATCATCCACACGCGGGCAAACATAAAAGCTCTGCCCGCCTCTGTAGCGCTCGCGCAGCAAAGCTTCCCTAATAATAAGCGGATCAAATGGTGTTACAAAACTGCGTACAGCCAAACGATCCACTGGTGGTGTTGTGATGAGTGAAAGTTCGCGCACACCTGTTAATGCAAGCTGCAATGTGCGCGGAATTGGGGTCGCAGAAAGCGTCAGCACGTGCACATCGGAACGAAGTTCTTTGAGGCGTTCCTTGTGGCCTACACCAAAATGCTGTTCTTCATCTATGATCAGCAGGCCTAAATCTTTAAAATTGATGGTTTTACCTAACAGCGCATGCGTTCCAACCACAATATCAACTTGACCTGCGGCCAAGCCTTCCTTGGTTTTTTTCAACTCTGCCGCTGTTACCATGCGGGAGGCCTGTGCCAGATTAAGCGGCAGGCCCTTGAAACGCTCAGCAAATGTTCTAAAATGCTGCCTTGCCAGCAAAGTTGTTGGTACAACAACAGCCACCTGCTTGCCAGACATTGCAGCAACAAACGCTGCCCGCAAAGCAACCTCAGTTTTGCCAAAACCCACATCGCCGCACACTAACCTGTCCATTGGGCGGCCAGAATTCATGTCGGTAATAATTGCATCTATTGCGCTTTGCTGATCCTGCGTCTCGTCATAGGGAAAACGTGCAACAAATTCATCGTAAATATTATCAGCCACTTCAAAGCGCGGGGCCTTTTGCAGCAAACGGGCAGCGGCAATTTTAATGAGCTGACGCGCCATGTCACGGATGCGTTTTTTAAGCTTGGCTTTACGGTTTTGCCAACCTGCCCCGCCTAGTTTATCCAACGCGGCCTCTGTATCCTCAGAGCCATAGCGGCTTAAAAGCTCAATGTTTTCAACGGGCAAAAACAGCTTATCGCCACCTGCATAATGCAGCTCCAGGCAATCATGCGGCGCACCCGAGACTGTAATAGCCTTGAGGCCAATGAACCGTGCAATACCATGGGCAACATGCACGACCAGATCTTTTGCGCTTAAACTGCCAGATTCAACAATGAAATCTGAGGCGCGTTTTGGCGCTTTGCGCTGGCGCGAGAGCCGCTCACCCAGAATATCCTGTTCACCAATAATAGTAAGATCAGGCGTGGTAAAACCTGCCTCAAGCGGTAAAATACCAAAGCAAACATCAAAACGTGATAGTTTTTTAGCATCACTCAGGCAAGCAACAGATTTTGTGTCTTTCAAACCATGGTCGGTAAAAACGCCGAGCAATCTGTCCCGTGCCCCTTCTGACCAGCTTGCTATCAGCACCCGTTTACCTGCACCCTGCTCTGCCTTGATATATTTAATGGCAGCATCAAACACATTCTGGTTTGCATCTGCCCGAACAGAGGCAAAATTTTGTCCAAGCTTTGTTTCAAGTGAAAGCGGAATTTCAAATTTTGTCGATTGTTGAAGTGGAAATGGATTAAGCCTTACGCAGTTTTGGGCTGTAATGGCGTTCCATTCAGCTTGCGTGGCATAGAGCGTGGAGGGGTCGAGCGGTTTATACGGCACACCGCTGCCAAGTGATCCTTTTATAGTTGATTCGAGCGCAGATTTGCGTGCATCATAATAATCATGAATGAGGGCAAGACGTTGGTTAGCAACTTCATCAGCCTGATTGTCGAGCATTAAGGTTGCATCTGGCGCAAAGCTGAGCAACGTATCCATTTTATCATGAAACAGTGGCATCCAGTGTTCCATACCAGGAAAACGGCGGCCTTCGCTAATCGTTTCGTACAGTGCATCGTCACGTGTTGGCGCACCAAATGCAGCCACATAGGATTGGCGAAAACGTTTAATGGTTTCAGTTACGAGCTGAAATTCACCCATTGGCATGAGTTCAAGGTTTTTAAGCTTGGTGGTGGACCGCTGCGTTTCTGGATCAAAGTATTTAATTGTCTCCAACGTATCGCCAAAAAAATCAAGTCTGATAGGTAATGGCAAGCCTGGCACAAAAAGATCCAGAATGCCGCCACGCACGGCATATTCGCCTGTCTCATTCACTGTACCAGATCGCAAATAGCCGTTATTTTCCAAAAATGCTACAATCTGCGCCATATCAATTGCGTTGCCAGGCTGTGCAACAAGTGTCTGGCTTTTTATCCAGTTGAGCGGGGCGGTTTTTTGGAGCAAGGCGTTGACAGTTGTAACAACAACACGTGGACGCTCACCACCGCGAGAACGGGCTAAAAGAGCAAGCGTTGCCACGCGCCGTGCAATGATAGCGGCGTTGGGGGATGCACGATCATAGGGTTGGCAATCCCAGCTGGGAAAAGGCAAAGCCTCAATTTCAGGCGCAAAAAACGTCAGCGCGTTTTCAATTGCGCTTGCGCGCGGCTGGTCTCGTGCCACATGGATAATGAGCGCGGGCGTATCTGATCCTGCTTGATGCTTAAGCTTTGCAGCCTCAACGAGCGCAAGTGCTTCTGCACCATCTGCCACATCACCAATAGAAACGCTAGACCCTGTTTCGAGCGCGCGTGTAAACCCTTTTAACATTATTGTTTCTCTGACAAATTGTTGATTTTTTTTCTTTTCTTCCCTTCTCCCCTTGAGGGAGAAGGTGATCCGAAGGATCGGATGAGGGGTTCTTAAACTTAAAAAGATCGTGAAATTCAGGTATTTGATTCAAAATACACCCCTCGTCTGCTTCTCTGACGTCCCCTCCCTCAAAGGGAGAGGGAAGCAACCACCTATCATTGCTTAACCTGTGTCACAACAGGCTTCCACTCCTTAGCACTTTTTTGAACATCGGAGATTTGGTTGGCAGTGAGTAAACTTGCAGCTTGATTGAGATTAAAAGTAACTTGTTTATTGCCTAGCATATCTGCCAGGGTAAACCAGAAATAGGCTTCACTATAATTTGTTGAGACCCCATTTCCTTTAGCGTACATTAAGCCTAGATTACTCTGTGCCTGAGAATTACCTTGATTAGATGCTTCACGATACCATTTTACCGATTCAACATAATTTTGTTTTACTCCCTTACCATCTTCATACATTACACCAAGATTATATTGCGCGCCAGCAACACCTTGTTCAGCCGCTTTGCGAAACCACTTCAAAGCCTCGTTATGATCTTGTTTTACTCCCTTACCATCTTCATACATTACACCAAGGTTGTTTTGTGCTTCGGCATGTCCTTGATCTGCTGCTTCAGTATACCATATTTTAGCTTCAACATAATCTTGATTAATGCTTTGTCCAATGTCGTACATGAAGCCAACATTATATTGAGCTTGAGAAACACCTTGTTCAGCGGCTTTACGATACCATTTTAAAGCCTCAGCATAATCTTGGTTAACGCCTTTTTCTTTTGCGTACATAACACCGAGATTAAGCTGTGCATTGGAATAACCTTGTTTTGCAGCTTTATGATACCATTTTAAAGATTCAGCAAAATCTTGTGTTACTCCTTTACCATCTTCATACATTAAACCAAGGTTATGCTGCGCTTGTGGAATGTCAGTCTCTGTAGCTTTACGAAACCATTTTAAAGCTTCAGAATAATTTTGTTCAACACCTTCTCCTTCAGCGTAAATTACACCAAGATTGTATTGAGCTATAGCTTCACCATTTTGCGCGTTTAAC
>JANXWK010000037.1 GCA_025351165.1 Hyphomicrobiales bacterium | reverse complement strand
AGGTATGGCTCCCACTGTTGCACCTTCCAGATATATTCTGTCCTTACCTCTTTCCATAAAGACAGATGATAAAGTCCCAGATGGCAACAATATCCATCCGTTATTTGGAGCTGTATATTTTATTTTAAACCCTGATACTTGAATCTCGACGGCTTTTGGAGGTTGCGTAGTTGTATTATAAAAATATTGGTACCACGCTGTAGTTATATTGCCCGTATTCAAGTCAATTAAAGGCGTATCCTTGCTTGGAATTTGATTAATCCTAACTCCCATGAGGAATAACCTCAATGAACGCCCCGTTCAAGGCAGTGTTGGCATTGCCAGACCATGATAGTTCGAAAATGCGATCTCTGGCAATGCCTAAGCGGTTCCATTGGACAGATGTTGCGTACTCGCCTTCATCTCCCAATGTTTGGACAATTCCGTTGTTATAATCTGCACCTTTTGTATCAGACCATTTCAGGGTAACAAGAGAGGGCTCAAATACATATTGTTCAGTATTGGCAAAATCTAAATTAAAGTCGTTGTTAAAATCCGATAGAATATCATTTATGATCTTCTTTGTGGACTGAACATCACCTACTGAAAAATCAGCAATAAACCTAGTGTATGTAACCCTTTTGCCGTCCTGTATTAAATGAGGAAACGTTCTTATTCTCGGTATCTGAACGCCGTTATCTGTATATGTGTTTAAATCAAATGCGTATAAATTACCGTTTTGCCAATCGCCGGCAAAATTTAGACCATAGGCGAAAGCGCAACAATTTGACCTATGTTTATTGAGATTCCCGTTACTATCGATTGATGCAAGCTCGTTCCATTGTTTTGTTTCCAAGTCCATCTGCCATGTTACATTTTCAGTTGGGAAGGTCAAAATGTAGAAAAAGTGACCGCCAATTTGATACGTATAGCCGATAGCGTCTGTAATAACCCTGTATTTTTGAATTATTGTTTCAATGGCTTTTGTGCTGACACGTTCTACCTGTCCACCTTGAAACTTAACAACAATTCCGTGCCCTTCTCGATCTTGTGAAAGCCAATATGCATTCAAATCTTGCCGTGCGACTGAATATGGCGCTGCACACCCATGTTCAATGATACCAGCGGGCAACCTTGATAATGCAAAGTCAGCCGACCCCGTATTAACCCACAGTTCAGTCGTTGCCGAACCTAACACCAATAGTTGCTGATAAACAGAAGTAAGACTTACGACATTGTCTGCAAACCCTGTTTTTGAGACAATATCTAGCGGGTCAAATGCAGTTGCAACATCAGATATAATATAGACAAATCCACCGCCAGACCCACCTATATCGGTTGGATAGACAATTAGGCTGTCGCCTTTTGAATATCCAAAGCCTTGATTGCTCGGTATTACATTAAAAGAAGTGACAGCATTACCAGATACAACAATATTTGCCTTCAAGCCTGTGCCTTTTGACACATTAACAGTTCCAATAAAGCCAGAACCTATACCGCCAACGCTTGATGCTGCAATATTAAATCTATCGCCTGTTGCGTATCCAGTACCTTGATTTATAACATCAACACTTGTGATAAATCCATTTGATATTGTAATATTGGCAGTTAATCCAATACCTGAGCCGCCAAATAAAGAGACGTTTGTATAAGTGCCGTTTGTGTAACCCCCACCGCTATTGTTTATAGTGACATAAATTGATCTTAATGTGACGTTTGTATAAGTGCCATTAGCTAGTCCCATACCAGCTTTTAATACGCTTCCGTATAAATGCGCCCCATCTTGATATGTTAACTGCGCATAGCTTACATATGACAAAGAAATGTAGAACTGAGACGTATCTTGCCTATTAAAAGCAAAATATGTGTCTAAATATGCAACTTTTGCAGCTCCATAAAACGCTGGGTCTGATATTTGAGCAAAAGCATGTAAAGTATCTGTAGCTGTTTGCTTTAGATTAATTGCATATCCACTTGATGTGCCGTCAACTAAAACTAAAACTGAGCCATTATCTGCAAAAGAAACGGGTGTTGTGTTTTCAGCTATCTGCCCAAGCTTAAAAAAGCTGAATGTTGGATCAATGTAAAATATCTCTCTTGAGATGCAACAAAACAATTTGCCGTTTGAAGCCGCATAAAGACCTCTAAATCCTTTTTTATTCGGTGCCGAAGCTTTGAGTTTTAGACCCGCCGTTTGATAATATGTTACAGGAACTGGAGCTTGTGGGTCAGTATTCTTTTCTGGATACAAATTCACACATCTTTGAGATGATGCTATTAATGATCTAGACTCGTAAGCCCCGCCTACAAAAGAAACTCTTGTCATAGATCACCAGAATAAAAAGTCTGTAAATTGCCACGCCTTGAAATTAATGAATTTGGCATTTGCAATAATGGGATTTGTAGATTTGATGTTTTTATTGTGTTTAATGAAGTTGAGGCTAACAGAAGAATAGAAGGCAATAATGTTATTTGGTAGCCAGATGCTATTCTTACACAAAGGTTGTATAAAATGGCCTCATAATATTCTTCTGGCAAATTAATTGGTGTTGTTAAATCTAAATTTTTACCAAGCTCGTCTTTAACAAAAATATGCAACTCATACTGACTGGATGGGACGGGATAAAGATAAATAACTCCATTCGGGTAAGCAGCGTCGTAATATAAATACTGCGAAACACCGACTGTGTTTTTATATGCAATATTATTGTAATCCTGTTGGGCTGATATTATTTTCAAAGGATAATCAATAGAAGCGCTCAAATTACTCCGCAATAAGGCAGCTTCTATTTTTGACGGACGCTCTGGCACAATGATATTACCAGTTAATCCTATCTTATAAGATTGATTGCCTGAGCATTGAATATTGTAATCAACTAAGTGATAGACAATTAAGCTACGCTCGCTCCACTGAGCCAGCATTCCCTTGAGGTCGTTAAATGCATCATTTAAGTCTTCAGGCAAAGCTGTTTGGCCAACGCCAAGTATTCCACATTTTTTCAAAGCTGATGTAATGAGAGAACTTGGCGTTGTTTGCATCGTTTAAGCTTTTACTTCTTGCGTTAAAGCCTCTGCATCTTCAGTAGAATTATCATCTACAAAATCAGAGTTTCTTTCAGAATTTGGCTTACGGCCTCGTTTCTTAATCAACAAAGCCGCTTCCTCTTCTTTGTCATTCACAATTACAGATTCACCTTTTGCGGTTTCAACCCACTTTGGATATTCTTTAAATTCATATGGTTCAAAATCAGACATTTTTATTGCACTTTCCTAGTAAATTTTAAATTGCGTCCGCCAAAATACAGCACCACTCTGGATAAACTAGCAAAGCACCATATAAGCATTCCATTCTGGTCTTTTGTTGATCTGTCGTAATATCGTACTGATCCATAATGCGAAGACTAATATTATCGTAAACGGATCGCGCTCCTTTTACACCTAGACCTTCCATCAACGGAAGATCGCCTGTAACCATAGTTACTGCTTTTGGCACGAATGCAATGTTACGCCTAAAAGATGAATTTGCTGGAACGGCTAAAGCCACAGAAGCATTATTAATAGGTGCGGATGTAACGTTTTGATATTGAACCCGATCTCCATTTGCTGTTGGAGGTATAATTGCTGGATAAATATTAATTGATGTTGCACCAGAACTAACTGGAAGTACAACAACAAATGTTTTTAACCTACCAGTTGTGTCTTTTGTGATAGGGTTTACATTAAATACGCCTTGAAATGTAATAATATCACCTACATTTAGCGTTCCAGTAATAGGTGAGACAGAAATTGAGCTTCCGGATTGGCTTGATCCGTTAACATTAGACGATGTGAATGAGCCAACTGTATGTTTAGAAACTGTTTGATCTCTAAACATATCAAAACCGAGAGCCTCTTTCATTTGCCCAGTTTCATATTGCTTGCTAATTCTTGACGATGAGTTAAATAAACCTGCTAAGTTTCCCACCAGATTAGCATTTGTCATTGGGTCTAATACCGCCCGTTTGCCGTCGTTGTCTCGGCAAGAGTTTTCTGACATTGTAGCTTCAGCATAAAGAATAGCTTCTTTTGTTAGTGGTGATATTGCCCCTCCACTATTAATACCGCTCGACCCCTGATAAACAATATTACTTACGCCACCAGTGCTTGAAGACACTCCAGTAGGCGCACCAGTTCTAAAAACATTCATAATATTTTTAGCAATATCACCAGCTAAAGAGTTCATAGCAGGATTTAGAACGCGATCAGAATAATCATCAAGAGAGAGAAGCTTGTCTTGAGACGAAAAACTAATGCCCACGACAGCACGTTTTGACATGACAAGAGATATACTTTTTTCGTTAGTGTCTTGCCCTTGAAAAGTTGCCTGATCTGTAACTATGTACTCGAGAGGTTTGCGAAGACGTAAACTATCGCCAACTTTTCCACCAGCCTTACCGAATTCTGGGTCATATTGTGTGTCTACGTTTCTCAAGATCATATTGGAGTTTTTAGGCATCATCACGGCTTCTCTTGTGATGGCTTGATGAGTGAGTAAAGTATTAGGCATTTCATGAATCCTTAAGAGTATGAAAAAATAAAGCCAAAATTGGCTGAAGGGTTTCCTTGCTTGTTGAAAGAAATATATCTAGCGTCTCTCAGGTATCCGTGCTGGTGGGTAAATTTTGAGCCTTTACTTGGCTGCAAGTTGCTGTAGTCCTTGCTTTGGGCAGCTATTTCTCAGTTATCCTTCTGGAAGGGCGTATTTACTACACAAGTTAAGTTTATTTGGCTTTACCAGCCCTTTTGAGTTTTTCTTTTTTTGAACCAGTCGTCATCGCTATCGCTGTCAATAGGATCAGTATTATTATTTAAAGCTGATCCTGACAATGCGGGCGCTGGTGCTGGTGTTGATGAAATTGCACGCTTTGGCGTTTCATCTTGTCTTGAAGCTATTTTTTGTAGTTCAATTACTTGTTTGTAAGGTGGCAGGCTTTGAATGCGATCAAGTTCGTTCAAATTTTGTCCTAATTCATGCAGAACTTTTTCAGGATTATCTGTCGCTAACACAGCTTGAATATTATTGTATGTCGCTTGATTTTCTTGACCTATAAAACCAGCTTTAGCTAAATTATTAAGGCTGTCATTAAAATTGCTAAAGTTTTTTTGTCCTGTTTCAAAAGTCGCATTACATTGATTATCAAAAGATTGTCTTGCTATTTTCTCTCTCGCAACTTGCTCTACGGCGCGTTGAAAATTTTCGTCTGTACTGTAAAAATTATCGCTATTTGTACTAAATGCACCTTGTGTTTGACTAGATTGAGTTTTACTTTCGAGTTCTCTAATTTTTTCTTCGTTCTCTTTTAACTTACGCTCTTGTTGTCTGTTTTCAAAAGCTAGTCGGCTTGCCGCTTTTTGTTCTTTTTCTCCAGCACTCAACTCTTTTTTTGCAGTTGTGTCCTGCTCTACAGCTTCTTTTTGATCTAATTTTTGCCCGCCATGACTGTCAATAATCTGTTCATGATTATCATTTTCTTGAGAAATAGCGTCTTGAGCACTTTCAGTTTCTTGTACTGTTTCCGCTATAGGATTTTCATTATCAGACATAGATTATTCCTTTAAAGTTTTCATGAATTGCTCAAAACCAGATCGAAATTTTTTATCCTGATCCAACCTTAGCGTTTCAGCTTCTTGATCTAACTCAAATACTTGAGCATTTGTATTGATATGCGCATTAGTATCTATTAATGGCTGAGCTGAGCTAAGATGAAACGGCATGTTGTGGGTTTTTTCGCTTTCAACATTTTTTACGATTTTATCTTCTGACATGAAGATACTCCCACCTAGACCTTATTCAAAGCTTTGATTTGTGCTTGTTTTTCTTTTTGAACCGCTTTCATGAGTTTGGGGTCGCTCTTGTATTCTTCCGCTCTTTTAATCGTATCTAAAGCCATTTTAGCTTTGTATTTGTCATCAAAACTAACTGAATGGCAGTCATCTTTGTCTTTTAGTTTAGCTTTAGGAGTTAGCTGCTTAACTGGTGCTTTAACTGTTATTACTGGCATGATAAATTCCTAATGAATAATTAAAGAACTCTTATATTTATCTTCTTGAAATTCCTGATCTTCAAGCAAAGCTTCGTAAATAAGTTTTTTTTGCTCCTCTGAACGTCCCTTATCGTTAAGCATGGCTGCTAATCTCTTTCGTGATTCAGGCACAAAATCAGGCCATGCCTTACAAATATAAAGACGCTCATTTTTATTTACCGCCCTAAAGCGATCTGATCTTTGATAATAGCCATTTTCTTTATCTGTCAGAATGTCCTCATTGTTGTAAAAAGCAGCAGCAAGTTCTACTGCAACTTGTCGAATAAGAAAAGGTACTTCAAATGCTGTTTTTTGCATGCTTATTAAAACTCTTGTTGTGAATTTTGTTGATTTGCGAATTGCTGTTCATTTTGTTTTTGCACATGTGAAGTAGCTATCCAGTCAGCATTTATCTTTTGTGCATCGTTTAACGTAGAACTTAACAAATCTTGTTGTGCTTTTTGTAATGCTGGCTGTATTTGCTCAAGAGGAACTTCAGGCGGCATGTTTGATAAAGCCCTAGCTCTTTCAGTCTCCGCCCTGTACATATTTGTCTGATTTTGTAGTGCCCTATCTTTTATCTGTATGTCTTTTTCTTTTAGAGCCTGATTAAGTTGCTGAATAACTTGCTGCATATGCTGAAGCTGTTGTTGGGCTTGCTGTAGTTCAGGAGGCGGGGCTTTTTTAAGAGCCTGCGGAGGTATCATATTGTACAAGCGCTCTGCAATATCATCTGAATTTGGAAAGTCCAAAGACTTAAATAGTAGATCACCAATAACAGGAAGCAGGCTAGGACTTGATTGCACTATTTGCGTAATAGCGTTTGCAGCATCTTCTCTTTTTGTTGCAAAGGCAGGCCCTACATCGGATTGAATTAGGTATTTTCCAATTTTTGGGTTGAATATAGTTTCAACAATTTTTTCATTGATGTCATCTTTTATTTTATTGCTTGCTTGAAGTGCATTTGGGTCAATGTTTATTTTTGTCTGTGTGCCATTTTCAGCTAATATTGTTTTTACTCTTGCTGTATCGTAAATATTAGGAACTAAGTCTAATATGATGCGCCCGACTTGACGAATAGCCGTGGCTTGATTGTCAATGAAATGATAATTTGCTCGGTCACCTTGACGTTGTCTTTCTTGAATAGCACGACCTGACTTTGCATTCTCTTGCTCTCCCATTTGAGCTTGATACTGCCCAGAAACCATCATCATTTCTTGTTGTGATATGCTTAAGCCTTTTAAGAAAGCCTCAGGCATAACGGCAGGTGCTAAGCGTTCGGGTCTCGGTATTTGATTGCCATTTATATCACGCCCATTGTAAGCTAAATATGCTCGATTTTCGGTGTTAGCGTTTGACCACTCATTGCGCCCCTCGAACGCATCAGCTTGACCAATGTATGGCGTTTTAGTTTGTAAAGCTACAGCTTCAACTGCTGATGACGTGTAATAATTATATTGGCGCTGCGGGTCTTTTAATGATCTAACGTGTCCCTTTCTGTCCATTTTACCATTTATTACAACTTCTTCGCCTATAAACGGAATTATTGGAATATATTTTCCAGCCCAATGACCATTTTCAATGATTCTATTGCCGTTTATTTTATACCACTCAACCTTTTCTTGCTTTATTTCTCTTTTTTTTATGGCTTCTTTTGGTAATGATTTGACGTATTCTTTTTGAAGGTCATCTAAATCTGATTGTTTAATGATAATTTGCTGCCCAAGCTCATCATCAAATACAATAAGTGTGTCCTTTTCAACTATCTTGCGCCAATAATTTGCTATTCTAATAGTATCTTTATTTGACCAGTCATCTTTATTGCTGTCAAAGTTATCGCTTGCATAGTCGTTTTTAAAATCTGGGTAATCTCTATCAAATTTTTCTTTTGTTATATTTTCAAATTCAAAAGCAAACGCCATGTCCGATTTATCGGCTAATTTTGAATTAGGATCAAAGTAAAATGCGTATGGATTAGGACAACGCTTTATAAAAATATCTTGGTCAAAACTGTCAGAGTCAATGTAATCAGTTTCAATTTTTACAATTCCCAACCCAATATAAACTTGATCTTCGATCGCCTTGTCATAAGCGGATGCCGCATTAGACTCATATTCTATATGTCTAATTAAAGACTCAAACGTATCGGCAGCTTCTTTTGTTGATTTATCGCCAGTTGGATGAATTCTAATTGAGACTTTATTTTGCTTGCAATCATTTATGATAAGATTGCAATGTTGTTTAGTTTTATTGATTGTCAAATAAGGACGACCAGAAAGCTCTCTTTCGTTTGTAATTAATGTAGGCCACTGATAATGATTATTACTATCGCCATGAACAAACTTTAAATCATCCTCAGATATTCTTCTAAAAGAAGCTTCGTAATCCTCAGCAATTTTCCATCTTTTTAAAGCCTCCTTATGAATAGCATCAAAACTATCTGCTTTTAATTTATTTTTATCGCTCATAACATCCAGCCGCCACTACCAACATAGCCAGTATTAACTGGCCTCTGTTGATTATTTAATGTTTGCCTCAAAGAGCGTTGCCTTATGTGCCACGCCATAACAATAGCATCCGCGTCATCTGGAGATGAGCCTAAGCGCCTTCTAATATCTTCTTTACTCTCAATCGCAATTTTGCCGTTTTTAGAAGACCAGCGTGAAGCTGATAATTGGGCTAAAATCCTAGCTCCTTTTGGCAAAGTAATTTGTTCCGAGCTTTCAGGATCAAGAGCCTTTCTAAATTGCCAATACATTTTAGCTCTTAAATTTAAATATCCCATATTTATATCTGGGTCTAAGCCTCCAGCACTAGATGAAAATACGATCGGAGTAGCGTCTATACCATGATGCGTTTTAAGGTGATCTTTTGTTGAACCGCCCCAGCCACCAGTTGCATCTAAAGCAACCGAGGCGTTATCGCGTCTCATTTTTAAAACAAGACTAGCAACACTTGCACCATCTGGCGTTTCACAGCCAGCTATACTTTTTACATCGTCAAACACATTGTTTTGATACAGAGCAACCAGTGACGTTTTATCAGCACCTCCTTGCGCTATATCAACACCAATGGAAACCATTTTTGACTGACTTGTGTTTACTCGTCCTTGCGCTTCTTTTATCCACTTCGAAGGGATGACCTGCCATTCGTCATCTTCGCCAGCCGCCAAAAAATCACCATTTAATAGCTGTGATCTCATTGGTTCGGGCATAGCTTGAAGCGTTGCTCTATACCCCGTATCCCTTAAATGCGGATTATCATTCAGATTAGCTGGAATAAAAGTAAATGATTTAGGCGTGTAAGTTTTTCCTTCTAGCTCAATAATAGAGGAGTCTTTCACCCATTTTATTTCAACATTACCAGCCGAGCCTAAAATTATTGCCCATCGTAATTCGCCCGAATTTGCTGGGTTTGGATAAAGAGGATCAACCCAAGGAGCAAACCATTTTAATAGCCAAGCTCCGTCCCCGCCCATCGGGGGGTTAGAAGCTATGACGATTCTGCACCTTTTACCCGTTGATGATCTATTCCAGCCCATTACAAAATGAACCTTGGATTCACTTAATTGAGCGCCTTCGTCAAAAGCTATTAAGTCATGAGGGACACCCTGCCACGACCGTTCAGAATTTGGCAACTCAAGGTGACCACACTCTATTAGCCTGCCGTCTAAAGTAACTAATCTTTTCGTGCTAGAATTTATATGCTTATAATTAGGCGTTAGAGCGCAAAGCCTATCCCAAAAACCATTCAAATCTTTGTATTTACTGCGAAATACAACGGTTCTTTCGTGCTCATTAAGAGCTAATCCACAAATGAGATCAGTCTTACCACCCCCCGCCGCACCACCATACAAAAGAATATCCGCGTTAGACAGATAGGCTTCTAACTGTTGACTAGGAGTGGGAAGCCAAGGCTGAGACTGCTCTTTAGCCGTAAGCTCATTTATCTTTTTAAATTCTTCTTGGGTTAGATTAGAAAGGAGCCCTTGTAAACGCTCAAGTACTTCCATTAGCTTTAAGCCATTCCTTTTGTGAATAAAACTAAGCGATACTTTTGATTACTTGCGTCATAAACAAATTTAAATAAATCAATAGCATTAGGAGCTGTTGACAAAACAGGTACGCTAGCGCTCGGCATTGTGACACTTGAATCAAACGTAATTACACGTGAACCTATTACGTCTTGCTTGACTTGCAAGAAAAACTCCTGACCAGAAGATGGGTTGCTGAAAGACAAGTTAGCATTGCCGTTCAAAATAATGCTTTGATATGAACTCTTTGATAAATCAAGAACCATACTTGATGCATATGCTGTCGGAAATAAATCGCCAACCCCGCTTGTTGCTAACTGAGTCAAGCTTATTTTGGCTGTTTGCGTTCCTGAAGCGCCACCATTAGTGCCAGTATCAACAATAACAGTTTCTTTTCCAGTTAATGGAAGAGGCGCTACAGGAAAACGCTCATATGATAAACCGCCCATAATAAAAATCCTTTGATAAATGTGGTTGATGTTAACTAATTGTAGGCTTCGGTGACTTTGCCAAAAGCAACGCCAAGGCCGCGAGCTGTCTCTCTGGTGTTGTATCTGGAATATCTATCTTAATTGCATCGCCATTCTTGCCTGTCGTTTCTAGTTTTGTTGGCGCGTTAATACCAACATAACGAGCGCGACGATCCATGATCTTCAAGTAAGCGTCCAAAGCTTGAAGGTTGCCAGCAAGAGCCTGCTCAGCAATAGAAGCCTGCAAGTCATCCAAACGCGCGAGTTCTAGATCAACAAGGTCACAAGCATCTTCTCTGTAAATGTCCTTAATGGATTTTTTAACGAGATTGTAAGCCGTGACATGACTGCACTTCATCCATTCGCCAATTTGATGATATGTGTAGCCATGCTTCCTATAGCCTAAAGCTTCCGCTCTTCTCTTGGCTGACTTTTCTAATTGGGCATCCTTGATAAGACCGCCCTTTAAAGTTCTTTGTGCCAAAATTTAATATCCTATGGTTTTAAGAAGCATTAGTTCTAATATTTATACGAAACTTTTCTCTATTGCCACCTGATGTTGCTCTCAATGAATTCGGCTTAGCTCCACTCAAACTACGTCTAACAGCGCGTCTCATTTTAATTTCTCCATAAAAAAAGCCCCAAAAAACGGGAGCTATGAAATACACAAATATGTACAAGTTAATCTAAAACCAAAGAAGACCAGACTTTATCAGGCTTTGGCAACTTTGGCTTTGCAAGAATTGTTTTTGGCAATTCAATTTTCATTAGGTCAGCCAGCTTGCGTCCATCAATAAAAATACCGCTACCTACTTGATGCATCAAACCTAATTCTTTTAAGAAATGATCTACTTGATTGCCATTGAAGTACATAAATATAATTTGATAAAATGCAAATAAACCCCGCTCAGAGACATCTGGCAAGTTGAAAACGCTCGCTGTATCAAATGCTAATCTTGTCTTTTAACTAAATAATCGGGAAACCGTAGCTCACAAACGCATTTTTAGTCTTTAGATACAAAAATATCACTCTATATATCTTGCATTATCCAAATATTTTTTTAGCTGTCAATAGATATTTTTGTTATTGAGTTTCTTATTTATATTTTCACGTGACTTAGCTGTTTGTTTAAGTAAAAAACGGGATTCTTCTGTTTTGTCTTGATTTAACGGCTCCAAATACTGCTCTTTTAACTGACATAAGTCGTAATAGTATCAGTCAAATTTATGCGGCGTTGCGCTATTTGGTTGCTTCACTTTGCATAAATTTACCTGTTACAACTAGGGAATTTGAGCTGGACAAAAGTTACTTTGGTGCAAAACGAATTTGTGGTAAAAGAGGCCGTGGAGCGGCTGGAAAAACATCTGTTTTTGGACTTCTCAAACGTGATGGTAAAGTGCATGTCTAAATTGTTAAAAACTGCACAAAAACTCAATTAATGCCCATAATACAGGGCAAAATACTGGAAGGATAAACAATCCATACCGATAGTTGGAAGGCTTGTGATGGCCTGATTTTGAATGGGTATGGCCACCATAGGGTCTATCATTCGCATGATGAATTTGCGCAGGGCAAGTGCCATTTCAACGGCATTGAAAGCTTTTGGTCATTCGCAAAAAGAAGGCTTGCAAAGTTTAATGGTGTAAAGGATGAAAAATTCATCTTGCACTTGAAAGAATGTGAGTTTAGGTTTAATATAGACGAGCGAGAAATGTTCAACATTCTCATCAAATATATTAAAAAAATCCGCTCTAATCTTGTCTAGACCCCTGTTAATAATATCTAAACTGGCTGAGGCACCAGAATTTTAAAGATCAAGCCAGAATTACAACGATAGGCTTAACGCATTTGTCTAAAGAGTTTTCTGTAACACCGAAGCTTGCTCTCATTTCTTAATCTAACCTGCCTCACTTAATCATGGGGCTTTTTGCTTTTTAAAGTAATAATACAAAGCTTCTAAGCCACGTCTGATTAAAATAACCGATTCAGCATCTGAAAAGTTATCAATATTTTGACACGCCTCATTATCAATTATGATATGTCTTAGAGTCACAAACGATCTATGATGTACTTGCTTTATTGCGTTTTCAGCGCCAAAATAGAAATCCTGTATTTTCCTCTTTTTTGCATAAGAAAGTATACTACCTAACCCGTTGCACGAAATATGACCAGGCATTGGCATATTGACAACAGCTACAGCCCAATGCCTATATGCATGAAGATACCGATTGCCAGCCTCGTAATAATCATTATCTATATTGTCTCTCAAACAAACAAGCCCAAAAAATGAACCACACTTTTCACTTTTATTTCCGCGTCGATGCAATTGATTTAAAACTGTTTCCTGCATCCTGTCGTTATTAAGACGAGTTTTATCATTTTGATTTTGCGCTGTTGTTTTCTTTGATCTGCTTAATTGACCGTTTGGTTGTCTTTGAACTACAGCACTAATTGTTTTTGTTTTGGCTCTTGGCGGCATGTATTATCCCCATCTAGATTACTTGATTAAGCATAAACCATATCGGCTGAAATGAATAGTTCTTAAAAACGGTTTGAGATAATATTCATATTCCTTCCAACAAATCAGCATCGCTTTTAATGCCGCCTGATACAAGCTCTTGTGTAAGAGGCGCATAAACTCTTTTACTTAACGCATCTGCAAGTTCACATCGTCTTGAAATATCTGTTTTTTGCCGACTCCCATATGTCTTTGCCTTAAGTAACATTTCAAGCTTGTACTGCTTAAGCCAATAAGGTTTTAGCAACCTCTCACATGTTTGCTTTAGTTGTGAAATGGTTGGCTTAAATGTCTTTTGGAGACCTTTATCATCGACTTGAATTTCTTTCGCGTCACCAAATCGCCAATCCGTGCATGCTTTGCAAAACGACCATGACCCAAATCTTTTAGCCAAAGTAAGGCAATCATCGATAACTTGCTGTTTCACATTTTCACCAAAAAGAGCGGTCACTGCATCAATAGTTTTTGTATGATTGAAAAATGTAATAGCGTGTTTAACTTTTGCCGCTGAGAGATCAACATATTTTCGTTGCTCACAAGTCAATGATAATTCCTGTGGCAGCATAGGTCTCGCATGGTTCGATGTATCCAGCTTCTCTAGTGCGATATTTATCCAAGGCTGAGACAGAAGTTCTTGCAATTCTATTTTTGCCGTTACTGTGGTGATCTCGTTCATTTTTTAACCAATCCGCTTTAAATCCTTGCCAGTTTCGCTCAATAGAAATTTCAATCGCTTTTGGCGGTGGTATACTTGCCAAGGAAGCCTCTCTCAGCAATGAGTTAACGATAGTTTGACTAATTGGCGCAGCTCGTTTGCTTTTTCGAACAGCTTCCCACTCCAAAATCAACCCTCTATCACAGCCAACGTTTTCAAGTTGATGATAGATTTCCGCTTGAATTGATTTTTTGGTTTTAGCTTTTGAAGCCACAAGTTGATATTTTAGCTGATCCTGATTCCCAAAATTATCACTTTCAAAAAGATCAATATCACACTCGCGCTCCGTCGCAGGCGGTGTTTCTTCTTTTGGAAGATTGGGGGTAGGTATATTTTTTTCTTTAAGGGGGTTATAGGGGGATTTTTCTTTTTTTAAGGAAGGGGGACAAGAAACCTTTTCTTCTTTTGTAACGTTAGTAACGTTACATAACGTTACTTTTTGCCTCTCTCTAAATCGTCTTTGTCTTTCAGAATTTAAATAGCTAGCATTTTTATTGCCTGAAATAATATAGTCGCATTGCTCTATTCTCTCACAAGCAGCAGCTAGATTTTCTCCAGATAATCCGGCCTTAATAAGTTCTCTAACTACGGACGCAGATAAGCTCATAGATATTCCTCGCCAGTTATAAGATCGCAGTTATCTAAAATGGCATCAAACATCATTTTTGTAGCTTGCTTACCTCGTAAGCAATAATAATCATTCCAATCTGTAAATTGTTGCGCATCTCCTCTGTTAAACGGTGGCGGTACTATGAAAGCTCCAACTGATTTAGCTGCCTGTAGCCCATTTTTTAAACCAGAATTAATCTTGTTTTTGTAATCGTCGTCTGGAGCTATTATAAGTGTCGAGTCTTGATATTTAGCCCGCAAAGCCCTCGCAACAGGTTCAAGATTGCCAGCATTAAAAGCAACAGCAACACTATAACCCGTTGCCTCATGAAGACTTGCACCCGTGGCAAAACCCTCGCAAAGAACAATGGTGTTTGTATCGTTATCTTTTGAAGCAATCGAATAATAACCAGCTTTTAAAGCACCGCCCGAAAGAAACTTCTTAGAGCCGTCCTCTTGAATAAACTGCAAAGATGCAATGTCACCATTGACCGTTACAGACACGACCAAAGCACCTCGTGATTGGCGTAAACCATGAGGTTTAGCCTGTTTTTTCATCAAATAATGATGGTTTGCATCGGCGGCTGGTGCACTATTCCATATTGAAGCAGCCTTTTGAGCCGCATCTTTATGCCTTTGTGCCTGTTCAAAATCACGCTTGGCTTTAGCTTGTTCAAAACGTGCCTTATTGTCTGCTAGATCCGCACTTGTGAGCTCTATATCAGGTTTAGCACACCATTTATGCACCTCACTCGTTTGCCACGAGCCAAAAGAACCAGCGGGCAGATTGTCGTTAAACCCAACATACCAACCCGCATTATCGCCTTTTTTCTTAATATCAAAGCGATGTATTTTCCCATCAAAAATAACATTTTTAGGAGATTTGCCAAGCTTATTTTGAATATCCATAGAAAAATCATGAGAAAAATCATGCATTACCTGCCTCTCCTGTTTTTCAAAAGGTGATCAGCTGCAAGCTCTTTAATGTCGGATTCAGAAAGGTTAAGAGAGTCGGTAAGCTCTTTCATTTTAAGCGCGGACTCAATCTTTTGGCGCGAGGCCTTTAACGACCTAAGCCAGCAAAGATATACTGAAATATCCTCTAGATAACGCTCTAATATTTCACCGCCCCTTATTCTTTTTTCTCTTAATGTTTTTTGAAGAAAAGGAATGTTTTGAATAATCGTTGTAAGAGTGTGTCTTTGCTGGTTCATGCCGCAACCACAAACTTATCTATCTCATTGCCCCAAGCATCCCAGCCATCGCGCCGTGTGCGTGCAAAAAGTTCAATGCGTGGCACGTCACCAACAAGGCGCTCTATGCTGGTTATAATTTCATCTGGCTTGCGGCTATGCTCACGCAACGGTGACAGCAGCACCTGTGGCTCGCCCATGGAAAAACGCTTATAGCCCTTGCCACGCGTTGCCAAAAACATCTGTTCGCAGCCAGCACGCGTGTGATAGCCCATGCCCATGCGCACATCTTCACTGGCATAAAACAGACGATCCTGCCCACCCTTAATCTTGACCCACGTATAAGCCACAGTTTTAAACGTAAATCCCCAGGCCTTTATCAGTGCAAAAGCCTCTTCAAGCTGCGCCTGCACAACCCATAAAAACAGCACGGCATCTTGCGCAGCTATATCACCAACATTCAGATCACGGATGCTTTGCGCGTCCATACAATCATAATGCTGGTTAGGGGAACGCCCTTTACCACGATGCGAATAGGTATGAAATTTCCAAGGCGGGTCAGCGTAAATCACATTGTATTTTTTTTGAGGAAGAGCAATTTGCATTATACACTTTCATGAAACGGAATATTACTTGATTGAAAATAACGCCTCACATCATCTATAGATCGCGCAATTACAGTCTCGATGCCATAATGATGAAGCTTATCAATAAACTCTTTTTGGACACTAGAGAGGACACCGTTCTCACTTTTGACCTCAATAAAAAATGGATACCCTCTGCCATCAAAGCAGCAAAGATCAGGAACACCAGCCACAACGCCTTGCCATTTTAAACGAGCCGCAACACGCTTATCTCTATGCCCGCCATTAGGCACATGAAAGACTATCACTTGCGGTGCGCATAGCTTCAACCAATCAAGTATAGATGCCTGAACCTTAGCCTCGGTATTGTTATACCGAGGCTTTTTAGGTTTTACAGGTGGGTATTTTGTTAACAGATTAAGCATCATAGATCATGCCTAAAGCCAACTCGTATTGATGCATGTTATCTTCAATAATGCGCTCAAGCTGCTGATCTTTTTGCCTTTTAACAACAAGTCTCTTTACGGCCTGTTTATCATAACCCTCGTTCGCAAGTTCATCATAGACATACTTAATGTCCGTATTAATATATCTCTTATTTTGTTCAAGATTTTCAATACGATCAATATAAGCTTTTATTTTGCGCTTTGCCTCGTTGTAAGTTTTTTCATCTTCTTTTTGAAAATTTTCTACATCCGTTTGTGTTGCAATATGATTGCAACTTGGTGCTTCATTTATATTCATATCCATAATTTTATTTCCTTAAAAAAAGGGGCGGCTAAGTGAATGGCAGTTAGGGAGTCCAGCTGCCATATTTAACCCTAATTCGTCTAATTGATTGAAATTATTCAATGTTTCAGTCATCATAACACCATGATTTATGGTAAAAAAAAAGAGCGCAACAACGCACGCTCTTACGAGTTAAGGAGAAAATTTATGATACGCATACGCAACACTTACATAAATCGGTGGTGAACTGGTCACAAGGATCGTGTTCATCACCGATATTCCAAAATCCTAATAACATTAACGCAAAACATGAAATTTCAGATTTCAGAAACTCTTTGCCTATTCAGGCTTGTTCTTTAAAAAAATCCTCAGCTTTTACATCAATGTTGTTTTGTATGGCATACGTGAGAAGTGTTTTTGCATGATGGCTAGGTATATAGCCACCAGTTCCGCCATTCTCTTTTGGGTATGTCCATTTATAAACATTTCTGTAGCCAACATTACAAACAGATGCCGTGCTTTTTACACCACCTATTCTATTTATAATGTCTTTTGCTGGGTTTAGATTTACGCTCATGTAAAAGACATTATTGATAATTGAAAATAATGTCAATGGTTATTTTTTTGATTAAAGCATAGGTATTTTTAAATGAAAAATTTTATTGTTATATGTTCCATTTTATTTTTAGGTGATTGCACTAAAACAAAAAAGCAAAAAAGCAAAAAAGCAAAAACCATAACTTCAAAAAAAGATTTCATTTTTGCGCATTTCCACTTTTGATGATGAGTTTTTATCATTCATAGAGCGCAGAAAACAATCAACATTATTGACCACACTATTACCAAAACATTAAACAATGTATCTAATTTCATTACTTCTCTCTTTTCTAATGATGATTTTAAGGTCACTGCTAATCAGTTCGACCTGAGCTTTTCTCATAAAACCCCCAACCCCCTTAAAATATTGGAATTATATACATTGCGACCGATCACTTTACATTCAGACAGTTAGGCGAGCATAGAAAATCGCGCTTTGCGCCGCAGCGCGGGCAGGTTGTCTTGATGCTCTTGCGGGCCAGTTTGCGGGCGATGGCGGCGGCATTCTCGCCAGTGCCAGCGGGACGGTAGGCGAGAACAACGTCGGTGATTGCGTTTAGGGCAGGTGGGGCTTTGGTCATCAATCAACCTTTCTTTCAACCATATCCGCAAGTCGATCCAGCAACGAACAGCACAAATCCCCACCAGTATGCGTGTCGCATATTGTCCTAATTTCAACCCATTGCAGAAGCGGGTTGATGGATGGGTTAAACGTCCGCTCAGTGTTGATGGACGCGGCTATGAAATCGGCCTTTGATGCGAGTTTCACGCGATCAACTCCTTATAGGTGATCCTGCGTCCTATCGCAGCGTCAAACAGGCTGCCTAGACGGGTCAAGGTGTGGTTCTTCACGTCACCCTCGTTCAAGCGGAACGTGAACTCGGAAACGTAGCGGACTCGTGCTTTGCGCCTTCCTTGCCGCCGATGTAGGTTTCGTCGATTTCGACAATGCCAGACAGCTTGGAAGGATCGTTGCCGCAAGCCTCACGCAGGCGTTGAAGCATAAACCACGCGGTCTTTTGCGTAACACCAATCTCGGCATGAAGCTGGACGCTGGATATGCCTTTGCGCGACGTGACGAGCAGATACATGGCATAGAGCCACTTGTTGAGGGGCAGGTTTGACTCCTCGAATATCGTGCCGCTTCGGACGCTAAATGTTGTCATACATGCGTTGCATTTTTTCGCCCCGTTAGCCCGCTGATAGATACGCTTAGGCTCGCCACAAACGGAGCAGACAGGCCCGTTAGGCCAGCGACGGGCCTCCATGTATCCCCGCGCCGTATCGGTGTCGGGGAACATCTGGAACAGTTGCAGGAGGGAGATGGTGGATTTGCTCATAGCTCACAGAACTCCCAGCAGGAGCACATTCCGATGCTCACATCGCCGAGGCTCGACAGGTGCTTGATGGAGGGCGATAGGCGCACATCCTTGATCGCGGATTTGGTGTCATCTGGCTGAAAATCGGGGAGCAGGTCGCGCAAATACAGAAGGTCAATCAAGAGGCCATCCTTTACGGCTGCCAGAGCATGGCCGCTGCCCTTGTATGCGTCGGCCAGTTGGTCAGGTACCGGATACGTGTTCACGCGGCCACCCCACGACCATTTAGCTGAGTTCCGGCCATTATTGCCGCTGCGATCTCTGGAGCCCGGGCTGGCGCTGCATGAAACATGATTTCACCATCATAGTTGATGCCGGGTTTGTGGCTCGCCACGCGATAACGCTGACCATCGATTGTGAAATAGACTGTGCCGGTCAGCGCCTTTTCAGCGTGGAACGAGAGACCTTCACCATGCACCCATGCGTCAAGCGCCTCAATCTTGGCAATATATTCGTCTTTTTGCGCGCGGTTCGGTTTGAAGCGGTAGCCCATGATCTTAACTCCTTGCAGGAAGCCGGATTGCGTCCTTATAGGCTGAATATAGCAGCTTGTAATCGGCTGTCAAGTATATAATTCCCTAAAATATTAAGGAGGCGGGAAATTCATGAGAAAGCTCTTTCCTGCTGATTCAGACAGACCATCGCAACCCCAGCCTGATCACAAGCAACCCGCTTAAGTTTTACATCTCTGCCAGTTTTCAACCCTCAAGATTATTCGACCATAATCACAAAAAAATAGAAATCAATAACTATTTATCAAAAAACGAAAAAATAACCATTGACATTATTTTCAATTATCAATAATAATACACTCATCGCCAATTACGGATCGAGGATTTGAGATGAATATAGATGAGTTAACAATATGCGACTTCAAAAAACTGGTTAATATTTTTTCAGCGAGCCATTCGCAACAATCAGAGGCCTTTACTAAACACATAGGTTCAAAAGTTATCATAAGGACATACGCAAGCGGCGTTCATTATGGCACTCTTGAGCGTCAGTCTGGTAGAGCTGTAGAGCTTTCAGGAGCTCGGCGACTTTATGAATGGAAGTGCAAAGAGGGTATTAGCTTGTCCGCTTTAGCTCTACATGGCGCGAGTGATCGTGGTTGCAAATTCACTGCAAGAATAGATGGTCATGAAATTTATGACATGATTGAGGTCATACCAGCATCAAAAAAAGCTATAGAGTCAATTGAGGGTTATTCAGATGCTATTCAATCAAGCTAGTTATTTTTATGACTATGAAAAAAAATTAGGCTCAGGCTCAGGCTTTGGCTTTGGCTCAGGCTTTGGCTCAAGCTTTGGCTTTGGCTCAGGCTCAGGCGAGGGCTCGGGCACAGGCTCAGGCGAGGGCGAGGGCGAGGGCGATGGTGTAAAATAACACGGAATAAAAAAGATTTAGCCGATGTTCAGCAAAATTAATTAAACTTTTAAAAAAATCAGGAGAGTAAGATGACACTCGCATTTAAATATAAAAATCTTGATGAGAAATACAAGCAAAAAGACATTTGCACATATTTAGTTATTTGTGGAGATGAGTATTCTGAGTATGTTTTCTGTGACAAAAAAAAATTAGTAGAATGCATATTTGATGGGGTGTACATTGATATTTTGCAGGTATATTCGGTATACTTAGCTGAACAAGTAATCACAAACATATCAGAAGATATTAGTAATGAAGTCGCACAACATGCCTTTGATCGCGTTTCATTTGATGGTGAAAATTTCGTTAATGACATTAGAGAAGATGTAAAGTCATTTATCAATTACCATGCGAATTATTTGTGGGACGATCTTTCAGAGGATATTAAATCTGAAGCTTTTGATGATGCGATGTTCGGTACTTATCATGAACAGGTAACAGACCACTACAACAGCACAAGGTAGTCCTAATTATGAAAATTGCATTAAAAATAATATTTTGGTTAGGCTATGGCTTTGTGTTTTTTGGGTTGTTTATGTCTTCAGTTATTGGATTGGTGGGGGCTTGAGATGACAGTTTTTATCACAAAAAACAACGTCATTCCGATAAAGGGTAGGAGTCTTGGCTTTCATGTTTATGATCATGTCGAGCTGACACCACTACAGACCCAGCGCTTAATAAATCAGGTAAAGGATTTGTTAGGAGAGGAAAAGATTACTTACAGTCAGGTAAGTACTTGCGATTTAGACAACGTAAGGTTTGTTGGTTACAAAAACGGTAGGCCTTTAGTTCGTTTTAAAAGTAAAGGCAAGTAGAAATGTGCAGTATACCCATAGAATTAAAGCTTTTATCTGCTTCGTTTTTGTTTTTAGCCGCTGCATTGGCTGAATACTATTCAGGTAGATCAATAATATTAATTAGCTGGCTTGCCTTTTCCTCTGGTATTTCCTCTGGCATTTTTATTGGGTGGAAGCTTGGCAAGTTTTTTAAGAAAAAATTTCACGACAGCTATTAGAGGTATGAGATGAATAATATACATTCAAGAATTATTGATTGGGACGGAAAGCCAGTATCAAGTGATGGCTGTTATCGCAATATTCCTATTGATTTGTATCATGGCGCTATCACTGATGGTTATTCAATGTCGAGTTCTGGCATTCGTACTGTATTTACAGACAGTCCGCTCGACTACTGGTTTTACAGTCCTTATAATCCAGATAAGCTGAAAAAAGAAAGTTCAAAAACCTTCGATTTTGGCAAGGCTGTACATCATCGCGTTTTAGGAGAAGCTGATTTTGATGGTCATTTTGTTGTAGCTCCTGAATCTTACAGTGATGAAAAGACAGGTGAGATAAAAAAATGGAATGGTAATTCTCTTTACTGCAAAAACTGGCTCTTGACTGAAAAATCAGGCAAAAACCGCATTATATTATCAAGTAATGATGTTCAAAACATACTAGGTTGCGCAGGCCTGCTACATATACAAAAAGGTATTGAAGATAGCGGCTTACTCAATAACAAAACTGTTGTTCAGGGTGATCTTCTGACTGGACTTGTTGAACACTCTCTTATCTGGAAAGACAAGAAAACAGGAATTTGGTTAAAATCTAGGCCAGATGTCATTCCGACTGGTGATAATATTCACGTCGATCTTAAAACAACATCTAGCGCTAAATGGCGCGATGTAGAGAGTAGTCTTTATAAATTTGGATATCTTATGCAGGCCGCTCTCTGTAGACGAGCTCACAGAGCTATCTTCGATAAAGATTTGGACTGTTTTTGCTTTGTCTTTGTTGAAAGCAGTGCACCTTGGGCAACTCTTGTTGTTGAGATCAGGCCTAATGATATGGACGAGGCTGATAAGAATTTGCAAGCGGCAATTGAAACATCAGCAAGGTGTTTTGAAACTGGTAAATGGCCGTCTCAAGCTGGTTCGCAATCAAGTGGCTCATTCATTGGCTTAAGCGAGTGGCAGTTGAATACCTCACAATTGAGGCGAGATTTTTTACAAAGAGAATTGCAAGAGGAGATAGCGACATGAATGAGATAGCCACTATGGATGATAATACTGATTCTTTGGTACAGACGACAGCTCTAGCTGCTATTTTAACGAAAGCAGAGCTAGATCAGCAAGTTTCAACAGCGAAAGCTTTCCCACGCGTTTTGTCAAAAGTTATTTCAAATATACAAACGCTTGCAACATTAGATGAGGAAAGTGCTAAAGAGTGCATATATGCATTGCCAAGAGGTGGAAAGCCTATTCGCGGTGCAAGCATAAGAATGGCTGAAATAATTGTTTCCCAGTGGGGTAATTGCAGAGCTGAGGCGCGTGTTGTTCATGTTGATAGGGTCGAAAAGTATGTTGAAGCCGAAGGAATTTTTCACGACCTTGAAACAAATTCAGCTCAAAAGGCCAGAGTTCGACGTAAAATTTCAGACAAGTACGGGAAAATATATAACGACGACATGATAAATGTTACTGGTAATGCGGCTTGTTCTATCGCTAAAAGAAACGTTATTTTAGCAAGCGTTCCAAAAGCTGTTTGGAGAAAACCGTATGAAATGGTTGAAAAAGCAATATCAGGCGACATAAAAACGCTGACAGAAAGAAGAGCTTTAGCTATCAAATCTTTTGCAAATTTTGGAGTGACGGAAATTGAAGTTTTGGCATCTCTTGAATTAACCAATATATCAGACGTAACATTAGATCATATGCCAATTTTGCAAGGTATGCACTCTGCTCTTAAAAATGGGGAGGCTACTAAAGAAGAGATGTTTGGGAAATCATCTTCAAAGCCAGAAGCAACAAATATTCAAGCCCGCGTTAATTCTCGTTCTGAACCTCATAAGATAGAGCAGTGAAGTGTTTATTGATGAATCTAAAAGCAATATGGTAAAATCAGGAGAGTAAGATGGCACTCGCATTTCAAAGACCAAACCTTAAAACATTTTCAAACCCGATAGCACCAAAATCTTTAGTTTTGGCCAATGCTGAAGCGCATCAAAAAGCAGATAGGTATGCTCAAGGTTTTGGCTACGGAGATCAAGATAATTTTACAAAAGGCTGTGCAGTTGGTTGCACGCTTAGTGACTTTGGCGGCGAACCTGCAAATCACAAGGACTATGAGACCTTATTCGGAATCCCAGAAATTATAGCTAGCTTGGAAGACCACATTTTCGAAAACTTACCAAAGAAAGAAGCAATGAAATTTCCTGTCGATTTTATCAAGGCGATTCCAGAGGGTGCGAACCTAGATAAAGTTTGGCCTCAATTGGCGATCTGGATTTTAAAAGATGAAAATTACGGCGTTTATCAATATGCAAATGAAAAAACAAAGCTAATCATAGATAAAATTGCTGATTTCTATGAACGGATTCTTGGTGAGGAAAATGTTGACGTAGAAGAATTAAAAAAAATATTCGATGCAGCCGATGCAGACAAGGCAGCAGTCAATGCAGCAGTCAGAGCAGCCGATGCAGCAGCTTATGCAGCCAATGCAGCCTATGCATCCCAAGCAGCAGTCTATGCCGCATCCCAAGCAGCTTATGCAGCCTATGCAGCAGCCTATGCAGCAGCCAATGCAGCAGCCAATGCAGCCGATGCAGACAAGGCAGCCTATGCAGCCTATGCAGCCAAAGCAGCCAATGCAGCCGATGCATCCCAAGCAGCTTATGCAGCAACTTATGCAGTCAAAGCAGCTTATGCAACTTATGCAGCCAAAGCAGCCTGTGCATCCAGAGAAACCTACTACACCGCTTTATCAAAAAAGCTCATCCAACTTTTAAAAAAAGCTCATTAAAAAGGTAGGCCAATGGCTATTAGAGATCCTGACACTTATTTTTTCTTTATACCGGATGAAGAAATAGCTAAAAGAATACCAATCTCTTTACCACAATGGAAAGCTCTTGCTATCTCGCTTTAAAGGATTAGTTTCCCATAAATTGACTCTCGTGTTGGTTTAGGTGGGGATCGAACCCACGACCAGAATCTTAAAAGGCTAAAGTAAAGCATTGTTTTAATTAGTAGTGTATTACTTTAGCTTTTTTTATTTTGTACTTACCTTTTCAAGCCGTTCTAGAATAGTTTCTATTCTTGAAAGCCTACTAACGATAACTTCTTGTCTTGATACCGCTTGATCTCGTAAAAATCGTATATCTATATCAAAACCCGCATCTTTTGCTTCAATTCTTAAAATTTGACTTTCACGTATTCGAGATACAATTGAAATTTCATTCTGAATCGCGGAAATTCTGTCTTGTGTTTGAGTATAGCTTATCACCATAGCCAAAATAACAGAAAAAAAAGTCAAAACGTTGCCGATGCTGACTTTTGGATCAATCCATTTAGGAGCTGTCATAATAAATCCTTTATGGCTTAATTAACTGCTCACAAAGAATGCGCGTAGTTTCGTCAACTTTATCAATGTTGATTTGAGTGCCTTTGCGCTTATCCCAAACACCTACAAATTTTGTAGTAACAGGTTCAAATATACAAAATTGTCGTGCTGTAAGCGTGATAGCAGCTTCTTGTCTTGGCGTTAAAGCGCAGCCAGAAAGAGCAATACATGTTGCGATTAGACCTATAGATTTTCTCATGAATTTGATCCTTTATTTTCAATATACGCAAGAGCCGTGTCTTCAGGCTGCGCTGCATGTAGATTAAATTCAGCCAACGCCAAAATTATAGGTGCCGTAAGGGCTATAGTTTTCTCAATGGCGTTGGCTTGTGGAAACCAGATTCCCACAATCTTAAGTATATTTTCAGCTGTTATAATACCATCTCTTAAGCTTATACTGTGGATATCAGCGATTATGTTGACAAGAGCTACTACATCAAGCTCTTTGACAACGTCATTTGCGCGGCTCGCAGTCAAGCTCGTCATGGCTTTGGGATTCCAGCTTCTTTTGCCTTTTCACCGCTGGCAATTAAACCAGAATTGCGTCTAAGATAAACACCCCACGCCGATGTAGCTAAAGCCAAGACCGCTCCAACAGCTATATTAAGTGTTGCATTATCTAGGTAGCCGTGTGTCACTAATCCACCTCCAAGAAAGAGAAGGATTTGACGCAAAAGCGACTGTATCTGTTCATTATTCATATTTATCTCCTATGAGTATTGAGCGGCTGGAAGTTCGTGGTGTCCAAGGTCAAGGAAGGTTTTCCACTGAAACCCTGATCTGAGAGGGATATTCAAATCCTGTGCAGCTTTTTGAAAGGCTTGGCCGATTTTGATGTAAGAAGACCTATACTGATTGGCCCAGCATGGCTTGCCACCTACCAGAACTGAAATATCTATAGCATGTCCAAGAGGTGGAGTGCCACTTGGAACATGCCGGCAATTCATAGGGTTTTTGAGAGAAGAATAGCCTTTGCGTATCATCTCTTTTTCTTGCTCAAGCGTGCGTAGGCCGTATGTTACCTGCCATTGTGGTAAATCCTTAAATTCGCTCACTGCTTTGACAACCTTGACAAGATCGGGATGCACACCTGCAAGCATTTTAAGAGATTTTTTATCTAAAGCCATTTTATATCCTTATTATGTTAAAAGTTTAAATATTAATCGGGCAATATCATCGTAACCAGCTGCGAGCAAATGGTTTGCGTCGTATGAAAAGCCCATTGCTTGTAAAGCCGCATATGTCTGATATCGCTCATCAAGATTAACTAATGCAATATCATTTGACAGCGCCAAAGCTTTCATAGTCGCTACATAGGTTTGTTGCACAGCAAGGCTTGCATTTGCTTGAGAGGGGTCGATTGGGTGTTCTTTTACAAGAATAACATCCCCTGATGCTTTTGCCGCTGTTATCAGCGTTTGTAGATCAGCGGCAAATGCAACTGGTGAAACAGCTGCCAAAATATCATTTGTTGAAAGTGAGATTAAAGTTAGGGTCGGAGCATAAAACTTAAACGCATTAAGCGGATCAAAAGGTTGAGCCGCGATTGTAAGATCGGAAGCTTTAGCCAATCCACGCCCGAAATTGGCAATCATCATTGATGATTTGGCTGAATTATAGGTTTCAACACCTGCAATGTAACACGGTACTGACGGTGCTGTTAATGCTATTGGCTGCACAGCAAGTGTCATCGCATTGAATGTAACTTTTGACATTGCCAGCGCTGCATTCTGCACAAAGAAGTTATCAGTAAGACCATTTATTTTACATTCAATCGATCCATTACCAGGTGCATTAACTCCATAAATCGTCACGCGGTCAAAAGAGTTGGTCGGTGTAAATGTCAATGGCGATAGACTTGTAGAGCTTGCAGTCCACATGCGTCCGCCCAAAGCATAAAGCGCACCAGAGGCGGTAAACCCTGTGCCAACGCTTATTCTCGGATCGTAAGCTGTATAACTTAAGCCCTGCGATGCTGTGTTCCCATCCCCAAAGAAACTATCATTACGAGCATCAATTCCAGCCGCATTTGCATAATAAGCTAAGCGTGCAGGCCAGCTTTGGGCACGAGAACCAACCTGCGTGCCATTTGCGCCCTGTCCCATAGGAATGCTAGTACCTAAAACAGCAACTGGCATATTAGCGATATTCGCCTGCACCTTAGCAATACCAGCCAGTGACTTTAAGTATTTATTAGGGTCGAAATTAAATACGTTTGGAAATTGTATTATCATTTTAAAACTCCTAAAACATCTCTATCATATGCATTCGCGAGGCGGTTTGTACGATAAGAAGTTCCAAGGTCATTTGGGTTCACCCCGTCCGAACTTGTAAAATAGTCATTATTTCCATTGCCCGCTGGTGCAGAACTTTTGCCCGTCCCTGTAATCCAAGCACCCATCACATCATTCAGGGGGCTTGTGTAGTATGTTTTGCTATCTCCAAACTGTGTGACAGCAGCCTGTACAGCGGCCTCAAACAGGACAAAGTTTGAACCAGCCTGTGGATTACCAACAGGCCATCCCCCGACGACCCATATTATGGCATTAGGCCATTGCGCCCGTGCTGTCTGGAATGTTGCCAATGCGGCAGCCTGTACAGATGCAGCCGTTGCCCCTGCAAAACCTGAATCATTGATGATTGCCTCGTCAAAAATAATAAGGTCAAAATTTGTGGCTAAAACCGTAGGATTAAGCTGCGATGTCAAACGCTGGTTATAGGTGAACCCATTTGTGTTGTTATTGATATATCCTGTACCGCCAGCACTTATATTGACCACATTCTTAAAGCCAAGTTTCTTGCCGAGCTTGTTTGGCGCGTTGTCTGCACCGATAGAGTTAGCCGCACCAACTAAGTTAGCCGCGTAACCCTCCGCTATAGAGTCGCCTACATGAAGTACGTTTAAAAAATCAGGATAAAATGGCTTCCAGCACGTATCTGTTGCCGCAACCCTGAAACTATGAAATCCATAGTTGATTGAAGCCCCCTCTACACTGATACGTCGCACTTTGTTTCCCCCAACATTCGTAAAATCTAACGTGATAAAGTATTGTGGGTCAGGTGTTGCAACAGGAATAATAAATGGGTCTAAGTTTAAATAACGCTCACCTTTTCCATCTAAATTATCAATAATAACACGCAATGTGTTGCCGTTTCCTGCCCCACCTACGTTTTGACCAACCGCAAGCAAAACTTTACTTGCAGATGTTTCAGTTGTTATTGACCAGCCTGAATTTGTCGTGCTTGTAGCTGTCTTATTGAACGATGTAATAGGGGCGGCCTTTGCTGCACCAAAAAAGCTGACAGTAGGTGATCCGCCTGAATAGAAAAGCTGGTTTGCATTTGCATTTGCAACTGTCGTGTAGATCGTGGGGAATCTAGTCGGAAGAACTAAGGCTGTTGTAACAATTGGAGCCAACGCATCGTTCAAAGTAGTGGTTATAGCACCATAATATACCCATGAAACGGTACCATCGACTTGAACAGATGTCGCAATACCAGACGGCTGTGAGGCTGTTCCAGTTGTTCCAGAAACAACACAAATATATATGCCTCCATTAGATGACCTAAGGTTTCCTATGTAAACAGCTGTTGTTGCTGTCCATGCTGGAATAGCTTGCAAAGGAGGATTGTCGTTCGCGTTGTTGAAACGTGCATTGGTGCGAATCCTTTTAAGTTTTGCACCTATAGTTTCTAAATTAGGTTGAACAACTTGTGTTAATCCATCGGCCCAGCTTGCCGATGTTAAAAACATCAAAAAGGCGAATAATATTGCCAAACTCTTTTTCATTTTCACTCCTTAATATTCAACAATTCGAACATCGCAAGCCGTTGTGGAGACCGCGTAAAGTGCTCCAGAAAAACGACTTGCATCAAAAGAAGCCCCTGCGGGTACAGGAAATCCATTAGCTGTTGTTACACTAGCTCCCCCAATGAAAATGGGTACAGTTCCATTATTATAAATCAACCTTACCACGCGATTTGTGTTAGCTGATAAAATAGTAGCCGCTGTAGCTGTCACTGAGAAGTTATTGGGGGCTAATGTACTTTGAACTAATGAGGTGGTTGTAATTGCACCGCCGCCGCCACCGCCGCCTGTTGCCCCGCCTGAAAAATCTAAAGAGCTTGTATTATATTCAACATTATCACCCGCCGTTCCAAGTACGTAAATAGCGCTTACAATGACATTCCCATCCGCAGAACGGCAATTCAAACCTTGCCCATTAGGCTGTAAAATAGCACCTCTTGTGCCAGTAGGAGGCGGTAAATAGGCGGCTTGAAACACAATGCGCATTGTATTTGAACCTGAATTTTGAATATTGCAACCATTACGGCTTTCAGCTGGTCTTAATTGCTGCCATTGACCAGTCGTTATTATAGGTACAGTTGTAGACTCATTTTCGACACGAATAGGTGCTGCATAAGCTGCAAAAGCATATCCACATAAAAAAGTGGCTAAAACAGCAGCAAGATTTTTTTTAAACATTTATTTACCCTTGAATTGAAATATTGGATAGATCAACTTGCGAAATAATATCTAAAGGCGTTTCAACTTTGCTTTGATCGTATCGACCATCAAATCCCCAAATCTTTTCTTTTTGATCAAGAGTTTTGACAATCCCGACTAAAAAATCATCTAGAATTGTCTTTATTTGAACAACATGCCCGTCCCGTAAATTCCATAACTGATTAATTTCAAATTTCATTTTATCACCTATTAAGTATTTTGAAGCTGTAATATTGATGTAGACAAAAGACCGTAAGCGTTTGTCGCCGCTGTAACCCTGTTACCATTCGCATGGCCATAAAGCCCACCACTTACATTTAACCCATACCTATTGGGAGCAGTACATGCGTCAAAACGAATGCGGTTGTTGTCAATAGTTGTGAAGTTTTCAATACTGGTGCCTTGTAGCGCAACTCCTTGCGCCGTATTGGCCGCTCCGTGAGCCAGAAAGTAGTTATTCTCTATACGATTGTTTCCAGCGTTATTGCCAAACACGCCAAGTTCTCTGAAATATGCGTGACATCCATTAATTGTAAACCATTCGCCGAACCCCTCAGGCCCGCCTTGCAAATCCCATCCCCGATCAACGGCGATTGCAGTACAGTTGGCCCATCCATGACCTTGAGAATCATCATAGAGATTGTTTCCAAGAGAAGCGTTACGTCTATATCCCGTACCTACGTGATACATGCGACAACCATAATGATAAACTTCGACCGAGGCTGAGTTGCCGCCGCCTACATAATCGATTCCTGCCCCTTGATATCCAAAATATTTGCCACTGCCACCTACGTTTGAAATCACTCCATTTCGTATATTTACCAATCGGATTAAAGCATCACTTGACCCACTGTTGTTATCAACAGGAATTATATTAATATTTCTAAGTTCAATGCCTGGCAGTCCAGAACCTGTAGCCCCATCTTGCGCACCAACAATCAACGGAACGGATGATGAATAACCAGATACATAAATATTTAGGTCGCTTAGCGTGATTGCCCCTGCTCTAAAACCATTTGGATTATCAAGAAAAGCATTTGTCATGGAAACGCTTGCGCTATTTGTGAGAACTATGCCGCTTCTAGCTCCACGCCCTGAAATCATATACCCATTCAATGAATTTAAATCCACTGATATTGATGACGCTGCCATATAGTTCTGATCTAAAAACAACGGCAAATCACTGTTTAACCAGCGGTTTAAAGCCAAACTACTATCTGACGTTGCATCCTGTGGATTGTTTGTTCCAAATCCTCCAAAATGCGCGGGCGTTACAAAGCCTGATACTGGAACCCATCTTTGCCAAACGCCTGCTATGCGCTGTCGCTGCCACGATACTGAACGTGTAAGACCAGCGGACAAATCAGTTAATGTTTGCAGGGCATAATTAGGAGAATAATAGTGAACTTTTATATCAACATAGACATATGTCATGCCAAGGTGTGGCGCGTTGACTGGGTTTGAAACTTCGCAGGCCCCAGCAATTAACAATGTATTAAGGTCTGAACCTACAGGTTGCAGTGTGTTTCTGCCAATTAGGCCTAAAGTATTTATATTAAAATTAGATAATGCACCCGCAACTGTCGTCGCTCCAGTTCCTCCATTTGCAATACTAACCAATCCTGCGCTACCAGCCGAGACATAGCTCCTAACCCAACTGGCATTGACGGCCTCGTTTGCATTTGCGGCTGCAAGAGGCGTTTTAACATTTGTAACGCCGTCTGAGCTATTTATGAAAAATGGCGTATCAACGTAATTGCCATTTACATCCGACCTTAAAAAAGAAGCCCCTAAGTGATTAGCAATATAGCTCCACGCATTTTTACCATTTATTTTTGATATGAGTTGCGTATAAGTTCCTGTTGTAGCGTTCATGCTATAGCCAGAATTAGGAACACCAGCAACATTAGCTTCGCCAAGTTGCATAATATTTGAAGATAATCTTGCAGTTTCTATGCCATTAACGCCAAAAATCATTGGGGTATTTTGATAATTCATAAAAATAGCGGCTGCTGTATTTGAAGATAATCTTGCGGTTTCTACGCTGTTAATTTGCATAGAATACCCACTGCCAGCGCTGCCATTTACTGTAACAGCTCCCCATCCTGCCGCCTGTAATGGCGTACCTGTGCCAACTCCTATCGCTGGTAAGCTGGCAGCAATATTTTCAGCAATAAAAGCGCCGTCACGCCTGAAACTAAATCTTGATTGAACATTGACATTATCGTCAGTTAAAGAATCGCGAAAAAATGAACCTCCTATATCAATAGCATCGCGCCAGTTTTTTAAATTTAAAGCGTTTCCTGTTGAGCTTAACAAATTCTGTGGGTATATCGGCGCATATGTGGTCAATATCTGCTTTACATTAATAGCACCTGTAAACGTATCACCCGCTTTATTGGCGGGCGTGTAATTTAATGCTGTTGTCACTTGCCCGCTTGTAAGCCCTGTCAAACCAGATGCGCTGCCATTAGGTGCAAGATAATCAGTGTCAGCAATTGCCACTGTAAGAGTGCCTAAAGCTGTTGTTTTTAAAAGAGAGTCAGTCAATCCTAAAAAAATAGGTGGGGATGAAAAAGTTTGTTCATCTTGAAACGTATTTTTATCAACTAAATTAGCCGTGCTTTCGTTTATATCTTTAAGCTGCTGATTCAAAATAGAGCCAGTTATTAATGATTGCCCGTTTGACTTAATGTTTTGATTTAAACTATTGTTAATTTGTGTTTTTGAATAAGCCGTCATGTTACTGCCCTCCTGAAACCATTAAATCTAATGATTGAAAATCAATAGGAGAGCCGTTAAATGTCGATTGGCAAAAAATATTGATTGAAGAAACGGTTTGTGACCCAACATTGCAGCCAACAAAGAACGATATATTTGAATTTGCTACGTTTGTTATAGATGCCTGATAGTTTGTATTATTAAGAGGATTTGTGAAATTTACAGTGTAATTACCTAGCGAATTTCTTACAAAAGCTGATATATTAAAAGCACCAGTAACTGTTTTTGTGTTGGTTGGGTCGTTTAAGCGCCCTCTTGCGCTTATTGAATTATTTGCTCTTACCCCTGCCCCTATTGGCAAAACAATGCTTCCATTAGCTCCGTATCCAGCAACAGATGTTGCCCCACCACCAAATAATGTTCCTACATAAGATAGATTGCCGTTTGCGCTTACATTGCCGCTTACACTTAAATTGCCAACTATTGATCCTGCTGCGTTTGAATTTGAAGAAAAGAACAATACGCGCCAATTCCCGCTGCCTAAATATAAGGCAATAAGACTATCCCCAGCCACTGCATTAATATTAGTCCCACCAGCAAGAATAAGCGATGTAACGTTATGCTGTAACGTTACTGCGCCGTTAAACGTAACGTGATAAATGGGATTGACCAAATTAGCGCTTGAGCCAAAAGAGCTAATTGAACCTGAGCCGTTAATAGTAACATTATTTGTATTTGTAGAGCCAAGATCAACTGTTGATGATGCAGTTGCTATTACGTTAGGATTATAATTTGGCTTAAAATCTATAAGATGAAATTGAGACAAAAAGGCATCGTAAACAACAGAATATACACCGCCTGCTAATATCTCTCTGCCATTCAAGGAAGCTGGCCCATTCGGAATATCTTTTAGAATGTTTATTGCTACACTATTAACAGATAATGTTGCAGCGCCTGTGTTTGTTTGAGTTGCAATAAATGAAATAACTTGCCCGTCGGATGACGAAAAATTTGAAGCATTAGCTACAAGCGCATTTGCTGTTCCAGATACAACACCAGCCCAAGATGATGTCCCAGCAATTAATGTATCGTATGTTAGCTGATCCCAAATTGTATTGCCATTGGCATCTTTTAAAACTTGGCGATACGCTCCCGTCCCATATATTTTAGCGCGACCAGCCGCATCTAAAATAACGGGGTTTGTATTGTAAACGGACTGTCCAGAATCTTGCCAAGTTGATTTTAAAGTTGTTGTATTTGGAATGTAGAAATATACTTTACCACCAGCCAAAGGCTTGCCATTAAGGTCAAGAAATGTCTGTTGCCCATTTGGCAGCAATGTTGCGGCAAAATTAACCATGGGCATAAATAAGCATGCACATGTAATTAAAATTTGTGTAATGAATTTCATTAAAGTCTCTAAAATTTAAAGATGATTAAGATGATATGGTGTGAGAGGTTTACGATAGGTGTATTTATTATATTGGCTTTAATTCTACATTTTTTAATTGGTCATCATAACGATAGTCACAATTATGAAATTATTGTTACTAAGCTTGTTTTACCTTTTTGGCTTGTTTCGAGGGTTATTGATTTTTGTATTTGGGGGAGGGTTAGAATTAAAAAAGACATTCATTGAACAAAAGAACTTGCTTTATCATATGCCCTTCCAAAAACTTGCCCTGATATATTTTTAGCACGTGACATAAAAGCTTTAAATTCAGGGTTGTCTAAAGAAGAAGATACTCCACTAGCAGTATTACTTGACATTAACGAGTTTCCCGTACTGCCCGCAAGAACTCTTTGAACCAGAGGGTCGTCAATCCCTCTATTCATTAAAATATCTGCCATTGTAGCATTTCTTTGCTGGTCTTTGGATTGACCAACCCTATTAAACAATCGATTGCCATAGCCTGCCAATTTGCCAGCAACTGTCATTGCTACCGCTGACGGGCTACCTAACCCGACTCCTATCGATAACGGATTAAACCCGTTTGTTAGGTTTTGCTCACCTCTTATTGAAACGGCTTGTTGGGCAGCTAAGTTCCTTGCCGTATCTGATCCATTTAATACAGCATTATTTGTTCTTGTTATCGCTTGCTGGTCTTCAATCTGTCTAAATAAATCTTTAGCTTTTTCATTACCTAATAATATTTCCAATTTTTCTTTCATTGCAGGGGGGTTTGTAAAGGATTCCCCCCGCGCAGCAGCTCGTGTAGATGCGTTTATATGCTCATCAATTGCATTTCTCGCAGCTTGTTTTGCTAAGTCGACCTGATCTGATGACATTTTACTAAAAGAGGATCGCAGTTGGTCTGGCGTTATTTTTGTGTTTAAAAAATCAGCTCCGTCATTGAAAATTTCTTCGGCTGTTCTGTTGTTGGCAAAAACGTCTCTTGCTTTTGCGTATGCGCCATTTGTTGTTTTATCAACTGCACCAATTAATTCTTTTTGATAATCTTTTAGAGCCTCTATTGATTTTCTGTCTAAAAAATTACCTTGATTTGTTTGCTTCCTTTTTACTAAACCCCCAATATCACTTTGAAGCTCATGTATTAATTGTGCATTTTTTGCAATATTATCACCATCTTTTAAATAACTCATTGAATTTATTATTTCTTTTTGCCCATCATTTAAGGGAGCTGTCAAGTTGGGCTTTCCATTCAACATAGGAGTTACCAGCTCTTCACCGCGTTTAATAGCATTTGATAAATCAACAGTGTTTATTTCTTTTAATTCGTTGCCAATATTATCGTTCCATCTTTGGCTTATACCCTCGGCCATTTTTTCTTTAGCTGCCTCCATATCAATTTTTTGCTTGCCAAATGCTTCGTCCAAGGCTCCTCCGATATTT
The DNA here is from genome assembly GCA_025351165.1 of Hyphomicrobiales bacterium. Lineage (GTDB taxonomy): Bacteria > Pseudomonadota > Alphaproteobacteria > Rhizobiales > Beijerinckiaceae > JAIELD01. Next base: position 4,646 of record JANXWK010000037.1, on the reverse strand, counting down.
GATAATCTGTCTTGTGTTTTGTCTAAGGCTGATTTTATGACTTTATTGTGCCCATCTGTGCCTACTTGATGCCCTATACCCCTAACAGATTGAGTCAACTCGTTTGCGGTATCAGCTAATCTTAAATTTGGATTTGCAAGCATGCGAGCCTCGATTTCACTCGCTGGAATGCTAAAGTCACCTTTTTGTGTAAGCGCATTAACAGCTCTGTTTGTTTGATTTGGTTGTATAAAATTATAAATACCACGTCCCATGCCAACCACGCCGTCAATAGCTACCTTACCTACAGGAGCAGCGATTCCTCCAATAGCTGCCCCTGTCATAGCGTCAGTTGCAACGTCAAGAGGCTTAGAGTAGTCACGGCTTGATAATGCGCTTTCAACACCCCCTAATGCCGCCCCACCTGCTGCCATTCTTGTTAATTTGCCGCCAACTCCAAATAGCATATTGCCAGCTCCAGTAGCCGCAAGAGTACTTATGTTCCCCGCAGCATTTAAGCCTGTTGATGTCCAAGGTGCGTTTTTGCTGTAGGCATCTGCATTAACCTCTAACGCTTGCTTGTTCGTGTCATACAGATCAGCGTAAGATGTATTGTTTCCGCTTTTTAAATATTGAGGAATGCTAGTTGCAGCAGCAACTAAGCGATTAAACGTGCCTAAAGTAGCTCCATTTCCAAGTGCTTGAATAGCTCCTAGCTTATTAGGTTCTGCTATGTTTTTTGCAATATCGCGTGCTTTTGAAGCATTATCCTCACCATTCATAACCTTTTTTAATTCGTCAAACTGGCTTTGAGTAAACTGCTGACCAGTATTATTTACAATTCCGCGCGCTGAAAGCTCTTTTGAAAAACCTGTCTCTGCTAAATCTGGTCTAGCGTTTAAATCAATTTGCGGTTCGCCAAAAATATTATTTAGCTGCGTATCTATATCACTTGATGCCTGTGTTTTAATTTGCGCATTTTGTTTTGTTGGACTTTTAAAGATTTCATCTAATCTTGTATCAAAATCGTTAGGGTAAGAGTCCTTTTGTTGTTTTTTATTAATACTATTTATTGAATTTTCTTTGTATGGTTGTGCCGCCACCTGCTTCCAATCGTTGAGTTCGTAATGATTTGGATCGTTCACAGAAGCTAAATTTTTAATACCATATTGCGGCGAAAGTCTTTGCATTAAAGCGTTTGTGGCTTGATAATTAGGGTCTTGCTTGCTTATGTCTATCCCCATGCCATATTCATGAGGAGAGAACCCCATAGGAGCGGCGGCCGTTGGTGCCCCAGCCTCTCCAGTTAAATATGCATCCCTAAGTTGTTTTTGAGACTGACCTTGCCCCATAAATGGATTAACGCTTCCCCTAAATCCAGAAACAAGCCCTGGCCTAACGTTATAATTATCCTGCATATCTTGCAGCATATCTTGCATTTTATCGCCAAATCTAGGATCGAGAGATGCTAAAATCTCTTCGTGTGTTAAGCCTCCCATAAAATTAATCCTGACTTGCCAGTTCGTATGATTTTAAAAAGAGAGCTTTTTCTTCTTGACTTGCTGATCTTAATCGTTTTGCAACTTCTTGTTTTGAATTATCATCTAAATATTTTATTTTGAACGCATCTAAATCTATTTTGCCCTGAGAAACATTACGCTCATTACTATAATTATAACCTTGAGGGTCATTTTTATCTTTTGCCTTCTGAAGTATAAATGCTCTATTCGCGTCTTTTTGAGCTAAAGAATTAAGCAAAAGATTTTTTAAAGCTATTCCGTTTTGTGTTTCATTCGGGCTTGAACTGGCTTTATTTATTGCATCAAGATCGCTCCTTGAAAAACTATTTCCGCTATTTTGAGCAAGATATTTAGACAGCTCTTGCATGCTTGCCAAATTAGTCTTTGAAACATCAACACCAAGACTAGAAAGAGCGGACAATAATTGATTTTTGTTTTTTGTAAAAATATTAGTATCGTTAGGGTCAATTTTTTTTAAGATTTCAAGAGTTTTCTTAATAGGAGTAATTTGATCGCTATAATTTTCAATACCCTTTCTTGCTTCGGCAAAGCTTTGTTGAGAGGCTATATCATTAGCTGTCGGCTGCTGTGTTAGAAGTGGTATATTTGGATTAATGCCTCCTCTTAAATTATTTACAGCTTGTTCACTTCTACCTTGAGCTATCTCTTGATTTTCTGATGATGGGTAATTGCCACTTCCTGTCATTAAACGATTTGAAGAATTTGTTACTGTGTTTAATGTAGGTGAAGTCGGCTGCGATTGAGGCGCACCTTCCATTAATCTATTTGGCACAGCTTTTAATTCAGGATTATTGTAAATACCAGCTCCAAAAACATTACGAGTCCCGTTCATGTCTGTTATTGGTCTTTGAGTGATTTGTGAGTCGGGGCTCAATCCGTAAGGAACAGACTGATTGGCAGCATTAGGATTTGTTCTTGGATTTGCATCCGCGAAAACCATTCCACTCCCCGCATTAACTTGCGTTGGCTGCGGAAGAACCTTACCAATCAATTCGCTCGTCATTGGATTATTACTTAAATGTCCCATAAGCCACTGACGCTCTCGGCCTTGCTGTAAATCAGCCGTTACTTGCTGCGCCCATTGACCGCCAAACATATCAGGATAATTTTTTGCCAAAGATCCAACTGATTGCATAATATCTTGAGACGAAACATCGCCTGTTTGCTGTAATTTATTCATAAGCGGAATAAGAGCTTGCCCTGTAAGCTCAACACGCTTTTGATGATTTTGCATTGTGCCAGCATCAATCGTGTTTTGATTGGCTTTTATTTTTTGCAGGTCTTGATAAAAACTAAATGGTTCTTCCAGCTTTTGACTAGGGGCTTTGCCATATGAGCTGGTATCTACTGTTCCGATGTCAGACATTTTTAATAAATCCCAAAACCATTACTACCACCAAAGAAATTACTTCCACCACCCATAAAACTATTTTTATCGTTCCCTGAAAATGAGCTAAACATAGCGTTTTTTGTTAAAGCGTTTCCAAGTCCATTAACTGCACCTGCCCAATATTGACCTTGTGAATTATCCGCAGCCGCTTGTGCATTCCCTATATTTGTATAGCCTTGGCTAATGCTATTTGCCGTATCTTTACCAATTCCAGCTAAAGCAGAGCTTGCCGTTAAACCTTGATTGCTTAGGTTATAAAGACGATTGTATGCGTTAGTCCGATTGGTATTTTCATTATTGAATTGGTTTTGATACGTACTATCCGCTAAACCAGTTGCGTAATTAGCCGCTCCTTTTTGAGCTGCGCCTGATAGCCCTAACCCACGTGCTGCCGCGCTATTTTGCGTTGATTTTAACCCTTGTTGTAAACTAAATTGATACCCAGGGGTTTGCTGCAAATAAGACTGATCCATTGTTATAGGAGAAGTCAAATAATTCATTCGATTGTTTAAATCGGATAAATTTTGCGTTCCAGAATCCATGTACGGCTGCAAAGATGCTTTATTTTGCGCATACATTTGTTGTTGGTTTGCAATACCAGCGTTAGCTGCTGCGGTTTGCGCGTCTGCCGCATCCCCAGCCGCACCAGCTCCAATTACTGCTGAACCAATACTTGCAACACCTGCTATTCCGGCGGCGGCTATAGCTACCATTTTAAATCCATTTTGTTAGAGTTGTCTCGATAGGCTTCCAGCCTAAGGCTTCAAAAGATCGTAAAGCGCTTTTTCTTAATTTGGTTCGGGAATGAAGGTAATTTATGCCTTTTGATTTAAGGCTATTCTCACTTGCAAGCATCAATCTTTTGAATGCCCGAGGTGCCCGAAATTCAGGCAAGACGTAATAAAGATCATGTGATGCAAAAATGATATTTTTATAGTGCAGGTGTCTACCCAGTATTGCAAATATATAGCCAACCATTATTCCGTTTTTACGGGCGACCGTGATATGCAAAAGCTTGTTTCTTTCAATCGCCTCATATTGCTCAATATCTGGATCGAGAACAAACTTTTCTTTATCTAAAATGAGTTCGTCGTAATGCTTTTGCCAAAGCCCCTTGATTTCATCCTTGATTGATGAAAATGGCTCAACTGAAAATGTAATCATTGTTAATTATACCCGCAGATCAATAATCATGACAATCCTGTCTTCATGTGAGTGGTTTTCAACTGAGTGTTCAACCTCGTTGTTAATCCACCACGTATCGCCAGTTAAAAAATTTGCGCTTTCATCTCCAATATTGAATACTGCCCCCTCATGGCTTTGCAGTGCTATTTGATAGCGTTGATAATATGTTGCTGGAGCCCCGCCATCAACATGCGGCGTGATTGCTTTGCCAGCTGGAAGCTTTGTGATAATAACGCGGCCAAGTCTTTTAGCGCCAACGCGACGCATAAGGTCAAAAATTATTGCGTGGGCTTGCGGCAATGCATACCAAGCTGGATAGGCTACCACTTCTTTATCATCTATGACTGTAGACTCCTCACCTTCTTTTGGCATTTCATTAAACCAGAGCCAAATATCAGAAACCTGTGAATGCGCTGTGCCTGGGTGCTTCGTGCGTAGTGTGTTTTTATCCCACAATTCAGGCTTTATTTGAATAGCATGAAGCAAGGGAAAAAAGTCCATATTTGCCCCTATTTGTTGAAAATATTTCATAATTTTCCCTTATGTTATGA
>JANXWK010000019.1 GCA_025351165.1 Hyphomicrobiales bacterium | reverse complement strand
GAAAGATCTCATGCCAGATGATGCTATTTTAAAGGTTATACTGGAGAGCGGTGCATTTACAGATCAAGCCCAGCTTGCAGCTGCATGCTATCTGGCAATTGAGGAGGGCGCAGATTTTCTTAAAACATCGACTGGCACATTTCCGATATCTGCAACGCCAGAAGCAGCTAAAACCATTCTGCACGTGATAAAAGAAACAGGCGGAACATGCGGCTTCAAAGCCTCTGGTGGCATTAAAACACTTGAAGATGCAAAAATATATCTTGATATTGCTACCCAGATTATGGGGGATAGCTGGGTTACACCCGCGCATTTTCGTATTGGCTCCAGCACTTTGCATGATGTCCTTTTATCAGAACTTGGCATGGCCTTAAAGCAAACAGATACGGATGGTGTTTACTAGATGCTCGCACAGGAAATCATCCGACGCAAACGTGAAAACAATGCTCTTTCACGTGAGGAAATTGCCTTCTTTGTGGCAGGCCTAAGCGATGGCACAATATCAGAAGGTCAAATTGCAGCTTTTGCAATGGCAATTTATTTCAACGGCATGAATCCAATTGAATGCGCGAGCTTAACCCGTGCTATGACCCAATCTGGCAAAATACTGGAATGGGATTTACCAGGCCCAGCATTGGACAAGCATTCCACAGGCGGCGTGGGCGATACGGTAAGCTTGATGCTCGCACCAGCCTTGGCGGCATGTGGTGCATATGTGCCAATGATTTCAGGGCGTGGATTGGGCGCAACAGGTGGCACACTGGACAAATTAGACAGCATTCCAGGCTATGTATCCCAGCCAGATGAGGCTTTGTTTCGCAAAACCGTGCGCGATGTGGGTTGCGCCATTATAGGCCAAACCTCTGAGATTGCCCCTGCCGATAAACGCTTTTATGCCATAAGGGATGTGACCGCCACAGTTGAATCGATTCCGCTCATCACCGCCTCCATCCTATCCAAAAAATTGGCTGCCGGGTTGGACGGTCTGGTGATGGATGTAAAATTTGGGTCTGGCGCATTTATGGAGAGTAAAGAGGAAGCCCAGAAACTGACTGACAGCTTGAAATCAACAGGTCTTGAGGCAGGCAAGGAAACAGGAATGCAAATGGCCTGCGTGTTAAGTGACATGAACCAACCCCTTGGATCATCAGCTGGCAACGCTTTAGAGGTAAGATACGCGATTGACTATTTAACAGGTAAACGCGAACCCCGCATGCACAGTCTGGTGCTGGAGCTTGGCGCAGAATTGCTGGTGATTGGCAAATTGGCAAACACTCTTAATGAGGCACGTGCAAAACTCGAAACTGCAATTGCAAGCGGCGCGGCAGCAGAACGCTTTGCAAGAATGGTGGAAGCTTTGGGTGGCCCTGCAGATTTACTCGAACACCCCCATAAATATTTGGCATCTGCCCCCATTCAGCGCCAGATTTTTTCACAAAAATCCGGCATCGTGCAAGCAATTGCCACACGCGATATTGGCATTGCTGTTATAGCTTTGGGTGGCGGGCGTATGCTGGCAACAGATACAATTGACCCAGGCGTTGGCTTCAGCAATCTGGCAGAAATTGGCAGCGAGCTTGGCATGCTTGGCACAATCCACGCGCGGAACGAGGGTGATGCTGATAGAGCAGAAGAGGTGTTGAGGGCGAGTTATATGTTATCTGATTAAAGCGAAACCAACATTGCAAGGAACATGGCACCCAATACTCAAACTATTAAATGAGCTTGAGTTTATCGGCTGGTTTATTACCTTCTCCCCTTGCAGGAGAAGGTGCCCGACAGGGCGGATGAGGGGTATATAAATAAAATAAACAAGTGTTATTGAACAGATTTATTAAATTTTCATCCCGCACCCGCCTGCTTTGCAAACACACTCGAACATAAAGGCAGAGGGAATAAGCTACACCATTTACCAAGTCGACTTAAAGACTTGAATATAGATTATTTCTAAGAACTGGATTGCCGCGCTTCGCTCACAATGACGGTGAACAAGCAATTGAATTTTTATTTTAAATGATTAAATACCTAAATAACGCTTGACAAATTACTTTTATTCTTATATGTTAGCTTCACCTTGATCCAATAAAGGCGCAATTGGTACCGTGAAATTGTTGGGATTAGGGACGATGTGCTGATAACGCTCTTTTTGTCACGACTAGGAGTAGCTTGGCCAGAATGTGGGAACTCCCCTCAGCAAGGAGCTTCATGCAGACAAGAGACCACATATCTGTAAAAGCATCTGGATGCGGGGCTAGAGCTAGATGCGACGGCCTGACATTATTGACACACACGCAATTGCGGCATCAAATTTTAGCCCCGCATCGCCTGTTATCGTACAACCCCAAATAGCTAAATGCTAGATTGCGGGCATTTTGGCGTGGGTAATTACATATCCAATTTTACGCCACCCTGTAACACCCTTTTCACTCCAATCACCTCGCCAAAGCTCTTCTCTTTAATTCTCGCCACTGCCCCTGCAAAACTTTCTTTAACCACCATCATATGATGTCCATTGGCATGGAGCAGCGTGACAGAATCTAACATAATGCCAACATGCCCCTTCCAGAATACGAGATCGCCACGCTGTACATTGTCAATCGTAACTGTCCTGCCCAATTCAGCAAACTGCATATCGCTATCGCGTGGACACTCAATGCCAGCTGCCTGGAGCGATACCTGCACCAGGCCAGAGCAATCAAGCCCCAGGCTTGTTTTGCCACCCCATAAATAGGGTACATGCAAAAACTGCTCTGCCACATCCACATAATCTGGTTGAACAACTTCAAGCCCACATAAATGTTTTGCCCAGATAAATTCGTCTCTATTTGTAACAGCAAAATCACCCTTGATTTCAACAATCTGCACAGCGCATCCCATGCTAAGCACACCGATATTGGGCAATTTCATATTTGCCGCAGGATAGATAAATGTTCTTGGCACATCAACCTTATGGGTTGGAGTACTACAAGCTTCTATAAGCCCTTCACCTAATATCCAGCCTACGTATTTATCTGTTTCCAGCTGCCCAAAAAGCCAACCATTTTGGCTTTTATACACATTGAAAATCTCCCCACGCAGAGCCTGAGTTTCCACACCAACATCAACAAAAGGTGTTTTTTTAAGCGATACATGAGACGCTAAAACCTCATAGCGAATAGGCTCAATACTGGGCTTGTCAACCATGCGTCTAGGATCAAAACTCATGGAGGACACCACCTCAGTTAAGCCCTTTGGCTTTTTCAATTATCAAGTCACTGAGTTTTTCCAGATAAAGCGCGCCTTGAACAGTGCGTTGCACCACAACATTACGCTTATCCAGTTCATCACGGCGGCGCGACACCAGATCAAGCCCCCCCATCGTATCTAGCGCACGGGTAATGACAGGCTTGGTAACACTGAGTTTAGCAGCCAGCCCCCTCACAGTGTGAGGCGGTGGCTCCATATAAACCGTGAGCAGGATGGTTACCTGACGGTTGGATAAATCCGCACCACCCGTTCGTACAATATCAAGCCCCACATCATGAAGAAGCTTCAAAGCTTGAGAATGTTTCAACACAACAGCCATGGATACTCACGCTACAGAGCATGTTGCAAAAAAGTGTAAGCGGTTTTTTGCTTAAAACATGCGACAATACAAAAAACTAGATCACTATTTTATTTAATTAGAAAAATGATCTAAAACATTTCGGATGCGGATTATTTGCATATCCAGAAAAAAGCACAAGTGCTATTTTAAATATCGTTTCTCTAAAAGCTCCAAAACCAATCGCGACACTTGCACTTCTCCCCCCTCTGGATGCGCTGGCTTGGGTGCGGGCGACCACGCATAAGTATCAAAATGACACCAGCTGATGCCTTTTTTAACAAAGCGGCGTAAAAACAGTGCAGCCGTAATGGAGCCTGCAAACCCGCCACTTGACACATGATTTACATCGGCAATTTTGGAGGACAGCATTGCACCATAATTATTCCACAGGGGCAGCCGCCACACAGGGTCATGCGATCTGATTGCCGCAGTTGCAATATCAATCGCCAAAGCTTCATCATCCGTGTAAAACGGCGGCAATTCTGGCCCCAAAGCTACACGCGCTGCACCCGTTAAAGTGGCAAAATCCAGCAATAAATCTGGCATATCCTCGCATGCTAGCGTTAAGGCATCTGCCAAAATCAACCGCCCCTCCGCATCTGTATTGCCAATTTCCACGCTCAGCCCCTTGCGGCTGGGCAAAACATCGCCAGGACGAAACGCATTGGCAGAAATGGAATTTTCAACAATTGGTAAAATAACACGCAGGCGCACAGGCAATTTCAGGC
>JANXWK010000018.1 GCA_025351165.1 Hyphomicrobiales bacterium | reverse complement strand
GAGGGTTGAGTATAGGCAATTTGTGTCTGCACGGGTGCCGCGTTGTTGATAGTGCTCATGTTCTTATCCTGTTTTTATTGGTCACGTTGGACCTGGATTTATAGCTATAAAATGCAACCGTACTGACTTTGTAAATCCTGTTTAAACCCCCAATCTTACACCAGCCTTACAAGATATGAAAAAATGTGGTTCTGAAACATATTTTTTAAATCTCCCACAACTCTGTGACAAGTCTCACTTGCGCTGCGTCAAACACGCCCCTATATACCCTCAACGACCCTGAATCTCAGGGTCCAGATAGATTAACTTAACATTCACGTTGCGATCAGGAGTGGTATCCTGGCGTTATAACTTGGATTAAACTGTTATCAAGGTTGAAGCTGCCTGATGGGGGTTTCAGTCTCTGCTGCAAAAGGGGCAAAAAATATGGCTAAAGTAATTGGTATTGATTTGGGAACAACAAATTCCTGTGTTGCTGTCATGGAGGGCTCAACACCAAAAGTTATTGAAAATGCAGAAGGCGCGCGCACAACGCCCTCAATCGTTGCGTTTACAGACGATGGCGAGCGCTTGGTGGGTCAGCCTGCTAAACGCCAGGGCGTAACCAACCCAGAAAAAACATTTTTTGCAATCAAGCGTCTGATTGGCCGTCCTTACAACGATCCAGTAACTAAAAAAGACCAGGCATTGGTACCGTACAAAATTGTTAAAAACAGTAATGGCGATGCATGGGTAGAGGCTGATAAAAAGGAATATTCCCCAAGCCAGATTTCTGCTTTTACTTTGATTAAAATGAAAGAAACAGCAGAAGCCTATTTGGGAACAAAAGTTGAGCAGGCCGTTATTACTGTTCCAGCCTACTTCAACGATGCACAGCGCCAGGCAACAAAAGATGCAGGCAAAATTGCTGGTCTTGAAGTGCTGCGCATCATCAACGAGCCAACAGCTGCTGCTCTTGCCTATGGCCTCGACAAGCGTTCATCAGGCACTATTGTTGTATATGATTTGGGCGGTGGTACATTTGACGTATCCATCCTTGAAATTGGCGATGGCGTGTTTGAAGTTAAATCGACCAACGGTGATACATTCCTTGGTGGTGAAGACTTTGACATGCGCCTGGTTGAGTATCTTGCGGATGAATTTAAAAAAGAGCAGGGTATTGATCTCAAAAAAGACAAACTGGCTCTCCAGCGTTTAAAAGAAGCCGCTGAAAAAGCCAAGATTGAATTGTCCTCCACTGCGCAAACTGAAATTAACCTGCCATATATTACAGCAGACGCAAGCGGGCCAAAACATCTTGCCATGAAGTTGACACGGTCCAAGTTCGAAGCCCTTGTTGACGATCTTATTCAGCGCACAGTTGAGCCATGCCGCAAGGCAATCAAAGACGCTGGCATTTCAGCAAACGAGATTGATGAGGTGGTTTTGGTTGGCGGTATGACCCGTATGCCAAAAGTGCAGGAAATTGTGAAAAACTTCTTTGGTAAAGAGCCTCACAAGGGTGTGAACCCTGATGAAGTTGTAGCCATTGGTGCAGCTGTTCAGGCAGGCGTTCTTCAAGGCGATGTAAAAGATGTGTTGCTGCTGGATGTAACCCCGCTTTCACTTGGCATTGAAACATTAGGTGGTGTATTTACACGTCTGATTGATCGCAATACTACAATTCCAACAAAAAAGAGCCAGGTTTTCTCAACTGCTGAAGATAATCAGAGCGCGGTAACCATTCGTGTCTCACAAGGCGAGCGCGAAATGGCAGCGGACAACAAGAGTCTTGGCCAGTTTGACCTGATGGGTCTTCCACCAGCGCCTCGTGGTGTGCCGCAGGTAGAGGTAACTTTCGATATTGATGCTAATGGTATTGTGAATGTAACCGCCAAAGACAAGGCGACCAACAAGGAACAGGCTATACGTATTCAGGCATCAGGCGGCCTCTCAGATGCTGAAATTGACAAGATGGTGAAAGAAGCTGAGGCTAACGCAGACGAAGACAAGAAGCGTCGTGCATTGGTAGAGGCCAAAAACCAGGCTGAGTCTCTTATTCATACTACTGAAAAATCAGTCGCAGAATATGGTGACAAGGCCGAAGAATCTGAAAAAGAAGCGATCAGCAAGGCCATCACTGCCCTGCGTGAAGCTGTTACATCTGATGATAGTGAAGCAATCACATCCAAAACACAGGAGCTAATGACCCTGTCGATGAAGCTGGGCGAGGCCATGTACAAGGCAAGCGCTGAGGCAAGTGAAGCTGCAGAGGCAGAAGCTGCAAAAGCCGATGCTAAAAAACATGGTGCAGGCGATGATGTAATCGACGCTGACTTTGAAGAAGTTGATGCCAAGGACAAGAAAAAGCGGGCTTAAGTGCGTGTTTTACGTTTTTGCTATTGCCTCTCTCATCTTAAAAGGTGAGGGAGGTTTCATGTTAAATCAGTCAGAATTTATGTAGTGCTTGTACTGACTAGTGTGATTAGCCAAAGACATACGGTCTATAAACATGGGAACGGAACGTGCTTTAGAGTAGGTAATTACCAAGGTTCAGGCCAAAGTTCAGGCATAGTAAGGTTCTATCAGGGGTATAATGTCGAAACGTGATTTTTATGAAATACTGGGCGTCAAAAAATCTGCAACTGATGCAGAGCTTAAAGCCGCTTTCCGCAAATCAGCCATGGCCTGCCATCCAGACCGACATCCAGGTGATAAAGACGCCGAGCGCCGTTTCAAAGAGCTGAATGAAGCCTATCAAATGCTGTCTGACGGCCAAAAGCGTGCAGCCTATGATCGTTTTGGCCATGCAGCATTTGAAAATGGCAACAGTGGGCAAGGTGGATTTGAGGGCTTTGGCAGCGGCTCAATGTCTGACATTTTCGAAGATTTGTTTGGGGATGTTTTTGGCGGGGGTGGTGGACGTCGTGCGCAAGGAGGCGGGCGTGAACGTGGTGCTGATATGCGCTACAATATGGAGATTACGCTTGAAGAGGCATTTACGGGCAAATCTGCCTCAATCAAGGTGCCAACTGCTGTAACATGCGAGTCGTGTACCGGCACTGGCGCTAAACAGGGATCAAAGCCTCGTACATGTTCAACATGTGGTGGGGCAGGGCGCGTTCGGGCAAGCCAGGGATTTTTCGCTATTGAACGAACCTGTCCAAATTGTGCAGGTCGTGGTGAGGTTATAGACAACCCCTGTCCAAACTGCTCTGGTGCAGGTCGCGTCATGAAAGATCGGACGTTATCTGTTAATATTCCAGCTGGAGTTGAGGATGGAACACGCATCCGCCTAAGCGGCGAAGGAGAGGCTGGAGCGCGTGGTGGTCCAACTGGAGATCTTTACATTTTTCTTTCATTGAAACCGCACGGATTTTATCAGCGCGAGGGTGCAGATTTATTTTGCCAGGTGCCTATTTCAATGGTGGGTGCTGCTCTAGGGTCAGACGTTAAAGTGCCAACAGTTAATGGCGGTGAAGCCTCGGTTAAAATTCCAGAAGGCACACAGTCAGGTAAACAGTTCAGATTACGTGGTAAAGGTATGCCTGTCTTGCGGTCAAAAGATTTTGGTGATCTTTATATCCAGACAGTTGTAGAAACACCTCAGCATCTGACAAAACGTCAAAGAGAACTTTTGTCGGAATTTGAAACTGAATCGTCTCATAAAACACAGCCAGAAGCGGCAGGATTTTTCGGGCGTGTAAAAGAGTTTTTTGGAACATAGTATTGCTGAGTTGTAATTTTAAAAATGCCACCTGATTAATTAATATGAATTAAGGCCTGTAATCCATGAATTCACCCCAAAAATTGCAGACTGAAATTAGTAACAATATGCGCTTCTTGCGCTCGTGGTTTCAGCGTCCACTTGTAACAGGTGCTGTTTCTCCCTCTGGCAAAGCCTTGGCGCATAAAATGGCGAGTTACGTTAACGGTGACAGCACTGCTCCAGTGCTTGAAATAGGGCCAGGTACGGGCCCCGTTACTAAAGCGCTCATAAAACACGGTGTCGCCGAGGAACGGCTTGTTCTATTGGAGTACAGCCTGGAATTCTGTGAGCTTTTAAGGCAACGCTTTCCCAAAGCAATGATTATTCAAGGGGACGCATACACATTAAAACAAACAGTTGGAGCTATGATGCAGCAAAAAGCATCTGCTATTGTTTCAAGCCTTCCTCTTCTTACAAAGCCACAGGATCAGCGTTTAAGCCTTTTAAAGGAAGCCTTTGATCTTTCAGAAGAGGGCGCGCCCTTCATCCAGTTTACCTATTCAGCCGCATCTCCGATACCCTTGAACTCTTCCAGTTCAACAGTCAGTTTCAGTGCAGAATCCTCATCCCGTATTTGGATGAACATTCCACCAGCAAAGGTCTGGGTTTATAAAAAGCAGACGGCTTTGTAATGGCTTTGAAAAACAGAATTATAGTCGCTTTGGACTTGCCTACTGTTTATCAGGCCGAAAAGATGGTGGAAACCCTAGGCGATGCAGTAAGTTTTTATAAAATTGGCATGGAATTAACCTATGCAGGTGGCCTGCCACTGGTTAAATCACTCGTTGCCAAAGGTAAAAAAGTTTTTCTTGATCTCAAACTGCATGATATTCCCCACACGGTTGAAATGGCAACAGCACGCGTGGCAGATCTAGGTGCAACATTTCTGACAGTTCATGCCTATCCCCAGACAATGGAAGCGGCACATAAAGGGCGCAAAGGTACAGATACGCAGATTTTAGGTGTGACTGTCATGACCTCTATGGATGATGATGATCTAAAAAGGGCAGGCTATGCGTGTGGTGTCAGTGAGTTGGTAATTACTCGCGCCAATCAAGCCAAGAATATTGGTATTGACGGGCTGATCTGCTCAGCGACAGACATTGCAAATGTTAGAAAATCCATTGGACAAACCTTAAAAATTGTAACCCCTGGCATCCGTCCAACTGGCAGCGATTTTGGCGATCAAAAACGCGTAATGACACCAGCAGATGCAGTTCAGGCAGGCGCTGATTATCTGGTTATTGGAAGGCCAATTACAAACGCGAGCCATCCACGTGCAGCGGTTGAGGCGATTATGGCGGAAATGTCTGCAACTAAAATTTAAAATTATTGCCAACCTCTATTGCCAATCTCTCTTGCCAATCTTTCTTGCCCTGCATCCCACAGCCTCTTGAAGGCTGGCAAAGCCCTTTTCTTTTAGCCTAGCCTCCAGCCCATGCAAGATGCGTCCAACCAAAGCTGGTCCTTCATAAATCAGCGCCGTGTAAAGCTGCAAAAGCGTGGCCCCTGCGCATATTTTTGTCCACGCAGTATCAGCGCAACCAATACCACCAACACCAATGAGAGGAAATGCGCTCTCAACCCGCTGGTAAGTGTGTGCAAGCAACCATGTGGAACGCACAAAAACTGGCTGTCCTGACAAGCCACCAGTTTCAGCACTCAGCTTTGTTTCAAGCAAATTTAATGGGCGTGCAATTGTAGTGTTGGATATAATCAAACCATCAATTCCACGCTTTTTTGCCACCTCGATCACATCATCCAAATCAGATAGCTCAAGATCGGGTGCAATTTTTACTAGAATTGGACAGGTTGTTTTTGCCTCCATCACACGAGCTAAAAGGGCATCAAGTTCAGCTTTACCTTGAAGATTGCGCAATCCTGGTGTGTTGGGCGAGGATATATTGACACTAATATAATCAGCAACATCCGATAAGCCCTTGACCAAGGACACATAATCCCCAACCCGATCAGGGCTGTCTTTATTTGCCCCAATATTGACACCAACACTACCAGATTGGCGGTTATGCTGTTCAAGCTTTCTAAACTCAAGTCGTGCTCGCACAACATCCATACCCGCACTGTTCAATCCATAGCGATTGATTACAGCTTTATCTTTGGGTAACCGAAATACGCGAGGCTTTGGATTACCTGGTTGAGGCAAGGGGGTAACGCCGCCAACTTCCGTAAAGCCAAAGCCAAGTTTTAAAACAGGAGCCACAACTTCTGCATTCTTGTCAAATCCAGCAGCCAGCCCAAGCGGGTTGGCAAATGAAAGCCCAAACGCTTCAACTGGCAAAAGAGGAAATAAACGTGTATTTCTTGAAAAGGGCACGAGGTTAAGCGCTTGAATGCTCATACGGTGTGCGTGTTCGCCGTCAAGCAAATGCATGATTGGACGCATTAACTGAAACAGATCAGGCATGTATCAAATCCGGAAATATATGGTTGCCCTGTATATCCAGAGGCAATGGTTTAACGAAAAAAACTGATTTAATGTTGATTTTGTTATAGTAATGGGGAAATTTTTTGCCATTTCTGGAGTCTTCCCATTTTAGGTCTGGAGCCAGATCTACATCTTTAAATGCAACTATCAACAGATCCTCTAGCCCTTTGAAATGTTTTAAAGCCGTTTCTAAAACCTGCTCAAAACTGGACAGATGAATAAAGCCATCATCTATGTCAATTTTAGAACCTTTAAATATGCCCAAAGTTTGAGCTTCAGCCCAGAGCTTGGCTGGAACAATCTTATAGACAAGTTTCATAAATTTTTATTACCTTGTAGAGCATAGCGTGTGGGAAAAACATAAGCAGCTTTTATACAAAATCCAATACTAAAACAAATAATTAGACGATTGAGTAGGCTTTAATACAGTTTAAAACGCTTTAAAATTACAATATATTGTTAAGCACACACAAAGCTATGCATTTAATTCAATGCAACAAACCATTTTTTAGACTTGCTATAACAGGTAAACAAGTCTAGCAAGAGGTATGTTATCCTAATTTTACTCACTGATTCTGTATGTGTCTTATTTCAATCCAGATTAGGCATTATGGTCAAACAAATGGATATGAAACAAGTGAGACTTTCCCATTTTGAACTTTGGTCAGCTATTGATGCTCTGGCCCAGCGGTATGATTTATCGACATCAGGTCTTGCTAAAAAAGCAGGTCTTGATGCAACGAGCTTCAACAAATCCAAACGCATTGCACCAGATGGCAAACCTCGCTGGCCCTCAACAGAATCCATTGCAAAAATTCTTGATGCAACGGGTGCAAGCCTTGATGAGTTTATCTCAATGGTTGCCTCTACAAGCCTGCGGACAGTGCGCCAGCTGCCATTAATTGGATTGGCGCAGGCTGGTACAGGCGGGTTTTTTGATGATGGCGGTTTTCCAGTTGGTAATGGCTGGGATGAGGTAAACTTCCCCTCGATTGAGGATGATCATACATATGCTCTTGAGGTAACTGGGGATTCCATGCAGCCCCTTTTCAGGGATGGGGATATAATCATTGTATCGCCAAATGCAGCTATCCGTAGGGGCGACCGGATTGTGGTGAAAACGCTTCAGGGCGAGATTATGGCCAAAGAACTCAAACGCAGAACATCCAGAATGATAGAATTGCGTTCAATGAATAATGAGCATCCTGATAGGGTCATTCCTGTGGAGCAGCTCGACTGGATAGCAAGGATCATCTGGTCAAGCCAATAGACAATTTTTAAGTTCAAGCCCATATAGCCCTTTCAGGGCTTGTTCCGTCTAGCTTACCTTTTACAAAACTGACTATGCATCAACAGAAACCAACTTGATTAATGGCAACAAAACAGGAAAAAGAAACACTTAGGCTTGCCCAGCGCAAGGCACGGCTTTCTGCTTCTTTGAAGGAAAATCTGAAACGGCGACGAACCCCTTCTAAAAAGAAGAATGAAACACCTGCTGAACCTGTAGATTTAGCCTTGTCCCAAAGCAAAAACGAAGGGTAGCTCACAGGCATTTTTTATGACATAGAGCATGTCATAAATCATTCAACTCCAGATTAAAGAGACTAACGAAATGGATCGCATCCGCATTACTGGTGGCAAAAAGCTGAACGGCGTTATTCCGATATCTGGAGCTAAAAATGCCGCTCTTCCACTTATGATTGCAAGCTTGTTAACAGAAGACGATCTTACACTTTTAAATGTCCCCCGTTTAAGTGATGTATCCAATTTGCGGCGCATTCTGGGCAACCATGGCGTAGATATTATGATAGCTGGCAAGCGCAATGGTGACGATCCCTTGAGCGGTGCTAATGTCAGGCTTTCTGCACGGTCCATATCAGATACAACAGCACCGTATGAACTTGTTTCTACAATGCGGGCAAGCTTCTGGGTGCTTGGGCCGCTTTTGGCCCGTATGGGAGAGGCGAAGGTTTCGCTTCCTGGGGGCTGTGCCATTGGCACACGTCCAGTTGATTTTCTGTTGATGGCATTAGAGCGTCTGGGTGCAAAGATTGACATTGAAAATGGCTACGCAGTTGCCAAAGCGCCAAGCGGTGGTTTGAAAGGGGCGGAAATAGATTTTCCAAAAGTTACTGTAGGGGGGACGCACACTGCTCTTATGGCAGCCTCCCTAGCTAATGGCACAACAGTGATCCATAACGCAGCGCGTGAGCCTGAGGTGGTTGATTTAGCCGATTGCCTGGTAAAAATGGGCGCTAGAATTAGTGGGGCAGGAACATCTACTATAGAAATCAAGGGTGTGCCGCATTTACGTGGTACACATCATGCCGTCGTGGCAGATCGGATTGAAGCTGGAACTTACGCCATGTGCGTTGCAATGGCAGGCGGAGATGTTGTTTTGCAGGGTGTCAAAACAAATTTGCTGCAATCTGCTTTCGATGTTTTAACAGAAGCTGGCGTTAACATAGAGCAGACCAACAAAGGCGTGCGCGTTTCACGAAATGGAAATGGCCTTAAGCCAGTTAACATTACAACAGATCCATTTCCAGGTTTTCCAACGGATTTACAGGCGCAGCTTATGGGTCTTGTAACTCTGGCGGATGGCACATCAAAAATTACCGAAACAATTTTTGAAAACCGCTTCATGCACGTAGCAGAGCTTAGCCGTCTTGGTGCAAAAATTCATCTGGATGGACAATCAGCCACAATTGAGGGCGTACCAAAACTAAAAGGCGCACCTGTTATGGCAACAGATTTGCGTGCCTCAGTCTCATTGGTTATCGCAGGTCTTGCAGCTGAAGGCGACACGACAATTAGCCGTGTCTACCATCTTGATCGTGGCTTTGAGCAGCTGGAGGCAAAGCTTGCAGGCTGCGGTGCTGAGATAGAGCGTATTACTGGTTAACGCTGGATATTTCCGCGTTTGCGTCCAAAACCAGGAATTTCACAGCGGCAGGATGCGCCTATGTAGTTGGGTGCAGAGCCGCAGCTGCCACGCGATGTCACACAGATCTGTCCAAGATCACGCCTTGAACGCTCATACCCATATTCGCGCTCATAACGTCTTTCCTCGTGACGTGGGCGATAATATTCTCGCTGATCATAAGAAGGTGGCGGAGCGTTGTAGGGAAGGTAATACTGTGCAAAAGCAGGTCCAGTCGTGCAAATAACAAAAAATACTGATACCAAACTAAAAAACTGACGATGTTTCATTTCTTCCTCTTATATTAAAATTTGTATTGCTTTAAGAACAGGGTGCGCGCCAAAGCACTATTGGTAGTGTTACTTAAAGGTTTAAATCATATATAAGTTTCATTCAAATGAAAACAGTTTGAAAGTGTGCTTAACAATGTGCAGGAGTTAACGGTGTTAAGACTAAATACAAGTTCAGAAAATTTTGAAAATCAGTTTAAAATCCTGCTTTCTACAAAGCGTGAGGTATCTCAGGATGTTGAAACAGCTGTGCATTCAATTATTGCAGATGTAAGGGCAAACGGAGATAAAGCCGTTATTGACTATTCCTTGAAGTTCGATCGCTGCGACATTGAAAAACTTGGCATGCGTATAACAGCAGATGAAATTTCAAATGCTAAGCTGAGCTGCACAGAATCTACTCTTTCAGCGCTTCAGCTTGCAAAAGAACGTATTGAAGCTTATCACAGCCGCCAAAAACCATCAGATGTGCAGTTTAAAGATGAGCTGGGTGTTGAACTGGGCTGGCGCTGGAGTGCAATTGAGTCTGTTGGGTTATATGTGCCAGGTGGAAGCGCAAGCTACCCATCCTCTGTTTTGATGAACGCTGTGCCAGCAAAAGTTGCAGGTGTTGAGCGTGTGGTTATGGTTGTACCAACGCCTGATGGTGCTGTTAACCCTCTTGTGTTGGCTGCTGCCGAGCTGGCGGGTGTAGACGAAATTTATCGCATAGGCGGTGCTCAGGCAGTTGCAGCTTTGGCCTATGGCACAAAAACAATTGATCCAGTAGTAAAAATTGTTGGTCCAGGCAATGCCTATGTCGCAGCTGCCAAGCGCCAGGTGTTCGGGCAGGTTGGTATAGATATGATTGCTGGGCCTTCTGAAATTCTAATCGTGGCAGACAGTACAGCCAATGCAGAATGGGTTGCGGCTGATTTACTGGCTCAGGCGGAACACGACCAGAATGCACAGTCCATTTTGATTACGGACAGCGAAGCGCTGGCAGAACAGGTCGAAATAGCATTGGAAGGTCAGCTGAAAACGCTCCCAAGAGCTGAAATTGCAGGAGCGAGCTTGAAAGAGTTTGGAGCCATAATTTTAGTGCAGAGTATGGAGCAGGTTATCCCATTGATCAACCGCATAGCGCCAGAACATCTGGAGCTCATAACAAAAAACGCTGATGAGCTTGCAGGTAAAATCCGCAATGCTGGTGCCATTTTTATTGGCGCCTACACGCCAGAAGCAATTGGCGATTATATTGGTGGGTCAAATCATGTATTGCCAACAGCAAGAAGTGCTAGATTTACCTCTGGTTTGGGTGTTTACGATTTTGTTAAACGTACATCACTTTTAAAATGCAGTCCTGAATCGCTAAGAGCTCTGGGTCCTTCCGCAGTTTTACTTGGGCAAGCAGAAGGCCTCCACGCACATGCAAGATCAGTGTCCATAAGATTAAATCTTTAGGTGCATATTTTGGAAGATGCCAGCAGTACCAGCATTAACCGTCTTGTGTCCATTCATCTGGATGAGGAAAGCATTACACGAGGAACCCCTGATCAGGAACACGAACGCAACATAGCTATTTATGATTTGATTGAAGACAACGTTTTTAAGCTGGAAAACGGTAAAATAGGACCATATATCCTCAACCTGGGCCTTAAAGGTAATCGTCTGGTTTTTGATGTGAGAGACGAACAGAAAGAGCCAATATTTGCTCATGTTCTCTCGCTTTCGCCATTCCGCTCGGTTATTAAAGACTATTTTATGATTTGTGCTAGCTATTATGATGCAATTCGTACTGCCTCGGCTGATAGGATTGAGGCTATAGACATGGCACGGCGTGGTCTTCACAACGAAGGTGCAGATCTTGTGCAAGAGCGCCTGAATGGTAAAATAACAACGGATTTTGATACTTCAAGGCGTTTTTTTACCCTGATAGTAGCACTTAGCTGGACAGGGCGCGAAACATGAAAAAGCGGCCTGGCTCTGTTCTTTTTGCCTGTTCCATGAATGCAGTACGTTCACCAATGGCAGAAGCCCTGGCTAAGAAAATTCTTGGCCGCAGCATATTTATTGATTCTGCCGGTGTTCATTCTCAAGCTCTTGACCCTTTTGCCATAAGTGTGATGCGTGAGCTGGATATTGAAATCAGCGCTCATCATACAAAAACATTTGATAACATAAATGCAGATGCGTTTGACCTGATTATTGCCTTGTCCAAGGAGGCTTTGGAAAAGGTAAAAGATCTGCAGCGCACAGCAGACATAGAAATAGAGTATTGGCCAATTTCTGATTTAACTGATGAAGGGCACAGCAGAGATCAAAAACTTGAAGCCTATCGCTCTATGCGAGACAATATTAAAAATCGCATCATCGCACGTTTAGCCTGACTGGAGATTTCACAATGCGCATTATGAGCGCAATAATAGCAGTTTTAAGCTTTTTATTGGCTTATATGGGATATATTAAACCAGAAACTGTGCCGTTTTACCTTGCCCCAACAGGCGCAGTTATGACAGTGATTACATATCTACTATCAAAAAACGCTTTTTTAATCCGGTCTTTTGGCTTTGCCTATGCCACCGTATTTATTCTTTTTGCATCGGGTATGATTGTATTTTCAGGCAATCTTCTTCCAGAGTCGTTTGAAAGCCTTCGCCCAAAACCCTTTTTGATGCTTGCTGTCACGGTATTTTCCTGCATTTTATATATTGTGGCCCGCTTGCCCCTTATTCGCTCAATTGTTGACCTGTCTGATCCTTTTTTTAACAGTAAAAAATCAGATGAAATCTTACCCTTTGGCAAAACGCGCATTCCAATGTCAGAGGGAAAAATTGGCAGACTGTTCCTGTTTTCAATCATTGCCATGAATTTGGTGCAGGTCTATATTCTGATTGCTTTTAACCAATGGTATGGTCGCCTGAATAACGCCTTGCAGCAGAAAAATTCTGGCGCATTTGGTGAGGAGGTAATTTTATTTCTTATTATTGCAGGAGCTTGGATTGCTGGCCAGGTCATAGAATATATCATTACTCAATATTTACTCATACGCTGGCGACGCTCCATGTCACAGAGTTTCTTTAAGCGTTGGTTAAGCAGCTCTACCCATTATCAGATGCAATTCTACGGGGAAAGAGCTGATAATCCAGATCAGCGTATTGCGGAAGATATTCGTCTTTTTGTCATTGAAACGATGACAATATCTGTAGAATTATTCAACAAGCTTTTATCTCTAGCGGCCTTTGTTCAAGTATTATGGGGGCTCTCAGCTACATTTAAATATCAATTTGGCAATTTCAGCCTTGATTCAATACCAGGCTATCTTGTTTGGGTAGCACTTTTCTATGCTGTGATAGTTACATTTGTAGCGCATCTTATAGGGCGGCCTTTAATAAAACTGAATTTTAATAAGGAAAAAGCAGAAGCAGGGTTTCGTTTTTCCTTAGCGCGTATTCGTGAATATGGTGAGCAGATTGCTTTGCTCAAAGGAGGAAAAGCTGAAACTGAACATTTGGAAAAAAAATATATGAATGTTGTTGGTTCAACCTGGAATCTAGTAAACCGTCAGAAAAACCTCAGCCTGTTTAGTTTTTCAGTTGATCAACTCGTCTACATTATACCCTATATTCTTCTTGCACCTGCTTATTTCAGTGGTGCAACAGATTTTGGCAGTTTTTCAAGCACGAGTGATGCTTTTGCAAGAGTTCAAAATGGCTTTTCAGTTTTTATAAATCTTTACTCCCGCTTTGCTGTTTATAAAGCTGCCCTTGACCGCATAATGGGCTTTAAAGCTACCATGCAGGACTGCGAAAAAGCTGATACAAGGAATGAAAAACAGCATTTTGGGTCAATAACCAACGAAATATCCATCCAGAGTGCCCAGCTCAAACTGCCCACTGGCATTGCAATAGTTGAAATCAGTCATTTAAAACTAAATGCCAACCAGCGGACGTTGTTTACTGGTCCCTCAGGCTCTGGAAAATCAACCCTGTTTCGTGCAATTTCGGGTATATGGCCCTACTGGGAAGGCAACATCAATTTTTCAGCAGGCAAAACACTGATGCTTCTGCCCCAGCGCCCTTATATCCCAATTGGAACTTTGCGCAACGCAGTGACTTATCCAGCTCTCATTGATGCCTTTAATGATGATGACATCAAAGCCGCACTCATAAAGGTACAGCTTGAACATTTAGTTACTCTTTTGAATGAGGAGGACCAATGGGCGCAGCGCCTCTCAGGCGGCGAGCAACAGCGTTTGGCTATAGCAAGAGCTTTACTTGCAAAGCCGGACTGGTTGTTTCTGGATGAGGCCACAGCATCCTTGGACGAAAGATTGGAAGTCGCTATTTACAAAGTCATTCAGGAGCATCTCCCTTTAACAGCACTCGTGTCCATAGGGCATCGCTCAACATTATTGGCACTGCATGATCGCGTTATTAAAATGGTTGAGGGAGATCATAGGGTGTTTCACCCAGAAGAAGCGTCTGTACCTTTAGCCCGAAGCGGGTTTTAAAAACCGGGGATAAAATAAAGACCTAAACTGTCGTTTTGATTTCATTGAAATCAAACACGCACTAATTTATGCATACTATAAAGAATGCGGGCTATATGTTACGGAAGAAAAGCACCCGCAAATTAATGCAGGTGCTTTTTGAGATTTGTAACTTAAAAACTAATGGTCTGAATCGATTGAGATCGCTTCACGACCTTTTGGCGTATCAACAACACGCATAATAACAGGCTGACCGTCGGACAAGGCACGCAAACCAGCATTTTCTAGTACAGAAATATGTACAAACACATCCTTGCCACCATCATTGCCAGCTACAAAGCCAAAGCCTTTTTCGCCATTGAACCATTTTACAGTACCGTTGATTTCAACAGCGGAAGACGGATCTGGGCCACGACGTGGGCCGCGATCGCCTCCACGGTCATTGCCACCGCCACTAAAACCACCGCCGCCGCGATTTCCACCACCAAAGCCGCCACGATCTCCACCGCGATCATTGCTGTAGCCGCCGCGATCACGATCGCGGTCACCGCCACCAAAACCGCCTCCACGAGGAGCTTCTTCAGTTGCGGTAGATGTATCAACTTCAACAACGCGTGTCACCTGTGGGCCTTTTTGACCCTGACCAACCTGTACACGAAGCGTTGTACCTGGAGGAACAGCTTCATGACCTGCAGATTGAAGAGCACCAATATGAAGGAAGGCATCGCCCGAACCATCACTTAATTCTACGAAGCCAAATCCCTTGTCGGATTTGAACCATTTTACGATTGCTGTAAGTTCTGGGCCCGTTGGAACAGGCGTTCCACCAAATCCACTACCACCAGCTGGACTTCCAAATGGGCGCGCTGGTTGGCGTGCTCCGCTGCCCCGTGTATCAAAACCTGATGGACCATCATCATCAAACCCGCGTCGTCTTGGCTCGCGGAAGTCCCTGCCTTTGCTCTTCATATTCTGCTCTCGTCCCTAACTGCTTTATAAGCAGTATGCCCTCATGATACGTGCCTGAATTCTAGCTCTAAACGAGCAGCCAATTCAGGCGATTTTAAGTTTAAAAACCCTGAAAATACAACTTATGTGTGTTTTTAAGATTTACCAGTAGATAAATTACTGGGTTTATACGTGACACTCTTGGTATTAGCATCATGTCGTTTTACGTGTACCTTGATTAAGTGTATTGGGAAAGTGTTTTTAAACGTCAAAACAACACTAAAACCACTTTAAAACCATTTTTTTATTGAAATCTAATTTGAAGCTTCAAAAATTCTGTCAGACTTGCCTAAAATTGTTCATATAGTATTGACTTTTTAAGTATGTGATCCATATTTTTTTACATGGCGGTTCGCTGGCGCATGGCGGCTGATAAAGTTCCCTCATCAAGATAATCCAATTCTCCGCCAACTGGCACCCCATGCGCAAGACGTGTTACTTTTAACGAAAAATGGCTCAAAAGATCAGTAATGTAATGTGCAGTTGTCTGCCCGTCCACGGTGGCATTTACGGCTAAAATAACCTCTTTTACCTGTTCATCAGCACATCGTGTGATGAGGGCATCAATATGAAGATCTTTTGGTCCAACGCCATCAAGCGGCGAAAGCGTCCCTCCAAGTACATGGTATCGTGCCCGCATGGCACCAGCGCGTTCCAGCGCCCATAAATCCCCCACAGATTCAACTACAATGATTGTAGAATTATCTCTTCTTGGATCAATGCATATAGTGCAAGGCTGGCAAGTATCAATGTTCCCGCAGGCATCACAGATAACAATACGCTCAACTGCAATCTGCATTGCATCGGCCAGCGGGGACAGCAACTCAATACGTTTTCGCACCAGATGCAATACAGCACGCCGTGCAGAGCGCGGTCCAAGCCCAGGTAACTTGCTTAAAAGCTGCACCAGCCGTTCAATTTCTGGGCCTGCAACAGGAGCACTCATATTGTAATTTCATAGGTTCCAGCGCAAAAGCGCAGGTGCGCAATCGCGCTGGTTAAAATTCTTGACGCATGCTCAAAACGGAAGCTTGAAGCCAGGCGGTAATGGCAGGCCACCTGTCAAAGACTGCATTTTTTCAGCAATTGAGCTGTCAGCTTTATTTTTTGCATCTGTATGAGCTGCAATAATAAGATCTTCCAGAATTTCCTGTTCATCAGCCTTCATCAGGCTAGCGTCTATTGCCAGACTTTTTAATACACCCTTGCCTGAAAGCGTCACACTCACCATGCCGCCAGCTGAATTTCCTGTATAGTTTTGCGCCTCCAGCTCTGCCTGCATTTCCGTCATTTTGCTTTGCAGGCCTTGAACCTGCTTCATCATTCCCATAATGTCTTTCATAGATTTATATCCTTAAAATTATAGATCATCATCGGTGTAATCATCTTCTTGTACAGGTTCAAGATAAGAAAGTTCTTCTGCATCTTGTGTAATCTCGTTTTCAGGCAAAAGAGCTTCTTTTAAGCCTACTCGCCTGATGTCTATGATCTGAGATCCTGGAAAACGATCTAGAACCGCACGCACAAGAGAATGAGAGTTTATGTCCTTTGCAGTTTCTGCCTTTATCGTTTCTGCCTGTTCATGCAGGGTTGTCTGGCCTTCTTCTTGCGAGATTGCCACAACCCAACGAATACCCGTCCAGTCATCAAGCGCACGTTTGATTTTGTTGGCTACATCATGGGACGCTCCATTTTCTACTGAAAATTCAAACACGCCCATTTCAAACCGTACAGGGCGCACCTGACGCTCAAGCATTATTTTAAGATCAATCTGCCTTTTTGCAGAAGCCAAAGCCACAAAATCTTCAAAGCGGTTGAGCAAAAGGCGTGGTTGAGTGTAGGCTGTCTCAACTGGATTGGGATTTGTATGGGTTTCCAGCTGTGGTCGCGCAACAGCTTGTGTTGCAAAGCGCTCTGCGCCGCCCATTGCCATCCGCGCACCACCAGATGGTGGTAAAGGGCGGGGTGAGGCTGTGCCGAATATGGTCCCCCCATCGCGTAAAAGTCGTAAGGCTTCATCCGGTGTTGGTAAATCCGCCGCAAAACCAAGGCGAACAAGCACCATTTCTGCTGCGGCAACAGGACGCGTCGCCCCTTGTACTTCTCCCAAGCCTTTTAGTAAAATCTGCCAGGCACGTGTTAAAACCCGCATGGGTAGCTGAGCGGCAAACTCCAGTCCACGTGTTCGCTCAGTTTCAGTCATGGCAGGGTCTCTAGCAGCATCAGGCACAAGCTTAAGCCGTGTAACCAGATGTACATAATCCGCTAGATCACTGATAATTACAGAGGGATCAGCGCCTGCATCATATTGCGCCCTAAACTCGTCCAGCGTAGCGGCCATATCGCCGCGCATGACTGTTTCAAACAAATTGATAACACGGGTGCGATCAGCCAGGCCGAGCATTGATCTTAGGTTATCAGCACTAATCGCCGTGTTTGTGTCTTGCGTTCCATAGGCAATGGACTGATCCAGCAGGGAAAGTGCATCGCGTACAGAACCCTCTGCTGCGCGTGCAATCATCAGCAGGGCGTCTGTTTCAATAGTCACTTTTTCCAGGGCGCAGATTGATTGCAGGTGCCTGACCAGCACTCCTACATCCACACGCCGCAGATCAAAGCGCTGGCAGCGCGACAGGACTGTGATGGGAACTTTACGAATTTCAGTTGTAGCAAACAGAAACTTTACATGGGGTGGTGGCTCTTCCAGCGTTTTTAGCAACCCATTAAAGGCTGCCGTCGAGAGCATGTGCACCTCGTCGATTATGTAGACCTTGTTTCTGGCATAGGCAGGCTTGTAACGCACCGATTCAATAATTTCACGAATGTCCCCTATGCCCGTATGAGAGGCTGCATCCATCTCAATTACATCAACATGTCGCCCCTCAATAATGGACTGGCAATGTTTACCCTGAACTTTTAGGTCAATTGTCGGGCCGCCTGTGCCATTTTCATGTTCATAGTTAAATCCACGCGCCAGAATACGCGCTGTCGTCGTTTTACCCACACCGCGCACACCAGTAAAAATATACGCCTGATGAATACGGTTTGATTGAAATGCATTGCCAAGCGTGCGAACCATCGCCTCCTGGCCAATAAGATCATCAAATGTCTGAGGACGGTATTTGCGTGCCAGAACACGGTATGCCGAGTTTACCTGCAAGTTTTCTGGATTAACAGCTGTCTGGGTTAGATCAACATCAGCCATTTTGTACCAAAACCGTATTGATAAAAGAAAAGGGTAATTGTGCGTTTAACTCTGTAATATGTATCGAAAGTGCTTAGGTTTTAAATAGCGGAGCGCAGTTTAATGTACGTGAGCACCAGAGCGCAAAAGCTGCGCATTTGCAGGCCATAACACAGGCAATAACAATGGTGTTAGAGGTGGGAGGCTGGAACAATAACCCGTCCGTTCTCGTTGTGGCTGCTTCCTTCCGGATCTGACCAGGTTGGCGAGTGGTTCGTCCACTGCCAACCTCCCGAAATCTATATGTTCCATCACGTGGAAGAATGCAAGATGCTTCTTAAAACATGCTGTAGAAATATCTAGCGTTTGGACAGTAATTTCGTCAGCAGCCAGATCGGCAGCACAATTACTGCACCGTATAAAAAATATTGAAACAGGTTTTTAAACGCGTCCAGTCCCACCCCAAACAAAGCCTCAAACCCATATTGAAGATTGTAAAGCAGCGTGCTGGGAGTTAGCCCACTCCAGGCTAAAAAAGCCCCGACACACATTGAGATAATGATGAATTTGACTATTGTCGAACTGGGTGTTGGACCGAGCAGATTTTTCATAAATGAATATACCATTTTCATTTTTTTTGAAGCACAGCACTTCAGTTACATAATGCTGATTCAAGTGTCAGTGCAAAAAGCAATTTATAATATTTTCAACAATGCTTTAATTTGAACGCATTTTCGTTTTTTAAGACAGAGATTAGATTTTGGCAAATTCAATTTTAAAAAGGAATTTAAATTATGGGTATTAAAAGTTACAGAGACAATTTAAGCCGCACACTAGATCCAGTAACAATGCTTAAAGACAATCTTTTCAAAGCAGTTCAATATGCTAAATATTTCAATGAAACAGCCCAGCACTTTAATATCAAGCAGCATCCACCATCAGACTCTTTTAAATTTGTAATTGATGAGATTGGAAAGCTTGAACAGGATAAACATTATCTTCTAAAGGATGCAGAGGCAATGAGACTTCAGGGTCGACTTAAATTTGCAGTAATAACTGAAAAACAGGTTGCTGATATTGATAAGGCACTCAAGGGACTTAAAAGTGTTAAAGCAGTAATGGTTCAAAAAGCCTATATCAACACGCCTGCCATCAACAAACTCAACCCCGAGGCAATGATAGCAGGTATAAGAATAAAAATTGAACCAGAAGCAGTAAAACTTTCAAATTAAATACATTTTTTTATGCCTGCTTTTTGTGCCTGCAATTGCTTTTTGTCGCCCCCTTCGCTAAGGCAATTTTATGTCCATAGAAACACAAAAGCGCAGTGCCGCAGCCGAAGCCTTAAAACTTGTTGAGCCTGACATGCGTATTGGGTTGGGCACTGGCTCAACAGCCAGATATTTTGTTGATCTGTTGGGGGAGCGCGTGCGTGATGGCTTGAAAGTGCAATGCGTTCCCACCTCCATTGCAACAGCCCGTCAGGCCGAGTTGCTGCATATTCCTCTTAGGACTTTGGACGAGCTTACGGAGCTTGATCTGACCATTGATGGTACTGATGAAATTGATGATAGTCTCAGCCTGATAAAGGGTGGTGGTGGCGCATTGCTGCGCGAAAAGATTGTGGCAGCCGCCAGCCGCCAGATGGTTGTAATTGCGGATGATTCAAAATGTGTATCAACTTTGGGGCGCTTTCCATTACCAGTCGAAATTAATCCCTTCGGCATGGAGGCAACGCGTCTGGAAATCATGCGTATATGTGAGATAAATAAAGCGCCAGGCTCTGCACGTCTGCGTCATTCAACGGATGGGCGTATTTTTGTAACAGATGGTGGACACTATATTTTGGATTGCGCATTGGGCAGCATTCCAGATTCTCAAAAACTTGGCATAGCTCTCAATAATATTCCAGGCGTTATCGAGCATGGATTATTTATAAATATATGCACAACAGCGTTCATAGCAAGCAGCAATGGGGTTGCACTTAAAGTTCGAAGCGCTTAACGATTCGTACAGGATTATATTTTGTTTAAAAAGGAATTTTAAATGCGCTTATTCTGCATGTTAACGGTTGCCTGCGTAAGCGTATTTATGTCAGGCGCATCTGCACAGCAGGCTTCCACTGCTTCCTCTGTCAGCGCATCTCATTTGCAGGCAGCTCGTGAAGTGCTGGTTGGCTCTGGTATTTCACGATCGTTCGATTCATTTATTCCGCAGTTCATTGAACAGGCAAAATCAAATATTAGCGGAACACGTCCAGAATTGATTAAAGATCTAGAAGAAGTGTCAAAAACAATTAGCACCCAGCTTGAAGCCGAACGTGCAGAAATGGTTGAACTTGGCGCCAAAGTATATGCAAGCCGCATGTCTGAGGGCGAACTTAAAGAAATTGCCGCCTTTTTCAAAACACCTTCTGGCCTGCGTTATGTGTCTACTCAGCCGCAGGTGCTGGAAGAGCTGTTTGGAGAAATGCAGGCCTGGAGCCAGCGGCTTGGCGCAAGAATTATTGATATTTTTCGCGTAGAACTTAAAAAGCGTGGACGTGAGCTGAACTAGTGCCAACAAATAGCGTAGATCTTTTTGTCATTGGTGGTGGCTCTGGTGGCGTAAGGGCTGCGCGCATTGCAGCCGGCTATGGCGCAAAAGTGATGCTTGCAGAAGAATTTCGTATGGGTGGCACATGCGTTATTCGTGGGTGTGTACCAAAAAAACTCTATGTCTATGCAAGTCGTTTTGCCCATGAGTTTGGGGCGGCCAGAGGTTTTGGCTTTGATGTGACAGAGCCAGGCTTCAACTGGCAGGCCCTGGTTGCGGCAAAAGAAAAAGAAATTACCAGATTGGAAGAAATTTACGCCCTCACGCAGTCAAATGCAGGGGTAAAGGTCATTAAATCAAGAGCGGTGCTGCACTCTGCCAATGCTGTACGCCTTTTGGACACAGGCAAGATTATTGAAGCAAAATATATCTTGGTTGCCACAGGCGGTAAACCAAATATGCCAGATATTTCTGGCATTGAACATGCAATTACATCTAATGAAGCGTTCGATCTGCCAGAGTTTCCAAAACGCATAGTCATTGCAGGGGGTGGATATATTGCGGTTGAGTTTGCTGGCATTTTTGCAGGATTAGGTGCTGATGTAACCCTCATTTATCGAGGTGGTAACATTCTGCGCGGTTTTGATGAGGGTATGCGCAAAGGCCTGCTGTTATCCTATGAAAAACGTGGCATAAAATTTGTATTTGATGACGTGTTTTCGCATATTGAAAAAACAGCTGATGGACTTGTTGGTTATACTAAAAAGGGCGTAGCGTTGCAAGCAGATCAGATTATGTTTGCGATAGGTCGCTCTCCAAACAGCCATTGCCTTGGGCTTGAGGAAGCTGGCGTCAACACGGATAAAAACGGTGCAATTATTGTCAATGACTATTCCAGCACCAATATCCCCAATATTTATGCCGTAGGTGATGTCACAAACCGTGTTGCACTTACGCCTGTGGCAATACGCGAAGGTCATGCTGTCGCAGATAATATTTTTGGCGGCAAAACTGTCAAAATTGATTACAGCAATATACCAACAGCTGTGTTTTCCTCGCCTGAAATTGGGACTGTTGGCCTCACCGAACAGCAAGCCTGCGAATTGTTTGAACAGGTTGATGTTTATAAAACAACATTCCGACCAATGAAAGCAACTGTCTCGGGACAGGATGAGCTTGTCATCATGAAACTGTTGGTGGATGCTAAAACTGATATTGTACTTGGTGCCCATATACTGGGTGATGGGGCAGGCGAAATGGCGCAGCTGCTTGGCGTTATTCTCAAAATGGGTGGCAAAAAAAGCGATTTTGATGCAACAATGGCACTACATCCTTCCAGCGCAGAAGAGCTGGTGACGATGCGTGTGCCATTTGCAAAATTTTTTAAATAAAGAATTTTTAATAGCTGGTTTTCAGTTATTAAGAATTCATACCAGAAAGCCTATCCTCTTATGTCACCATCCATGCAGAAACCAGCAGAAGACGCCCGCACAGGCGATGGCAAGCTCCTGCCGACGCTTTTAGCGCTCTGGCCCTATATCTGGCCCAAAAACCGCAGGGATTTACAGCTTCGCGTTCTCCTCTCGCTTGTTCTGGTTGTTATTGCAAAGCTGGTGACAGTTACTGTTCCTTACACATTCAAATGGGCAACAGATGCATTGGTTGAAGCATCCAGCGGCCGTCCAAGCGAAACCGAGAACATGCTCTGGATTATCGGGGCGCCCATTACGGCCACTGTGATTTATGGACTGACACGTATTTTAATGGCGCTTCTGATGCAGGCAAGGGAAGGCCTGTTTGCCCAGGTAGCGATGCATGCTGTGCGTAAAATGGCATTGCAGACATTTGAACACATGCACAGGCTGTCCTTACGCTTTCATCTGGAGCGTAAAACTGGTGGTTTGACCCGCGTATTGGAGCGTGGCCGTAATGGCATAGAAGAGTTGTCACGCATGGCGATGATGACCCTCATTCCCACAATTGTTGAGTTTGCCCTTGTACTTGGCGTGTTTGGGTTTGAATTTGACTGGCGTTATGTTGTAACAATTCTGGTCATGATCAGTATATACCTCATCTATACTATTCAAGCCACAAACTGGCGTATTAATATCCGCCGTACCATGAATGAAAGCGATACGGATGCCAGCACCAAAGCTGTCGATTCACTTTTAAATTATGAGACAGTTAAGTATTTTGGGGCAGAGCAGCGTGAAGCTTCACGCTATGATCGCTCAATGGCAACCTATGAGCGCGCCAAGGTAAAGACTTACACATCGCTGGCAATTTTAAACGCGGGTCAGGCTGTTATTTTTACCATTGGCATGGGCGTCTGTATGGTCATGGCTGCAATGGAAATTCTGAATGGAGAAAAAACCGTTGGTCATTTTATCATGGTCAATGCATTGCTAATCCAGCTATATATCCCGCTTAATTTCATGGGTATGGTGTATCGCGAAATCAAACAGGCTCTGGTTGATATTGAGGTGATGATTGGTGTTATCAGTCAACACGAAGAGGTCGCCGATAGACCTGATGCGCTGCCTTTAAAAATTACGGATGCACATATCCGTTTTGAAAATGTGGTATTCCATTACAATCCAGATCGTCCTATTCTCAAGGGTATTTCATTTGAGGTGCCTCCTGGTCAGACAGTGGCAATTGTTGGCCCTTCAGGGGCTGGAAAATCAACGATCTCGCGGCTGCTATTTCGATTTTATGATATTTCATCTGGCACAATAAGCATAGATGGGCAGGATATTGTAAAAGTTCAGCAGAGTAGTCTGCGTGCAGCAATAGGTATGGTGCCACAAGATACCGTGTTGTTTAATGATACAATCCGCTACAATATCAATTATGGACGCTTTGATGCAACCGAATCTGAAGTGGAAGACGCAGCCAGACTTGCCCAGATAGATGGTTTCATCAAGCAGCTGCCAGAGGGCTATAATGCACAGGTTGGGGAGCGCGGCCTTAAATTGTCAGGTGGGGAAAAACAGCGCGTTGCCATAGCCAGAACAATTTTAAAAGCCCCGCCAATACTGGTGCTGGACGAAGCAACAAGTGCTCTGGATAGTTTTACAGAAAAAGAAATTCAGGATTCCCTGGATCGGGTCAGCCGTGGCCGCACAACAGTTGTCATTGCCCACCGCCTATCAACGGTCATTAATGCTGATCAGATCATCGTGCTGGACAAAGGTGAAATTGTTGAGCGTGGCACACATCAAGGTCTTGTTGATAAGGCAGATGGCATTTACGCAGCGCTCTGGCGCAGACAGCGTGAGGTGGATGAAGCAAAGGAAATTTTAAAACGCGCCAGCGAAGTTGAGGGCAAAACAGTGCGTGTAGATTTCAGTACGGCGGCAAGTTGACAGAAACCATATTGATATGCGGCTTTATATCTGCTTAGAGCAACGCTGAGCACAGCGTCAAACATAGAGAACAGAAAATAGTAGAATGTCTGATTTCAACACCATTGAACAAGATTTGCTAAACCAGATTGCAAAAGCATCTGACGATACATTACTCGAAGCTATCCGCGTTGGAGCCTTGGGAAAATCTGGTTCCATAACAGCCCTTCTTAAAACTTTGGGGGCGATGGAGGCAGAAGAGCGCAAATCTGCAGGTGCTGCCATCAATAAACTTAAAGATACTGTTGGCTCTGCACTGACAGAGCGGCGCACCATTCTTAAAAATGAAGCTTTAACTGCCAGACTGCTGACAGAAATGCTTGATGTTTCATTGCCTGTGCCCGAAGGACCCTTCGAGGCTGGACGATTGCATCCAGTTAGCCAGACAATTGAAGAAATTACAGCAATTTTCGCTGATATGGGATTTTCCGTTGCAGAAGGCCCTGATGTAGAAACGGATGATTTCAATTTTACGAAACTGAATTTCCCTGTTGGGCATCCAGCCAGAGAAATGCACGACACGTTTTTTTTCAATGCAAAAGAAAATGGTGAGCGTATGCTGCTGCGCACGCATACAAGCCCTGTGCAGGTGCGCACAATGCTGGGGCAAAAACCACCCATACGCGTTATATGCCCAGGGCGCACGTATCGCTGTGACAGCGACCAGACCCATACGCCTATGTTCCATCAGGTGGAAGGGCTGGTGATTGATAAAACAGCTAATCTTGGACAGCTGAAATGGGTCATAACAGAATTCTGCAAGGCTTTTTTTGAAATACCAAGCGTTAAGATGCGCTTTCGCCCATCGTTTTTCCCCTTTACCGAGCCGTCAATGGAAGTAGACATCCAGTGCCGGCGCTCCAACGGAGAAATTCGCTTTGGAGAGGGAGAAGACTGGCTGGAAATTCTGGGCTGCGGCATGGTCCATTCCAACGTACTCAAAAACTGCGGTATTAATCCAGACGAATACCAAGGCTATGCCTGGGGCATGGGAATTGACCGCCTTGCCATGCTCAAATACGGCATATCCGATTTACGTCCATTTTTTGATGCAGATTTACGCTGGTTGAAGCATTACGGGTTCAAGCCGCTTGACATTCCAAACCTATGTGAGGGGCTAAGCCAATGAAATTTACATTAAGCTGGCTAAAACAGCACCTTGACACCAATGCAGGCTTGGAAGAAATCTGCGAAACATTGACAAAAATAGGCCTTGAAGTTGAAGGCGTTGAAGATAAAGCCAAGCCTCTTGAACCTTTTACAATTGCGAAAATTATTTCAGCCATTCAGCATCCAAATGCAGATAAGCTGCGTCTCTGTATGGTCGATACAGGAGCTGCTGAACCAATTCAGGTTGTGTGCGGAGCCTCTAACGCTCGCGCGGGGCTGGTATCCGTTTTTGCAGGGCCTGGCACTTACATTCCAGCCAAAAAAATTACACTGGGCATTGGCGAAATCAGAGGCATTGAAAGCAGGGGTATGCTCTGCTCGGCGGCTGAACTTGAGCTGTCTGATGAGAGCGAAGGCATTATGGAGCTGCCTCAAAACGCGCCAATTGGCACTAAATATATTGAGTATGCTAAAATTGGCGATCCTGTGATAGACATTAACCTTACACCAAACCGTTCAGACGCAGCAGGTGTGTATGGAATTGCCCGTGATCTTGCAGCAGCAGGCCTTGGCACAGTTAAGCCCCAGACTTTGCCAGTTTTTACTGAATCCGGCTCATGTCCTGTTAATATAAAACTGGAATTTATTGGCGAAGACCGCAAGCTTTGCCCCGTCTTTAAACTACGTATGATAAAAGGTGTCAGAAATGGTTCATCACCACAGTGGATGCAGGATCAGTTAAAAGCAATTGGTCTTCGTCCTGTAAATGCATTGGTTGACATTACAAACTACATTACGTTTGAGCATGGTCGCCCCTTGCATGTTTTTGATGCAGCCAAAATATCTGGCAGGCTGGTTGTACGCTGCGCCCATATGAGCGAAAGCATAGTAGCACTTGATGGCAGAACCTACACACTAGGGACCAGTACAGTTGTAATTGCAGATGATAATGGCGTGAAATCTATTGCGGGCATTATGGGCGGCGAGCATTCAGGGTGCGATGAAACAACAACAGATGTATTGATTGAATGCGCCTTGTGGGATCCAGAAAATATTGCACAGACTGGCCGCAAACTTGGCATTAACAGTGATGCCCGTTATCGCTTTGAGCGCGGTGTTGATCCAGAAATTACACAGTTTGGCATGGACCTGGCAACCAAGCTTATACTTGAAATATGTGGGGGAACACCAAGTCAGATAACACAGGCGGGCGATATTCCTGCCATTACCAAATGTATAATTTTTCCCTGGAACGAAGTAAAACGTCTCACTGGTCTGGAAATGCCAGTTGATGATATGACACAGATATTAAAACGTCTTGGTTTTGGTGTATCTGGCATTGGAGAAGCATCTACAATTGCTGTTCCATCATGGCGCCCTGATATTGAGGGCAAGGCTGACATTGTAGAAGAAATTATCCGCATTGCTGGCCTTGAACATGTAGTAAACGTGCCTCTTAAACGTACCACATCAGTTTCAGAACCAGTGCTGACACTTATTCAGCGCAGAACACGCCGTGCGCGCCGCGCACTTGCAGCATCTGGCATGATGGAGGCCATGACCTATTCCTTTATTTCTGCAAAAGAGGCAGAGGCTTTTGGCGGCGGTGTCAGTGTTTTGAAGTTGGCTAATCCCATTGCCGCAGATATGTCGGACATGCGTCCCTCGCTTTTGCCAGGTTTGGTTGCTGCGGCGCAACGCAACGTCAACCGTGCAACTAAAGATATAGCACTGTTTGAAGTAGGCCAGATATTTACAGGTGATCAGCCACAAGATCAGAAAATGGCTGTTACAGGCTTGCGACGTGGCCTTGCCTCGCGCCTTGGCACTGGTCGCCACTGGTCGCAGCCTGCCAAACCTGCTGATATCTATGATGTAAAGGCTGATGCCTTTTCGCTTCTTGGAGCATTGGGTGTATCAACTGATTCTATGCAGATTGTTGCTGGCGCTCCTACCTGGTTTCATCCCGGGCGCTCAGCAACCATGCAGTTTGGACCAAAAGGTGTGTTGGGGCATTTTGGCGAACTTCATCCAAATACACTTGAACAGCTGGGTATTGACGGACCAGTTGTCGTTTTTGAGATTCTACTTGATAATCTCCCAACTCAAAAACAGAAAACAAGCAAGATCAAATCAAAGCTGGAAATGAGTGATTATCAATCAGTCACACGTGATTTTGCTTTTGTTGTAGATAAATCCGTACGTGCTGATGACGTGGTAAAAACAGCACGCGGTGTAGACAGGGTGCTTGTATCACAGGTCAAACTATTCGATATATACGAAGGTAAAGGCGTGCGACCCGATCAAAAATCTGTTGCAATTGAAATAACACTCCAACCGCGTGAAAAAACTCTGAACGATACAGACATTGAAGCATTTACCTCTAGGTTGTCCGCTGAAATCCTAAGAAAAACTGGGGGTGTTTTGCGAGGGTAAAATAACCAGATATTTGCTTAAAAATTGGTTTGATCAGTGTAAATTGCTTTGGTGTCTTCTATGGACGGATTTCAGCATACTCATCAGATTAATGAAAATAAGGATAAAACGCTTTTTAATGGAATATATAAAAAACAAATTCTGGGTGCATTGTTATTTTACATATTTATATGGTGGAGCTGGTTTATATGATGGAGCTGGCATGTCAAAATTGAGCACTGCTGAAAATCGGTTTTTAGGTCTCTAATCAGGCAGAATAGACGTTTTAAGCAAGGTATAATAGGGTATAAGAAACACAGAGGATTATAAAGCATCCAATTCTGGATATCAATTCAAGGGGCGTCAAATGTATCAGCCAAGTAAATGGTGGCTAGGGCTTACTTTGCCAGTTATTTTGTGGGGCACAGCAAATGTGCTCTCAGATGAACGGATTGAGCAGGATCTGACATTTAAAACCATCACGGATTATCCTTGGGTGAAACCAACATTTGCGGGCCGCGATGCAACTTTAAGTGGCATAGCTCCAAATGAGGAGGTAAAAGCCAAAGCGGTTGCAGCAATTGAGTCTATTCGAGGCGTACGTAGGGTAACAGCATCTGCACTTGAAGTGCTGGCAGAAGTCAAACCCTATAAATGGCTGGCAGTTCGCGATGGCAACAAGCTTACTTTAAATGGGTATTATCCAGATGAAACAACCCATCAAACCATTCTGGCAACAGCTAAAAAATTCTTACCCAATGCGCAGTTGATGGATGAAATGAAACTTGCGCGTGGTGTTCCTGCTGGGTTTGAAGCAGCAACGGCATTTGGACTGTCTCAACTTGGTAATTTATCTACCGCCACAGTCACTCTGGAGGATCTGAAATATTCGATCACAGGTGCAGCTCCAACATCAGCCATTTACACAAGCGAACTTGCCAAGGTTAAAGCCTTACCGCAGGGGGTAATCTTGATGATAAGTGCCATTTCACCTCCAGTTCAAAAGCCTTACAGCTGGGCGGCCTTGCGTGAGGGCAACTTAATTACACTGAATGGCTTTGTACCATCTGAGGTAATACGTCTTAAAAATATTGAAGCGGTAAAAACTGCGATGCCAGGCGCAAGTATTATTGACAAGCAGGATATTGCCGCTGGAGAGCCAGCAGGTTTTGAACAGATGGCAGGGTATGCAATAGCCCAGATGGCCAAACTCCTGAAAGGGAGTGTTCAGCTTGAAGATAAAGTCTATTCGCTGGCAGGGGAAGCATCCAGTGTCCAGCTGTCTGATGCTGCACTTGCCGCAACAAAAATGCTGCCAGTTGGGTACACACTCGGCAAGGCAGCTGTTTCAGTGCAAACTCCTATACCAGCCCCCATACTAGCCCCCATGCCAGCCTCCATGCCAGTTCCAACTCCACTGCCTGTTGAGGCACTGCCACCCGTCGCGCCGCTTGGTACAGCTGACCCAGTTGCTGGTGCTCCAGACATAATTTTAAAACAGGCAGATATTTGCCGCAGCGAGTTTACACAGGAGCTGAAAGAAAGTTCAATTTACTTTGATACAGATAAGGATACTATCCGTCAGGTGTCGTTTGCAACCTTGGACCGCTTGGTTGAGATTGCAAAAAGATGCCCTAGGGTTCAGGTTGAAATTGGCGCTCATACAGACTCAGACGGTGCGCCTGCCTATAATCAGGATTTATCAGAGCGCCGAGCCAAAGCAGTGCTCGACTATATGAAACTTCATGTTGACACAGCAAAATACACTGCCGCCGGCTACGGGGAAACAAAGCCTATTGCCTCCAATGAAACGGATGAAGGCAAACAAAAGAACCGTCGCGTAGAATTTATTGTCAAATAATTGGGGGTTAAATAAATGGCATCTTCTGGATTTACACTTTCTGGGCTGTCTTATCTTGCCACCAGTTATCTATGGTGGTGGTTTGCGGCTTTTCTTATTGGTGTAATTATTGGTTTTTCAGTTTTTATCCGTAATAAGACATCATTTGGCTGGGTTCCATGGCTTCTTCTGCTTGCGTCTGGAATTGCAGTTGCCTATTTGAAAATTATTCCTGATCGTTTGGGCCTGTGGTTCGACACAGGCATTTTGATAGCATCTATGTATTTTATTGGATGTCTTTTGGGTAGCATGCTGCGTCAGCTTTTTAGCACGTCTGAAACACAAAATGCTATTACCAAGCCACCAAGAAAAGAGTTAAAAGCAACAGTTGTTCCAGCTTCAGTTCTTCCACAGATTATGCCGTATCAGTGGCAGGCTCAAAAAGATGGAGACGCAGTGACATTAACAGGTTTTGCTCCCTCAGCTGAAGCTAAAAACCGTATTTTGGCCTCCGCTGAGGTAATATTTGCAGGGTTGAGGGTTAATGATCGTCTTCAGCTTGGGTCAGGTCAACCTGCTGACCTGGAAATACTCACCAATGCAGCATTCAAGCATCTTGCAAAGCTTGACAAAGGCATGGCAAGCTTAATTGACAGCAGTTACACATTAACGGGCGCAACAGGTTTGAGGCAAGTAAAAACAGAAGTTGAAACTTTAGCAAATTCTTTGCCGATGGGCTTCAGGCTTTCACGATTGAGTGTTGTGCACACTGTTGACATGGGCATTGTTGAAACAACCACAGCGGTGCCTGTTGAGACTGATAAGCCCCCTGGTTTGACGGCCCCGCGTAAAAACAAAGCTGATGATCTAAAACGCATTCGCGGCATAGGAAAGCAGAATGAAACCCGCCTTCAGGGATTGGGAATTTGGCATTTTGACCAGATAGCAGCCTGGACCGCAACAGAAGTTCAATGGGTTGGTCATTTTTTAGCTTTTCCTGGACGTATCGAACGCGAAGAATGGGTTTCACAGGCTAAGGTCTTTGCATCGGACCAAAAATCTGAGACTTTAAAATATACCGATGAAAGTGAAGTCACCACGTCAAGCAGCGATGACGTAGATATTTATGGGAATGCTGCTAGCCAAAATACGCAGAGACAATTGCAAGACAAGTCTGAAGATAAGTCTGAAGACAAATCTGAAGGCAGTCGGCCAGTTGCTTTAGACGCTGCAAGAAACGGCAGGGCAGACAACCTTAAGCTTATTAACGGTGTAGCCATAGAAATTGAGAAAAAGCTCAACGAGGCAGGCATCTGGCACTTTGACCAGATCGCTCGGATGTCCAATGATGAGCTAAACTGGGTATCTGTGCATTGTGGTTTTACTGACATTGCCTTACGTGAAAATTGGAAAGGTGATGCTGCTATTTTAGCAGTTGGGGGCGAGACAGATCACTCCAAAGCTGTAAAAGCTGGTAAAACTGTTTAAAATACATGCACCAGCATCAAGTCCATAGATTCAGTATTGCGCCCATGATGGAGTGGACAGATCGGCATTGCCGGTATTTTCACCGTCTTATGAGCAGACATGCACGTGGCTACACAGAAATGGTAACAGCAAACGCCATTCTTTTTGGCCCAAAAAATAGATTGCTGGCATTTTCCGAGCAGGAAAAACCTCTTGCTTTACAGCTGGGTGGATCCGACCCTGGTGCATTGGCAGACGCTGCAACACTTGCTAAAGACTATGGCTATGATGAAATAAATCTGAATGTTGGCTGCCCCTCAGACCGTGTTCAAAATGGGCGTTTTGGTGCTTGCCTTATGCTTGAGCCTTTGCTCGTTGCTGAGTGTGTTGCAGCACTGAAAAAAGCCGTAAAGCTGCCTGTTACCGTTAAATGCCGCATAGGCGTTGATGATCAGGATACAGATCAGGCTCTTGATACTTTAGCGGATGCACTGATTGACGTAGCTGTAGATGCACTGATTGTGCATGCTCGTAAAGCTTGGCTTAAAGGCCTTTCACCAAAGGAAAACCGTGATATTCCTCCACTTGATTATGAGCGGGTATACCGTCTCAAACAGCGTCTGCCAGACCTTGTAATCTCAATTAATGGCGGCATTAATTCACTTGAGGAAGCTTTGGGGCATTTGAAGCATGTAGATGGTGTTATGTTGGGTCGTGCGGTGTATCATAATCCAGAGCTACTTTTAACAGTAGATGATACAGTGTTCAGCACTCCAAACCTGTTGAAAGATGGTTTTGAAGTTGTTGAATTAATGGCACCATATATAAATACTGAAATTCAGAATGGCGTCAGACTTCACAATATTACGCGTCATATGCTGGGACTGTTTCAAGGGTGCAGTGGTGCACGAGCTTACCGCAGGCATCTGGCAACAGCTGGAACTTTAAAAGACGCAGATTCACAGACATTGCTTGATGCTGCCAGTTTGATAAAACGGTTTTAGGAACCTGCACTCAGCACAACAAGAAAAGCGGTTTCACTAATCTGTTGAATGGCTCCTAGAACATCACCCGTTTGCCCGTTGATTTTGCGCCATGACCATAGGCATACCACAAATGTAAGGAATCCAACAACACATAGTGCACTGATGATTTTTATGGCTCCAAAACTTTTTAAACTTATAAAACAAAAAATTACAGTGATAATAATGGCAACTGTAGATGCTAAAAATTGAGGATTTTTGACGCTTGCCGATTTTCCATCCATTCGCGCGGCTGGCAAAAACATGAGAGGTAAAATGCCAGCAACACGTGAAACCATGGCAGCCGACAGAAACACGCACGCAGCAGCAACAGCAGAACCACTTATTAGTTGACTTAATGCAGTAATTTTAAGCAGAATTACAAAGATAAGCGCAACTGCCCCATAGCTGCCAATACGGCTGTCACGCATGATTGTGAGACGTTTTTCAATTGAATAACCGCCTCCAACGCTATCTGCGGTATCTGCAAGACCATCTTCGTGAAAAGCGCCTGTTACAAGGGCAGAAGCGCCAGTAACAAGCGTTGCAACTACTAAAGGAGCGAGGCCAAAGGCCGCACCGATACCAATAAAAAGTGTACCTGGCAAAACCATTATAGCCGCTGCCAAAGGCAAAGAACGTACAGAAACAGAAAAATCAGGCGGAGCGTATGGGTCATTTTCAAAATAAAGTTTTGAAATATGAAAGCGTGTGTAAAAACGTAGGTGTTTGACTGTTTCAATACATATATTGCATGCTGTAGACTTAATCTGAGAAATTAAAATCAATATCCACTGCACACGCTCCATTATAGTTTTTCCTTGACCATCGCTTAGGGCACCTTATAGCAGCGTATCTTTACAAGTAAAATGAAAGCTGAACCTATGAGCGCCTCCATCTCTGGTCTGCCCTTTGACGATATACGTGCACTTATCAAAATATTGCCGGGTCCTGACAGCGAGGCAATGGATGCAGTGATTGAGCGTGACAAAGAGCTTGTGAAACCTAAAGGCGCTTTAGGACGTCTGGAAAACATTGCGCTTTGGGTTGCAGGCTGGCAGGGCAAGGGTAAACCCACTTGCCAAAGACCGCTGGTTGCAATTTTTGCTGGTGATCATGGTGTGACAACACATGGCGTTTCTCCTTATCCATCAAGTGTTACCCGTCAGATGCTGGACACATTTTCAGCTGGGGGCGCAGCCATAAACCAGATATGCGCCACCTACGATCTTGGGCTAAAAGTGTTTGACCTGGCAATTGGAATGCCAACGGGCGACATAGCCGTTGAAGCTGCCATGGACGAGCCAACAGCCGCTGCAACCATTGCTTTTGGTATGGAAGCCATTGCTGGCGGTACCGATCTACTTATTTTAGGAGAAATGGGCATTGGTAACACAACAATAGCTGCATCAATCTATTATGCGCTTTACGGTGGTGCAGCATATGATTGGGCAGGGCGCGGTACAGGTGTGGATGATGCAGGATTACAGCGCAAAATAGCAGTAGTTGAACAGGCAGTAGGCTTCCATAAAAGTCATTTGGGTGATCCGCTGGAAATACTGCGTCGTCTGGGCGGACGTGAAATTGCAGCTTTATGTGGCGCTATATTGGCTGCCCGTTTGCAGCGTATTCCAGTTATTCTGGATGGCTATGTAGTGACAGCCGCAGCTGCCATTCTTCATGCGCTTGATAAATCAGCATTGGATCATTGTATTGCTGGGCATGTATCTGCTGAAGGGGCACACGCGCTTGTTCTGGAAAAATTAGGTCTTGAACCCATCTTGAATCTGAACATGCGTCTTGGTGAAGGCTCTGGCGCAGCTCTTGCGGCAAGCATCGTAAAAGCATCTATTGCCTGTCATAATGATATGGCAACATTTGGTCAGGCGAAGGTTGATGCTAAAATTTAAGCGATACGATACAGCTTTTCTGCAGGTTTCCCATCACGGCTAACAGGTGCCAGCGCCTGCATAACGCGTTCAGGCGGGAATGTAACGATGGCTTCTGTACCTATTCCGACCTCTGATTTTAGTTTGAGGCTTCCCCCATGCATTTCAGCGAGCGCTTTTACAATCGGTAGACCTAAACCTGACCCTTGCTCAGCTGATTTGATTGCCGCCGCACCTCGTCCAAAGGATGTCAATACGGTATCAATCTCATCTTTTGGAATGCCTGGCCCATTGTCACGGACACTCAAGTATTGTCCTCCAGAAGCTGTCCAGCCAACTTTAATAACAATTTCACCGCTTGAAGGTGTAAATTTAATGGCATTTCCAAGTAAATTAAGTGCAATCTGCCGCATGGAGCGTTCGTCAACCCATAAACGTGGCAAACCAGATTGTAGCGCTTCATGAACTTTTATATCTTTGTTCTTTGCTCTTAATGAGAGTGTATGGCGGCAATCCTCTGCAATTTCAACAAGACTGACAGCTTCTTCCTTAAGTTCATAGCGACCAGCTTCAATACGCGAAAGATCAAGAATTTCATTGATAAGCTTGAGAAGATGATCGCCACTGTCATGGATGTCGTTTGAATAGGTTTTGTATTCCTGTACAGCATGACTTCCAAAAAGTTCACTTTTCATGACTTCAGAAAAACCAAGAATAGCATTTAATGGAGTGCGCAGCTCGTGGCTCATGGTCGCTAGAAAGCGTGATTTAGCCAGATTGGCTTCCTCAGCTCTTTTACGGGCATCTCGTGAGCGAACAGTTTCTTGCTCAAGTTCAACAATCAGCGCGCTTTTCTCAGCACGGGAGGAAATAATTTCAACGGAAGAAACATAAATCCTGTTTGCGAGCAGCATGAAGAAAATTACAGAACCGCCAACCATCATGGTGGGAACTGCAATATTTGCATCACTTCCAATCTGGAATTCATAAGCCATGGCTCCTGCGATTGGCAACAGCCCTGAATAGACTGTAACTGGGATACTGGCTGATAATATGACCGTCATTGAACCAAATAATATAAGTGCAAAAACAATGAATATAACAGTTTCCTTGATATCAAAAGGAGTTAAAAATACAATGGAAACCCATGCAGTTGAGAATATGAATTCACAAAACGCCATGTATCTTTTCCAGGGTTCAATCCTGACTTTATCAGGATCAAGTGTGAGAAATTTTTTACATGCCAATATGTAAATATAGGCAGAGCCAAGCGCAATTACGCACCAGATAGCGCTTTTAAAAGCATCTATCCAGATCATCAGAGCACCAGCAATCGCCTGTGTAAACAGCGTTATTGCAAGAGCTGCGCTCACTTTACCCAATGCATAAAGTCGAATAAGTTCATAATCATAGGATCGATTGAGACCAGCAGATGAGCTGAGCCTTTCACGCGTTTCTTTTACAGCTGACACCAGCGCAGCGCGTTGTCGATTGGCCTGATCTTCCTTGGCCTGTTTGCTTTCTATATCATCTATTGAAACCTGTGACATATTATTTAAACGTCGCCAACTTTTGATTTTTCATATGCAATGAGCGCTCCAGACAGCGCTATGTACAGCGTAAACCAACTTTCTTAACATGCTCCTGCAATGACTGATTTAATTGTGTTTTTTAAGTTCTTTCTTTCAAAATTACTTGGTTTGTAAATTACAAAGAGAAAAATGTATTTTTGATTGTCTTTAAACGCAAATCAGGGTGAATAAATGTATGTAGAATTTAAGACGGAGCTTATGTTGAAAACAAGATTTACAACGGTTTTGATGGCTTTTTGGTTAAGCAT
This sequence comes from Hyphomicrobiales bacterium, assembly GCA_025351165.1. Classification (GTDB taxonomy): domain Bacteria; phylum Pseudomonadota; class Alphaproteobacteria; order Rhizobiales; family Beijerinckiaceae; genus JAIELD01. The sequence goes on along the minus strand of JANXWK010000018.1, from coordinate 10,090 downwards.
GCTTTTGCCTGGCCACTCTTTCTCTCAAGTACTGTCTGATACTGAAATACAAAAATTATTTGAGGGAAATACCGTTTTAGGCCGCTATACTGACGGTGCACCTTTTATCGAGTTTCATCATGCAGATGGGCATGCATATGGTCACAATAGAGGCATTGCCAACACCGATGCCTGCTGGATTGTACAGCCAGGCAAAGTCTGTTATTATTACGGCCCCCCTGAACGCAGGCTTCTCTTTTGTTTCACAGTTACCAAAATAGATGAAAACTACATTTTGACCAATGCACCCCCGAACACAAATCAGGGTCAAATCAATGCTGTAGCCAGAGTTGAAAAAGCAAATCCTGACAAATTGGGGGATAATGGTAAACCTTGGACATGTGATGGGCTCGTAAGTCATTTATTCAACAAAAGACGCAAACTGGCCGAATTTAAATGAAAAGACATTTTTTATTGGTTTTTATTTTAGCCTTCACATTAGTGAACATGGCTTCTGCCCAGCTTATGGATGAGGGAGACATAAACGCTCTTGTATCTGGAAATACACTGACTGGACGTTCAGTCGAAGGCAGGTTTTTTTCAGAATATCATTTAACTGATGGTCGTGTTTTTGGTAATAACGGCTATTATGAAAATACTGATGCGTGTTGGACAGTTAAAGCAAACCAAATCTGTTATTATTACGGAGAAGGAAAAAATCGTAGTTCAAGTTGCTTTGTACTGGAAAAATCAAATGATGTCATACAAATGAGGCTTGCGCCTCCAAATTCAAAAGCTGGTAAACTTGATGCTTTAGCCAAAATTCAGAACGGCGACCCTCAAAATCATTCAAGTAAAGATAAAACAAGCAAACAATGGATATGTGATGGTCTTGTCTCAAACCTGACTTTCCCAGATACAGAAATTATGTCTGTATGGACAAAAATAAAATCAGTGTCGAATTTGAAGCCTAATGTAACTGTAGCGCAGTTGGTTGCCCCAGAGGCGCTCACTTTAAAAAAAGTGCCACTTGGTGCCATTCCCAGACTAAATACTGCTCCAAAACCTAACGATAATTTAAATTTCAAAAGTGAAAAACGTTTACCACCTGGGCAGATTGCACCACCTACTGATAAGATGGCCGAGCCTTTTAAAGTAAGGGCACCACAAAATTTTGCAGTCGATCTTTCCAATGATAATTCAAAAAAACCAGCTCAAAAATTAATAAAAGCAGATACGGAGAGTAACGAACAAAAATCGCTACCAATACAAAAATCGCCATCAATAAAAGGCCAGTCTCGTATTCAACAAAATTACGTGACTGCACCAAATTCTTTTAAAGCCCAGCCTTTTAAAGCCCAGCCTTTGCAGCGCTCAACCGTGCCGCAGCAGATGTTGCCTTCAGCACATTTTAAGCATTCACCCTTAAGCCGTTCTATGCCGCAAGTACCTTTGATAAAAAGTGGAAATGGTGTCAACATGCAGGGTAAAAATACCTCCCCTGCAAAGTCTTTTCCTGTTATTAAGCGCAGAATCTGTACAGCTGGTAAGTCAACATGTTGAAGACAATTACATTTGAAGATTACGCAGCTCAAATTAATGCATAGAATTTAAGACTTCATAAAACTTAAGAGATCATCTGTAAGTCTTTGCTGATGGGTAACAAAAAGCCCATGTGGTGCGCCATCATATTCTATATAATGCGCCTTTTTTATAAGTTTGGCGGCAACTCTTCCAGTCGCGTCAATTGGCACTGTTTTATCTGCGGTGCCATGAATTATTAATGTAGGAACAGTAAGGGCCGATAATTCAGATCTGAAATCCGTCGTCCCGAAGGAATCCGCGCAGCTCAAAGTTGATTTTAATCCTGCCTGCATGGTCATAGACCATGCCCAGTCTATAATTTCCTCTGATACAGTATTCAGCAATACGCCCTGACCAAAAAAATCCATTAGGAATGACCGCATGAAACTGGGCCTATCCTTTTGAATTCCAGCAGCAATATCGTCAAGTTTTTCCTTTGGCGTACCATTAACATTATCGGGCGTTTGCAACATGTAGGGCACTATGGAAGAAATAAGTCCGCATTTAATAACGCCTTTACCATTATATTTTGAACAGTAGCGCGCAACCTCACCTCCACCCATTGAAAAGCCAATAAGTGTTGCATTGTCTGTGGCGCCTGTGGCCTGCATGACATCATTTAAGTCATCAGTTAAGGTTGCATAATCATATCCAGTCCACGGCTGGTCTGATCTGCCAAAACCACGTCGATCATATGAAATGACTTTATATCCGGCTTTTGCCAGCTCAAAAGCCTGTGGATCCCATGAATCAGAAGAAAGTGGCCAGCCATGGATAAGAACAATAGGCTGTCCTTCGCCCCAGACTTTAACGTAAAGCTTTGTTCCATCGCGCGTTTCAACATATGGCATGTACAACCTCAACTTATAGTAGATCAAGTTGAACTAAACACATTCTGAAACTTTAAGTTCCATGTTCAGGATTTATGACACACGATCAAACCTTGTTCGGTTGCAACATAATCCAATGTCACATCATGAGACTCAACTGGTACAAAATTTACCTGTTGAAAACTAAAAGCGATGCCGATTGTTAAAAGTGGTTTCCCATCAGCCTTTAACTCTGAAATTGAGCGATCATAATAACCTTTTCCCCAACCAATGCGCGCACCTGTAATATCAAAGGCAACAAGTGGAACAAGAAGAATATCGGGCCGAATGTTCTGGCTGTTTGGATCGGGTGCTTCAGTCCCAAAACCACTCCGCACAAGCCTGTTGCCAAAATTGTATTTATGGTAAGTGAGACAGGATTTATGTGTGTAAGGAAGGCATAGGCCCATACCTGATTGAGCAAATTTTTCCATTACAGGACGTGGGTCAGCTTCTGATCCCAGAGGCGCATATCCTGCAATAAAACTACAATTTAAGCTTAAATCAGTATAGTTTATAAATTTTGCAATTTTAAAGGAGGCGCGCTCACGTAATTCAGGCAAAAGCCCGTTGCGTTGAATTATGATACGGTCTCTGATGAATTTTTTATCATTCATTTTAGTGCTGGATGTAAAGTGCGGAGCCACCATAAGCCGTCGAATAATCGATCCCACGAAACCTACTAAGTAGGTGGGCACCGTTTGCCAAAATCCACGAACTTAGGCAGGGACAGCTCCCGTGTGGTCGATAAGGCCCGGGGAAAACGTATTCAAACGCGCTGGGCAGCACCGCACACAGAGCATAGGCGCTTTTGAGTTGAACTGCTACAAGATAATACAATTTTTAAAAACTACATACGAATTTAACATTTAAGAGTCTCAAATCAGGGTTGCGCCACATAAAAGAGCATGTTAGGCGACACAGGTGAGTGTACGGGAAGCTAAAGTCACGTTGGGCATAGATTGTTCCAGATTTCAATACGCTCGAGTACCACTTCAGAACAATACTTTGATACATTCGATACTCAAAAAGATAGAAAGATACAGACGTGGCTGATGCAGGCTCGAAAGTTTCTGGTATTGCAGGGCGTTATGCCCTAGCACTCCATGAACTTGCTATTCAGGAAAAATCTGTTGATTCTATCATGGGCCAGCTAAGTCAGTTTGAGGCTCTTTTAGAAGGATCTGCTGATCTTAATGAGCTTGTTCGCAATCCAGTCTTTAGCGCAGAGGATCAGTTGAGAGCTATATCGGCCGTTCTTGATCACGCTGGCTTAAATGGTCTAGGTGCAAATTTTATTAAGCTTGTTGCCTCAAAACGTCGTTTGTTTGCAATTTCAGGAATGATCAGCGCCTATCGTTCTCTTGTTGCAGTAAGTCGTGGTGAAATAACAGCACAGATTACAGTTGCAGAGACATTGAACGAAAAAAACAAGGCATCCATACAGTCAGTGCTCGATGCTGTAACCGGAAAAAAAGTTATTCTCATTGAAAAGGTCGATCCATCTCTAATAGGTGGCTTGATCGTTAAAATGGGGTCTAAAATGGTGGACTCATCAGTTCGCACTAAACTTAATTCAATTAAACTTGCTATGAAAGAGACTGGCTGATGGATATCCGCGCCGCAGAAATTTCCGCGATTCTAAAAGATCAAATCAAAAATTTCGGCGCTCAGGCGTCAGTAACTGAGGTAGGGCAGGTTCTGTCTGTGGGCGATGGTATTGCCCGCGTATACGGTCTTGATCAGGTTCAGGCCGGTGAGATGGTTGAGTTTGAGAATGGCGTTCGCGGCATGGCTCTGAACCTGGAAACAGACAATGTCGGTGTAGTTATCTTTGGATCCGACCGTGAAATTAAAGAGGGTCAAACAGTCAAGAGAACAGGTGCAATTGTCGATGTTCCTGTTGGTAAGGAACTGCTTGGCCGTGTTGTTGATGGTCTTGGAAATCCAATTGATGGTAAGGGTCCAATAAAATCTGCACAGCGTGCACGTGTAGACGTTAAGGCGCCTGGCATTATTCCGCGCAAATCCGTCCATGAACCAATGGCGACAGGCCTCAAAGCAATTGATGCCCTAATACCAATTGGACGCGGTCAGCGAGAACTGATTATTGGTGATCGCCAGACTGGTAAAACAGCGATTGCCCTTGATACAATACTTAATCAAAAGCCTGCGCATCAGACCAACGATGAGAATCAGAAACTCTATTGTGTCTACGTAGCTATCGGACAGAAGCGTTCAACAGTTGCGCAGTTTGTGAAGGTTTTGGAAGAGCAGGGCGCTCTTGAATACTCGATCGTTGTGGCTGCAACCGCGTCTGATCCTGCTCCAATGCAGTTCCTTGCACCGTTTTCTGGCTGTGCAATGGGTGAGTATTTCCGTGATAATGGAATGCATGCCGTTATCATTTATGACGATTTGTCTAAACAGGCTGTTGCCTATCGCCAGATGTCATTGCTTCTACGTCGCCCACCAGGCCGTGAAGCTTATCCAGGAGATGTTTTCTATCTACATTCACGCTTGCTTGAGCGCTCTGCAAAAATGGGCGATGCAGCTGGAAATGGATCATTGACAGCCCTTCCTGTGATTGAAACACAGGCAAACGATGTCTCCGCCTACATTCCTACAAACGTAATTTCCATCACAGATGGACAGATATTTCTTGAAACAGATTTATTTTATCAAGGCATTCGACCAGCTGTGAATGTAGGCTTATCAGTGTCGCGTGTTGGGTCAGCAGCACAGACAAAAGCGACGAAGAAAGTCGCGGGTAAAATCAAGGGTGAGCTTGCACAATATCGCGAAATGGCAGCTTTTGCTCAATTTGGTTCGGACCTGGATGCCGTTACTCAGCGACTGCTCAACCGTGGTGCTCGTCTTACCGAGCTTTTAAAGCAGCCACAGTTCTCACCCCTGAAAATGGAAGAGCAGGTTTGCGTAATTTACGCGGGTGTGAATGGCTATCTTGATACTGTGCCAGTTAATCGCATTCGTGCTTACGAGGATGGGCTTTTGACCCTGTTGCGCAATAAACACGAAGCTTTGCTAACCAGTATCGGCACTTCAAAGGATTTGTCGGATGTCGATGGTGCAGCTTTGAAAAGTCTTGTTGAAGCTTACACAAAATCTTTCTCGTAACTGAAGTTGAGGGATAAGGGTTATGCCTTCACTTAAAGATCTCCGAAATCGTATCACTTCTGTGAAAGCGACCCAAAAGATCACTAAAGCAATGCAAATGGTTGCAGCAGCAAAGCTTCGTCGTGCACAATTAGCAGCCGAGGCCGCACGTCCCTATGCAGAGCGTATGGAGACTGTACTTGCGGGTCTAACAGCAAACGCTTCAGCGGACTCTGCGCCTGTGTTAATGACAGGTCGCGGTGCAGATAAAGTCCACCTGCTTGTTGTTTGTACAGCCGAACGTGGTTTGTGTGGTGGTTTTAACTCATCCATCGCACGTCTTGCACGCGACAAGGCCAATGAGCTGATTTCTCAAGGGAAAACGGTTAAAATTTTATGTGTCGGTAAAAAAGGGTTTGAGCAGCTAAAACGTAATTTCGAAAAACATATTGTTGACGTGATAGAGTTTCGTTCAGTTAAACAGATTGGCTTTCCACAGGCAGAACTGGTTACATCGCGTGTTCTAGAGATGTTTGAAGCCCAAGAGTTTGATATTGCAACTATTTTTTATTCAAGATTTCGCTCTGTTATAGCTCAAATACCTACAGAAAAACGTATAATCCCACTTGATATGGATCAGGCTGGACCAAAACTTGATGTTGAATACGAACCAGATGAAGCAACTATTTTAGAAAAAATAGTTCCAAGAAATTTAACGGTTCAAATTTACCGCGCGTTGTTGGAAAATGCTGCATCCGAAATGGGTGCTAAGATGAGTGCGATGGATAGTGCAACGCGTAATGCGGGGGAAATGGCAAAAAAATATACACAGCAATATAATCGTTCGCGTCAAGCTATGATTACAAAAGAGCTTATAGAAATTATTTCTGGCGCGGAAGCTTTATAGGGGCTGTTTATGGGTTTGGGTAAAATAACGATCGGGAGTAATAGCGTTGACTTACGTCAAGTTAACGAACTTAAGATTGTTAAGCTTCATCATACATTATCTTGGAGCATTACCTTACTTTTAGTGTGCCTTGGATTATTGGTTGCCAGTTTTGGAGACTTAATAATTCAAGGAGCAATACCTAGATTTGCTGTTGGGGCATTACTGGTCGTAGCTGCAATAGCATGTCATTTCTTTGCACCTTTGGCAGTATATAACGTAAGAGTTATTTATATAAATGGGCATTCCGTTGATCTTGAATGTTTAAGCAATGGTGATGCTGAAAAAGTTAAGCTGCGCATAGAAGCGCTTGTTAAGAGTGAAAAGGAATAAGCCGATGGCAAATAATTCAACTTCGACAGCTGGTATGGATGCAGCACGCAACGCGTCAACAAAAGCTGGACGCGGCCTTTCAGGCAAGGTTTCCCAGGTTATTGGTGCTGTTGTAGACGTACAGTTTGTCGATCACCTTCCCGAAATTTTAAATGCAGTTGAAACTACAAACCTTGGTAATCGCCTTGTTCTGGAAGTTGCACAGCATTTAGGAGAAAATTCAGTACGCTGCATTGCAATGGACTCAACCGAAGGCCTGGTTCGGGGGCAGGAAGTTATTGACACTGGATCTCCAATCACTGTTCCAGTTGGACCTGAATGTCTTGGTCGCATTATGAATGTAATTGGTGAACCAGTTGATGAAGCTGGCCCAATTGTAACGAGTACACTACGTGCTATTCACCAGGAGGCACCAAGTTATTCTGAACAGTCCACGGACGCTCAGATTCTTGAAACAGGGATCAAAGTTGTTGATTTGCTGGCTCCATATGCAAAAGGCGGTAAAATTGGCCTTTTTGGTGGGGCAGGTGTTGGTAAAACAGTTCTTATCATGGAACTGATCAACAATATTGCTAAAGCTCATGGTGGATATTCCGTGTTTGCTGGTGTGGGCGAGCGCACACGTGAAGGAAACGATCTTTATCACGAAATGATCGAATCTGGTGTGAACGAAAAAGGCGGCGGCGGTAAATCAAAATGCGCCCTTGTTTACGGACAGATGAACGAGCCGCCAGGCGCGCGTGCTCGTGTTGCTTTAACTGGCTTGACTGTAGCCGAAGACTTCCGAGACAAAGGCCAGGACGTTCTCTTCTTTGTAGATAATATTTTCCGCTTTACGCAGGCTGGGTCTGAAGTGTCGGCACTTTTGGGTCGCATTCCTTCAGCCGTAGGTTATCAGCCAACTCTGGCAACGGACATGGGTCAGTTGCAAGAACGCATTACAACAACTACAAAAGGATCTATCACATCAGTTCAGGCAATTTATGTGCCTGCCGATGATTTGACTGACCCCGCACCAGCAGCGTCTTTTGCCCATTTGGATGCGACAACAGTTCTATCGCGCTCAATTGCTGAAAAAGGCATTTATCCGGCGGTTGATCCACTTGATTCAACATCACGCATGTTATCCCCGCTTGTGGTGGGTGAAGAACATTATAATGTTGCACGACAGGTTCAGACGATCCTTCAGCGTTATAAATCCTTGCAGGATATTATTGCGATTTTGGGTATGGATGAATTATCTGAAGAAGATAAACTTACTGTTTCGCGCGCCCGTCGGATTGAGCGTTTTTTAAGTCAGCCATTTTTCGTGGCAGAAGTGTTTACAGGTTCGCCTGGTAAGCTTGTGCCATTAAAAGATACAATTCAAGGTTTCAAGGATCTTTGCGCTGGGAAATACGATCATTTACCCGAGGCTGCTTTCTACATGGTAGGCTCCATGGATGAGGCAATCGAAAAAGCTGCAAAATTAGCAGCTTAATATAATCGACTACATGTGGGCGTGACCTGCGCATCTATGCCTGAAGCTTTGGAGCATTTAATATGTCTACTTTCCAGTTTGAACTTGTATCACCTGAAAAAACCTTGTTTTCAGGTCAGGTTGAACAGGTAGTTGTTCCAGGGCTGGATGGTGAATTTACTGTCCTTCCAGGGCATGCGCCTTTTACGACCGCATTGAGGCCAGGTATTGCATTTGTTGTTGAAAGCAAAAATAATGCCACCAGAATTGTTATTAAAGGTGGATTTGCTGATATCAACGAAAAGGGTCTGACAATCCTGGCTGACGGAGGCGCACCAATAGAAGAAATTTCAATTGAGTCCATAACTCAGGAAATTATTCATTCAGAAACTTTACGCATAGCCGCAAAAACGGATGTAGAACGTACCGCTGCGGATGCACATATTTCACAGTTAAAAGAGCTTAAAAATATTCTGGAAAAATAATTCTACTAAGTGTTCAAATAATTATTAACAATAATCATGACTTACTTTTAGGTTTTTTGCAGTAATACCTTAGCAACTGCATCAGATGCAGAACTAAAACTCGTTCTAAATCAATTTATATTTTTAATACTTAAACATGGGTTGCATAGCTCCAATCCAATGCATAGTGTTTAAATTTAAGGTGCAGCACACGACTTTGCAGATGTGTAATCTAAGCAATATGATAATTATTTTATTTAGGAAAAGTGGTTATCAAGGCAGCTTGCCTTCATGGTACTAAAAGGTTCATGTTACTTGTAAGCTATAGTCATTTATGTTTTTATCATTTGATAATTTTGCATTGCCGAATTCAAAATGCTAGCCTTTGCAAAGCAGTATATGCACAGCGTTTTAACTAAGGTATTTTGGCATTAACAGTGGCACAAAATGCAGATGTTGTTTGGGAGGTATTTATTAGATCGCTAAATTATGTAGTAAAAAAATGGCGCGCCCAAAAGGATTCGAACCTCTGACCCTCAGATTCGTAGTCTGATGCTCTATCCAGCTGAGCTATGGGCGCGCAATTAGTACAGTACAGATTGGTACCTAACTATAAGTGACTGATTAGCCCTAGTTCCAGAACTATGCAAGGCATTTATTGTAATTTACTGTCGATTTTACAATCAATTATAGTACTGTCATTTAATCCGTATTTTAATAAAAAATAGACTTGCCGTTTAGCTTCGTTTGGGTCATTGATCACGAGCGCACCTGTTTAACGATTGGCCTCGTGGCGGAGTGGTGACGCAGAGGACTGCAAATCCTTGTACGGGGGTTCGATTCCCTCCGAGGCCTCCATAAGCTTTAGTTGTAGATTTCAAGTCCAACCTAATCCAGCCTGTGGATGACTGATGGTTTGATATGAGGGTGTGGTTTCAAGCTACAGAACTGGCAGCATGTAAACATAATCTGAGTATAAACTTATTTAATAAGAGCCTGCGCAAATACCTTAGCGTCCTACCACTTGGGAATTTTTAAGTTAAGATAAAGATTATGTATTTCAAACTAGTATGTAATTCATCAATTTAAACAATCATGTAAACTGGCTTGTAAACGACAGTTTAAACAGAGAACATACTTTACATAAAAAGTAATCTAAAGGAGATGTGTTAGCCTGTAGTTTATGGCTATGCAGCTTTCAAAGTCTGTGGTTCACACAAAATAGTATAGATTAAATCTGCATCAAGTGTGGAGCGAAGTTTTTTAATACGCTCTTGCTCGCGAAGTACCCGAGCAATCTGTGCAAGACCTTTCAAATGATCAGCCCCGGCCCCCTCTG
>JANXWK010000017.1 GCA_025351165.1 Hyphomicrobiales bacterium | reverse complement strand
CCATAAGTTTTTACATATAATACCGCTTATTAGAGCCGTAATAAAAAAACAGACACATAATTGGTGTCACGATACTCTTATAGTCTATGGCAAAGGTAAAAAAATCATTATACGCGTTTCTTTTACATCCACTTTAGATATGCTAGTGCATTAATTAAATATGAAATCACAAACAGCATTATGCGTAAATATGCTGTTTTTTATGAGTAAAGCAATATGAATACCAATTTATCCGTATTGCCTCAGGCAATGCTGGAAACCTCTGATAAGCAGTCTGATATCCATTCGAAGGATGCTCAAGCTCAAACTATTGTGGAGGCTTTGGCTGGAAGGCCAATCGTGCTGATAGGCATGATGGGCGCTGGCAAGACATCTGTTGGAAAACGCCTGGCAGCTAGATTAAGACTGCCATTTTCAGATGCGGATACTGAAATTGAACAGGCTGCAAAAATGACAGTTTCAGAAATTTTTGAACGTCATGGTGAGGCATATTTTAGAGACGGTGAACGGCGTGTTGTGCTGCGTATGTTGGGGGAGGGATGTCGGGTTCTGGCAACAGGGGGCGGAGCATTCATGAATCAATCGACCCAAGAACATATTTTTGAAAAAGGAATTTCAATCTGGCTAAATGCAGAAATGGATGTTTTGCTTAAACGTGTTCGACGTCGGGCAGACAGGCCACTTCTTAAAGGTCATGACCTTGAAGAAACTATGAAAAAACTGATAGAGGAGCGTTATCCTGTCTATTCAAAAGCAATGATAAGTGTTTTGTCCCGCGATTCTTCTCATGAAGAAGTATTAAGTGATGTTTTAAAAGCATTGATAAAATATTTGAAAATTGAGGAGCAGGCAGTTTGAGCAAGAGCCTTAAAACAATTAAATCTGTTTCAGTAGCTCTTGGAGAGCGTAGTTATGAAATACAAATAGGTCGTGGCATAGTGGAATATGCTTTGCAGGAAATTGCAAATATAGCGCCGGGCGCAAGAACAATGATTGTAACAGATCATAATGTATTCGAAAAATACAGCACAATTATTGAAACAATACTGAACGATAAAAATAAAGTATCATGTACTTCAATACCCCCAGGTGAGGCTTCAAAATCATGGGCACAATTAGGCGAAATTGTTGAAGCTGTCATTGAAAATAAAATGGAGCGTGGTGACGTTATCATAGCTTTTGGTGGTGGTGTTATTGGCGATCTCACAGGCTTTGCCGCGAGTATGGTGCGCCGGGGTATTCGTTTTGTGCAAATCCCTACAACGCTTTTATCGCAGGTTGACAGCTCTGTCGGCGGCAAAACAGGAATTAATAGCCCACAAGGTAAAAATCTCATTGGCGCATTTTATCAACCTATTCTTGTGCTTGCAGATACTGCCCTGCTGGACACTTTAGATCCTCGTGAAATGCGGGCAGGTTATGCAGAGGTGGTCAAATATGGCCTCATTGACAAGCCAGAGTTTTTTGAATGGCTGGAAGCTGGCGCATGGAGGGGCATCTTTAACGGCGGGCCTGAGCGCGAAGAAGCGGTACGAATATCATGTGAGGCCAAGGCTGCAATTGTTGCAAGGGACGAAACTGAAACAGGGGATCGTGCACTGCTTAATCTAGGCCATACATTCGGTCATGCTTTGGAGCAGGCTGTCAATTACAATGCAAAAAGGCTGATACATGGAGAAGGAGTTGCTATAGGCATGTCACTTGCCCATAGATTCTCTTGTAAACTGGGGTATGTTTCCAACTTGGAGGTAAATCGTGTTGTGCAGCATCTTGAAGATGTAGGATTGCCAACCAAGATAAGTTGCATAAAGGGCGGCGTTGGTACGGTAAACACGCTCATGCAGGCTATTTATCAGGATAAAAAAGTGACACGTGGAAGCCTCAATTTCATACTTACGCGCGGCATTGGAAAAAGCTTTGTGGCACGGGGTATTGATAATGATTTAGTTACAGAATTTCTCAACGAAGAGTTAAATATTTAATAATGCATGGATCAACATCAAATTTCCCCGTTAACCCGTGGATTGCAGGAGGAATTTTACTTCTGTCCATCATTTTGTCTGCCCTGTTTGCAGGCGCAGAAACGGCTTTAACAGCCACCTCTAAAGCGCGCATGCATGCAAAAGAAAGTGCTGGCGACAGACGGGCTACAATTGTCAATAAATTAATTGATGCACGTGAGCGCATGATCAGCGCCATGCTTTTAGGCAATAATCTGGTAAATATTGCAGCCTCTGCTTTTGCTACAAGCGTGCTTGTTTCAATCAGTGGTGAGAATGGTGTAATTTATGCCACTTTTATAATGACGGCAATGATTGTGGTTTTTGCAGAAGTGATGCCAAAAACAATCGCAATAAATTATCCAGATCAAAGCTCATTGTTCCTTGCTCGGTTCACGGCTTTTTTTGTAGCTATTTTTGGCCCTGTATTATTTGCGGTAGAAATAGTTGTGAGGGGTGTTTTAAGGTTATTTGGACTAAAACTTGGTAAAAACATTTCACTTTTAAGCGCTCATGAAGAATTGCGTGGTCAGGTTGATTTTCTGCACAAGGAGGGTTCAGTAAATAAAAAAGACCGTGACATGCTGGGTGGTCTTTTGGATTTACGCGATCTAAACGTATCTGACGTCATGGTTCATCGCACAAAAATGCGCATAATAGACGCTGATTTACCACCACAATCTATAGTGCGTGAGGTTTTGTCCTCCCCATATACCAGAATGCCCCTTTGGCGGGATAGGCCAGATAACATTATTGGTCTTCTCCATGCAAAAGATTTATTGCGGGCTTTGGATGCGTATAGTGGCGATGTGTCGAAATTAAACATGGAGGAGCTGGCTCTTACTGCCTGGTTTGTGCCTGATACAACATCTTTGCCTGATCAGTTGAAAGCATTCCTGAAACGCAAAACCCATTTTGCCATTGTCGTGGATGAGTATGGCGAAGTCATGGGAATGGTTACGCTTGAGGATATTCTTGAAGAGATTGTAGGCGATATCAATGATGAGCATGATACCAGCGTGTCTGGTGTACGTCCTCAAGCTGACGGGTCAGTAACTGTTGATGGATCTGTGCCAATACGCGATCTTAACCGCGCGATGGACTGGGATTTGCCAGATGATGAAGCAACGACCATTGCTGGCTTGGTTATTCATGAAGCTCAGATTATCCCGGATTCTGGTCAAACATTCAACTTTTACAATTTTCGTTTTCAGGTTTTACGTAAAACTCGCAACAGAATTACCTCATTAAAAGTAATGCCCATGGATAAAGATAAATAAATTATTTCAAGGTCTAGTCAATAACTGGATCTTACTGGGTAACACAATGATTTCCAGAGCTATTTTTTATCATTCTGCCAAATCTGCATCTTGCGGTAAATAGTAGATGGAGCAACCTCAAGTGCCGCAGCGGCGCGCGGAATATTACCATTAAATTGTGAAATTGCTGATTGGATTGCAGTTCGAATAACAGCGTCAAGTGGCTGAAGCACAGTATCCGAGTTTGATATTTTTATTGTCTGCTCCAGATTGTAATGAAGCTTTCCTACTGCTGGGTTATGACTGTACTGTATTTTAATAGGCAGATTTTTTAGCTCTACTACATCGCCTGATTGCATAACCACAATATTACGAACAACATTTTGCAGTTCACGTATATTTCCAGGCCAGTCATAAGCAGCAAGAGCCTGCTCTGCATCAGATGAAAAACCTTTGTATTCCTTACCATCTTCTATCCCATACAGAGCTAAAAAATGGCTTGAAAGCACTATGGAATCGTTCTCTCTTGCACGTAGCGGCGGTAAATGTATTGGCACAACATGGAGACGATAAAATAAATCTTCCCTGAAGCGACCAGATTTGACTTCTGCAATTGGATCCCGGTTTGTAGCGCAAATTATTCTGACATCAGCAGAACGAAGCGTATCATCTCCAAGCTTTTGGATTTGACGTGTCTGTAAAAACCTTAACATTTTAGCCTGAAGGCTTACATCCATTTCACAAATTTCATCTAGAAATAATGTGCCGCCATCAGCAGCTGTTACTGCACCTTTGCGGTCCGAATGGGCTCCAGTATAGGCTCCCTTCACATGGCCAAACAGCTCACTTTCAAGAATATCGCGCTGAAGTGCTGCACAGTTAACTGCGATAAATGGTTTTTGAGAACGGGGACTTAGCTTATGTAATGCATCTGCACATAACTCTTTGCCGGTTCCGCTCTCTCCTGTAACAAAGACTGTGGCTGTGCTTGGTGCAGCATTTTTTATCATCTGGTAGACATTGTTTATGGCAGGTGAGGTGCCAATAAATCCTTGAAAATCAGATAATTTACCAATTTGAGAAGCAGCTGAACGTGCCTGATACCCCATAAAACACCTAAACTTTACACAACATACCTGCAACGTACCAGTTTATGGCAACCAAACGGTTAAGATAAGAGACTTATTTGAACAACTTGCAATTTAAAAAGCTATTACTTGTATTAAACGTCGCAACCTGAAACTCAAAATTTTTAAATTGCGACGCTTTTTTCCAATGCATAAATGAACCTACTTGGCTCTGCATTCTTTCATGAATGTTTTACGTGCATCCTTGTCAAGATTTTTAGATTTAGCTTCTTGGCGACATTCATAGGCTTTTACCAAATCGGGACGCTGTTTTCCTATGCAGTCTTTCATGAAAGCTTTGTAAGCATCGCCTTTTGAAAGACTTTTTGTTCCAGCTTCAGCCTTACACGTTGCACGGACTTCTTTAGCTTTGGGCTTTCCATCCTTGTTAAGTTTTGCAGCGGGGGCAGGGGTGGCTACAGGCGCAGATGGTGCAGGTATTGTTTGAGCTAAAACAGCAGGTGCACTCAAAGACAAAGCTGCTGCCGCTAGAATGAATGTAAAACGCATAAATTTATCCTTGTCACGTGTGAGAATGAAGGCGGCAATAGAATGTACCAATATGGGGTAAAAACACTTAAATTATAAGTATTTACAAAACATAATGACAAATCATTCCTCTGGTGCATCCACAATTGGATCATACTGTTTGGCATCTAGTCCCAACAAATTCCAGCTTTGCAACATATGAGGCGGCAATGGGGCAGAAATATCCACAGGTTTACCTGTTTTTGGATGCGGAATTACAATTCGCCTCGCCAGCAGATGCAATTTTTTTTGGATGCCGCCAGGCATTTCCCAGTTTTCAATATCAAAATATTTTGGATCGCCTACAATTGGATGTCCAATATGCGCTGCGTGGGCACGAAGTTGATGTGTACGGCCTGTCACAGGTTTTAAAGAAAGCCAGGACAGTTTTTGGGCTGCCTGGTCAACAACAGCATAATAGGTAAGGGCGTGGTCCGCCCCATCATCACCGTGCTTAGCAATCTGCATTTTTTCAACACCGTCACGCCCCTCGCCCTTGGCAAGATAGGTTGATATGCGCCCCTGCCGTACACTTGGCACACCAGCAACCAGAGCCCAGTAAATTTTGCGAGCTGAACGATGCCGAAAAGATTTTGCAAGGGCTGCTGCGGCAAGCCGTGTCTTGGCTACAATCAGGCAGCCAGCTGTGTCTTTATCCAGCCTGTGTACAAGGCGTGGTTTTTGCCCATCTTCATCTCTCATGGCATCAAGCAAGCCATCAATATGACGCGATGTGCCAGGCCCACCCTGCACAGCCAAACCCATTGGCTTGTTCAACACCATCATCTCAGCATCTTCATAAAGGATGATGGATTTAAGGAAATCCAGATCTTCCTGAAGTTTACGCTGTCCAATTTTTGTTGGTTTGTTTGAATAAGCATCAAGATTTGCAAGCGCTGCGCGGGTTGGAGACAGGCGTACAAGGTTAGTTTTGCCCTCAGCCCTTAACTGTGGGACCTCAGATTTTTCCTGTGTAAGGGGTGGAATGCGGATCGTCTGCCCTTCCACAAGGCGCGTATTTGTTTTTACACGCCCACCCTCAACGCGCACCTGCCCAGAGCGGATCAGTCTTTGCAACGCCCCAAAAGGAAGGTCAGGAAATCGTGTCTGAAACCAGCGATCCAGACGCATCCCCTCTTCATCGGCTTTAACTTTTCGTATTGTAACAGCACTCATTTAAAATTCTCATTTCAAAGTAGTGTTTTGCCTATAGTGAGCCCTATTGCAACCCCAATCAACGATAAAACAACGGATGCAGTAATATAAGCAGCAGCTAGCACTGTTTCGCCACGTATCCATAAATTGGCGGCATCTAAAGTGAAAGCGGAAAAAGTTGTAAACCCACCACATAATCCTGTCATGAAAATGAGGCGCAGTTCATTACCACCATTTTGTGGCAAAGGAACGATACGGGCAAACACGCCAATAAGTGTGCAGCCAATGATGTTGACTGCCAGCGTTCCCCATGGAAATGCCAAACCAAACCATCTGGTTGATAAAACACCAATAGCATAGCGCAGCACAGAACCTACGCCGCCAAAGATAAAAACAAGGAAAGTGTTTGTCATAAAAAGCTTTAAAGCATGATTTTTAGCAGAATATTAAACTTATCTGTGGATAACTTTTGAAAGAAACCTTTTTATTTTTATACCGTAAGGTTGGTGTAAGGTTGGAGGTTTATCAAGATTTTGTTAATCAATCAGACCAACAAAAATTAAATCAAAAATAATAAAATAGAGGTCAAAAATGACAACGCTCGTTTTAAAATCCCAGAATTTTAATACTTTAAATTTTGCTAGTAG
>JANXWK010000006.1 GCA_025351165.1 Hyphomicrobiales bacterium | reverse complement strand
TGACAGAAGCACAATTGGGCGAAGAATGGCGACCAGACCGCTCTAAATTGATCGTAAATTTTCGCCCTGAAGAAAGTCGCTTTGTGGTCAATGTTGACTCAGCCTCACCTAACGCCTGGCGGCAGGAACCCTATTTCAGTACCTTGAAGCGTTTATCTGGTAAATTATTAGATCAGCAAGTGTTCATGCAAATTATTTCAGGGGTTAGACTTATTTATCTTACACCCGAACATGAGACAATTATAGAAAAACCTGCTGATCCCAATACACGAGTTAATTTGCAACTTATGGTAACACTCCTGCCAAATGGCACTTCAAAACGCTGGTTTGAAGCCAAGCTGCGTGAATAAGATTATAGAATATCTCATATAAAATGAGCATTTGTATTGATGTAAATTTGCCAGTTTCTAGTAGCGGATCGCGGCTATGTTTTATCCGCGAAGACACCTGTGGAAGCTACCCAATCTCTCCAGCTATCCACAAATCACTCCGCTTGTCTTCGCGGGCAAGCGCAGCGCGACCCGCGTCAAGCACTACAAGCACTATACATCATCCACCATCGTCATGCGCGGGCGAAGACCCGCGTATCCACGTCTTTAATGCGCGAGTATTTCATATAGATCAGCCCATTCAGGATTTGACCCAATAAACAATCTAACTTTCCATGCGCGAGACCAATGCTTGATGTTTTTCTCACGCTGGATTGCATGGCTAATATCATCGTAAAACTCATAATAGACTAATCGCTTGCAGCCATATTGCTTGGTAAAGCCCTTATATAAACCTTCACGGTGTTCATAAGCGCGACGTGAAATGTCGTTTGTTACGCCCGTATAAAGCACACCATTTGGTTTGTTGGTCATAATGTAAACATATCCACCCATGCAACGCGATCATAAAGACGTGGATACCCGCGTCAAGCGCGGGCATGACGAACTACAAGCACTATACATCATCCACCACCGTCATGCGCGGGCGAAGACCCGCGTATCCACGTCTTAATCTATTTTGAACCAAAAACGCGGATCTAAGCTTGCTTATCCGAACATGACGGTGGCGAATAAAACTATACAAACAAAAAAAGACGGAGCTTTCGCCCCGCCGTTTTCCAGATTGTCGTAAAAGTAGATATCAACCAAACAAACGAAGGATTGCTTTGTCTGCCTGACCAGCTAACTGCAATGAAGTCACTGCGAAGCTTTGACGTGTTTGTAGTGAAGTTAGGTTTTAACTTCCTCGCTTGAAACACAAGGCTTAGTAAATGTGAGAGTTACTGCCTGCATAGCTGTTATTAACACCAATATCATTAGTGCCTAGAAGATAAGCATCTGTGTTGGTTGTAAAATTGCCAATCGTTGCAGATGTGTTTGTGCCGTAAAGCAGGGCAAGACTATCCGAACCATTTAGGTTGAATGTTCCGTTTGATCCATAATCAAAATAAGTATTGTTGCTACCATAGCAATTAGCAGTAACATATTCACCCATAGCAATGATTGTTTCGTGGGAGCTATTAATATCTATTGTAGTATGTGAACCGCGATCTACAACCAAGTTATTCTCACCAGAACCATACACATATCCATATTCAAAATGAAATGTTGTAGGCTGAATTTCGATATGATTATTTGTTGCATTTGTTTCTGTAACAACAACACCATTGTCACCTGATACTATTGTATAGCAATTAGAACCATATAATATAACATTATCATTATGGCCAGCTGTTACAATATATGAAGAGTCTCCAGCAATAATAGCTGTATCGTTGTTACCAACAAGAGCCACCGTAGAATTGGCTCCATTTGAATTTAAATAAGAATTTGAGCCGCGAATTTCAGCCCACTCATTATCGCCATAAAGTGCAACGTAACTATTATCGCCAAAAGTATAAATAGCACTGTTTCCCCAACTTGTTGTACCATTACCTGACATAAAAACTTGATCGCCTATTCCCAAAGTTTGGACATGATTGCCATTTCCGTAGGATAAAATGGTTGTATTATCATCAAATGCTTGAACTACGCCACCATTCCCAATGTAATTGATAGTCACATCAGCACCAAACACTTGGACATGTGAATTATCATAGTTAATATTGATAATATCACCTGAATTAGCATAAACTTGCGCATAAGACCCAAAAGTTCCAAAAATTGAAACCATGCCCGAGCTTACTTCGTCAGCTTGCGTTAAATTATACACAGTCATGCTATAAGCTCCTTTAATTATAAAATGAATTTTGCTGTACAACAGAAAACTTCTAGTCAAACTTTAATAGAATATCTGGTAAATACAAGTAAAAGTTGTAAATTTGCATTCTTTTTAATAAAAAATCTGATAATCATGTTTTGTGTGGACACCTGTTAGAGCGAACACACCATCATTACAAACAAAAAAAGACGGAGCTTTCGCCCCGCCTTTTTCCAGATCGTTGTAGAAGTAAGTATCAACCAAACAAACGTAGAATTGCTTTGTCTGCCTGACCAGCTAACTGCAATGAAGTTACTGCGAAACTTTGACGTGTCTGGAGCGATGTAAGAGCCGCACCTTCCTCGTTCAAATCAGCTAGGATCAAACTTTCATTCGCAGCTTGAGCGGTACGAGCAGAACTAGTTGTGAAGCTCTGACGTACTTGCAGAATTGTAGCCTGTGTAGAAACAGCTGTAGCTGCTGCGGTTAACTTGTTGAGAGTAGAACCAATTGAAGCAGCGAGTGCTGCTAATTTTGTGTCACCTGTTGCTGCGTCGAATGCAGTCGCTGCAAAAGTAGCCCCAGTCGCACCATCAATAATAGCGGCACCAGCTGATGTCGTGTAACCTAAACCAGTTGTTGCAGCTGTAAGAACACTTGCACCACCGTTTGAGAAGATACCTGTTGCGGTACCAGAGTTGATTCCAGAATCAATTGCTGCAACCCTGATAGTAGTTTGTGAAGCAACAGATACTTGACTATTTGTGATAACATTTAGGTTAGAAGACGAAACTGCGGAATACGCTGCAAATGAAGCTGCACTGTTCGAGCTGTTGTAAAGTACCTGAGTACCGTTAAAACCAGAGTCACGTACGATAGAATCGATTTGGTTAAAAGACGTCGCAATCTGTGAACCAATCGTATCACGACCAGAACCAGCTGCACTAGATAGATTTTGAGCTTGTTTAATCAGAGCTTGTATAGACTGTGTCAATTTTGTAATTTGGCTGATTGCATCATTCGCTTTAGTAATTGTACTTAAACCAAGATTCTGATTGTCTAAGAGTGCTTTTAGATTTGTTGAATCTGTTTCAAAACCTTTAGCTTGAAAATATGTACCTGGGTTGTCAATTGCATTATTGATCTTTTTACCAGTAGATAGGCGCGAGTTGGAGGTTGCAATCTGTGCGCCAATGTCTGTCAAAGAGTTAACAGATGAACGAAGACCGCCTGAAAGAAGAATGGATGACATGATAGAACACCTTCTGGTGATGAGCTAATTCTAAGCTCGGATGATAAAGGAACCTTCAGTTCCAGCCAAAGCATTCTGCTCGGCATAGACACAACTTAGCCACAATCTCTTACCAACCTCTTACCCTTTAAGATGCAATTTGATATGCAGGCAAGTTTGCATAAATTATGGTTAGCAAAGGGTAAACTGCCCTTTCTTTCCCTCTCTCATTTATGGGAGAGGGTGGCTTGACGTAGTCAAGTCGGATGAGGGATGCTGGGGCTTTATAAATTCTAGCTTTGTGGCTCTCACAAACCCTCATCTGACATCGCTGCGCTCAGCCACGTTCGGACGTGAACGGGAGAAGGAATAAGCGTAACTTACAAAAATGAAACGCCCAAACCAAGCGCATCCAAACCTAAATGCAAAGCTAAACTCGCACCAATATCAGCAAATGTTTGCCTTTGACCTATGGAACCGTTCTGATCACCCCGTATGCACAGCACTGGCACCTGCTCGCGCGTATGGTCAGTGCCCTTGAAAGTGGGGTCATTCCCATGATCTGCCGTTATAATCAGGCAATCATCAGGGCGTAACAGGTCAAGCAACTCTGGCAGTCTTGCATCAAATGCCTCAAGACATTTGGCATAGCCCATCACATCACGCCGATGACCATATTCAGTGTCAAAATCCACAAAATTGGCGAATATCAACCCTCCATCTGGCAAGGCTGGAACCTCACCCAGCAGCTTGTCAAACAAAGCCATATTGCCAGCAGCTTGTACTTCGCGCCCGGTATGCTGATGTGCAAAAATATCACCAATTTTTCCAAGGCTTACAACATGCTTGACTTTGCCAAGCAGTCCACTGCCTGGCGGCTGCATGGCGTAATCTTTGCGGTTTGCTGTGCGGATAAAGCCAGTTGCTGCGCTGCCTGTGAACGGTCTTGCAATGACACGGCAGATATTTAAAGGATCAACCAGTTTACGCGTAAGTGCGCAAAGTTCATATAGACGCTTGAGATCAAACACTTCCTCATGCGCTGCAATCTGCAACACGCTATCAACTGAACTGTATATAATGGGTTTGAGGGTAGATATGTGCGCCATACCCAGCTCGTCAAGAATATCAGTGCCAGAGGCATGTTTATTGCCAAGCAGGCCAGTTAAATTACCTTGTGCAATTATATCCTCAATAAGATGATCAGGAAAACAGGGTTGCGTGTTTGGAAAAAAGCCAAACGGGGCAGGGGCACGATTGCCCATCATTTCCCAGTGACCAGAGGGTGTATCCTTGCCAAAAGACATTTCAACAGCTGAGCCATAAAGTGCTTTTGGCATAATGCATTCAAGATTTGGCAGCACCGAGCCCCCCGCTGTGGCGCAGGCCAGACCCAAACCCAGAGCAGATAAATGGGGAAGATTCAATGGATATGCACTGGCTATGGAACCAAGCGTGTTTGCGCCCTCATCGCCAAATTGTGCTGCATCTGGTGCATAACCGCAGCCAACAGAGTCAAGCACAACAAGTATGGCACGAGGCATTTACGAGTTGCTCATTGGCTGACAGCCTGGGCATTTTTTACGTCGATCTTAAACGCTGCTGCAAGCAGGGCTTTTGTATAATCTGTCTGGGGATTGGCAAAAATACTGCTGGCTTCCCCTTGCTCTACCACCTCGCCGGATTTCATGACGATAAGTTCGTTTGCCAATGCCCGCACAACCTTGAGATCATGACTGATGAACAGATAAGCAAGATTGCGTTCTTTTTGCAGGCGACGCAGCAGCTCAACAATTTGCACCTGCACGGTCATGTCAAGCGCAGATGTAGGTTCATCAAGCACAACAAATTTGGGATTTAATGCCATTGCCCGCGCAATTGCTATACGTTGGCGCTGACCACCAGAAAATTCATGAGGATAGCGATCCATGCTGCTTGGCTCAAGACCAACCTCCCCAAGACTTTTGACAGCAATTGCGCGCCGCTCAAAAGCTGTGAGACTTGGGTTCTGCACGGCAAGCCCCTCTCCCACAATATCGGCTACTGACAGGCGCGGAGAAAGTGAACCAAAGGGGTCTTGAAACACTATCTGCATGTCTTTACGCAAAAAGCGGAGTTGCTTGGAAGTTTTGCCATCAATCCGATTACCCAAAATACTAATGGCACCGTTTGATGAGATCAACCGTAAGACAGCCTGTCCCAGCGTGGTTTTGCCAGAGCCAGATTCTCCTACAACACCAATTGTATGCCCTTCTCTCAAACAGATTGAAATGCCATTCACGGCTTTTACATGACCAACTATATTGCGTAACAAGCCTGCTTTGATTGGATACCAGACTTTCAGCGCATTTGTTTCTACGATAATAGGTGCATTGGGATCAGCAGATTCAGGTACACCCTTTGGCTCGGCTGCAAGGAGCGCTTGTGTATAGGCGTGTTTTGGTGCAGCAAACACCTCGGTGGTTTTACCTTGCTCTACAATCTCTCCGTTTTTCATTACGCATACGTTATGCGACAGCGATCGTACAATGCCAAGATTATGGGTGATGAACAGGATTGCCATACCTGTTTCAGCCTGTAAATCTCGGAGCAGTTTTAGAATCTGTGCCTGGACAGTCACATCAAGTGCAGTCGTTGGTTCGTCCGCAATCAATAGATCTGGCTTATTGGCCAGAGCCATAGCAATCATTACACGTTGACGCTGCCCCCCTGAAAGTTGGTGCGGGTAAGCATTCAAGCGCAATGCTGGGTCAGGAATACCAACTTTTGTAAGTAATTCCAGCGTATGTGCTTTAATTGCTGATCCTCTTAACCTTTGATGAAGTTTAAGAATTTCACCAATTTGCTGGGAAATTGTATGAAGCGGGTTCAGCGATGTCATTGGCTCTTGGAACACCATTGTTATGTCATTGCCGCGCAGAGCCCTCAAGGTAGGTTCATCCATTTTCAGGATGTCCAAACCATTAAAGAAAATTTCTCCTGATGTGTTTTTTGCTGCCTTGCCGAGCAGCTTAACGATTGACATGGCTGTTACGGATTTGCCAGAGCCAGATTCGCCAACAAGAGCAAGTGTTTCACCACGATTCAAACTGAATGAAATAGAATTGACAGCTGTGAAATCCTTGTTGCCCTGTAAAAAACTAACACTAAGGTTTTTGACTTCAAGAAGAGGCCTGTTCATAAAAAAGCCTTTCGGGGGTCAAATGCATCGCGTACAGCTTCCCCAATGAAAATCAGCAGGGAAAGCATGGTTGCAATCACCACAAAAGCAGAAATAGCTAACCAGGGCGCCTGTAAGTTATTGCGTGCCTGCAAAAGTAATTCACCCAAAGAGGGTGAACCTGCCGGCATGCCAAGACCAAGAAAATCAAGGGCAGTCAAAGTTGAGATAGATGAGTTAATCAGGAAGGGTAAAAATGTAAGCGTTGCCACCATTGCATTTGGTAAAATATGGCGCCACATGATTGTCGTGTTGTTTAATCCCAGCGCGCGTGCAGCTTTTACATATTCAAAATTGCGGGCACGCAGAAACTCAGCGCGTACAACATGTACTAAGGCTGTCCAGCTAAACAACATAAGAATGGCAAATAATGTCCAAAATCCGGGTTGAAAAAAATTTGACATAATCAGCAATACATAAAGAGTTGGTATAGACGACCAAATCTCAATGCCGCGTTGCATAAGCAGGTCAGTCCACCCACCAAAATACCCTTGCACAGCGCCAGCCATAACCCCAATAACTGATGCAAACAGTGTAAGCGTTAGCCCAAATACAACTGATATACGAAAGCCGTAGATCAATCTTGCTGCAACATCCCGCGCATTGCCGTCAGTTCCAAGCCAGTTGGTTGCAATATTTTCGCATCCATTTCCACCTTTTTTAAACGCTACAGCCTGGCAGTCAGCACCCGAAAATGCCCACGTAGGTGGCAAAGGATGTGAGCGTGGCGGATATTGAGGCAGCAGGCTAACAAGTTCCTTTATTTGGCTTGTGTCGGAAAAAGGAATAGGTGGAAATACCATCCAGCCGTTTTTGTTGATTTCATTAGCAATGAATGGATCACGATAATCCACATAAGCAATTAGATCATCACCAAATTTTGCAGGTGGGTAGGTTACAAAAACAGGAAAAATCAACTCATTTTTGTATTTCGCAATAAGTGGCTTGTCATTTGCAATCAGCTCAGCGCAAAGCGACAGTCCAAATAAAGCTGTAAATATCCAGAATGACCAGTACCCCCTACGGTTAGAGTAAAAATTCTCCAATCGACGTCTGTTCATTGGGGAAAGCATGAACATATTCATACCTCCCGTGTTTCAAAATCAATGCGTGGATCAATGGCCGTGAAAATAATGTCAGATACCAGGTTTACAATTAAGCCAATAAGCGAAAAAATGTAAAGCGTAGCAAAAACAATTGTATAATCACGCCCGATTATCGAATTGTAACTGAGCAGGCCCAAACCATCAAGATTGAAAGTTACCTCTATCAGTAATGATCCAGTAAAAAACGCATGGATGAAAGCAGCTGGAAAACCAGAAATAACAAGTAGCATGGCATTTCGAAACACGTGCCCATACAATACCTGATTTTCTTTTAAGCCTTTCATACGGGCGGTCATTACGTATTGCTTATTGATTTCGTCAAGAAATGAATTTTTGGTAAGCAGGGTCAAATTTGCAAAAGCAGCCAGTACCATAGCAGTAATTGGTAATGCCAAATGCCAGATGTAGTCAGTTATTTTGCCTAAAAATGAAAGTTGGTTCCAGTTTTCAGACCATAGACCCTGTGGCGGAAAAATCTGATAAAATGATCCACCAGCAAACACAATTAAAAGCACAATGGCTACTAGAAATGCTGGAAGTGCGTAGCCCACTGTTATGACTATACTCGTCCATACATCAAAACGCGAGCCATCAGAAACAGCCTTTTTAATGCCCAGCGGAATTGAGATTGCATATGAAAGAAGCATAATCCATAGGCCAAGTGACATGGAAACAGGCAATTTCTGCTTGATAAGGGTAATCACACTTTGCCCGCTAAATAGCGACTCACCAAAATCAAATCTTAGATAATCAGTAATCATTTTAAAAAAACGTTCAGGCGCAGGCTTGTCAAATCCATACTGCTTGTTAAGCCGTTCAATAAGTTGAGCATCCATACCTTGCGAGCCGCGATAACCATCATTGGTTGCCTGGGCCTGAACGCCGATATCGCCAGACCCGCCCAGTCGTCCAGATAAACCCGCATCAGTGCCGCTTAACCTTGCCATCATCGTTTCTACAGGCCCGCCCGGTGCAAGTTGCACAATTGCAAACGAGATCAACATAATCCCAAAAAGGGTCACGATCATCAGGATAAGCCGACGTGTAATATAAACAAGCATTGGACTGAGCTACACCGATTCTTGGATTATTTTTAAACTTTTGAAGCTTTTGCGTTATCAAACCACCATGTACTGGGCGCACCAGAGGAAAGTTTTGGTTGTTGAGCGGGGCGGGAAAACATATTCCAATAGGCAAACCATGTTTTGTCATTATACCACATCGGTATCCAATAGTGCTGACTAAGCAAAATGCGATCCAGTGCGCGGGCTGCAAATATAAGATCAGGGCGCGTTTGCGCATTCACGATACGCTCAATCATTGCATCAATTGCAGGATGACTTATGCCTGCCATGTTGCGGGAACCAGGTATGGATGCAGCTTTTGATCCATAAACAATGCGCATTGAGTCACCAGGCGTAAGCGATCCACCAAGCGCCATGCTTATAATATCAAAATCAAATTTTTCTGTGCGCTGCTTGTATTGTGCGGCATCAACAATGCGTGTCTTGGCTTCAATGCCCAGTTTTTTTAGATTTTGCTGAAGCGGTTGTACATGAGGTTGAAGGGAAGGCTGAAAATCCAAAAACTCAATCTCGAAAGCTTTACCACTGGGCAAAAGCAATGTGCCATTAGATGTTTTTATGCATCCAGCCTGTTGTAAAAGCTGCGCGGCTTTACGGAGTAAAATCCTGTCTGAGCCAGAGCCATCTGACACAGGAGGCAAGATTGGTGCGCCAAATACAGTTTCAGGCAGTTCCAGTCGAAAAGGTTCCAAAAGGGCCAGTTCCTGGGGGGAGGGAGCACCATGAGCTTTTAGAGGAGAGTTTTCAAAAAAGGAAGTCATACGGCTATAGTTGCCATACATAATATTGGCACGGGTCCATTCAAAATCAAAAGCATAGCCTAATGCTTCCCGAATAAGCTTATTGCTAAACT
This sequence comes from Hyphomicrobiales bacterium, assembly GCA_025351165.1. Taxonomy (GTDB): domain Bacteria; phylum Pseudomonadota; class Alphaproteobacteria; order Rhizobiales; family Beijerinckiaceae; genus JAIELD01. The sequence goes on along the minus strand of JANXWK010000006.1, from coordinate 27,668 downwards.
GCTCCCGTCTTGTATTGAAATACCATCCTTGAGAGGCTGTAGGCTCACGTTTTGGCAAGGCTTCTTTTACAACTTTCCCAGCAGTATACGCAGGAAAGTCATAGCCCGTTGTCCAGATGCGTGAAGTATATTCTTCCTGAAAATTGAAGGTGCGATCCTTGAAACGTTCAAATGCGAGCGAGCGATCTGCAAAATAGCTGTAGCGCAAACGATCAAAATTATTCTGTCCTTTTGAAACAGGCAAATCTTTTGCCCAATAATCTTGTACACGCTCAAATTCAACAAATTTACCCTGCTCAAAACTTGCGAGTTTATAAGGCCCAGAGCCAAGGGGAGCTTCCAGTGTAATAGCGTCGAACTCACGTGTATTGTAAAAATTTTTGGAGAAAATGGGCATTATTGCCACATTTAAATGAGCATTACGACTTCTCTCAGGTGAGAATTCAACTTTTAAAACCAGATCACTTTCAGCCTTTGCATTTAGCATGTCCCTTAAAAGGGACTGATAAATAGGATGACCTTTTGTTTTAAGAGTTTCCAACGAAAAGCTTACATCGTGGGCGTTAAGCTTAGATCCATCATGAAATCGAGCTTCTGGACGAAGCGTGAAATAATAGGTTAGTCTGTCATCTGATGTACGTACACTACGCGCAACAAGCCCATAAACTGCATCAGCTTCATCAGAGTTTCCAGCCATGAGGGTATCAAATGTTGTATCAATACCTGCAGCCCCATCCCCTTTTAATATAAAAATATTAAAGCTGTTAAACGTATCAAAGCCTTGATTGCCTGATGTGTTTTTAATTTGCAGCGATAGAAGACCACCTTTTGGTGCATCAGGATTCACATAAGAAAAGTGCGGAAAATCTGCTGGTAATTCCAGATCGCCAAAAGCAGAAAGGCCATGGGCTTCAGTCTCTGCTGAATGAACGGGCAAAGCTTGAAATGCAAAAGTGGCAAGGCTTGTAGCACCTCCAACTGCAAGGGTTTTTTTAACAAACTGGCGTCTGTTGAACTCTTCCATTTAAATATGTTCTTCCATTCTCGAATGTTTTTTTGGATCTTTGATGTTTAGGTAGACAATTAAAGAAATTAAAATTAACGCAGTTGCATACAAGAAAAACCAGTTTTCATGATTTATACTCTTAAAATAAAGAGCAACAGAATCTGTTGTACCCCCGAAAATTGAAACGGTAAGTGCATACGGCACACCAACACCCAATGCCCGTATGCGTGTAGGAAAAAGCTCAGTTTTAACAACAGCGGCTATGGATGTGTAGCCACTCACTATAAGCCAAGCACCACAGATGAGCAGGAAGGCAATAAAAGGACTTGTCGTACTTTGAAGCGTTATTAGAAGCGGATATGTTAACGCTGTCCCAAATACGCCAAAAGTTACCAGCATGGCTTTACGTCCCACCTTGTCTGATATGGCACCATATATGGGCTGTAGCATGATTGCAAAAAGCAGGTAGCCTGCAGTTACTAAGGTAGTTTGCTCATCGCTGAGTTTTACGGAAAGCTTCAGAAATTTTTGCATGTAGGTTGTGTAGGTGTAAAAAGCTGACGTCCCGCCGATTGTTATTCCAACAACCAGCAAAAGTTGCGGCCAATGCTGCAAAAGGATTTTTAAAGAACTTTCTCCGGCTTTTTTCACCTGTTTTTGTGCGACTTTAAAATGATCAGTTTCGTGCATGTCACGCCGCATGTAAAGGGCATAAAGGGCAAGCAACGCCCCAATAGCAAATGGTATTCTCCAGCCCCATTGCTTTAGCTGTTCGGGGGTTAAAAATACTTTTTGCAACATGAAAAGCACAAGAATTGCGCATAATTGTCCCCCAATAAGTGCCATATACCAAACACCAGAGTAAAATCCACGTCTGTTTGGATGCGAAACCTCTGATAGGTAAGTTGTGCTTGTGCCATACTCTCCTCCCTGGCTCAGCCCTTGAAGAAGGCGGGCAACAATGAGGATGACTGTTGCCCATATACCAATGGATTCATAGGTTGGTGCCACAGCAATCATAAAAGAACCAAAGCACATTAAAAGAACTGACCAAAGAAGGGACTGTCGACGTCCGAATTTGTCAGCAAAATAGCCAAACACGAATCCCCCCAGTGGCCTCATCAAAAATGCAAAAGCAAAGATAAGGGCAGAGTTCAGCTGCTGTACAACTGGATCAGCCTTTGGCAAAAATGAATCGGCAAAATATAAAGAAAAAGCAGAATAGGCGTAAACATCATACCATTCAATTAGGTTACCGGCTGACCCAACTAAAATTGCTTTTGTGCGTTTTGAGCTGTCAACAGTATCAAAACCATCGGAAGTAACAGCAAATTCTTTTTCACCTGATTTATCTGTCATGATATTTCCAGTTTTCAAGCATTGGTGTTGAGTTATATGCCTATATTATCAATGAGCCTAGTCGTTCCAATCTTAACTGCAGCTAAAAGTCTGATCGGCCTTTCATTTTTGTCAATTGGTTTTTCCAGTGTATTTGCGTTACGAACTTCAAAATAGCCAACTTCAAAGCCGTAATCACTTAAATTCTTTACTGCATATTTCAAAACAGACTCAACTGGCTGACCCTGTCTAATAGACTGCGCGGCATGACTAAGTGTCTGATAAAGCAGTGACGCTTTGGCTCTTTCTTCAGAATTGAGGTATATATTACGCGATGACATAGCCAAGCCATCTTTTTCACGCAATGTAGTAACAGGGATGATTTCAATAGGCATGTTAAGGTCACGTGCCATGTGCGTTACAACCTGTAACTGCTGGAAATCCTTTTTGCCAAACACAGCATAATCTGCCCCAGACTGCATAAAAAGCTTGGCAACAATAGTTGTAACACCTTGGAAATGCGTCGGCCTGCATGCATCCTCTAGCCCAACCCGCGCAACGCTACCTGGCAATATTGTTACATCAAAACCAGGAGGATACATTTCATTAACATCGGGAAAATATATTGCATGGGCGCCAGCATCAATTAGCTTTGCCTGATCGGCATTAAACGTGCGTGGATATTTTGATAAATCTTCACCTGCTGCAAACTGGAGTGGGTTGATGAATATGGAAACAATGACGTGTGCACCAAGTGTCAGCCCCTGCTTGACAAGCTCAATATGTCCAGCATGAAGAGCGCCCATGGTTGGAACAAGAGCAACCTTGTGTAAAGGCTGTCTTACAGCAGAAACGTGTTTTCTTAAATCTGAAATTGATTTTAATATTAAAATTGACAATGGAACACTCATATCTAAAATACAGAACGTAAATAGAACAGATAGTCTTCAGTTTGATTCGTCAATCACTATCTTTATGTGTTAAATTTGAAAATAAAACATTAGCATTTTTGTGGGCTAAAATGAATCCTGTTACTCTAGTTATTTTATTGCTTATATGTGCATTTATTGTTCTTGTAGGGCGCGTTGGCTACGGAAATTTTCAAAAATTTTTAAGACTCACTCTAAAAAAATTGCCATGGGTTGTTCCAGGTATCATTATTCTTTTGCTTGCTTCACGGGGCGCATTCAGTCTGATTACAGTAGTTGCTGTTCTTTCAGCGGGATTGCTTGCATCGAAAAAAATCAGGTCTCTACTTAAAAACCGTATTTACAGGCCGTTTGCTTTTTGGGCTGAGCACCTGCAAAGTGACAGTAACGCGAGGACTGCGTATCCGGATACTGGCAGCACTATAATGACCAAAGAGCAGGCCTATCAAATCCTTGGCCTTGAGCCTGGCCAGTCGAGAGAAGCTATAACTATCGCCTATCGGCGCGCTATGAAGAAAACCCATCCTGACCAAGGGGGATCTTCTGACATGGCCATCAAACTTAATCTTGCCAGGGATTTGTTGCTTTCCAGCCATGTTTAGAGCTCCAGGGTTTGTTATAAATATTTATATGCGTTGCACAAAGCAGGAATATCCTGTTTTTTTCAAAGACTTGCAGGCGTTTTCTGCTGATTCACTTTCAAATCCTCCAAAACGTGCGCGATATAGAGTGGCATTGCCCTTGTGCACTTGCTCAGTAAAGCTCTCAGCACTTGCCAAAACCTTGTTCTTTGACTTTGCAGCAGCAAGTATGGCAAGAGCTTTTGTCTCATTATCTGTTGCTGCAACCTGTATGATCCATCCTGAACGCGCAGGTTCAGCTTTTGAGACAACTTGTATGAGCTCAGTTTTTACTGGTTTTACAGGAACCGTTGCGGTTGTCACAGGGTCTGCTTGTTCAACAGCAGCTGCGCGTAGACCCATTGCTTTTCTGACATTTGGATCAGTTGGCTGCCCAACACGAATGTCAGCTTGAGATAATGGCTTGGCACCTGCATTCCAGCGAAGCAGCGGACCAGACGGTGTTGTGGAAATTGTTTGTGCCGCTGCCATCCGAACAGGAGATGAACCAGAAACATTGGAGGCTTTTGCGCTGCTTACATTCACGGTTTGCTGTATTTTTGCAACTTCAGCGATTACAGCAGGTTTTGGCCTGGTCACGGTCACTGGTTTTTTGTATTCTGGTTCACCACTAACTGTATCGTCCATGTCAATTTCAGCTTCAGCAACCTGCACAGTTTTACGTCCGCCAGCAGCTGCACTATCCATGTGGCTGTTCAAAAGTGATGCCATCTGGGCATCGCGAATACGCCCAGATCGCCCCCCAAGCACAACTGCAATAACATGGCGACCGTCAAGCTTGGCCGAGGTGAGCAAATTAAAGCCAGAAGCGCGGGTAAACCCAGTTTTAATGCCATCTACACCTTCAATACGACCAAGAAGACGGTTATGGTTGCCAATAATCTGTCCATTATACTCAAAAGAGCGGGTAGAAAAATATTTGTAATACTCAGGAAAACGATCTTGTATGGAGCGACCCAGAGTCACAAGATCGCGTGCAGTCGTAATATTCTGTGGCTTTGGCAATCCCGATGCATTACGGAATGTTGTATGGCTCATACCAATTGCGCGTGCCTTTCGGGTCATCATTGCTGCAAAAGCATCCTCAGAACCTGCAATATTTTCACCAATTGCAGAGGCCACATCATTTGCAGAGCGCGTCACGAGCGCTTTGATTGCATCTTCCACCTCTATGGTAGAACCGGCGCGAAGTCCAAGTTTTGATGGTGGCATATTTGCAGCATGGGCCGATATGCGAAGGCTTGTATCAAGTCTCATACGGCCTTTTTCCAACTGTTCAAACAGCATGTAAAGCGTCATGACTTTGGTAATCGAGGCAGGCTCGCGCGGTGCATCTGCATTGGTTGAGGTAAGCGTTTTGCCAGAATTCACATCATATACTATATTGGCATGAGGCGGATTGTAGCTACCTGTATAGTGCCTGACTTTGTGATAGCTGCGGCTATGCCTTTTGTAGCGTTGCCGTGCATCGGCAGGTTCTATTGTCCCCGCAAGAAACGCAGCGCTAAGACCTATGGTTAGGAGCTTGGAAAAAAGTCCTCTAGCTGTTTTGGCTTTGCACAGCGTTGCTTCATTAACCGTGTTCATACGCATACCCTACTACTCAAACGCTTACACTTAGGAATTGTGATCACTTTCGGCCATTTTACGGGCTTCTTGAGTTACAAGTGACATCAAAACCACATGCGTTAAGGTTAAGGGAAATGCAGTTACAGCCACGTTAAAATACATGGTTAACAAGGGTTAAGGCTGATAATTTTTAGTTTTAACACTTTACTGCTAATGGTAAGTATTGGTTACGAAGAATAGATAGTATGGCGCAGCAGTGTTCGACATAATTATTTTATGTGTCTGCCTTACAAAGGATAAGAGGCACAAAAGCCTTTTATGACAGCTGATGAGGTGCAACTAGGCTAAACCATAAGCGCAAAATATATGTAAAGCCTATCTGTAAGTATTAATTTCAATAAAATAGCTCTTGCCAACAAAATGTGTCTTTAAAGCTGAAAAATAGTGTAAAAAATGGCCATAGGCATTTGAATAATCACATTTTACGATTACTATATTATAAGTTGAAGATTTGGCTAAATGGCTATGTTTTAACTGATATACAAGTTTAAAAAGCTGTATTAACCCAAAATTTCTTTAAGAGCAGCTGTGACATCATCAACGCTTTCCATGCCGTCCACAGTTTTCAAAGAGCCTTTGCCTGCATAATATGCGCTAAGGGGTGCAGTCTGCTGATGGTAGGCTAACAGCCTGGTTTTAAACACATCGGCATCATCATCCTTTCGTACGGGATGGCCAGCTGCTTTTGCATCGCTTGCACGTTTAATAATACGATCAATCAACTTTGTCTCATCAACTTTAAGTTCAATGACCGCATTGAGTTTTAGCTTTTTAGCAAGCAACATGACATCCAGTGCTTCCGCTTGCGCTACAGTACGTGGAAATCCATCAAGGATGAAGCCTTTTTGTGCATCTGGCTGATTGGTACGCTCATCCACAATCTGAATAACAAGAGTGTCAGGCACTAATTCTCCAGCTTCCATAAGGCCTTTTGCCTTTAGCCCAATATCTGTACCAGCACTCACTGCAGCACGCAGCATGTCGCCAGTCGAAAGCTGGATTATACCATAAATGTCACATAGCCGCTGCGCCTGAGTGCCTTTTCCAGCTCCAGGTGGCCCCAGTAAAATCAGTCTCATTAACGCCTGCTTCCCTTGAGCTTGGCTTTTTTAACAAGCCCTTGATATTGATGCGCCATAAGATACCCATGCACCTGCGCCACGGTATCCATAGTCACGCTCACTATAATCAATATTGAAGTTCCACCAAAGGCGAGCGATGATCCAAAATTGGATGCAAATTCTGGCACAAGACAAACAAACGTAATGTAAAGCGCACCAAGTACGGTAACTCGGGTCAAAATTTTATCAATAAACTCAGATGTCCGTTCACCTGGTCGAATACCAGGAATAAAGCCACCCTGTTTTTTAAGGTTATCTGCTGTTTCTTGCGGGTTTAATACGATAGCCGTGTAAAAAAATGCAAAGAAAATAATCAGTGCTGCATATAAAAGCATGAAAAGCGGACGTCCATGCCCAAGGTAGAAGTTTATATTCTGCAACCATTCTGGCCCACCATTCTGACTGGCAAACCCTGTGAATGTTGTAGGCAGCAGTAAAAGTGAAGATGCGAAAATTGGCGGAATGACACCAGCCGTGTTAAGTTTTAGCGGTAAAAATGATGATTGCGCTTGACTAACACGATTGCCAACCTGGCGTTTTGGATAATTAATCAAAATACGGCGCTGCGCACGCTCCATGAATACTATAAAAGCAACAAGGCCAACTGCACCAATTAAAAATAGTGGCACCAGTAGAGCTTTGGTGCTGTCAACGCGCCCTTGTTCAAGCAGGCCAATAATAACTGCAGGAAGCTCAGCAACGATACCAGCAAAAATAATGAGTGATGTACCATTACCAACCCCACGGCTTGTAATCTGCTCTCCCAACCACATCAAAAACAATGTGCCACCTGTGAGTGTGATAACACTGGATATGAGGAAAAATGGACCATTATCAAGTGCTGCTCCTTGAGACTGTAAACCATATGAAATTCCATATGATTGAAAAAGTGCAAGTACTACAGTAAGATAACGCGTGTATTGATTTATGATACGGCGACCTGCATCCCCATCTTTTTTTAAAGACTCGAGAGAAGGAATGACAGTTGTCATGAGCTGTATAATAATTGACGCTGAAATATAGGGCATAATATTCAGTGAAAAAATTGCGTGGCGCCCCATGGCACCACCAGAAAACATCTGGAATATTCCCAGGAACCCTTGAGAGAGCTTTCCAAAAATCTTGGCATACTCCGCCGGATTAATGCCAGGCAGGGGAATATATGTACCAAGGCGCACCACAATGAGCGCTCCAAGTGTAAACCAGATGCGTTTTTTAAGTTCCTCAGCTTTGCCAAGTGCACTAAAATTGATATTTGCTGCGAGCTGTTCAGCTGCCGATGCCATTATGCCTCTTACCTACTTAAATTTGTTCAAAATTTGATTTGCCTAACGCTTGTTAGCGGAAATGAAGCGCGGGGGCAATCTCTTGTCGCTTAATCATTTGCAGCTTATGCACTGGTCAATTTTAAAAGCAAAAAAAAGAAAACACTTAAAGTTCTAAATTTTTTTAATGATACATTTGTAAGTGCCCAGCGCATTCATTTTTAAAAAAATGTAAGCTTTGAAAAAGTAAGTGCAATTATGCAATGTGGAGCAACAGATATTGCAGTAAGCAATATTTTTTATTACTTACTGTGCTATTTTCCGCGATTTTACTTATGGTGCCAATCTTGCAAAAGCCAAAGGCCTTGCCAGCGAAAGTCTAGGGACATTCGTTTTAAACAAGCCAACCCATGGAAACGCTCAGTAAAAGTGCAATTCCAAGCAGTCCACGATAAATTACAAATGGCCAGGAAGAAAAACGCTCCAAGTATTTGAACAGTCCCCATATGGCAAAAAATGCTGATATGCTTGCAATAAACAGCCCGAACAGGAGGACAGACCAGCCATGCAGATCAAGTCCAGCTGCATAGAGGATGTACATTTCCTTTAAACCTGCAAGTGCAATTGCTGGCAAACCAATAAGAAAGGAGAAACGTGCGGCTTCCTCACGTTTAAACCCTAGAAACAGACCAGCTGTAAGTGTAGAGCCTGAGCGGGAAATGCCGGGAATGAGTGCACCAACCTGTGCTATGCCAACAATCAAAAAGTCTGTGATGGAGACACGCTCAGTTGTACGTTCATGTTTGGCATACAGCTCTGCAATTGCCAGCAAAACGGCCATAATAATACAGGATGCGCCAATTACCCAAAGGCTGCGCAAAGGTGTACCACATGTATTTAAAAGTTTTGAGAGGAGTAATCCGCAGATACCTATAGGAATGGTGGCAACAATAATTCCAAACACAAAGCGAAAGGCACGGTCAGAAAAATCACGGCGTTGCAAGGCCGCAATGGAGCCAAAGCTCAACCAGCGCACATCTTTCCAAAAGTAGCTGATGACAGCAGCAAGAGCTGCAAGCTGCATGGCAGCAGAAAAAGCAGAACCAGGATCCTGCCATCCAAGGAGCGAGGGCACAATACGCATATGTGCGGTAGAAGAGATAGGTAAAAGCTCTGTTATGCCCTGTACAACACCAAGCACCGCAACTTTACCATAGCCCAAGGCTACGAAACCCGTATCGACGCCCTGTGTACACGATCCAGCCATTTTTTGATTCCCCTATATTCCAGGAAAAACGTAGCGGCATTAAAAGCCAAGATCAAGGCGAAGGATTAGGGATGTATGGTTTATGTGCTATTTTGGCCTGTTAGTCTTATTGTTTTTCCAGTACTCTCTGAATTCACTATTTTGAAATCTAGCTTAGTTTTTTTGCAGATAGGACATAAATCTAGATAATGTCTTATTATCTATGGCAAGCTTATTATTTTGTGCATATTCATAAAAACTGCCAAAAATTGGCTCTTCGTTGAAAAATTTGCCTTTTGTCAGATTATAGGCACGTTTAAGTGCATCAAATTCTATAAGTGTTTTTTCAACTAGAACCGTATTGAATTGCTTTACACTTTTATTGACTGATTGAATTTTAAAATCATAGAAAATCTGGTCGTTTGCAGCTTTGACATATTCATTGAATACCCTTAATTCATGGTTGCTAATACCGCTCGGTTCAGCGACAGCTTTTTCATAAGCCTTTACCAGATGGGGAGGTATCATTTTTGGCAAAGACACTTTTACCATATATTCTGTTGTATTTGAGTATATGCCCCTAGCTGTTATAACCTGGCTGCTGGGCTGGACGTCTGCCGGTAGATTTTTGGTCTGCGCTGGAGAACCAACAGGTTTCTTTGCTGTGGCGGCACGCAAACTTAAAAACGACAGGCCCGCACTTGCAAGTGCTTTCAGGCTATGAGACCTGAACCCCTCGTAATCATTATTGTTCAGGCATTCAATGGCTTTATAACCCTCGGTGCCTGCCGACGCACTGGTCAATATTCCCATCGCGTATTGTCCCGCTTTACCTAATTTATTCGGCATAGCGCTGCCGTAATGAACCTCTGTTTTACTTCCATCCGCCTTTGTCAGGAAAATTTTCTCTTCACCAAAAAGTTGCTGCATGCCTTTTTTATAGGTTTCTATATTTTTCGTAAATAGAACTGATGAGGGACTTTTAAACCCTGGTTGAGGGCAGGTGTAAGGTATTTTTTGTGATAAGCCTGTGATTAGACCACCTATGTTACTGCCATCTGCGTAGCAGACATTTGATGAAAGCATTTTCTTGTTACCAAGGCCAGTAATGCTGTTATTAAAGCTGTTTGATGTACCAGGTTTATTTTCAAGAGAACTGGAATTTGGAATCGTTTTTTTTATTAATTTATCATTCATTGTTGTTTGCTCTTCTTTTTTTTGAGAATAGCATTTTTTTTATAAAAAAACAAATTTATTTTAAAACAGATAGCACAGTTTTGATTGTATTCATATTTAGATATTTTCATCTATACAAATTAAGTAGAGATTAAAATTACCTTAAGAAAGTATTTAAATGTATTACAAAAATTATCATTAATAAAAAATAATATTTTAAAAGTAATTCACATAAGTAATGAGCAAAAATGAAAGTGTAGTTTTAACCTTAACAAAACACGCATTAAGTATGTTAAAATTTATGAACTTGTAGAGTTGTACAGCGATAAAACGCATGGTATTGTAAAAAAACTAAAACCAACAATAAAAGGGGTATGACACGGGAGATCTAAAACTGGGTGGTGCTCCAGTAAGCATATATAACTCAAATGCACCTACAATTAAAATTGATAAATCATCTATTCTTATGTCAGATACGATCTTAAAATTAAAAACACCTGGTTCTAATTCACAGACTGTCAAACCTAAGAATACTCAATTTGTAGTCCACACTGCCGATATGGATGGTAACAAGGTAATAAACGAGCGCAAGATTTATGACAAATCTGAAAAAAGATACGCTGTTGTAGCTGAAGTTTTTGAAGGTCCAAACAAAGGAAGTACCGCAGTTACCTTGCCTAACGGAAGGCTGATTTACATATCTCAAAAAGAAGGTGATGTAGCTAAAATCAAGATGATGATTGCCGATCCTAAAAGCTCAATTTATGTTGTTTCTCAAAAAAGAATTACTGATACGCCTGCTCCAGTAATCAAGGGCAGAACATTTATCAAAGTAGGCAAAGACACTTTTCTTAGTTATGCTGGGTTCAAAAAAGATGGGCAGATTCACCAGGTCCTTGTTGGAATTACAAAAAATGGCATCTTTTACATGAAAGATGCTAATGATAAAATAACACTTATGCCTAAAGCCTCATCTGATACAGAGGCAAGGCAGATGGCTATAGCTGCAATGAAAAGAGAACATAGCTCTATTGTTGCGATTATTACGGATCAGCTCATAAAAAGCAAAAAAGCTTAACATTTAAGCTGCAACTACAGTATAACTTTTGCAGTGCATAGCATGTAAATAGGCAGATTCTATTGTGCTTGCCATGCGCTGTGCAGAAAAATCATTTGCAATACGTGTGCGTAGTCGTTGTGCCTGTGCAGCTAGAACATGAGGATGAATTATAGCATCCAACATAGCCTCACTCATTTCTTTTACACTGCCAGGCTGTACAAGAGAACCAGATTCTGATCCAAATATTTCAGGTATTCCACCTACGTTCGTAGAAATAATGGGCTGTGCGCATCCAGCTGCTTCTAGCACAACATAGGGCATGGACTCAAAAGTTGATCCCATCAACATAACCTTACCGCTTTGAAAAGCTGATCTGGCTGAAGCTTGACCTAAGAAATGAATGGTTTTGGACAGCTTGTGCTTTTCTACGAGCGTTTTGAGCATGTCTTCATCTGGTCCTGTTCCGTAAATATTAAGTGTAATTTTCTGTTGAAGTTGAGATGTAAGTTTTGCCACCGATTCAATTAAAATATTAATCCCTTTTACGGACCTTAGCTCTCCAATAAACATAAAATCAGCTGCATCTTCATCATGCTGTATGGGCGTTAGCTCTACTGGTAATAAACCATTGAAAAATACCTGATAAGGTTTTTTGGATTTGCACACGTATTCGAAATAACGTTCTGCAACAAATTTGCTTTCAAAAAGTAGCAGATCAGTCCCTCGTTCAAGCAGTTTTTCGATTTGCATGTAAAAGCTGTGAGCCGCTGTGCCTGGATGATAATTCAGGCTTCCTCCATGTGGTGTATAAACACGTAACGGTCCTTTACCGCTGACAAGGCCTGGTAGACGGGCAAAAAGTCCACCCTTGGATCCGTGACCATGAACAATTTCTGCGCCTGATTCAGCAATAATTCGGTTGATCCGCAATTGGGCAAGGAAGTCGCGACCATTTGGATTGCGCTGCATGGGCAGCCTGTAAATTCCAAGCTGCATGAAGGGTAAAAGCTTGGCAAGACGTGCATCAGCCTGTGCTCCACCTGTAGTTAAATCGGCAATAAGGCCAACTTCATGCCCAGCTTGGGCCTGCAGTGTTGCCAAATCAACAATATGCCTGAATAGCCCACCAACAGGGGCGCGAAAAACATGTAATATTTTCATTTTAAAGAATTAAGCTCCCAGCAAAGGAGATAAATTCTAGAAATATCTCTCCTTGATCGTCACTGTATCACCAGGACGTAAAGGGAAAGTAATCGGGACGGCTGCCGTTTTTGGCAAACCATTAATATTTCGGGTAACCTCTGCATATGAACGAGCGCCACGGGCCCCAAAACCACCAGCTATGGCAACGGCTGTTTGAATTGTAGCTCCGTTAACATAAGGATATTGCCCAGATTGGTTAACTTCACCCAATATAAAAAACGGACGATACTGTTCAACTTCAACAGAAACACGTGGCTCACGCAAAAATCCATTGCGCAGACGACGCGCAATCTGCATTTCAAGCTGTGCAGTTGTAAGTGCGCGACACTCCACTAAACCTATCAAAGGCACAGAAATTTGGCCAGATCCATCAACAACATAAGCGTTTGATAGGGAATCCTGCCCAAAAACTATAATTCTGAGGCGATCACCAGAAGAGAGTGTGTAGGCATCATTCATACTAGCTTCGAAGACTTGCGTATTGAGATAAGGCGTTGCGCAGCCATTAAGCCCTACCATAACAGCCAGAGTCATAGAGTGAATAAATTTTGAGAAACGTAATTTGACAAAAAAACCTGAAAGCAGCATGTGAACGCACCAGTTACATAAATTTTTTCTATTAAACTGCTTTATGGTTAATAAACTGTCGCCAAATTTGTATTTTTTTCATTAATTAACTGACTGGCAACCATAATGAGCGATAAGTTAACTAAAATATACTTATGGAACTGGTCAAACAAAAAGCCCAACGCATGCAGGACGTGAACTAAATGACGAATAAAATAGCTTCAGGCTCAGCCAGTGAAGATATAGATCTTCGTATAATTTTAAATACACTGCGACGCAGACGTAAGCTGATATTTGGTGCAACACTGCTCAGTTTTCTAGCATCTCTTGCTTTTGTAAATATGGTTTCACCAAAATTTACATCTGAAGCACGGCTTTTACTGGAAAATCAGGATAATTATTTTGCGCGGCCTGAAAAGGACATGCGCGCAGGAAGCACATTAATTGATCCTGAAGACGTGCTTTCACAGGTTCAACTTGCCCAATCTCAATCTGTATCGCGTGCTGTTATTAAAAAGTTGAATCTTGGCACTACACCAGAATTTGATTCCGTTTTAAAAGGCGTGCCTTTTTACATGCGCCTGCCAATTATGCTAGGGCTGGTAAGAGACCCAACAATTATATCTCCAGAAGACAGAGTATTGGATACGTATACAAACAAGGTTAACGTTTTTGCCATTGGAAAGTCTCGTGTTCTAAGTATAGAAGCCACATCTCAGGATCCAAAACTAGCAGCAAAAATTGCCAATTCAGTAGCTGAGCAGTACCTGGAACAGCAGACACTTGCCAAAAAACAAACCATGCAGAATGGCTCTGCCTGGCTGGTAGACAACATCGAACCTCTACGCCAGAAAGTAATTGACGCGGACGCAAAAGTTGAAGCTTTCCGCACTAAAAGCAACCTCTTTTTGGGCACAAACAACAACACCATTGCAAATCAGCAGCTGTCAGAATTAAATACACAGTTGTCCAGCGCTCGCTCAACGTCTTCGGATCAGCAGAGCCGCGCAAAAATGATTCGTCAGGCTTTACAGACAAATCGTATCTTTGATTTTTCTGAAGTTTTGAAAGACGATCTAATTCGAAGGCTAAGCGAAAATCGTTCAAACCTTCGTGCGCTGCTTGCTTCAGAAGAACGGATTTACCTTGCGCAGCATCCAAGACTTAAAGAATTAAATGCGCAAATTTCAGATCTGGAAGGTCAAATCCGTTCAGCTGCAGAACGTACCGCCCGATCATTAGAAAATGATGCACGTGCTGCATCTGCACGAGTTGCAGGAATTTTGGCTGATATTGAGGAGCAGAAAAAACTGTCGGCTCAGGCAAATGGCGATGATGTTCAGCTAAAAGCCCTTGAGCGCGAAGCCAAATCTTTACGCGATCAATTTGACAATTACAGTTCAAAAGCCAATGAGGCAGCAGCCAGAGATGTACGCAATCCAACAACGGCGGATGCTCGCATTGTGATGATCGCACTGCCGCCCTCAACGCCTTCATTTCCAAAAGTTCTACCAATTATAGCCCTTTCAACTTTTGGGGCGCTTTTTCTTTCAACTGTATTTGTTATTGCGGGGCAACTTCTTAAAACGACTGTGAAAAATCAGCCCGCAGAGGCGCAGAATTATATTGAAACTGCCCCAGCAGAGTTACATGAACAGGATGTGTTTGCAAAACCTACGTTAGATAGCGCAGTCACTGCACTTCATGAGGTTGAGCAAAAGCTCGCTAGTGCATCCTCAAGTACTTTAAATGAAAAAATATTAAGTACAAAATTGGATACTGAATCCCTGCAACCTGATAATTTTGATGAGCCACTTGAGCCTTTTACAGTAGAAAAAACAAAACTGCTTTTTAATGAAAGCCCTCGTCAAATTGACAGCAAGGCATTCTTGCAAACAATACCAAAAACTCCAGAGCCTCTAGTTAAAATAGAAAAAAATAATGCAGTCACAGTTCAGACCTTAATTCAGAGTTGTAAAGAGTTTGACACAAACGAAAGCGCTATGACTATTTTAATGATCGCAAGTGCACCATATCTTGGTTTAACAACAGCGTCAGTCACACTTGCAAGGGAACTTTCTGAGCAGGCACGCACAATTTTAGTGGATTTAAATCAGCAGCATCCAGGCCTGGATCAATTTGTGGATACATTTGAACCAGATGGTCTAACAGATGCTTTTGCAGGGGAAATAACCATTGGAGATGCAATTTATAAAGATACAGGATCGCGTGCGCACATCATGCCACTTGGATTTAACAGCATAACAGAGACTATGGATTCTGATTTAACAGAGCTGGTTAATGTACTGCAACAAACCTACGATTATGTAATACTGGATTGTGGTGTTTTAGGAGGAGTTGAAAAAGTTCTGGCGCAGTATGCGCATATTGCAGTTATTGCTGTACAAGAAGAATTTAAAATTGAAAAAAAATCGAATATTTTCAATGAAATGATAGAGGCAGGCGCAAAAACGGCAACATTTTTGAGAATTGTGCCCCATGATAATTTAGAGTTTACCGAAACCTTAATGTAGATTTAGCGCGGTTAAATATTCTAGAGGCAAAACTTGACTGTTTTACAAAGCGCTTTACTCTTCCTTTCAGCTTCATAAAAACAGCAGGGCCAAAACCGGTCAAACCTGTGCTTAGATATGTATCAAAAAGTTCAATCCTAGTATCGCACCAGATGTCTTTATAGCGTGCCTCCCCAACACCAAAATCAATCGAATGATAGCCTTCGAAACACAGTTTGCGAATAATCCAAACCAGAAGGACTTCACCTGGTGATGAGCGAGCAGCCTCATTTTTAATATCATAGGATGTAAACATGCCTGATACATGTCCATTTTTATGCCCAACGCCCCAAATGGACAAATACTCACCATTTAGTTCAATCGCATATAAACGTAGAAATTTAGCATTCTTGAGCCAATTTTGTACGTATTGGTCTTCAAACGGGTTACTTAAGTTTTTGCTGTTAAAACTAAGCGATTTTTGATCAAAATAGGCATTGAGCATTTTTTGATACTGTTCACTATTCAAGGCTTCCAGGAACTGGATATTTCCAAGTTTAGAAATACTTTTTTCCTTATGCCTCAACTTTTTACGCCCTTCTTTGGAAAGACGTGTAGAAATCAATATATCTGGATCCTTTAGCAAACCAAGGCCATAGCCAAAACTGGGACTTGGTTGTGATTGCAGTTTTGCAAAAGGATTGTCAGTACCCTGCCAGCTAAGAGGCTGATTTTTAAAGCTGAAGACATCAATATTTGCAAGTTTCCCAGCTTTGACCAATGCAGCTTTGATTTGTGCACCATCCCAGTTTAGCGCACTGTCATTAAAAATAGGTATGTTGAAATTTGCATGTTTGCCGCCTAAAAACTGAGCTGTCTTTATGACACCGTTTTTTTTAATGCCTAATGGTAAAAATAACTTCCCACCCTTCACATCTTCCATAAAAATAAAAAGTGGATTTATATTATCTGAGTGCCCAACTGTTTCTAGCCAGGAATTCAAAAATTCTGGCGTTTGATAAACTGTTTTTGCAGAATTTTCAGAAAAGCTCGCCCATATTTCATGTGCTTCTCGTGCATCATTTAAAATACGAACATTCAATAACAATGTTTTAGGAGTATGCATGGAAACTTTATCGTTTAATTTAATTAAAGAGTCGTTTTAGGCAACTAATAATCAATCATATAAATGCCAGGTATAATTATGAAACATCTTATGTTTAGTTTTGGTTTAAATGCTGTGAGGTTGTTGCGGCTGGACAGGCTTTTATCTAGCCATACCCAGGGTCTTGGGGCAATTCTTATGCTTCATCATGTAAGACCTTTCACAGCTCAAAACTTTGTTCCCAATCGCCTTCTTGAAATAACACCAGAGTTTCTTGATGAGCTTCTTGCATTAGTACGTGCGCGTGGTTTTGAAATCATCAGTATGGACGAAGTTCCAGAGCGTATCTGCCATCCCAAACCTGCCAGCCCTTTTGTAGCAATTACATTGGATGATGGCTATGCTGATTTGGTTCAGCACGCCTTACCGGTTTTTAAAAAACATCAGGCTGCGTTCACAGCCTATATTACCACTGGCTTTGCAGATGGCACAGCCCCGCTTTGGTGGCTTGATCTTGAATTTGCAATTCAGAAAATGGACTTTATTTCACTTGAAATGGATGGCATAAAATTTGACTACAACATCCAGAATGATTACAAAAAAACAACAGCTTTTAAAGCAATATACTGGCGTTTGCGCAATTCACCAGAATGTTTTTTACGTAAAGTCATTGTAGCTCTTGCAAAACAGGCAGGTTTTGATCCACTCAATTCAACGCGTCAGTTATGCTTGAATTGGGATGGTATCCGCGCTCTTGCAAAAGAACCTCTTGCTACCATCGGTGCGCATACACTTACCCATCCAATGCTGGCAAAACATGAACCTGCTTTTGCAAAGGATGAAATTGAGCGCTCAAAGGCAATTATTGCACGTGAAACAGGTAAGGATATCCTGCATTTTGCCTACCCTGTTGGCGATAAAACATCCGCTGCACAACGCGATTTCACAGTTGCAAAAACAGCTCGTTTTGCAACTGCTGTAACAACCCGCCCTGGAATGATATTCGCCGAACATGCTGATCATCTTCATGCTCTGCCCAGGCTTTCAATAAATGGTTTATTTCAAAATACCCGTGATATGGATACGCTACTTTCAGGTGTACCATTTGCGTTTTTCAATCGCGGACAAAAACTGAATGTGAACTAGGTTTTTTATAAACTTATTTTATATCTTGGATATAGCTAGTAGATCCGTGAGATTAAGCTGGTTTGTTCATCCACTTGATCAAAGGCAAAATAGGCAACACCCAGCCAACCCCTGCAACAAAATAATAGATAATCTGTGTAATAAGATAGACAATTGGATGAAAATGATCACTGGCTGTCTTTAAAATCAGGGGCGAAAACAGCATGACAACCATGGCATAAAAAACCACAAAAAACACCATGGCAATTGTACCAATAAAGCTGCGTGATGAGCGTGACATAGGCATATACTTTCTGTGCGACAAAGCGATAATTGCGTGGTGTGCCTGATAGGGTTATGAAAGAGGTTGTTTGATGGTTCAAGAGAAAAATTTAAGATTATGATGCGATTTAATAGCCTACCTAGTGTTAAGGCTCATAACAGTCCTCTACGATTCTGGTTAGGTACCCTTATTATTTTAGTGCTGATTATGATAAGCATTGGTGGAGCAACACGTCTCACAGGGTCAGGACTGTCCATCACGGAATGGAAGCCAGTATCTGGTATGATACCTCCCTTGAGCGTCGAGACCTGGACCTCAGAATTTGAGCGCTATAAGCAAATACCACAATATAAACTGCAAAATATTGGCATAAGCTTGGAAGAATTCAAACCATTATTCTGGTGGGAGTGGGGACATAGACAGCTGGGCCGTTTTATAGGTTTAGTATACGTGGTCGGTTTTTTTGGTCTTATAACGTCTGGTGTAGTCCGAGGACGTAAACTACTCTCTTTTATGGGTATAGGTTTGTTATTGGCCTCGCAGGCTTTTGCAGGCTGGTTGATGGTTTATTCTGGCTTGCAGGAAGGCATGGTAGCCGTTGCGCCTGTTCGCCTTGCTGTGCATCTTACACTCGCATTCCTGTTTTTAGGAAGCTTGGTGTGGATGTATGCCAGAGAAACTGGGTCTGCGCTTCTTCCTTCTCCCCTTGAGGGAGAAGGTGACCATGGCGATAGACAAGGTCGGATGAGGGAGTCCTATGATAACATCTCTTACACCTCATCCGTCGCTACACGGCACCTTCTCCCTCAAGGGGAGAAGGAAGTGCAACCCTATAATAAAACTCTCACCCTCTTATGCGCTCTTATCCTTCTACAAGTTGCGCTTGGCGCGCTGGTTGCAGGCAATAAGGCTGGGCTGGTATACAATACTTGGCCTTTAATGGACGGTGCATTTATTCCACCAGCTTCAGCTCTGTTTTTCGAACAACCATGGTGGCGCAATTTTCTTGATAATCATCTGATGGTGCAATTTGTACATCGTACAAGCGCATATATATTGTTAATTTTCGCGCTTTGGCATGCATGGAAAGCTTGGCGCGTCGCTCCAGGTACAAAATTTAGTCGTAATGCCATTCACTTAGCGGGTCTTATAATATTGCAAGCTGGAATAGGCATCATGACGCTTTTGATCCATGTACCACTATGGGCAGGCCTGTTGCATCAATCAATGGCAGCACTTATCTTTGCTTATGCAATATGGTGCGTTACCAACAAAAATTATGCGCACTGATATTTGTTCTATTAAGCTTTATCCAAATCAGCCTTGATCGTTTTAACCCATTTTTCTCCCTCATCCCCGCCCCATAGCAACCAGGCAATAAAACCTGCGGACGGGTTGGTTACATCACCCCAGTCATGACTTTTTGCCTGCTTGTCCACAGTATGACGGGCAAAATAGCTCCCTATATGTGCAGCATCTTCGAACGTTATACTGCGGCGCGCTGCAAGCCCTTGTGCTCTGCTTACACCTACATCTGTTCCCCCACGCTTGAATTTTTCACGCAATTCCAATCCCAATTGAGCATTTGCAGCAACACTAGCAGGAGGAATAAGATTGACAGATGCCTTGTCCATACTCATTTTACCCTTTTAAGCGCGGTTGGTTTATGAGCTGCTATTGCACCATTTTTGTTGCTCTTTACAATAAGCTCAGGATTTGTTTCAGAGGCTGCAACCTTATGAGTTTTAATTTTAGTTGGTGAAGTAGCTTTTTTGACTACAGTACCAACAGAATGCCCACCGCTGGAATCCCATTCCACTTTGTCGCCTGGCTTAAATTCAGTATCATGTGGCTCAGCTGATTTTTTTGTCATGACGTTGCTCCTCAATTACAAAAACTTAAATGAGGAGGTCTAGTTCCCGTCATGTTGTTTTAGACATAAGAACTTTTCTGAAATTAAAAAAGTAATGTGTCTTAAAATGCATTCAAGAAATTTGCATAATCCATCATGAGTTCTAAAGCATTACCATTTAAAGCAATTGGAGCAATATGCTTTAACAATACATGACTGTGCTTGTGTCTACATGGGTTGAAAGATAAAAAACTTGATATTAAGCTAAAGCCTCACTCAAATCCCTCAGCAAATCCTCTGCATCTTCCAAGCCAACAGAAAACCGTATTGTGCCTTCAGTAATACCAAATATCTTGTGATCTTCCAAAGGCAAGGTGCGATGCGTTGTACTGGCAGGGTGCGACACCAGCGAACGACTCTCTCCAATATTCACCAGGTGCGAAAACACTTTAAGTTTGGAGATAAATGTGTTCACCTCTTTACGCCCGCCATTCATTGTCGCCATGAAAATACAACCTGCACCATTGGGGCAAATACGCAAAGCTGTATCGCGTGTGGGACTACTTTTGAGATATGGATAGCTCACATGCGTAAACTTGGGATGTGCCTCCAGAAATTCTGCCACTTTGCCAGCATTTTCAACATGTTTTGCCATGCGCAAAGGCAAAGTTTCTAGCCCGTTTAAAAACATGAATGCTAAAATCGGCGCCATGCTAGGGCCTAGTTCTTTCATTCCCATAAGGCGGCAGGCAGCAGCAAAAGGTGCTTTCGGTACAGCCTCTGTTAGTACAATCCCGTCATATTCCTCCCAAGATTCTGAAATGAGAGGATAGCGCTTATCATCTTTAAAGTTAAAATTCCCACCATCCACAACCAGGCCACCAATCGCAGTTCCATTGCCAATAGTAAATTTGGAAGCAGAATGGATCACGATATTTGCGCCATGCTCAATAGGGCGCAGCAGGGCAGGGGAGGCAAGCGTGTTGTCCACAACCAGCGGTATATTATGCGCTTTTGCAATCATAGCGATCGCGGGTAAATCAACCACTTCACCCGTGGGGTTTATCACTGTTTCTATAATAATAGCTTTTGTACGCGGCGTAATCGCAGCTTGAATACTGGCAGGGGTCGGCATTGCCCAGCGACAGATAATATTAAGACGCTGTTCAAGACGCTTCATAAGGCCAAGAGAGCCACCAAAAAGCAGCCTAGAACCCACATATTCGTCGCCAGATGCAAGTAATGTAAGCATAACAATCAGCCACGCGGACTGCCCAGAGGCTACTGCTATACCAGTTTCGCCACCTTCCAAAGAGGCAATGCGGCGCTCTAAAGTGGCATTTGTTGGGTTAGAGGCTCGCGAATAAGCAAAGCCCTGCTTACGAAGCGCAAAAATTTCAGCCCCATGTTCAACACTGTCAAACTGAAAACCATTTGTTTGATAGATTGGCGTTGCACGTGCTCCAGTAGTTGGATCTGGCACAGAACCAGCATGAATGGCGCGTGTTGCAAATCCAGTTTCTGTCTCAATAGACATGGACCATTTCCTTTGGTTAATCACTGAGTATTTTTAGCAAATAGCATATCGTTCGTCAATAAGAACGATTGGAGTGAATAAAAGAACGAGCTATGCAAAATAAAAAAAGCTGAGATAAATCCCAGCTTTTGTAAAAACCATATTATAAACATTCTATCCCTTGCGGATAAGAGGCACTTCTTTTTTTGCAGTCTCACCAAAATGGTAACGCAGGCCAACAGATACAATATCAAGGCTCGCATTAACTTTGCCAAAATATGTTACCGGAGCAGAGAACACAGGGTTGCCTGCCGCTACATTAATTCTTTTACCGCCAACTCCAAAAGCATGGGAATATGAAAGGTCAAATGTAAATTTGTCATTAAACTTATAGGACGCCCCAAGGCTTGCCCAGAAACGATCTGTGTCAGGTAATCGTGTCGCACGAGTTGTGTCTGTTATAGGCGAAACCTCATAGGCAATGCCGCCCCTGAATGTCCATTCAGGATTATATTTATATGCAGCCCCCAAAGACATATAGTAGCTGTCTTTATAGTCAAATGCCAACACTAAAGGGTTTGCACCAACAATGAGTGGCGCGCCATTTGCTGCATTTGTCACAGGAAACCGTGAAAACCGTCCCCAGTTTGTCCACTCAAAACCTGCCATTGCTTGCCACTGTTTATTGATATCCTGGGTTAGTCCTACGCTGAGCACCCCTGGAAGATTGGCATCAGCTTTAATTTTGACAGCAGATACGGGTGTTGAAAAGCTGCCCTCCAAGGTGTTATCATGACCAGAACGGTAACCAATACCAATATTTGTACCATTAAATGGAGTAAGGGTTACACCCAAAGTATACCCAATCGTTGTGTCATTACCTTTAAGAATAACGTTTGGCGACAAGGCTGAAAGGCCAGTTGCAGACTTTAAGGTAGTTTTAAAATATTGAACTTGTAACCCAGCACCAACAGAAATAAAATCATTAAAACGGTATGCAAAAGTTGGTGTTACGTTCATTGAAAAAATCTTAGACGATGTGCCGTAAGTCTGGGATGCAGAGCCAAAAGGCGTTTTTGTTGTCAGTCCAAAAGGCGTATTGGATGTTATGCCAAGAAAAATTTTATCAGATAACTGATAGCTCGCAGAACTCGAGGGTAGCAGAGCTGCTTGGCCAATATCTCCAGGGCTGCCAAGATTGAACGGTGCACCCGCACCAAGACCGCCAGTGTTAGTCACTTTAGCCTGCGGAAAAATACCTGAAAAATTGGATTGTGTATTATAACCAGGTGATTGCGTAATAACGGCCGGGTTCCAGTACATGGATGAGATACCGCCAGCCCCTGCTGCGCTACCTGCAAAAGAAGTGCCCTGTGCGACTGTGTCTTGCTCACGAAGTGCAAAGCTGCCTGCAATCGAACTCGCTGAACCGGCAATCAAAGCTGCCAAACTGACGACAGACATAAGAAGAGAACGGTTAACTTTAGAACTTTTTGAACCTAGAACGAGTAACATATGCATTCCCCCAATGTGTAATGTCAGCATTTTCGAGCAATGAGTTTTTTGCGTGGATGTCACATTGCGTGATTCATTTGATCTTACATCCGTAAATTAAATGTGCAATTGGTTGAATAGCTGATAAATAATGACACAGCATGTATTTTGCATAGAAAATCTGCATTTTAGATCATGAAACCGCATTTTAAACATTAAAATAAAAGATTTGAGACATCTAGGTGAATTAATACCTGTAATGGTACAGCATGTTAATGTTCACTTTAATAGTGTAAGTTGCAGATATAGCACAGGCTTCTAATCCAAAAAATGAATTACATAAAATCTGTAGGAAATTTACGAATCAACATTGCTCAAAACAGATTTGCGTGAAAAGAATTAGTCTATAAATTACAAAAATGATCATTTGAAAAGGCTATAGTGTATTTATGAAACTCGTGCGCTACGGTAAATTAGGCAAAGAAAAACCTGGCCTCATAGATCCCCAAGGTAAATTGCGCGATCTTTCCGCTCACATTGCTGACATTCATAGCGCTACACTTTCACCAAAAGTATTGGACAGGTTAAGCAGGCTTAAGACTGAAAAATTACCAGCTGTAAGGGGAAAGCCCCGTCTAGGTTCACCTATTTCAGGAACAAGAAATTTTATTGCCATTGGCTTGAATTACGCAGATCATGCTCAAGAAATAAATGTTTTACCTCCTAAAGAACCTATTATTTTTAATAAAGCGCCATCCTGCATTACTGGCTGTAATGATGAAGTCATATTGCCAAAAGGCTCCTTTAAAACGGATTGGGAAGTGGAAATAGCCGCAGTTATTGGCACTAGGGCCTCGTACATCTCAGAAAGGGAGGCTTTAAGCTATATTGCTGGCTACACTTTATGCAATGATATTTCTGAACGGGAATATCAGCTTGAGCGCAGTGGTACCTGGACCAAAGGTAAAGGCTGCCCAACTTTTGGACCGCTCGGCCCTTGGCTAGTGACAAAAGATGAAATTAAAAATGTTCAGAGGCTGAACATGTGGCTCGATTTAAATGGTGAGCGCATGCAGACTGGCACAACTGCCAACATGATTTTTAGTATAGCTCATATTGTCTCATATGTTTCACATTTTATGGTGCTTGAGCCTGGAGACGTGATTACGACCGGCACTCCAGCAGGAGTTGGGATGAGTTCAAAACCACAGCGTTTTCTAAAGCAAGGTGATATTATGCGCCTTGGTATAGATGGTTTGGGCGAGCAAAAGCAGGTTGTGGGATCATGGCGAGTAAATTAGGGAAATATCATTAAATTCCAAGCATTAACCGCATATTGACGACTGCTGCACCAGACGCTCCTTTGCCCAGATTATCCAGTTTGGCAACGAGAACAGCCTGGTTGCGCTGGTCATTGGCAAAAATGCTGAGCTCCATGAGATTGGTATTGTTCAGGCTTTCAGGCTCAATACGGTTGCCGCTGTTTTCATAGTCCACGACCTTGATGCTTGGACAGCTGCGATAATGCTCCGCCAGAACCATTTCAAGTGTCACTGCATCAGGCTTACCGTTTAGCTGGTCGAGATGAAGAGGGACACTCACAAGCATTCCCTGCGCAAAATTTCCAACAGAGGGCACAAAGAGGGGAAACCGTGTAATTTTGGAGTAAGCCATAATTTCTGGAATATGCTTGTGCTTCAAATCAAGCCCATAGAGCTGAAAACTTGGAGCTTTACCATTTTCGTAATCTGCAATCATGGCTTTACCGCCACCACTATAGCCTGAAACTGCATTGATGGTTACAGGATAATCAGATCGTAGCAGCTTTGCTTCAACAAGCGGGCGCAAAAGTGCAATGGCACCTGTTGAATAGCAACCTGGGTTTGCAACACGCCTTGCCTCGCGGATTGCATCAATTTGCCCATCATGAAGTTCTGGGAATCCATAGACCCAACCAGGCGCTATACGGTGCGCTGTAGACGCATCCAGGATTTTAGGAGCTTTTTCTCCAAGACTGTCAACAATAGCAACGGTCTCTTTAGCAGCCGCATCTGGAAGACACAAAATAACCAGATCAACTTCGGATAAAAGTGATTTTTTAACAACAGGGTCTTTACGAAACTGCGGCACAATGCTGACAACTTCAACATTTTTCAATACGGACAGGCGCTCCCGAATGCCTAACCCGGTTGTGCCTTCTTCGCCATCAATAAAAACTTTAACCGACATATTTTAGACCAAAATCAAAAAGGATTACAGTATTGGGTATTAAAGAGCTGGATTTACAAGAGGTGTTTTATAACGGCTTTTGCAAAATGCCTAGGAGTTAACACACAAAGACGACAGCCTGTGTGAGTTAGATGCAGCATTATGTCAAGAATATACGGTATCCAACTTTAAACCAAAAACTAAAGGCGACCCGAAGATCGCCTTTAGTAACAAAAAGAGCAATAAAGAACTAGCGCTTAGAGAACTGGAAGCTCTTGCGTGCTTTTTTACGACCATATTTTTTACGCTCAACAACACGGCTATCGCGTGTTAGAAATCCACCTTTTTTCAGGGTGCCACGAAGCTCTGGCTCATAATATGTCAAAGCCTTGGAAACACCATGGCGTACAGCACCAGCTTGCCCGGATAGACCACCTCCGCACACGTTGACCATAATATCATATTGGCCTTCACGCGCAGCACTTGCCAAAGGCTGGTTTAGAATTAAACGTAGAACTGGACGTGCAAAATACACCTCTACAGGTCTGTGGTTTACCACGATCTTGCCAGATCCTGGCTTGATCCAGACACGGGCAATAGCATTTTTACGTTTGCCAGTTGCATAGGCGCGACCCTGTTTATCCAGTTTTTGGATGTGTACGGGTGCAGCCTGCTGATTGGCAGCAAGTGCATTGGATGCCTTGAGGTCAGCGAGTGATTGAATAATTTCGACCATTATACAGCCCTCACATTTTTAGTATTCATTGCAGCAACATCGAGCACCGTTGGTGTCTGCGCTTCATGCGGATGTTTTTCACCTTTGTAGACGCGCAGGTTACCAAGCTGCTGGCGACCAAGCGGGCCACGCGGCAACATACGTTCAACTGCTTTTTCTACAACACGCTCGGGGAAACGACCATCAAGAATAAACTCGGCAGTGCGTTCCTTTATACCACCAGGATAACCTGTGTGATGATAGTAAACTTTATCTTCACGTTTATTGCCAGTGAACACCACCTTTTCAGCGTTGATGACAATGATGTTGTCACCGCAATCAATATGTGGTGTGAATGTTGGCTTGTGTTTGCCGCGAAGGCGCATGGCTATGATTGATGCAAGACGACCAACAACAAGGCCTTTTGCATCAACGATCAGCCATTTTTTTTCTACATCGGCAGTCTTTGCCAAGTAGGACTTGTCCGCATAGGACTTCATGGTAAAATACCTTTAATTTTTCAGATGTAACTCAAGACTGCGAATGAATGACAACATTTCAAGCTAAACTTGTGACGTGTATATGGGTGCATGAGCAAATTGTCAAGCAGAAATTTTGTGGAAAATGGACGTGTAATTCATATAAATCAATAGGTTATATATAGAGGTATTATTTTACCGTATCAAATTAGATGTGCTAAGGTCAATGAATTGCATCATGCATTTTCTACCATTGTCATTGCAAGGAACGAAGCAATCCATAATATGGTCAATTGCATTAATAGTTTAATTATTGCAGGAAAACGGGTTTGCCGCGCCTCGCTCGCAATAATAATAAATCAATAATCTTGTATAGGCTGAAAGCTCATTCACCGCCCACGCTCCCTAATCTCCCGCTCCAGCCCGATCTGCATGTCTTTTGTAAGCGGAAAATTCCACATTAATACAATTGCAATCAGCTTCAAAACTGTTGGCAGACCAGCATAAAGCATTGCCAAAGCCGTTAAGCCTTCCGCTGATCGCAAATTTGCCCCAGGGTCAAAGCCGTAAAAACTGAGCACGGGAAAAGCAATACCAACAGCCAATGCCAGTGCAAGCTTGGTTGCCAAGCCCCAAACGGCCAGATAGCTGGCAGAGCGTTGCTCGCCATGTTTGGCAGTGTCAATATCAATTACATCCGCTTGCAAGGATGCGGGCAATGCTAAATCTGCGCCTACAGCCAAACCTGTCACCACGCAAATGATTGCAAAGCCGTAAAAGGCTCCAAATGGCAAAAAAGGTGCAAACACAAATGCTGCACAGGCCATAATCATGGCAAAGCACCATGCGCGATGCTTAGAAAATTTGCCCGCCAAAAACAGCCAGAGCGGCACACCAAGCAGCCCAGATGCAAAATAAATCAGCAAAAATATACCACCTGATTCTGGCAATTGCAGACGCTCTGCTACAAAAAGCAAAAACAGCGTGGCTGGCAGACCATTTGCAAGCCCATTGATGAGGAAAGCAATCAATAGGCGCACAAAGGCCCTGTTACCTTTCATCGCTATCAAGCTTTGGCGCAGATTGAGCTTGAGCTTGGATCTGTCCATGGGTTCTGGCACAAATTTAAGCGTCAGCAGCGCAGTGAGTGGCAGGCCAAGGCCAATCACAACCGCAAAAATCTGTAGAGTAGGCGCT
>JANXWK010000026.1 GCA_025351165.1 Hyphomicrobiales bacterium | reverse complement strand
AAAACACTTCTCGCGGCTTCGTGCTGCCACTGCTTTTCATACTCATGGTGATCGCGATTCTCGCAGTCGGATACTTTTTTTTGATGTGGAAATGGAAAGCTTGGGCACTAGGCGCATCATTGGGCTTCTTATGTCTGCTTTAGATGCAGTAAAAAATGGTAGTACGTTTATCATAGACGAACTTGATGCAAGCCTTCACACAAAATTGGCAGAAAAGCTTATTCAACTATTTCAAAATAAAGAAACTAACCCTAAAGGGGCGCAGCTAATTGCCACCACGCATGATACAAATCTCATGTCGTCTACCCATTTACGTAGAGATCAGATTTGGTTTACTGAGAAAAACCCTGAACAAGCCACACAGCTTTATCCATTAACTGATTTTAGTGTTCGCAAACAGGATAGCGTAGAAAACGGCTATTTATTAGGGCGATATGGCGCAATTCCCTATGGTGGCTCAATCTCAACTCTGCTTTCAAAATAGGGATATCTATTTTGAACCAGCGCGATTTCAAAAGCCTTAAAAGGCAGCGAACACAACGCGAAGATAGAGTTAAACTTATCATCGTTTGTGAAGACAAAAATGCTGCGCCTGATTATTTTCGTGCCTTAGAAAAATACTTTTCTAACCCGCTCGTAGAAATTGTTGAAATTGAAGGCGGCGCTGGTGTTCCGCAAACGATTATTGAAAAATCAATTATCTATAAAAAATCTCAAGCAAAAGAGGCAACCAAAAAGCGCGTTAAAAATATCAACGAAGTCTGGGCAGTGTTTGATAGAGATGAGCATCTAAAATTTGAACAATCTATTCAAAATGGTAAAACTAAGGGCATTAAAATAGCTTATGTAATTCCATGCTTTGAACTCTGGCTGATATTGCACAAAGGGCGTTATGATAAAGCGCAGCATCATAATGACATGCCAAGAATATGTGCAGAAAAAGTGAATTGCTACGATAAAGATAAAAAAACGGGTAATTTCTTAGAGCTTATGGAAGATGTTAAAACCGCAGAGAGCCATGCAGATTGGTTGGCAAATGCTCGTGAAAAGGATGGCTCAACTTACGGCAATCCCTCCACCACCATTCAGCATTTAACCCGTAAAATTCGTGGCGTTGATCCTTAATGCGCTTCGTCCCAATTCTGGGCGGCGAGTGCATCTACCTGCAAGGGCACTTTAAGCGTTAGGGCAGGGTGGGGTGCATCAATCATCACCTTTTTCACCAGCGCAATGGTTGCATCCACTTCGCTGTCTGGCACTTCAAACACAAGTTCATCATGCACCTGTAGCAACATGCGGCCTGTCAGGCCTGCGCCCAGTAAAGCATCATCCATGCGCACCATGGCACGACGAATAATGTCAGCGGCAGATCCTTGAATGGGCGCATTAATGGCGGCGCGTTCATAAAACGCTTTTTCCGCCTGCTTGGCCGTTGCAATTTGCGGATAATGGCATTTGCGCCCAAATATGGTTGCAACATAACCATGTGAACGCAAAAAGGTTTTTGTGGCTTCCATGTAGTCTTTGATGCCAGGAAAACGCTCAAAATATTTCTTGATGTAGCTCCCTGCCTCTTCTCGCGCAATGCCAAGCTGGTTTGCAAGGCCAAAGGCGGATATGCCGTAAATAATACCAAAATTAATTGCCTTTGCACGGCGGCGCACATCGCTTGGCATGCCCTCCAACGGCACGTTGAACATCTCGGAGGCCGTCATGGCGTGGATGTCCACACCGTCTGCAAAAGCCTGGCGAAGCTGTGGAATATCTGCCATATGCGCTAAAATGCGCAGCTCAATCTGGCTATAATCGGCAGAAATAAGCTTATGCCCTGCCGCTGCAATAAAGGCTGAGCGAATTTTGCGCCCCGCTTCATTGCGCACTGGAATATTCTGGATATTAGGCTCGGATGAGGATAACCGCCCCGTGGTGGTGGATGCGAGCGAAAATGATGTGTGTACCCGACCTGTTTTGGGATTCACATAGCCTGGCAATGAATCTGTATAGGTGGATTTGAGCTTGGCAAGCCCCCGCCAGTCCAGAATACGGCGGGGCAGTTCATGGCCTTGTTCGCTCAAGTCCTCCAGAGCTTTGACACCTGTTGCCCAAGCACCAGTTGCAGTTCTTGTACCTCCTGGCAGTCCTAGTTTGCCAAACAGCAAATCGCCCAGCTGCTTGGGACTTCCAAGGTTAAACTCTTCTCCTGCAAGCTGATGTACCTCACCCTCCAGCCGTGCCATATCGATGGCAAATTCAGCAGAAAGCCGCGCCAGAATAGTGGTATCAACTAAAATACCGCGCTGCTCCATACGCGCAAGTGCTTCAACCATCGGGCGCTCCAGCCGCTCATACAGCATGGTCATATTTTCAGGCGCAAGGCGGGGTTTGAGCATCTGCCACAGGCTAAAGGTTACATCAGCATCTTCCGCCGCATAAACACTTGCTTTCTCAATGGCCACCTTGTCAAAAGTAACAGCGGCCTTGCCCGTGCCCGTCATCTCCTTGAACGAAATAGGCGCATGACCAAGCCAGCGCTGGCTCAGCTCATCCATACCATGTCCGCCCCGCCCAGCATCCAGCGCATAGGACATCAGCATAGTGTCATCAACGTTTTGCAGCAGGATTCCATGTTGTGCAAAAACCAGCCAGTCAAATTTCATGTTCTGGCCAATTTTGAGGATTGCAGGGCTTTCCAGCAGCGGTTTTAAATGCGCAACCGCTTCAGTCAGGGCAATTTGCCCTTTTGCCAAAGCATTGCCACCAAACAAATCTCCAGTGCCTTGAGTTCTGTGTTGCAGCGGTATGTAGCAGGCTTTCCCTGCTGCTAAAGCAAGAGACACGCCTACAAGTTCAGCCTGCATGGGGTCCAGCGAATTGGTTTCTGTATCAACAGCAATTATACCAGCATTAAAGCAGGCCTTAATCCAGGTATTTAGCTGTGTAAGGGTCGTTATGGTCTCATATTGGCTATGGTCGATTTTGGTGGATAAGGCTGCATTTTTGCGCAACGAGGCCAAAGATTGAGGAGTGTTACCCAGGCTTACCTCAGATGCTAAATTTGCAGCCAGGGGTGCAGCTGGTTCTAATCCACTCCTTGCAATATCCGCTCCTTTGCCCATCAATCTTGCGTCACCTTCAACTTCATCCACCTTCACACCATAAATCTCAGATATACGGCGTGTGGCGGTTGTAAATTCCATGGCTTTCAAAAAGGCTATTAATTTTTTAGGATCAGGTTCGCGCACAGCCATGGTTTCGATTGGCACATTAAGGGGCATATGCGCATCCAGCTGCACGAGGCGTTTGGAAATACGCGCCATATCAGCATTTTCAACCAGGGCTTCACGGCGTTTTGGCTGTTTAATTTCGCCAGCCTGTTCAAGCAAAGCTTCCAGAGTACCATAGACCTCCAGCAACTGCGCGGCCGTCTTGATGCCAATGCCTGGCACGCCTGGCACGTTATCGGATGCGTCCCCCGCAAGAGCCTGAATATCCACCACGCTTTCAGGGCCAAGCCCAAATTTCTCAATCACCTCAGCCCGGCCTATGCGCTTGTTTTTCATAGTGTCATATAGTGTTACATGGCTTGATACGAGTTGCATCAGGTCTTTGTCAGATGAGACAATGGTAACGGTCGCGCCAGCCTCCACCGCTTGGCGGGTATAGGTTGCAATAAGATCATCTGCCTCAAACCCCTCCTGCTCAATGCAGGCAATATCAAAGGCGCGGGTCGCCTCGCGTATCAGGCCAAATTGCGGAATAAGGTCTGGCGGCGTTTCAGAGCGGTTGGCCTTGTATTTATCGTAAATATCATTGCGAAATGTCTTGGAGCCTGCATCAAAAATTACTGCCAGATGCGTTGGCTTTTCCCCATCAATTGTTTCGCGCACAAGTTTCAGCATCATATTGCAAAAACCGGACACTGCCCCAACGGGTGTGCCATCAGATTTGCGTGTAAGCGGAGGCAGGGCATGAAATGCCCTGAATATATAGCCAGAGCCATCCACCAGAAAAACATGATCGCCAGATTTAACATGGCCAGATTTAAAATCGGCTGAGTTGGTGGGCATTGTATAACCTTATTGATGAAAGCTGAATATGCTTCTATCTACCCCAAGGATTGGTAAATTTGATAGGCAAATCAGAAAAATCACCAATATTTCTGGTGACAAGAGTAATATCATGCACAAAGGCAGCGGCAGTATTAGGGGCAAAACATATAGCGCGGGCAAAATATTGGTGAGATTTATGATTGAACACGCAAATAATAATGACAAAACTACAGCGAAATTATGGTTAATAAAAGGTGACCATGATTGACAAATGTGATGTGTTTGTGCTGCCTGTAGCTGGCATTGTGAGCTTTTGATTTTAGGAAGTTTTTTTGATAAAGGCATAACTGTTTTGAAGTTTAAGAAAAGCATGATTTTTACAATCATAGCGCTGTGTTTGGGCGCTGCGTATTTCATATTCAAACCAAAGCCCCTGCCGCCTGCGAAAGATATTGTCACATCCTCTGGCAAGGTGTTGAAGGGTACTGACCTCGATGCTGCTTTTGATAAAGCCATGCATGATGTGGGAGTGGGCGATTGTGTTGTAATTAAAAATCCAGATACGGCCCAATCCCGCAGAGATGCACTTGGGTGTTTTGAGCCGATCACCTCACAAATGTCAGCTAAAGAGTTTGAAGGGTTTATTGATAGGAAGTTACAGTTGGCTGCGTCTACTTATCTTAAATCTTTGCCTGCAAGCTCCCCTGAAGGAGAGCAATATATAGAAGGCGGAGTAAAATATAAAAATACGTACTATAAATATATCTCAATCGAGTGTTGGCGCTTTTTTACATATGTGTGGCCTCTTCCACTACATGAAAGATTAGTTTTTAGTTTTGATTACACCAACGAACAAATGGCAGAAATTACAGACGCACGCATTACGCAGCTTTGGGAAATTGCTTTTGCGCCTTAAATTAATGATATTGAGAGAATAAATTAGTGGCAACGATTGAATTGTATTTCAAGCCTATCGCTTTTAACGGCACAGGACTTAAGCATGAATTTTTAATTTACAGGGATGATGCTGGTAGAGTTACTGGTTTTTCACGTGGTGGGCCAGAGTCATACGAAGGCTCTACTTCAAGTGGCACGGCTTTTGGTAAAATCGTTACAAGCCATGGAGATTATAATAACGATAACACTAATGATTACAATACCAACGTATATAATGGTTCACTTAAGGGTTACATTGTCTATTCAGGCTCTAGTACACAAGTCGAAGCTATAAAACAAAGCGATTACAGTCGCCTAGATCAGATACGCAATCTTGGCATATCTTACGATCCACTCAGTCAAAACAGTAACTCTGTTGTTGGCACATTGCTTATGCAAAATGGCTTTAATGTACCAAATCCAGTTTTTGCTGATAATCTAAATAATGCGCCTGCTTACAACATCAACCTTTTCAAACTTTCTAATCCAGACTTTATCGAAGGCTGGATTAAATGCGCGGATGGAGCATTGAGAGAGGCATCCTATTCATATTTAGTCAAAATTACTGATCCTAATGATTTGCATCTTTTCCCTAAAGCAAATGCTGCAAAATCAGCAGAGCTCAACGCCAAAAGCCCGTATTGATAATTCTTTTGCGTCAAATCAAATCCTAGGACAGAATTACATACCTTTTGAAAATATGAAATGTTACGAAATCATGCAAAATTACTATTCTGTGCTTTCAAGTTAATTCCTTACACACTAAAATTATTAAACAGTTTATTGAAATTGTTTGTTTTCGTCATTGAGCGGAGCGGAGCGGCAAAGCAATCCAGTTCTGATTAGTCGTTAAAGCATTTTCATATTTAATTTTTTCTGGATTGTTTCGTTCCTCGCAATGACTGTGATACAACTTTAAAAGGTCTGTTTAACGGGCAGATTACATAAAGATATTGTGTAAAAATCCGCCCATATCAACAAACTAAGAAATCATTTTGCAACTTCATAAACACTTTACTCACTCCCCCAGCATATCAAAATCAGTTTCTGCCATCAGATAATACCTGCGGCGCAGTTCTGTCAGTGCTATGGATGTGGTTTTCTGCTGTTCTTCCATGAACATAAT
>JANXWK010000011.1 GCA_025351165.1 Hyphomicrobiales bacterium | reverse complement strand
GCCTGTTTTGGTGTGCAGCAAAAAACAATAGAAGATGCCATTGCAGGCGGCGCAATAACTCTTGAAGCCATAGGCCTGAAAACAAAAGCTGGCACGAAATGCGGATCGTGCGTGCCAGAGATGGGACGGTTGGTTGCAGGTTAATTAATTTGATAGGCTATTAAAGCGTCTTGTTTATTAAGTCAAAGATCAAGAATTATTAGTTCTTGCTGTTGCAGTGGGCAAAAGAGAACGCAACGAGGTTTATAAAACAGCTCAGCGTCGTGAGACGGAATAGGGTTGTAGTGTGAAGTGTTACTTCTATTTTTTTGGACATGCTCTCAATATCGACTTTTGCTACAACCTATAATAATTATAGGTTGAAATATTCATTGCGATATATTCATGAATGATAAAGATGCACTACAAATTGTTAGAGAGTGAGCAAAAAACTCTGCCAATGTTATTTTAACGCCTCATGCTAAACTGCGCTGCAAACAACGTAAAATAACATGCAGTGCAGCGATTGATGCAACGCGGTTGCTGATTATTATAACAACATTTTGAAACGAGGGTATGATGGAAACTTATCAATATATCGAAAGCGGTTTAGATAATGTCTATCTTATCAATGGCTTTGAGCATCATCATACAGCCTATGGGGATGGTATTTCCGTTCATAATGTTCAAGAATTAAACCGTATTATTGGGCAGGCACTCATTCAACGTGCTGCGCTTTGAATGGCGCGGAGCTGCGCTTTCTGCGGTTTGAAATGGAGCAAACCCAGCGCGATCTGGCTGGCATTTTAGGCGCAACAGAGCAAACTTTGCGGCTTTGGGAAAAAGGTCGCGCTAAACCTTTGCCAGGTTCGGCAGATAGGCTTTTACGCGTGTTATACAACGAATTTATTGGCGGGGACGGTGAAGTGCGCCGAATGCTCTTGCGATTGGTGGAATCAGATTTGAAAGATGTTTCCCCGCTCCATTTGCGTGAAGAGGGGAATTGTTGGTGTGTGGCTGGAGTTTAATTAGGCTTAAGATCAAGCTGTTTTTTAAACACGTTTTCTCTGTGCCAGGCTAAATATTTGCAGGTTTCCTCGTTTGGCTTTTTCCTCAATTTTAAGTCTTTAATATTTAAAGTTATTGTACTTTTTTTAAATTCTTTATCACCTTCAGCAATTAAAATTGTTTCATTTTCATCAAACGAAATAAGACCTTTATCAAAAAGAGCATCCAAATGGGCTGATAACAGCAATCCATTATGCTTATCTAATCTTTCATTGTTATCGGAGTTGCGCCAAGGCTTAATGTGAGAAGCACGGAGAAGCTCTCGAGTTTGAATTTCAAGTACAGCGCAACTGTTCTCCCATATGTCCTCAAGGTCTGCACGAAACTTACCCTGCCCCAAACGAGCATTAATTAGTGCAAAACGTGTGGTAGGGTCTGAGGCGCTTCTCTCTATTTCTGCTAAATCAGACGTTATATCAGGTTCTTTGATGCGACTAATTACATCCAGTATAAACTTTTCAGCTTTCTTCAAATCAAATTTTTTGAAATAAATACCAAAACCATTCAACTGAACACTATTATGGTAATCAACAAATATTTTACTGAAGAAATTCTCTTCTGATACATCTTTTACATGCCAGATATTATCTTTTCCTATATGTTTCTCTGTATATTTTTTACATATATCAATTACATTTTTAAAACGGCACTGAGCTTCTAAAGTCTCTATTTTATCTTTTTTCTCAGAGCCAAATCCAACCCAAAAAACATCATTTATACCATCATAGGATTTATCCTGCCAAATTTGGATAAGAATTTCATCATCACCGTTATGTAAACTAGCGATTGTAAAATAAATTCCATTTGTAAACTTAAATTTTTCATGACTTATATTTGTAATATTCTCTACATTTCCAAGGTGTTTTTGAATACTAATTTGTAATTTTTTTGCTTAGTTGTGTAATTCCATCTCTGTTTGGCTATCCAAAATTTTTCTCCGATAAGTGTTGTTTGTTAGAAATATGATTCGCTATAACTATACTTTAACTGCCTCAATAGTCATACCTGCACTGCAAAACCTCAATCCTCTACGCATCCCCCAAACCAATACAGCGATACACAAATCTATGTTCGCCTGTAATGCGCAGACATCATCACAACAGGCTGCGCCCGTTGGCGCGTCACCAGCTCTCGTTGCGTGAGCTGATCGTCAGGTCCATATATTTTGCCAAATTCTGGCGCAGTTGCTGTAGGATTGCTGTATGCATGACAACACCCTTATCTGTGCAAATAAGGGTGTAAATTTAATATATAGTTCAGAATAAGGCTTGTTCTAGATCACCAATGTGCCAGCTTTTGCCTGTTTATAGCGTTCGCTGACCTTATCCCAATTGAGCACATTCCACCAGGATTTTAGGTAATCAGGGCGTCTGTTCTGATAATTCAGATAATATGCGTGTTCCCAGACATCATTTCCAAATAAAACACGTTTACCATCCATCAAGGGTGAATCCTGATTTGGGCGAGCCTCAATGGCAAGCTTGCCATCAGAGCTGACTGTTACAAATGCCCAGCCAGATCCAAATACTTTTGCAGCTGCTGTGTTGAACGCAGTCTGTAATTTTTCCAATCCACCAAAATCACGTTCTATTATAGCTGAAATTTCTGAATCTGGTTTTGTGCCTGGTTTACCCATTATCTGCCAGTACATGGAGTGATTGGCATGTCCCCCTAGATTGTTGCGCGCGAGCATACGGACAGCTTCTGGCAGACTTGCCAAATCTTTCAAAATATCCTGAATGGGTTTATTCAGCAGGCCTGGATATTCTGCGGCAGCGGTATTGAGGTTATTGATAAAAGCCTGATGGTGTTTACCATGGTGCAGCTCCATTGTTTTAGCATCAATATGCGGTTGCAGCGCATCAAAGGCATAAGGCAAAGGGGGCAAGGTAAAAACTGTAGGAGGCTGCGCATTTGCTTTGGCCGGCATATCTGTTTTGGCCTGCGCATCTGCCTTACCAGTTAAACCCAGTGATGAAGCTGCAAAGCCAAGCGCAACAGCAGATCCAAGGGCAGTGCGACGTGTCATATGTGATGCCATTTTCAATCCTTTTAGTGTGAACTACTTTTTAAAACAAACTAAGCGCTCTCAGCCTAAAGTATATTTGTAATAAAACAAATTTATTTTCCGTGGGAAATGTATAGAATATAATGATGCTAGCTAAAATCAATTCTGCCCGCATTGCACCCATGGCGGTGCTGCCTGTATTTTTTAAACTGCAAAACAAACGGGTTGTGCTGGCTGGTGGGTCGCTTGGGGCTGCATGGAAGGTGGAGCTTCTGATTGCCTGTGGCGCCTATGTGGATGTGTACACCACCGAGCCTGGAGCAGAAATGCTGGAGATTGCCAGCGAGCACCCAACGCGCATTCGGCTGCATAATCGCCCCTGGAGCTATGATGTAATGCAGGGGGCTGCCATGGCTATTGGCGGCATTGAGGATGATGAGGAGGGACAGGCTTTTCGTTGCGCCGCCAAATATGCAGGTGTGCCAGTCAATGTTGTGGATCGTCCAGCTTTTTGTGATTTTTCATTCGGGGGTATTGTCAACCGCTCACCGCTTATCATCGGTATATCAACGGATGGAGCTGCGCCTGTATTTGGGCAGGCTATTCGCGCCAGGATTGATGCCGTTTTGCCTTTAAGCTTCCAGCGCTGGGCACAAAAGGCGCGGGACTGGCGGGTAGCGGTGAAAGCTTCAGGTTTGTCCTTTGCTGCGCGGCGCGGGTTCTGGCAGCTTTTTGCCAGAGAAGCAGTTGCAAATCCTCACTCTGAACCAACGGATGCGCAGCGCGAGGCTTGGCTTGCTCAAATTACGCAAGGCGTTGCAGACGCTAAAGGCAAGGGCAGTGTGGTTTATGTGCATGATGGGTGTGGAGATGCAGATATGCTGACGATGAAGGCTGTGCGCATGCTGCAAAGTGCTGAGATTCTTGTCTATACTGAAGGCCTGCCAGTGCAGATTCTGGATTTGGCACGGCGCGAGGCGAGGAAAATTGTTGTCAGCGGCGATATGGATGTAGATAGCCTATTGGATGAATTGGCAGGAGAAGGCGCAATGGTGGTGCGGGTTGTTAACGAGGCTGTTGTT
This sequence comes from Hyphomicrobiales bacterium, assembly GCA_025351165.1. Lineage (GTDB taxonomy): Bacteria > Pseudomonadota > Alphaproteobacteria > Rhizobiales > Beijerinckiaceae > JAIELD01. The sequence goes on along the minus strand of JANXWK010000011.1, from coordinate 7,327 downwards.
TAGGCTGAAATGATTTACCATACTCAAATGGCATGGACTGTAATGGCATGGACTGCATTTGAATACCTACAGACACATCAATTGAGTATATCTGTTTTTTTACAGAATCAGCACCGAAAAAGCCAGTCCTGCCGCGATACAGCAATGCTAGTGTTAAAATAATTTAAGTATTTTTGTGATTTTAAGAGTCGCTTCGTTCCTTGCACAGATGACAGTGCAAATTTTATAAACTGACTTAACTGCTGGAGCTTATCACCAGTCCATCATAGGCTGGCGTTACATTTTCTGGCAATATTTTACATAAGGCATCATAGTCCATATCTGTGTGCAGATTTGTTAGCACAGCCCGTTTTGGATTCATACGGTTTATCCAGCTCAAAGCCTGCTCAAGATTGAAATGGCTGGGGTGGGGGGCATAACGCAACGCATCAATAATCCAGATATCAAGATTTTTGAGGTGCTGAATACTGGTTTCAGGAATGGCATCCACATCAGGCGTATAGGCAATGTCATCGAATCTAAAGCCAAGCGCGTTGATTGAACCGTGATGCACATTGAAGGGTAGACATTTAAGCGAGCCAATCTCAAAGTTTTGGCCAGATAAAATGCGGTGTTCGCGCAGCAGCGGGGGATATTCGCTCTGGGCAGGTGTGCGGAAGCAATATTCAAAGCTGGAATTTATTATTTTCGAAGTTGCTTCATCCAGATAAGTATCAATTACGCCGCGTTTTTTAATGGCTATCGGGCGCAAATCATCAATGCCATGCACATGGTCAGCATGCGAATGGGTATAAATAACAGCGTCCAGATGGCTGATATCCGCGTCTAATAATTGCTCGCGCAGATCTGGAGAGGTATCGACCAATATATTGAGGTTATTTTTTTGTACCAGAATTGAACAGCGCCGACGGCGATTTTTTGGGTTTGATGGATCACACGCGCCCCAGCCTTGCCCCACACGTGGCACACCGCCAGACGACCCGCAGCCAAGAATGCGGATCTGGAGCATTACAATCCCTTTATTTCTAGAAAGTGCGCTGAGAGAGGCGGGAGCAAAGCGGCGCTTGTCAGTTGCATGGTATTCAGAACGGTTGATTGTTTACCCATTTTTGAAAACAGCCGTTCTGCATTTTGTGTTGTGATACGTGCTATTTCATTGACTGATACGCCCTTAATATCCGCCAAAACAGCCGCAGTATCTGCCACAAAGCCAGGCTCATTGCGTTTGCCGCGATTGGGCATGGGCGCTAAATATGGTGCGTCCGTTTCAACCAATAAACGATCAGCAGGCGTATTTTTGGCAATCTGCCGTAGCTCTGTGGAGGCTTTAAACGTTAAAATGCCTGAAAAAGAGAGATAGAACCCAAGTGCAAGGCTACGCTTTGCCAATTCCGCACTGGATGAAAAGCAATGCATGACAGCCGTGAATTCACCTTTGCCCATTTCTTCTTCCAGCAGATTTGCCATATCCTCATCAGCTGAACGCGAATGGATGATAAGGGGCAGATTTGTGCGTCGTGACGCTTCTATATGGGTGCGCAGGCTTTTATTTTGCAAATCACGCGGGGCTTTATCATAATGATAGTCCAAACCTGCCTCGCCAATGGCTACACATTTTGGGTGGGTGGAAAGTGCTATAAGCTCCTCCACAGTTACATCTGTTTCTTCAGATGCCTGATGGGGGTGTGTGCCAACACTGCAATAAATATCAGGATCTGAATCCGCTATTGCAGCTATTTGAGCAAAGCGCCGCACACGGGTGGAGATTGTAATCATGCGGGTTACGCCGCGTTGTTTTGCCCGCGCAATTATGTCAACACGATCAGCCTCAAAATCGGGAAAATCAAGGTGACAGTGAGTGTCTGTAAGGACTGGCGTATTTATAGAGCTCACTTTGCAGGGTCTTCCACAGGCTCCACATATCTTGGAAATATTCCGCAGGGGGCGGGTAATATTGTGCCAGATTTGAGGTTAAATTGCGGCGTCGCATTGCTAAAATTACGCAAGGCATCTGCAACATCCAGTAGATCGAGTATTTTAGATGCGCCTTCTGGCACGAAAGGCTGCGCCATGATACCAATTATGCGTAATACTTCTGCTGTGACATATAATACTGTATTCATACGCGGCAAATCTGTTTTGCGAAGCTGCCAAGGTTCATGAACAGCAAAATATTTATTGGTATCTGCTACAACGCTCCAAATTTGTGCAACAATATTGTGTACCCCAAGTGCTTCCATATATTTGCGAGACTGGTTTGGCAGAGCATAGGCGGCATTTAAAAGAGTTTTATCGGCCTCAGTAAATTCGCCATGCTCGGGTATTTTACAGTCTGAATTTTTAGCCACCATTGAGAGCGAGCGCTGCACCAGATTACCCAAATCATTGGCTAAATCAGCGTTAATACGTGCAACAACTGCCTCATGGCTGTAACTGCCATCCTGCCCAAAAGCTACTTCACGCAAAAAGAAATAGCGCATGGAATCAACGCCATAGTGATCCGCAAATGTAAAAGGACTGACTACATTGCCAATTGATTTTGACATTTTTTCGCCTTTTGAAAGCAAAAAACCATGTCCAAAAATCTGACCTGGAAGTGGCAAGCCAGCTGACATTAAAAATGCAGGCCAGTATATGGCGTGAAACCGTACAATATCTTTACCAACAACATGCACATCAGTTGGCCAAAAGTTGATACGGGTCGCATTTTCATCAGGGAAGCCTGTGGCGGTGAGATAATTTGCAAGTGCGTCTATCCAGACATACATGACATGGGCTGGATCGTTGGGGACTTTCACCCCCCAGTCAAATGCTGTGCGGCTAATGGATAAATCGTGCAAACCAGTCTTTACAAAGCTCAGTACCTCGTTACGGCGCGAGTCTGGCGCAATAAAACCAGGATTTGCCTCATAAAAATCCAGCAGTTTATGTTGATAGGATTCAAGGCGAAACATGTAACTGTCTTCTTCACGCCATTCAACGGGGGCTCCATTTGGAGATAGTTTTGTGCCATCTGGCGCTGGAGTGAGTTCAGATTCGTCGAAATAGGCTTCGTCTCTCACGGAATACCAGCCAGAATATTTTGAGAGGTAAATATCGCCATTTGCCTGCATTTTATTCCATAAAGCCTGCGACGCTTCGTGGTGGCGAGGTTCGGTAGTACGAATGAAATCGTCGTTTGAAGCGTTGAGAACATGCGCCATATATTTAAATTTGGCTGAGTTTCGATCTGCCAGTTCCGCTGCACTCAGCCCCAGTTTTGCAGCAGTCTGCAGCATCTTCTGGCCATGTTCATCTGTGCCCGTTAGAAAAAAAACATCGTACCCATCAAGGCGTTTAAAGCGCGCAATTGCATCTGTTACAATAAGTTCATAGGCGTGGCCAATATGTGGCTCGCCGTTAGGATATGAAATTGCGGTGGTGATATAGAATCTTTGTCTGTTCATGCGTTTTTATAGCTTTGGAGCAGAAGAAATGGCAATTATATTTTTTTGTAGTGCGTTAAATTTTCAAGCAGTTGGTTAAGCACATGTATCCGCAGTGCGGAGGATAAATTAACCTGACTGCGATTGAGGTCAATATCTGCTACAAGTTGAGCAACGCTGATGTTGTCCTGCAGGGCAAGACGTTTCAGCTGTTGCCAGAATTCCGTTTCAAGAGAGATACTTGTGCGATGACCTTTGATTGATAATGATCGTTTGATTATTTTGCTGCTGGATGCAGCTTTACCATCTTGGGGGGGGGCACTCATTCAATTATGTTTTTTGCAATTATGTTTTTTGCAACTATGTTTTTTATAAATATGTTATTTTGCTGATGCTCTATACGACCTGCTTCCAGCACTTTATTTTTGCGCTCTTCCTCAGCGTTACGAGCTTTACGTGCGGCCGATTTTTCACCATATTTTATACGGTTCTCATCAGCTTTTTGAACTGATGCGGCTTTTGCTTTTGATTTACGAGCTTTGCGCAAATTAACAATGGAGGCAGATGGGATGGTTATCTCTGGCATGAAGCACAACCGAAGATGGCCATATTAACTCATATCTGCAGCGTAGGCTGAAGCAGATATGAAGACCTCTGCACGACCATGCTCGTATTGTGGCTCGCGTTTAGTGGCGGTATCAGAATATGAGTAGGCTGTGCGATCTGCAAATAAAGCTTCCAGCATTTTAAAGTTCAACTTATGTCCTGGCATATAGGCACGGTAAGTACCCTGAAGTGTCGCGCCAGCCAGTGAAAGATCACCGACAGCGTCCAGCAGTTTGTGGCGTACAAATTCGTCGGTAAAACGTAACCCTTCTGGATTAACGATGCGCTCCTCATCAACAGCTATTGTGTTTTCAAGAGATGCACCGCGCGCAAAACCAGCTTTCCAGAGCTTTTCCACATCGCGCATAAAACCAAAAGTTCGCGCTCTGGCAATATCACGACGATAAGCTGCTGGCGACATGTCAAAAACTCGGCGCTGACGGCCAATCATACGGTTTTCAAAGTCAATCTCGACGTCAAGGCGAAAACCTGAGCTGGCAGGAACTAGCTCTGCCCAAGCAGACCCCATTTCCACACGAACTGTTTTTAAAACTTTAAGAACCTTACGGCTTTTGGAAAGGGTAACAATGCCAACACTGTCAATGGCTTCAACGAAACGAGCAGCCGATCCATCCAAAATTGGAACCTCAGGACCGTCAATCTCAATAAGGGCATTATCAATGCCAAGGCCAGCCAAAGCGGACAGGCAGTGCTCTATTGTGGCAATGGATGCACCATTCCCATCAGAAATAACTGTCTGTAATTCGGTTGCTGCAACTGCACTGTGGCGAGCATCAATTAAACGCTCACGCCCGTTCTCAAGATTTGTACGTAGAAATGTGTGACCGCTATTGGCTTCAGCAGGATGGATGGTAAGGCGGGCAGGTTTGCCGCTGTGAACGCCGATATCTTCCAGTACAACTGCTTTTTTAAGGGTGGTCTGTTTCAATAGAAAAAATCCTTTTTTCAGCTTGGGTAGCTCTAAAGCCTATCCTGGCTCGAAACCACCTTTAATCGCATTATCAGTCTTAACAGGAGAAAATATCAAAAGTTAAGTATTGATTGCGACCCCACTGCCATCCTGTGATGGTAAACACAGCTCTGTATGATGCATTCTTTACTATATTTCAAATCACTCTTCATGACGATTTGTTACATAGAATGGCCACATACCCCAAAACAAAAAAACCCACTATATCATGCATTTACAACATGATAACCGCGGGTGTATTTTAGTAAGGTTACTGCGGCCTTCACTATTTGGCCGCAATTTTATTAAATTTAGGTTAAGATATTTTAACCAACAGTATTTTGGTTAATTAACTGGACTGCCTGCGCAAAAATGCAGGTATTTCCAGCTGCTCATCTTCTATTGAACGAGATGGTGTTGGCTGTCGACCATGTGCATCAAGATTGCCAGCCGCAGGACGATAGTTTTGCGCCGATACTGCTGGGCGCTTTGCATATTCTTGATGGGCTGCAGTTGGTGCAGACCGAGCATTTGGAAGCGCTTGACTATTTTGAAGTGGTTGAGCATTTGGATTATGATGACTTGCAGGGGCAGGGGCTACATGTTCATCATCTTCACGGCGTACAGTTGCATTCAGGCCAGCGTTTACTAAACGCTGGAAGATGGTCATGCGTTTTAGTTCATTGGTTGCAGGGGGCAGTCCTGTGCTCAAACGCGGCGCCGCTGTATATGACTGCGTCTGTTGAGCCTGTGTATTATTCAAAGCCTGGGCAATCTGCTGTTGGGTATGCTGAGGCAAATCTGTAATTTCAGGCATCCTGGTAGCTCTTGCAGGACGTTCAGCCTGCGGAGGTATGAAATGTTCAGGTTCTTTTACAGCTTCCACTGTCTGCATATGTTCAGTTATAGCTGCATTTGTAAAAATCTGGCTTTTTGGCTGTTGGGGCGTAAGAGCTACATCATGTGCCGCTGCAATTGTCACTGGCGCAAGATCATAGACCTCTGGTTCAGGAGCTACAGCTGTTGGCTCAGACCTGACTTCGTAAGTCTGGCGCTGCGCTCCTGATTCACGCATTTGAGAGTGATAGTGAGGTATTGTGCGCGTTGCAGTCTGCTGACGCAGACGCTCGGCAACTTCTGCTACACGGGCTTCTGCAAGCATATCCTGATTTGCAGCCTTCGCCTGATCAATGCCGGTTGCAACAACGGATACGCGAATGACACCCTCCAGGCTGTTATCCTGGCTTGCACCAAAGATAATGTTAGCGTCCTGATCAACTTCTTCCTTGATGCGTGTTGCTGCTTCGTCAATTTCATACAGCACCATATCTGGGCCACCAGTGATTGAAATCAGCAGTCCGCGTGCGCCTTTCATGGACACTTCATCCAGCAATGGATTGGCAATGGCTGCTTCTGCCGCATGAATTGCGCGGTTTTCGCCAGTTGCTTCGCCTGTACCCATCATGGCTTTACCCATGCCCTGCATAATTGCGCGAACATCGGCAAAATCAAGGTTGATCATTGATGGACGGGTGATGAGATCTGTTATGGAAGATACGCCAGAGTAAAGCACCTGATCCGCCATGGCAAAAGCTTCAGCAAATGTTGTTTTCTGGTTAGCAACACGAAAAAGGTTCTGGTTTGGAATAACAATCAGCGTATCAACATATTTTTGTAGTTCAACCACGCCTGTTTCAGCAAGGCGCAAACGGCGCTGACCTTCAAAATTGAAAGGCTTAGTTACAACGCCCACTGTCAATATGCCCATTTCACGTGCAACCTGCGCCACAACTGGTGCTGCGCCCGTGCCCGTGCCACCGCCCATGCCTGCTGCTATAAACACCATGTTCATACCGCGAAGCTGGTCGCGAATTTCATCAATGACCTCTTCAGCCGCCGCTCTGCCAACCTCTGGCTGAGAACCAGCACCCAGACCTTCGGTAACTTGCAAGCCCAGCTGAATACGGCGCTCTGCTTTTGTCAGCGAAAGTGCCTGCGCATCTGTGTTTGCTACAACAAAATCCACACCTTCAAGGTGGTTCTCAATCATGTTATTGACCGCGTTTCCGCCAGCGCCACCTACGCCAAAAACAGTGATGCGGGGTTTGAGCTCCCTGATGTCTGGGGCATGAAGTGTAATTGTCATAGTCTATTCCTTGTTTGATGACGCTGTATCTGTATGAGCTTTAAAATGCTTTAAAATGGTTAATTTTTTAGAAACTTTCTTTCAACCAGGCACCAAATCTGCTGGCATAGCCTCCTGCTGCAAGTCGCAGCAAAGGAGAGCGACTTGTAAGCTCAAAATGCTCAATTCCTGCCATTTGTG
>JANXWK010000049.1 GCA_025351165.1 Hyphomicrobiales bacterium | reverse complement strand
AGATCTGAATTTTCAGTTCTGCTTGAATTCCTCTTTGCGACGCACAATTTAAACTCGTAAGGCTGCCTGTTTCAATGACTTCTCTTCTTGATATCAATCATCAGCATTCCAGCTTTGCAAAGTTCACTATTCCTGTTCCAGAGTACTTTAACATAGGTGTGGCCTGTGCTGATGTTTTCAAGAACCTACAAAAAAATATCCCTGCAATTTTGGAAATTGGTCAAACTGGACATTGCAGAACCATAAAATATGAAGAGCTAAGCGAACTTTCAAGCCGTCTTGCCAGCAGTTTTAGAAATATTGGTCTTGAAACAGGTGAGCGTATTGCCATTCTGCTTCCACAGGGCATAGATGTTGCAATTGTACATCTGGCAGTTTACAAAATTGGCGCAATTGCCGTTCCATTATCACATGTGTTTCAAGAAGATTCCATCCATTACCGCCTGATGGATTCTGGTGCATCGACCCTGGTTACAGATGATGCCGGTCTTGCGAAGCTTACTCAAATTCTGGCAAAAAAAAGTCTGTCCAGTTTTAAAAACGTAATTCTGGCAGGTAAAAAACAGGATATAGCAGGTTTAGTTTCAGCGTCCTTGACTGACCTTATTGCCAAAGGTCAGTCCTCATTTACACCAGTGAATACCAAAGCTGATGATCCATGCCTCCTTATCTATACATCTGGAACTACAGGCCTGCCAAAAGGCACCCTTCATGCGCATCGTGTGCTTATTGGGCATTTGCCTGGATTTGAACTCCATCATCAGCCAGTAAAATCTGGAGGAATATATTGGACGCCTTCAGACTGGGCGTGGGCAGGGGGATTGCTCAATCTGCTGTTCCCAGCCCTTTATTATGGACAGACGGTTATTGCCTGGCCTTGCCAGAAGTTTGATCCAGTCCAGGCCTTTTCCATGATGGCAGAATACAAAGTTACCAATGCTTTTATTCCACCAACTGCCTTACGCATTATGCGTACAGTGAGCAACGTCTCTGCAATTTATTTAAAGGCTCTTACATCTGCTGGAGAATCGCTTGGTGCAGAGACATATTTATGGTGCAAAACAATTTTTGGAGTATGTGTGGATGAATTTTACGGTCAAACGGAATGCAACTATATTTTAGGTTCCTGCGCCAGGCTGAATATCTCAAAAGCTGGATTTATTGGCAAACCAATGCCAGGTGCGCGGGTTACGCTCTCGCGTCAAAATGGAGAAAAGAATGGTGAAATCATCATACACCGAAATCATCCAGCCATGTTTTTAGAATATTGGAACCAGTTGGAGGCAACAAAATCAAAATTTAACGGTGAATGGATGACCACAGGAGATCTAGCTTTAAAAGATGATGAAAACTATATACAGTTTATTGGCCGTAATGATGATGTGATCACATCGTCTGGATATCGTATTGGCCCTGTTGAGATTGAAGATTGTCTGTTAAAGCATGAGTCAGTTGCAATGGCAGCCGTTATTGGTAAACCAGATAGTCTGCGTACTGAAATCGTAAAGGCCTTTATTGTTTTGCGCGCAAATTTTATTCCAAGTGATGAGCTTGCTTTGCACATACAGGATTTTGTTCGCACAAAGCTGTCATCTCATGAGTATCCGCGCGAAATAGCCTTTGTAGATACACTTCCAATGACATCCACAGGCAAAATTGTTCGGCGTTTACTACGCTCTTTAAAATGATAAAATTGGAGTTTGCCTTTTCCCTTTCATGTTCTAATAGAAAGATACTGTTTATCCTCACGGGAGCCTACCTATTTTACACAGACCCAAAGATCGCAACCAGGCGCGCATGATGCGTATTGCCATATGGGACAGGCCTATTAGAACAGGATCGCAGCGCCTATGGGCCTGGCTGAATATGATTTTTGTAGATCATGGCATTTTCAGGATTTTCTATCTCAATAAACATCAGATAACGTCGAATTTCTGGCGTGCAGCCCAGCCGACACCTGGACAGATCAGAGTCATGTCCTACCAGGGCATTAAAACCATTGTCAATTTGCGGGGTGGCCGCGAACATGGTTCATGGCCGCTGGAAAAAGAAACCTGTTTTGACTGCCGCATAACCTTGATGGAATTTATTTTGCGCTCACGCGGGGCACCAGACCGTGAATCCCTGATTGAACTTCCAGCTTTTTTTGACAGCCTGACATATCCTGTTCTGGTTCACTGCAAATCCGGGGCAGATAGAGCTGGCTTGATGGCGGCTCTTTACATGCTCGTTCACGAGAGAAAAACCGCGGCTGAGGCTGCAAAACAGCTTTCCTACTGGTATGGTCATTTTCGCTTTGCAAAAACTGGCATTCTAGATGCTTTCATTGAAGAATACGCCAGAAATGGTGAAGCCAAAGGCATTCACTTTATGGATTGGGTAAAAAACTATTATGATCCTGCAGCCTTGGAAGCCAATTTTAAATCAGGCTTCTTTTCAAGACTCTTGGTTGATAGAGTTTTGAAAAGAGAATAATGCATTTATCCGTTAAGAATAATTTTCCCTCGACAAAAACAAGTATCTCCTATACGCACCGTATTAATTAAAAACAGCACCCCCGAAAAGCCCTTCGCGTTCTGGATCTGCAACGACAGGTCTACCGCATACCGGATGAAAGATTTACAGTAATGGCTATTGATATACTTGCAGCACTTGATGCTGAACAGATTGTTAAACTCAACAAAACCATTCCTGATTTCCAACCAGGTGATACTGTTCAGGTAAATGTTAAAGTTAAAGAAGGCGAACGTTCGCGCATTCAGGCATATGAGGGCGTATGTATTGCCCGTAACGGTGGTGGCCTTCAGGAAAGCTTTGTTGTCCGTAAAATTTCTTATGGAGAGGGCGTGGAGCGGGTATTTCCGATCTACTCACCGCTTATAGACAGCATTGTTGTTGTACGCCGTGGTGTTGTGCGCCGTGCCAAGCTTTACTACCTGCGCGACCGTCGTGGTAAGTCAGCTCGTATTGTTGAGCGCAAGGGTAAAGCTGTTGACAAAAAGGCCGTTGCCAAAACCACACCAGCTGCTGAGTAAAATATTTTTGGATTTTTTTTAAAAGCTTCAGTCAGATTGGCTGGAGCTTTTTTGTGTTTCTTCAACATCCTTGAATTTTTGTATTTACTTGCGAATGTTAAATTTTCCTTTTTAAGGTTTATTCTTTTTTAGTGTTTTTTCTTTTTTAATATTTGTTCTTGCCTAACGTTTAATAGTATTGCACCAAGTACAGGCTTCTTCTTTACCTAGGGTCAAGATGTTACGTTGCGTAAGGTGTTTTTGTTTTACTCTGCTGACGGCTTTCAACATGCCTCACTCTGCTTTTGCTGGTGCTTTCATGCAAAAGGAGGCAGAAGGCCAAGTCATCATATCCATTAGCAGTATGGACGCCAGACACAGCTTTAATAAAAGCGGGATTGTTATACCTGTAGCCAAAACCCATAAAACTGAACCATCTATTTTTGCAGAATACGGATTGCAAGACTGGATAAATGTTTTTGTGCAGGGAAGCTACACCCATAATCAGGTTGGTGCACCAGTCAATGCCACCTATAGCGGGCTGGGATATTCTGAATTTGGCGGGCGTATTCGTATTGTTGAAGCCCGTGGATTTGTTCTGTCTGCACAAAGCAGTCTCAGGCTTCCTGGCCCTTCGGATCATCAGAATCCAGCGCAGATTGGTAATACTGGTCTTGAGACAGATAACCGTCTGCTGATTGGAAAAAGCTTTGAGCTTGGTGGTTTCCCTGTTTTTTCTGATGTGAGCATTGGATATCGAACACGTGCTGGTCTGCCAGCCAATGAATGGCGCAGTGATTTTACCTTAGGTGTCAGACCATGGTCTCGGTTCATGATTCTGGCGCAGTCATTTAATGCAGTTTCTGATGGTAGAGGGCGCTTTGGTTTTCCAAATCTATCGTTCAGCAAATTACAGTTTAGCGCAGTTTATGAGTTTAAACAAAAATGGTCCTTGCAGATTGGTGGGTATACGACACTTATTGGACGAAATTATAATCGAGAGACTGGTGCCATTGCTGCCTTGTGGCGACAATTCTGATTTACATAAAACTTAACGGGTCAATATCAATTAAGACCCGTACAGATCCCTTTGCTGGTCCAGCCTTTGCCAGTATGTCTTTAATAAAGCCCTGCATGTCAGCGGCGCGAGGTGCTTTCAACAACAGTCTAAAACGATGGCGTCCCCTCACAACAGCAACAGGCGCTTCGGCAGGGCCAAGGGTCGAAATATCAGCATAGAGACTCCCATCTCCAGACAGGCCATAAGCAGCACGTGCCAAACTTCGTGCATGATTTTCTGCCTCAATATGGGTTACAGCTGATACTACTAATCCTGCAAGGCGCCCAAAAGGCGGTAGACCCATTTGGTGGCGCAGTTCAATTTCCTCTCTGTAAAATCGTTCCGTATCGCCAGACAGGATCGCCCGCAGCACTGGATGCTCTGGCTGGTAGGTTTGCAATAAGCCGCGCCCTTTTTTGTCCCCGCGTCCGGCACGGCCTGTCACTTGCTGTAAGAGCTGGAATGTACGTTCTGCTGCTCGTGGATCACCGTTCGCAAGGCCTATATCAGCATCTATTACGGCTGCCAGAGTGACGCCTGGAAAATTATGTCCTTTGGCAATCAGCTGTGTGCCGATTATAATATCAAACTCACCTTTGGCAACTTTTGCAAGCTCCTCGCGCAGGCGCTCCGAGCCTCCAGCAAAATCGCTTGAGAGTACAACACCTCGATATTTTGAAAATTTAGCAGCAACCTCTTCGCCAAGCCGTTCTACCCCAGGGCCAACAGGAGTGAGACTGTCAGCTGTGTGACAAATAATGCATTGTTTGGGTGTGCGTTCAATATGTCCACAGTGATGGCATACAAGTGAATGCCTGAACCTGTGTTCAACCAGCCAGGCTGTACAGTTTGGGCATTGCCAGCGATGTCCACAGGTGCGACATAGTGTAAGGGGTGCAAAGCCACGGCGGTTCAAAAATAAAATGACCTGTTCACCGCGCTCAACTGTTTCATGGATCGCAGTTTCCAACTGATGAGAAACCCATTGCCCTGTTTTTGGTCCATTCACCCGCATGTCTATGGCAGATAAATCAGGTAAAACACGCCCTCCATACCGGCTGTTCAGCTTAAGATGTGTATATCTGCCCTGTTCTGCGTTTACGCGACTTTCAATGGATGGCGTTGCAGATGCCAGAATTACAGGACAATTTTCAAGTTTGCCGCGTACAACTGCCATGTCACGTGCGTGATAATGTACTCCATCACCTTGTTTGTAAGCCGCTTCATGTTCTTCATCGACAATAATAAGACCCAGATTTTTAAATGGTAAAAACAAGGCAGAGCGCGCGCCCGCGGCAACCTTGATTTTCCCCTCCGCAATTGCATGATATTGCCGTCCACGCCTTGCCTCAGATATTCCAGAATGCCATTCACATGGATAGGCGCCAAACCGTTTGGCGAATCTGTCGAGAAACTGGGTTGTTAATGCAATTTCAGGCATAAGGATCAAAGCTTGCCTGCCAACCTTTAATGCGGCTGAAATAGCCTCAAAGTAAACCTCAGTTTTCCCAGATCCTGTAATACCTTCAAGCAAAGTTACACTATTGGTTTGGGCTTCTACTTTTGCACTTAAACTTCTAGCAGCTTCGCGCTGGTCATCTGATAGTTCAAAGGAGGCAAAATCAGGATCAAGCTCTGTTGTAATTTGACGCGTGTTCAACTCATAGGTTTCAAGCACACCTTCATCAATCAGGCTGTTGACAACACTAGACGATACATGTGCTAATTTTGCATATTCTGCTTTTGTATGATTGCCGCCCTGTTTGACTGTCTCAATCAGTCGTGTACGCTGAGTGGTAGGGCGTTTTGGTTCAATGCCCGTAACCTGCACTCCAATGCGCGGGCGCTCGCTACTCACCTGGGTTGGATCGCGCAGTGCCATTTTCATCACCATGCCTCTGGGCGCTAGTGTGTAGGCTGCAATCCAGTCCACAAACTGTCGCATGGGCGCTGATAAAGCTGGCCAGTCAAGTTTTTCTTTAACAAGCTTTAGATTATCTCCCCGTTTGGTGCCAGAACAGTCGATGCTCCAGACAACACCAATAGCTTCTCTTGGCCCAAAAGGAATGGACACAACATCCCCCGCTTCAAGATCAATATTGTCTTGCACACGATAGGAATAAGCCTGATCAAGCGCCAAGGGCAAAAGCACGTCTGCTGTTCGAGATATTGTTGGTGCAATATTTAATGGATCACGTTTCATGTTAGGGTGTTACCATAAATATAACTTAAAATATAAAGTCAAAAATTTTAGATTAACTACATTTTAAATAATAACGAACCTAGATTTAATCCATGTCTAATTCTATGCCTCACTCCATGCAACCTCATATAAAAGCCTGGCTTGCCCGTCTTGGGTCGGAGAAGCGCCTTAGCAGTTTAACGCTGAATGCGTATGAGCGAGATGTACGACAGTTCCTTAATTTTCTGGCTTTGCACTTTGAAGATACTGTTACTCTTGAACTGTTCAGATCAATTATACCAGCTGACATTCGTGCTTTTATGGCCATGCGCCGCAAAACTGGTATTGAAAGTCGCTCACTCATGCGTGGCATTGCAGGGATTAAGTCCTTTTTTCGTTATCTTGAACGGGAAGGCTTGGGAGAGGCATCAGTCATATCAGCCATAAAATCACCTCGCATTGGGCGCTCTTTACCAAAACCGGTTGCAATGGCCGCCGCAAAATCCATTGCAGATGCTGATACACGCGCTGGAGAGCCGCGTGAACAATGGGTGCTTGCACGTGATGCGGCTGTTCTATCGCTTCTATATGGTGCGGGCCTGCGTATTTCAGAGGCTTTGTCACTCAAGCGGTGCGAAGCGCCTGTCAATGGTGTGGATGTCATTACGGTTACAGGTAAAGGCAATAAAATGCGAAGCCTTCCCATTTTGCCACAAATTAGCCTCTCTTTGCAGGAGTATTTGCGTCTTGTGCCTCACCATCTTTCACCTCAAGGCCCACTTTTTGTTGGTGTGAGGGGGGGCGTGCTTTCTCCTCGTATCATTCAGTATGCAGTTGAAGCCATGCGTGGCTTTTTAGGCTTGCCACCATCTGCAACGCCTCACGCCCTGCGCCATTCATTTGCAACACATTTATTATCACGCGGTGGTGATCTACGTACAATTCAGGAACTGCTTGGTCATGCTTCGCTTTCCACGACCCAGATTTACACAAAAGTTGAAAGTACTGAGTTGATGGCAGCTTTTCGTGCCGCACATCCAAGAGCCAGATAAGATAATAGCAGGCTTAAGAAAAGTTGTCGTAAGGGGACTTGGCTGTTAAACAGATTTAGATTTCAAGTGATTCACAAGGAAATAAAATGTCTGAAGATATTCATGAGATGACACATGGTGCCAATAAAAGCGTAGCCTTGCTTATTGCCATTCTGGCATTATTTTTATTTTTTGGAGAGACTTTAGGCAAGATTGCCCAACATCATTCGACAGAAGATAATATTTCTGCCTCAAACTTGAATAATTTTTACCAAGCTAAAAATATCAGAGCCACACTTCTTAAAAGCAATGCGGCCCAACTTGATCTGTCTACCTTGACCGTTACCGATACACCTGTTCTGGAGGCCATTAAAAAGCAGTCTGAAGAGTGGAAAGCAACTGCCAACCGCTACCAAACAGAGCCAGAAGAAGGCATGAAGGACCTACGTATGCGCGCTGAAAAAGCTACTCAATCGCGCGATCTCAACAATAAACGCCTTCAGCACTATGAACTTGCAAGCGGTCTACTGCAATTAGCAATTGTCATCGCTTCAGCCTCAATCATTACTGGTATTTCAGCGCTTGTATGGTTGAGCGGCCTTATGGGAATTGGCGGTGCTGCTTTAATGACCTTTGGATTTTTTATGCCAGAATACTTAAAGTTTCTAAGCGGGCATTAAAGCAGACTTGACGCCACGTTGATGCTCAAGCCCAAAGTTGTCATATTGAAGAAAAAAGAAAATACGCAATGAATAGTCGCAATTTTCCTGATAGAGGGACATGTGATACCAACATCTGCTGTCTGTCCGCTGGTGCCAATAATATATGAAAAATAGGTAAAATCCCAATAAGTTGGATCATTGTCTCCAGGAAAGTCCAGACCATGCCCCCCAGCATCCGGCGCATCATAAAACTCATGCGCATAATGCACTGCAAAAATCGAATGGATGAAGGCCCAGTTTAGAGGAATAGTCAATATTACAAGAGCCAAATGAAGATTACGATCAAGACCTTTTAATCCCTTTAAATTGGCAAGCTCAAAAGCAATAGCTACAAAGCACATTATTCCTGCAAAACTCGATAAAACAAGCGCTAACATGGCACCATCATCCTGCAATCCAGCGCGCTTCCTGATTTTTTCAACATCTGATTTTTCTGCAAGATAGATAAACAGGCCAAGATAAATCAGTGTACCGAGATTCCATCCCATTAAAGCTCTGGTTTCTGTTCGCCAGCCGTGGGGTAGCAACACATAGAACAAAAGCCCTGCAATTATTGAAAATAACAGGCGGGGACGAACATAAATTGTTCTAAAAAACTGGTGAACCATACCAATATTTTTTGATCTTTCGGAGGGTGCACTCTTTGATTTTACCATTTATGACCTTTTAAGAGAACTGAACATCAAGATTTTCGAACTATCATATGTCTAGCCAGATTAGCCATATAAGTGGCTCTGTCTTCAAAAATATCAAGGCTTTCAACAGCATCTTGAACTGTGATTTCAAGCTTTTGTCTTGCACCTTTAGCGCCAAACAATGACACAAATGTTACCTTACCCTTATCAGCATCTTTTGCTGTAGCTTTGCCAGCCGTATCTGCATCGCCTTCATGATCAATCAGATCATCAGCAATCTGAAAAGCCAGTCCCAGATTATCTGCGTAAACATCAAGTGCTTTAGACTGCTCGGGAGTTGCACCGCCAATGATTGCTCCCATGCGCACTGCACATTTGATGAGTGCACCAGTTTTAAGGTTTTGCAGATGAATAACATCCGCCTGGTTCAAACTTTTTGATGTTTTGTTTGCTTCAAAACGTCCCTCCGCTGCCAAATCCAGCATCTGCCCAGCAACCATGCCTTGAACACCAGATGCTTGTGCCAGCTCTTTGATCAGCATAAGCTGCAAACCTGCTTCAGGGGTACAATCTGTCAGTATTTCAAAAGCAAGTGTCAGAAGTGCGTCCCCTGCCAAAATTGCGGTGGCTTCATCATAGGCTTTATGAAGGGTTGGCAGCCCACGGCGCATGTCGTCATTGTCCATGGCTGGCAGATCATCATGAATGAGCGAATAACAGTGCACCATTTCAATTGCGCAGGCTGCCTTGTATGCAAGCGTATCTTCAAGCGGTTCTTGGCCGATGATGAGCTGTGCTGTTTCCAACACCAAAAATGGTCTGATACGCTTTCCACCACCAAGTACAGCATAGCGCATAGCCTCAAGTAACCGATTGCCGTCCGCTTTGAGGGTAGCTTTCAGATAAGGTTCAAGGGTTTTAGCCCAATAGATTATGCGAGGCTCAATTTCAGACTGTTTCAATGGTTCTGCCGATGTCATAAATTTCAACTGCCCAAGATTGCTTGATTGGTCAAGGTTAAACAATTTGATATTGTTTTTATGTGTCCGTGCAATTTTTGGCATTGCCTTTTACAAAACACTAGCCTTTTGTAAAAAAAGACGCTAAGGCCTGTTTACATTATTATTACAAGGCTGAAACTGGCCTTTCATATGGCTGGAGTTAAGACTATGGCAGTTCCTAAAAGAAAAACATCTCCTATGAAGCGCGGATTTCGTCGCTCAGCAGATGCGTTGGCAAATCCGACTTACGTTGAGGATAAAAATTCAGGCGAGCTGCGCCGTCCTCACCATATTGACCTTAAAAGCGGTATGTATCGCGGTCGTCAGGTTTTAAAGGCTAAAGAAGCTTAAAGCTTGTAGATTTCCTAGTTTGAGAAGATTTAAACCCGCTGTAAAGTGGGTTTTTTTATGCAATATGTTATTTGGTATAGGTTCATGAACAAGCGTCCATTCGTTCCAGTCAGTGCACTTCCACACTCCATGCTGTCTGGGTACAAGAATTTTAAAGATAATCGTTTACCGCATGAGCGTGAAAGACTGCTGGAAATGGCCAGAAATGGCCAGAAACCAGAAACAATGGTTATTGCCTGCTGCGATAGCCGCGTTTCTCCTGAAGTTGTCTTTGATTGTGGTCCAGGTGAAATCTTTGTTGTGCGGAATGTTGCCAATCTTGTACCGCCCTATGCGCCAGATGATCAGTATCATGGAACATCTGCCGCCCTTGAATTTGCAGTTCAAGTCCTGCGCGTCAAACATATAGTTGTCATGGGTCACGGGAGCTGCGGGGGTGTTCACGCTTTTGCCAGAAAAGACCCTATTGCTCTCTCGCCTGGTGATTTTATCGGTAAATGGATTACGCTTTTGTCTCCAGCTGCTGAAGAGCTCGGCACGCAGCTGAAAGACGAGACCATAGAAGATTACGCTGAACGTCTGGCATTTCAATCCATTCGTACATCTCTGGATAATCTTGCAACTTTCCCATGCGTTTCAACTTTAATAAAGCGTGGTCAACTTGCTCTACATGGCGTCTACTTTGATGTGGCAACCGGTAAATTGCAGGCGCTTGATCCTGAAACAGACATGTTTCAATCAACATCTTAGTTATTTTCGTTTAGCACCGAGCGCGATTGTCCATAACGCTCTTGTTGCGATGGCATCACCAATACGGGCATTACGACGCACGCTCAATACAGCATCTGCCAATTGTGCAATTGTTTTTTCCAGCCGCTCCACGCTCCAAAGCCGCAACTGCTGTTCAACGCTGCGCAGGCGCTTGAAATAAATGCCTTGTGACTGCGCTGCAAATTTTAAAGAATCACCGCTTGTTGTGCGGCTTACAATAAGCTTTTTAAGCGCAAAGGCGTGGCGCATGGCGGCGTTTAATAGTACTCCTGCATCTGTACCTTCAGCAAAAAGCCGTGCTCCATCTGTCTCAATCGGGTTAAAATCCCCTATAAATGCCCCGTCAATGACTGTATTTTGATCAAGCGTAGCCACATCTGAAATTATGGCTACAATATCGTCCTCTTCAACCTGAGACTGGCCTTTGCAATACATGGCAAGCTTATCAACTTCACCACGGGATGCTGCCCGATCGCCCCCTAATGAAGCAATCAGAAGAGTGCGGGCACTGGCAGAAATTGTTAAGTTGGCCTCACTCAAAACGCTGGTAACAAGTTGCGCCAAGGCTGCGCCTTCGTCGCTATAACAGGCAATAACTGCTGCATGCGCAGATTTTTCGCAAAGTGTACGTAAAGGGCTTGTGCCTTTAAGATCGCCAGCCTCCAGAACAATAACAGCATCTTTAGGAGGTATGTTCAGCAAAGGTTGCACTGCCGACTGAATTTGTTTTGAACCAAGCCGCACCCAGATGACACGCCGTCCACCAAAAAGTGCAATCGTATTGGCTTCATCAACGAGTTTTAAGGGATCGGATGCTATCTCATCTCCGTCCAACCGCACAAGCTGAAACGGGTCATCAGGGTTATTAGCTGCAAATTTAACGACTGCTGCAGCACGCTCATGAACGAGACCCGCATCAGCTCCATAAATCAGTACAATTGGCTGTGTGTTTGAGTTGTTTTTCAACCAGTCCTTTTTAAACCAGGGATCGAAATCTTTTATTTTCACTTTCTGCTCGCCAAAACTGCCGCAATCTTAATTTTAATCTGTTCCGCCAACAGTTTTGCCGTGCGCTCTTCTGCATTGCGCGCTGCTCGCAAATTGGCAAATTGTTGTGAAGATCGGTCATAGGACGCAACAGCTGTGACTGATCCCTGGTTGAAAATACTGCCATCTTTGGCGTAAAGAGCATAATCAGCGTAAACAAGGTTTGAAGCAGAATCAGCGCGATCTGTATTGCGGTTTACAATGGCAATCTGGGTAGATGAGCGCGTTTTAACTTCCAATCTATAGAGCGGCGCAACGGGAATTTTGCCGCCACCTAACTGGAATTGTAATTCAGCATGCAAAAAATGCCCAATACGGTCTGGAATATCAGCAACTTCAATATTTGACAATTGGGTGTTATCCGCTCCCAAAAGCTGCGGGCCATAAAGTGGCTGAAAACATGCAGAGAGCGGAAAGGCGAAAAGAGCCGTCATTGCAAGGAGGCATAGCCGACGCGGCAATCCAGTTCTAAACAAATCAACCAACAACATTTACTATCCTCATTGGCACAATAATTATTTTCTTTGGCGCACGACCATCTAGCGCATTTTTAACAGCATCCAGTGCCAGCACAATGGCCTCAATAGTTGCATTATCAGCATTCGCATCCACTGTCACATCGCCGCGTTTTTTGCCGTTCACTTGTACGGGTAAAGTTAATGTATCCTGCACCAGTAGGCTTTCATCAACGATTGGCCAATCTGTCTCTGCCACCAAATCCTCAAACTTAAGGTCTGCCCAGCATTCTTCGGCCAGATGTGGCATCATGGGAGCAATGAGCTGAAGGAGGATCCGAATAGCTTCCTGCAAAGCATCTTTTAAATCTGTGCCAATCGTCCCTTCAGGCATTGCAGATGAAATAGCGTTTGATAATTCGTAAATCTGCGCCACACAACGGTTGAAACGCAGCTTTTCTACATCCTGCGTTACATTATGCAAAGCCTTATGGGCGGCGCGGCGAAGTTTCAGCGTCTCGTCAGGCGATACACCCTGCACCGCAGGTAAATCATACATCTGTCCTACCAATCGCCACACACGCTGCACGAACCGAGACGCTCCTTGCACGCCATCCTCGCTCCAGATTACATCGCGCTCAGGTGGGCTGTCAGACAGCATAAACCAGCGGGCAGTGTCCGCGCCATAGGAGGCAATAATATCATCTGGATCGACCACATTTTTCTTTGATTTCGACATTTTCTCAATTGAGCCAATGGTGATTTCAGCTTTGTCGGATAATCTTATGGCTTTACGACCAGAATCTGTTGTCTCAATGCGTAGTTGCGCTGGCTCAACCCAGTTGCCTTGACTATCCTTATAGGTTTCATGCACCACCATGCCTTGCGTGAATAAGCCTTTAAATGGCTCATCAATATCGGCATGTCCTGTTTCACGCAAAGCCCGTGTGAAAAACCTTGAATATAAAAGATGTAGAATAGCGTGTTCAATACCTCCAATATATTGATCTACTGGCAACCATTCATTTACTGCTTGGGGCGTTGTGGGTGCGTCTGTATTCATCGGGTCAGTAAACCGTGCAAAATACCACGAAGAATCCACGAATGTGTCCATCGTGTCGGTTTCTCGCCGTGCAGATTTCCCGCATTTTGGGCAAATGTAGTTTTTCCATGTGGGGTGGCGATCCAGCGGATTGCCAGGCTTGTCAAAACTTACATCCTCTGGCAGTTTGATTGGTAAATCACCTGTTGGCACAGGCACAATGCCACAGGTATCACAATGGATAACAGGTATTGGGCACCCCCAATAGCGCTGGCGCGATATGCCCCAATCTCGCAGGCGAAAATTCACCTTACGCGCAGCCTGCGGTTTGCTATGCAGGCTTTGCCTCTCAAGTTTTTCAATCATGGCGCGGCTTGCAGTTGCAACATCCATCCCATTCAAAAAGCCTGAATTAATCAATACACCATCGCCATCGTAAGCTTTGTCTGTAATGGCAAAGTTTGTTGCGTCGCTTCCTTTGGGCATGACAACGGCTTTGACTGGCAAATTGTAGGCATGGGCAAAATCAAGATCGCGCTGATCGCCAGAGGGGCAGCCAAATATCGCGCCTGTGCCATAATCCATCAAAATAAAATTGGCAACATACACGGGTAGCGTCCAATTTGGATCAAGTGGATGGCGCACGCGAATGCCTGTCTCAAAGCCCTTTTTCTCCGCCGTTTCCAACACCGTGACAGATGTTCCCATACGGCGGCATTCATCACAAAATTCAGCCAGTTCTACGTTATGCTTTGATGCAGCGCGGGCAAGCGGATGATCTGGCGCAACCGCCATGAAACTTGCCCCATAAAGCGTATCAGGGCGGGTGGTATAAACTTCCAGCTCTTGTTCACCGTTAGGCGCAGTCTCTGCTACAATCTCCCATCGCAGCATCAAGCCTGTTGAGCGGCCAATCCAGTTGGCCTGCATAAGACGCACTTTTTCAGGCCAATCTTGAAGCGTATCCAGCCCATCAAGAAGTTCTTGCGAAAACTTGGTGATTTTAAAAAACCATTGGGTGAGTTCACGTTGCTCCACTAGCGCGTTTGAACGCCAACCCCGCCCATCAATCACCTGCTCATTGGCAAGCACCGTATGGTCAACAGGATCCCAGTTCACTTTGGAAATCTTGCGTTCAACCAAGCCTTTGGCAAGCATATCCAAAAATAAACGCTGCTGGTGCTTATAGTAATCTGGATCGCAGGTTGCAATTTCCCTGGACCAATCAAGCGATAGACCCATAGATTTAAGCTGAGCCTTCATGGCGGCAATATTGGCATATGTTATTGTGGCTGGATGGCTTTTTTTCTCGATAGCTGCATTTTCGGCAGGCATTCCAAAAGCGTCCCATCCCATAGGGTGCAGCACATTAAAGCCACGCGCACGCTTGTAGCGGGCCACCACATCACCCATGGCATAGTTGCGCACATGCCCCATATGCAAGCGTCCAGATGGATAGGGAAACATTTCCAGCACAAAATACTTAGGTTTGGACGATTCGTTTTTTGTTAAAAACAAT
Organism: Hyphomicrobiales bacterium; assembly: GCA_025351165.1. Classification (GTDB taxonomy): domain Bacteria; phylum Pseudomonadota; class Alphaproteobacteria; order Rhizobiales; family Beijerinckiaceae; genus JAIELD01. The sequence continues at coordinate 5,569 of JANXWK010000049.1, read as the reverse complement.
TGTTTTTCGTCCCAGATTTTTTGCCATTTGGCTTCGGAACTTTTGGCGTTATATCGGCTCTCGCGCATGGTAATGGAGTGTCTCGCTGGGATGTTAAAACTTGTAAAATATCTGAACGGACTAGACTCGAATCAATCCACAAGGTCAACAGTTAGACATTATTTTTCACTCAGCTGTTATTAAAAATGAGACACCAATGTCTGAAGCTTTAATTATACCCGCCATTTCCCGTCTTGAAGCCATTCGCGTTGATATTGCACGGGCCTTGCGTGATGCCAATCGTGATGCAAGCTCTGTCAATCTTATCGCCGTTTCCAAAACGTTTGATGCAGCAGCAATTACGCCTGTTCTAGAGGTCGGCCAGCGCATTTTTGGTGAGAACCGTGTGCAGGAAGCAGCTATTAAATGGCCTACGCTGTGTGAACAGTTTAACGGCGTTGAACTGCACCTTATTGGGCCATTGCAATCCAATAAAACGGCAGAGGCTGTTGACCTGTTTGATTGCATTCATACGGTTGATCGTGAAAAAATAGCGGCAAGTCTTGGTGCAGAAATTGCCAAACAGGGTAAGAGGATCAAACTGTTCATACAGGTCAATACGGGGGCAGAACCGCAAAAAGCAGGGATTTTATCCCAGGACGCGGATAGTTTTATTGCCAGATGCCGTGATGTGCATGGTTTAACAATTTCTGGACTTATGTGCATTCCCCCCGTTGAGGATAACCCGTCCCCCCATTTTGCGCTTTTGGGCAAGATTGCCGAGCGCAATGGTTTAAATGAGCTGTCCATGGGCATGAGTGCTGATTTTGAGCAGGCAATACGTTTGGGCGCAACTTATGTGAGGGTGGGAAGCGCTCTATTTGGTGGGCGGTAAAATAGAAACATCATATACTTTATATTGTGCACGAGTGAGTGGACGTAAACACATCAAATTACCCAAGCAAGCCATTGCAACAGTAAACACGTTCATCAAGCAATAATTTTATATTTCATGCCTCCAATGAGCGTCTGATCCGCTTCCAGCCCATTAAGCACCAGGAATCGCTCAAGTTTACGATCTCCACTCATACGGTCTGCAAGGCTTAATGCGGTCTCACCTGTTTGAGCTGTCACAAGGGCGATTTTTGAAACGCGTATTTCCTGTATCTCATTGGTGGATAGTCGACGAAACGACGAAAGACTTGCCAGAAACTGCCTATCAACCTCAGGTGTAAAGTTTTGTGCAGCTAAAATCATGCGATAGGACCTCTCACTTGACCTTATAATGGCTAAACGGTATGTCCACTCATTGCCGTTGGCAATCGCTGTTTCTGCCTTGGTTCCCTCAATTGCAAGAGGTTCAATTCTGCTGGTAGGTGCTCCATCTACAGGGCTTTTTTTAAGATAGTCTGCAAGATTGATATTTGTGCCTATGTGGACAGTTTCAAAGCGCAGTGCCTGTTCATTATTGTTTTTGAATCCAAGAACCGCGGTGGCAGAATTTTTAAGCACAAATCCATCAGGCGCCTGGAAAGTAAAGCCCAGTTTTGAGTGCGAAAAAACTGTGTCTTTGATAATTCCATCTGCTGGATCATCACCAAAAGCAATTCCATTCATGGTTGCAAGATAGCGGTTATGATCCCCGAGGCTGTTTTCCTGGATACTGCTTATTTGTGTACTGCCTATCTGCCGCGCCGTTCTTAGAGCGATTTCAATACGCTCTGGTGTTGAGGGATGCGTGGATGGAAAATCAAGATTGCTTTTTGTACTCGTACTGGGGCGCAGTATGGCACTCCGTTCAAGCGATCTTAAAAAGCGGCTGGCTCCGTAAGGGTCGAAGCCAGCCCTTGCCATCATGCGTACGCCAATCTGATCAGCCTCCAATTCCTGATTGCGTGAAAAGCTGGCGATTGTCACGCGGCCTTCGTTTAGACGGGTTTCGCCTGCCTGTGCGTCATTTAAAAGATCTGCATTCACCCGCGTGACCAATGTTGTACGACGCTCCAGCTGAGCACGTTCAATGGCGTGGCGCGCTGTGATATGAGCCATCTCATGGGCAATAACGGAGCTTAGTTCAGATGAATTATTTGCAAGAGCAAGCAAACCGCGCGTTAAATAGATGGAGCCGTTTGGTAAGGCAAAAGCATTTATGCTGGCGGAATTTAAAATTGTTACACGAAATTTCAGATTGGGCTGGCCAGCGGCGGATGCCAGTTTGGTAGTAATTTCGTTGGACAGAGTGTAGGATGGACCATGGGCATACTCCCCGCCAAAAGCTGCCAGAAGTCTGCGGTGTTCACGTGCTTCTGCTGGATCCATCCGAGGTGGTTGAGCAACCGTAATGGTTGGCTTTTCAGGTGGCATGGGGATGAGTGTATCAGATGCACAGCCCGATAGAGCCATAAACAGCAAGGCATGCAAAATATATTGAAAATGAAAATGCCCGATATTCATAAAAATCAGTCCAGTTTTTCTATTTGATCTGGATGCTGTACCTCCATGCGTGGCCCTACATCCCCGTCAACAATTCCACGAATATAGACTTTTTTATGATTTAGCGAGTGTGGAGACATATTTGCTGCCTCAAAGAGCTTAAGGTGTCGCTTAAGTATCACAATGCTGAGGTCTTTTTGCCAAGATTCACCAAAATTAAGATAATAGACACTTCGTGTTTCCCCTATGCCAATAACTTCACCTTTAACATGTACGAGCTCGCCACGGCGTTTGAGCAGCTCTTGTGGATTAGAGCTTTCAATCACAGATAAAGGCTCTGCCCAAAGCCCATTTTTTTTCAGTCTGGCTTCTGTTTCAAGGGATTTCATGGCCTCTGCACAAGGATCTGTTTCTATATTCAGTGCCAGGCGTGCATGGCCGTATTGTAGTAAAAACCCTTGCAGCCAAGCTTGGTCTGGTGCCTCATTGGGTTTAATATACACGTGTGCAGCACTTCGTCCCCAGCGGTCTTTAGTGCCGTGGATACTGATTTTTATCTGCGAGGAAGAAGCAAGCTGTGCAAGAAGAGATTGATTTTTAACAAGATGACTGCGGGTGGTTTCATCAATGCCGGATAATTTTATGGTTCGGCCATCTGCAAGATTAATAGAGTTATCAGCATTGATTTTGTCTATTTGCACAGTTTCTTCGGTTGCAGGGGTGCAGAAATGCAAAGGCTGAGCCTGCACGGGCAATGCTAAAAACAAACTTAAAAAAGGATATGCTGGAAATCTCATTGTTTTGTGATAATGCATGAACACTGACAAATCAAAATATCTAAGTCTCCGTAGCTCAACAGGATAGAGCGCAGGTTTCCTAAACCTGAGGCTGCGTGTTCGATTCACGCCGGGGACGCCAAATATTTAGCCCGTATTGTTGAAATTTATACCATTTGCAAAATACCAAGATTTTAAAATATTTTTGATATCACGCATAAAAGCCGTCTCTATTTTAAATTGTGATTATTCATCAAAATGGGATAATCTAATATCCGTGACCATTGAATCAACCCAATCACGAATTTTAAGCGCCTCTGCTGAGCATTTGCGCAGGCTAGGTGCGACACGTCTGCGGGTAACCGCTATTGCTGAAGAACTGGGCATGACCCATGCCAATGTCTATCGGTATTATCCCTCAAAACTGGCACTGGCAGAAGCTGTCATTTCTCAGTGGCTTAAAAGCGTAGAGGTTTCTTTGCTGGAAACATCAGGTGCGCCAGATCCAGCGGATGATAAACTGGAGCGCATGCTTAACCAGCTTGCCAATGGGTATCGTACAAAGCTGGAGCAGGACCCAAAACTGTTTGATGTGTTTGCAGAAGCTGCAGATCAAGATCGTGTTATCGCAAGGCGGCACAGAACCAGAGTGCGTGAACTACTTGAACGTGTACTTGAAGAAGGGATGCAGAGTCATATTTTTGCGACCACCGAACGTTCCAGAATAGTCGCATTTGTGTTTGATTCAGCCTATCGTTTCATCCATCCTGTTGCCATCCGGCTGGATCGCAATGCTCCGCCACAAAATCTTAGCCAGCGCCGTGAACTCATCATAGCAATGCTTGTACGTTCTCTCATTCATATGAAATCAAATAAAAACATATGATTAATACAGCTTAACTACTTACATATTTTGTTTTTTGTAACATTTAATTTCAGGACATAGTAAAACAAGTCAATTATAAAACATCTAATTGATTAATAACGTTTATTTTTATGTTTTTATAGTATCGCACATCTTGATAATGCTTTGCCTCAAAAGTCAGCAGGGCTAAATAGCTTGAAGATTTCTGCAAATTAAGTCACACGCAATCCAAGTTTTTGTAAAACCCAATGCAATCGTGAGTTTTAAGGACATTTCATATGGCACGTAAAAAAATTGCTCTTATTGGCGCTGGCCAAATTGGTGGCACATTAGCTCATCTTATTGGCCTCAAAGAACTAGGCGATGTGGTTCTGTTTGATATTGCTGAAGGTGTGCCACAGGGCAAGGGTCTGGATATTGCACAATCATCCGCTGTTGATGGTTTTGATGCAAAATATAAAGGTGCCCAGTCTTACGAAGATATTAAAGATGCAGATGTTGTGATTGTGACCGCAGGTGTTCCGCGCAAACCTGGCATGAGCCGTGATGATCTGCTTGGCATTAACCTCAAAGTTATGGAAGCTGTTGGCAAAGGCATTAAGGAATTTGCCCCGAAAGCTTTTGTGATCTGCATAACCAACCCGCTTGATGCGATGGTTTGGGCATTGCAGAAATTTTCAGGTGTTAAGCCAAATAAGATTGTCGGTATGGCTGGTGTGTTGGATTCCTCCCGTTTCCGTCATTTTCTGGCAGAAGAGTTTCAGGTCTCCATCAAGGATGTATCAGCCTTTGTGCTTGGCGGGCATGGCGATGATATGGTGCCACTAGTGCGCTATTCTACTGTTGCCGGCATTCCATTAACTGATCTTGTTAAAATGAAATGGACAACGCAGGAGCGTCTGGACGCTATGGTTGAGCGTACCCGCAAGGGTGGTGGCGAAATTGTGAACCTGCTTAAAACAGGCTCAGCTTTTTATGCGCCGGCCGCGTCTGCTGTTGCCATGGCTGAAAGCTATCTTAAAGACCAGAAGCGCGTATTGCCTGCAGCTGCCTATATTACCAACGCCTATGGTGCTAAAAACATGTTTGTCGGCGTGCCAGTTGTTATTGGTGAAAAGGGTGTTGAGCGCATTGTCAAAGTGCGTCTTAACAAGGCCGAACAGGAGATGATGGATAAATCCGTTGCATCTGTCTCTGGTCTGATTGACGCCTGTAAAGTTATCAACCCCGCTTTGGTTTAGTTTTTTAAATTAGGATTGAAATATGAATATTCATGAATATCAGGCTAAAGCCATCCTTAAAAGCTATGGTGCGCCAGTATCAGCCGGCTATGCAGCACTTACAGTGGACGAAGCTATTATCGCTGCAAAACAGCTTCCTGGCCCACTTTATGTAGTTAAAAGCCAGATCCATGCAGGCGGGCGTGGAAAGGGCAAGTTCAAGGAATTGGCTGCTGACGCCAAAGGCGGCGTGCGTTTAGCCTTTTCGCTGGACGATGTAAAAAATCATGCAGCGG
>JANXWK010000010.1 GCA_025351165.1 Hyphomicrobiales bacterium | reverse complement strand
GCCCTTTTCCCCCAGACACTCGGCCGGCCCGTGCTCTTGCCAAGGAAAAGACAGGGCTATGTATACAGGACAAAAAGCCGATTGTCAAGATATAAATAGGATAATTATATTATAATATAGAATATATATGATTATTGTCTTGATAGAAATCCATTCAGGCAGTTTGTTCGCAGATTTCATGAACCACAGGTTTTCGCCCTAAAAAGCCTGGAACGAAAATTGTATTTTTCTAAAAAATCTGAAACCGCACAAGTTATTCAATTCACATCCAACCCAAACTTCCATATTGAGACCTGTGTGCTAGGGTGATAGGACTTGTGCAGCTAATCAGGATCAGTTTCAATGCAGCAGGACATTTTACAGAATAAGCGCATTCTCCTGATTATAGGTGGTGGCATTGCAGCCTATAAATGCATGCAGATGATCCGTGATTTAAGCCGCAGGGGCGCCACTGTGCGCTGTGTTCTGACCCGCGCAGCCAAAGAATTTGTAACGCCGCTCACAGTTGCAGGCCTCTCTGGTGAAAAAGTTTATGATCAGCTGTTTTCTTTGACAGACGAAGCAGAAATGGGACATATCAAACTCTCAAGAGATGCGGATATGTTGGTGGTTGCGCCTGCCACCGCCAATATTATGGCAAAAATGGCGCATGGCCTAGCAGACGATCTTGCCTCTACGCTGCTGCTGGCAACGGATAAGCCAGTCTTGATTGCCCCATCCATGAATGTGCGCATGTGGCTGCACAATGCAACACAGCGCAATCTCCATCAGCTGCTGAGCGATGGAATTTACTATGTTGACCCCAATGAGGGCACAATGGCCTGCGGTGAATATGGACCAGGCCGCATGGCGGAGCCTTTCCAGATTATAGAAAAAATTGAGCAGGTTTTAGCTGTTGCCAAACCTAAAACCTTGCCTGAAACTTTTCGCCCTATGCAGACTAAACTTGAGGGCAGGCACGTGCTGATAACAGCTGGCCCAACACATGAGCCCATAGATCCTGTGCGCTACATTGCCAATCGCTCCTCAGGCAGGCAGGGCTATGCCTTGGCAGAAGCGGCCGTAAAAGCTGGCGCAAGCGTCACACTGGTTTCTGGCCCTGTTGATCTTGCAGCTCCAGCCAATGTAAAGCTTGTGAAAGTTAAAACTGCCCTCGACATGCAAAAGGCGGTCAATGCTGCCTTACCAGCTGATATTGCCATTTTTGCAGCAGCTGTTGCAGACTGGCGTGTGGCCAAGAGCGCAGGGCAGAAATTGAAAAAAACGGGTGAGGCCCCAAATCTTACATTGATTGAAAACCCCGACATTTTAAAATCCATCAGCCACATGCAGGATGGCAGGCCTGAACTGGTCGTTGGCTTTGCTGCTGAAACGGAAAACCTCAATGAAAACGCAGCTGCAAAATACAAGCGCAAAGGCTGCGATATAATGGTTGCAAATGATGTAGGCCTGGACAAGAACGTATTTGGCTGTGAAGAGAATACAGTGCATATTATAGATAAAAATGGGTTCGAAAACTGGCCAAAAAGCACCAAATCTGAAATTGCCGTAAAATTAATGGCATTATTTGCTGAAAGATTGAAATGATTTTAAATGCAAAGCTGGGAATTATACGTCTTTCTCATGCGCATGATTTACCACTGCCAGATTATGCCAGCGAAGGCGCTGCGGGGTTGGATATTCGTGCTGCCATCAGCCAAGCCATATTGCTTCAGCCAATGGCACGTGTATTGGTGCCAACAGGTTTGATACTGGACATTCCGCAAGGCTATGAGGGGCAGGTGCGCCCACGCTCTGGACTGGCTTATAAACATGGAATATCTTTGGTTAACACGCCAGGCACAATAGACTGGGATTATCGCGGCGAGTTGAAAGTTCTGCTGATCAATTTTGGGCAGGAGCCATTCAATATCGAGCATGGCCTGCGCATTGCTCAGCTCGTCATTGCACCTGTGACCCGTGTAGACTGCGTTAAAATCAGTGAAGTCAGTCAAACGAAGCGCGGACAGGGTGGTTTTGGCTCAACAGGGACTGCATAGGAACAGATAATGCTGCTTTCACCACGAAGTTTACTGGGCATTGCCGCTGTGGTGGATATAGCACTTCACGCCCGTTTTGGTCCTGTAGCTGCAAAGGCCCTGGCAGAACGGCACAATCTGCCAGCACGCCATCTGGAAACTTTGCTTCAGGCATTGGTCAAATCTGCAATTTTAAAGGGTGTGCGCGGCCCACGTGGCGGTTACGAACTAGCAAAAGAGCGCCGCCGCATTAGTATGGGTGATATTATTCGCGCCGCCCTCATATGTGAAAATGAGTCAGAAACAAACTACTCTGCCAATCGTTTGATCAGCACAGTCATATCCAGACATCTGAAATTTGCAGAAGACCAGTTTCTGGGTGAGCTTGATCAGATCAGCATAGAGGATATGTGCATTTTGGCTCAGGCCAAAGGCATATTCAATGACAGCCCCTGTGAGACAGCAGATTTTACAATTTAAAATGTAAATTAAGATATACATCGACAATATTATGTTAAAATGTTAAATTTACCGCTTAATTGTCTAAAGGCAATTGCATCATAAAAAGTTGTTTTACAGGAGTGTCCAATGTCAGAATCTAAATCACAGCAAATAGGTCATGGGCGTATCTTTAATTCAATTACCGACACTATTGGTAACACACCACTTGTACGCTTGAACCGTATGGCCAAAAAACATGGTATAAAAGCTGATATTCTGTTGAAACTGGAGTTTTTTAATCCAACCAACAGCGTAAAAGATCGCATTGGCGTCAATATGATTGATACAATGGAAGCAGCTGGCCTCATTGAAGCTGAAAAAACCACTCTGATTGAGCCAACATCTGGCAATACTGGGGTTGGCCTTGCCTTTGTTGCAGCAGCGCGTGGCTATCGCATGATTTTGGTCATGCCAGAAACCATGACAATTGAACGCCGCAAAATGCTGGCTTTTTTAGGTGCGGAAATCGTGCTCACGCCTGGCCCTCAAGGAATGCGCGGCGCTATCAACAAGGCAGAGGAACTTCTGCATGAAATTCCAAATTCCGTGATGCCACAACAGTTTAAAAACCTGGCCAATCCTGATATTCATCGCCGTACGACTGCTCTTGAGATCCTCAATGATACAGGCGGCAAAGTCGATGCTTTTATTGCAGGCGTTGGGACCGGAGGCACAATTACGGGTGTAGGGCAGGTACTCAAAGAGCATAACCCAGATGTGCGGATTATTGCAGTAGAACCAGAAGACAGCCCAGTTCTTTCAGGCGGTACGCCAGGTCCGCATAAAATTCAGGGCATTGGCGCAGGCTTTGTGCCAGATGTGCTGGATCGGGGCGTGATTGATGAAATTATCACAGTTGGTAACCAGACATCCTTTGAGTTTAGCCGCGCTTTGGCAAGAATGGAAGGTATCGCTGGCGGTATCTCGTCAGGGGCTGCCATTGCGGCAGCTATTGAGGTGGGTTCACGCAAGGAGATGGAAGGCAAATCCATTGTTGTTATTATCCCGTCATTTGCCGAACGCTATATTTCCAGCGCCCTGTTTGATGGGCTGTAGTTTTGTTTTGTAAAGTATTAGACTTTTGTAAAGTATTAGACTTGTCATGCAAACAGTTTATAAACATTAGCGGCACGTGCTGACGGCATTTGCAACGTATCAATACAAAGAGATGGAGAGTATTATGGGAATGTTTGGCAATTTAATGGGCAAGGTTTTTGGCACAAGCCATCCAGCGGCAGCAGCGCCTGCACCAACACCTGAGCAGGTGGCGGCAGCGCCTGCAATAGCTGCAAACACAGCTGTTCAGGGCGATGATGCCCATGCAGCTGTAGATTACGAATCTGTGCTGGATGCTATGAATGAGAAAAATCCAGAGGAGCTGGACTGGCGTGTATCAATTGTTGACCTGATGAAGCTGGTTGGCATGGATAGCAGCCTTACAGCCCGCAAAACTTTGGCTGGCGAATTGCATTACACAGGCGATACCAACGATTCAGCATCAATGAACATGTGGCTGCACAAGCAGGTTATGGCTATTTTTGCCAAAAACGGCGGCAAAATGGCTGCTTAGTTCTACACTTTACTATTCCCTTTCCCCATACAAATCAGGAAAGCCTGATTTGTAAATTTAAAATTTCAGTATCGGATATATCCGATATTGGTTGGGAGAGGGTGGCCCTTTCGTTGGAAAAGGTCGGGTAGGGGTATAAAAGGCAACGTGCGCTCAAAAATAATTTCATAAAAAGGCAAATAAAATGAGTTTCATAACATAAAATATGCGCTTGGCGAACGTGCCAACGACATCTTTAACATCGGAACAAAAAGAAAAATTTTAAACTGATCTAAGATTCGATGTTATGTAAGCTTGGATATTAGTTAGAGACGGCATTAAAAAAATTCCAGAAGTCACTTTGGATTTTCTCTAAAGTGGCTTTTATGTTCATAAGCTCTTGCCACCACTTCCTAACTTGCCCTCCTTCCCCTAGTCTTTCACCCATATGGACACCCAAAACCAAAATATTCAAAACAGCGACACGCTTGAGCGTGTAACGCCCATGATGGCGCAATATATCGAAATTAAGGCAGCCAATCCTGATTGTCTGCTTTTCTATCGCATGGGCGATTTTTACGAGCTGTTTTTTGGCGATGCTGAGATGGCCTCACGCACCCTTGGCATTATGCTCACCAGGCGCGGCAAACATGCAGGCCAAGATATCCCCATGTGCGGTGTGCCTGTTGATCGCGCCGATGATTACTTGCAACGCCTCATTACAGCCGGCTACCGCGTGGCAGTATGCGAGCAGCTTGAAGACCCAAGCGAAGCTAAAAAACGGGGCGCAAAATCTGTCGTGCGGCGCGATGTTGTGCGGCTTGTAACCCCTGGTACACTTACCGAGGAAAATTTGCTCATACCAGGGCGTGCAAATATTCTGTGCTCTGTCGCGCGTGTAAAAATCAGCGATACTGAATTTACCTATGCCATTGCAGCTGTTGATATTTCCACGGGCAGTTTTAATGTCTGCTCATGCCTGAAGGTCAATCTTTCATCAGAACTTGCCAGATTAGAGCCAAGTGAATTGGTCATGTCGGATGCTTTGCACCAACTTCTAGATCTGCGTGATATTTGGGCAGACTGCCGTGCAGCCATCACACCGTTTGGATCGGATGCGTTTGAGTCAAGCTCTGCCCAGCAACGTTTGCAAAACTTTTTTGGCCTTGCCACACTGGATGGTATCGCAGCCTTTACACGCGCAGAATTAAGTGCTGCTGCCAGCGTTTTAAGCTATATTGAGCGCACACAACTTGGCACGCGCCCACGCATTTTGCCGCCAAAACGCAATGATACTGCAGCCTTCATGCAGATTGATGGAGCAACGCGGGCAAATTTAGAACTCACGCGTACACTCTCTGGAGAGCGGGCAGGGAGCCTGCTATCCTGTATTGATTCCACAATAACGCCAGCCGGTGGCAGGCTTTTGGCAGAGCGACTGGCTGCGCCGTTGACTGATATGCGTGCCATTTTTGAGCGCTTGAATGATATTGCTTACCTTGTTGATAGCGCTGGGCTTCGTGCAGATTTACGCCGTAATCTGCGTCAGGTGCCAGATATTGCGCGAGTTGTAACACGCCTGAGCATGGGGCGAGGAGGCCCACGTGATTTGGCCAGCATTGCCATTGGATTGAGGGCCGCAGGCGAGATTTCCCGTACACTCAATGCCCATATGGACTTGCCAGCATCTTTGTCAGACGCGTTGGAGGCTGTACAGTCTTTGGATGCATCGCTTGAGGCACGGCTAAGCGCAGCTTTGCAGAATGAATTGCCCCTTAAAGCCCGCGATGGAGGGTTCATTCAAACAGGGTTTAACCTTGAGCTGGATACAATAAAAACTCTGCGCGATAATAGCCGTAAAATTATAGCCTCCATGCAGGCAGACTATGCAGGCCAAGCCGAGTGCAAAACCCTGCGCATAAAGCATAATAATTTTTTGGGCTATTATATTGAAGTGCCCCAGGAAGCTGGCGAACGGCTTTTGCGCGAACCTTTAAATACAACTTTCATTCACCGCCAGACAATGGCAGGAGCTATGCGGTTTTCCAGCGTGGCTTTGGCAGAACTGCAAACCAGAATTGAATCTGCCGCAGATCAGGTATTGACCCTGGAACTACAGATTTTTGACCAGCTCGTGACACAGATTTTACATCAGTCTGATGCGCTGGGCGCTGCAACGGCTGTGCTGGCATCTCTTGATGTTGCAGCAAGCCTGGCTGAGATTGCAGTCAACCGAAATTGGGTAAAGCCTGAAATGACCAACGGGCTTGATTTTGATTTGAAAGCTGCACGGCATGCGGTGGTGGAAGTGGCATTGCGCAAAAATGGCAAAAGCTTTATCGCCAATGACTGCGATTTGTCCCATGAGGATCATGGGCGTATTTTATTGGTCACTGGCCCCAATATGGCAGGAAAATCCACCTTTTTGCGGCAAAATGCACTAATTGCTGTGTTGGCGCAGATGGGCAGTTTTGTGCCGGCCGATTATGCCAGAATTGGCATTATAGACAGGTTGTTTTCTCGTGTTGGTGCAGCGGATGATTTAGCAAGGGGCCGCTCAACCTTCATGGTGGAGATGGTGGAAACTGCCGCAATTTTAAACCAGGCCACAGCGCGTTCTTTGGTGATACTGGATGAAATTGGCCGCGGCACTGCCACGTTCGATGGGCTGTCAATTGCGTGGGCAACAGTTGAGAACTTGGCAAATGTGAATAGGTCTCGTGCGCTGTTTGCCACCCATTATCATGAACTCACATCGCTTGCTGAACGCCTGCCGCGCCTGTCCAACATCACGATGAAGGTCAAGGAATGGCAGGGTGATGTGATTTTTCTGCATGAGGTTGTTGCTGGCGCAGCAGATCGCTCCTATGGCATTCAGGTGGCAAAGCTGGCTGGCTTGCCTCAAGCCGTTGTGGATCGCGCAAAGCACATTTTAAGCGAACTTGAAAGCCAGGAACGTGAAAACCCCGTACAGAAACTGATTGATGAACTGCCGTTGTTTTCGCATGTGGCAAAAGCCCCGGAGCAACCACGTACAGATATTTTGCGCGATGCGTTAAAGGCCATAAACCCTGATGATCTAACCCCAAAACAGGCGCTGGAAGCCCTTTATAAGTTGAAAATGAGCTTGTAAAATTCAGGTGTCCAACTAAGAGTAAATTCATATTCTGTGTAAGGGACAAAATTGTAAATGGTTACGCGTGTCTCAACTGTTGCGTTTGAAGGTATTGAGGCGCGCCCTGTCGATGTGCAGGTGCAGGTTGCCAACGGGCAGGTAAGGTTCATTCTGGTTGGCCTGCCAGATAAAGCCGTGGCAGAATCCAAAGAACGCGTGCAGGCCGCCCTTACCGCCTCTGGCCTTGCCATGCCAGCCAAGCGTGTGATTGTGAACTTGGCTCCTGCCGATATGCCAAAAGAGGGCAGCCATTTTGACCTGGCAATAGCCCTTGGCATTATGGCAGCCATTGGCGCAATTCCAAGCGACGCCTTGAACGGCTATGTTGTGCTGGGGGAGCTTGCTTTGGATGGCACAATAACCCCTGTTGCAGGGGTTTTGCCAGCAGCTGTAGCAGCAAGCGCATGGGGCAAAGGGTTGATTTGCCCACAGGCAACAGGGCGAGAGGCCGCCTGGGCAGGGGGCGATATTGATATTCTGGCCCCTGTCTCGCTCATTCAGCTGGCCAACCATTTTAAGGGAGTGCAGGTTTTGGCCCGCCCTGAACCCATGATTCAAAAAGGCTTGGGTGACTTGCCAGATCTAATGGACATTAAAGGGCAGGAACTATCCATTTAGCTTAATAATACCGATCAGGAGCACAATGTATATGTTACATAGCGATCTTTTTTCTGAATTAGCTGGAAACAACGAGGGATATTTCATTGATAATCCTAATGATGACTTAAGTGTACTAAAAGCTTTGAAAGATAAATTTTCGTTAAACCACATTGCTTATTTAGGTATAAATCTACCCATAAAAAGCGATAGTAGCACTTATATTATGACAACTTATTCTTCAGAATGGGTAGAAAGATACGTTACGCAAAATTATGTCAAAATTGATCCAGTGATAAACTATGGATTTCAAGGTATAATGCCAATTGACTGGAAAAGTTTACCTAAAAATTCAAAAAAAGTTGTTCAACTATTTGCTGAAGCCAAAGAACATGGTTTAGGCAATCAAGGTCTCTCAATTCCGATACGCGGCGTTCATGGTGAGACTGCAATGTTCAGTGTAAATGTAGATATGTCTGACAAAGATTGGCTGCACTTTAGAAAACAGATAATCCGTGAATTGCAAATACATGCTTACAATTTCCACACAAAAATTCTTGAAAATAATGGTGTACAAAATTTTAAAAAAATTAGTTTATCAGATCGAGAAAAAGAGTGTCTCCTGTGGGCTTCCAAGGGGAAAACAGCATGGGAAATTGCCTCAATTCTTGGAATAAAAACAACTACTGTAAATTTCTTTTTAGAGCACAGCCGTTCAAAACTAGATGTATTGAATACTACACAAGCTGTTGCAAAAGCTATAAGATATGCTTTGATTTAATTTTTTTGCCACATTTTTGCCACACCTATTAAATCTACTAGGTGTATTTAATATCGATATAATTAACCTGCACTTAGTTCAACTTATGAACTATATGGGAGGTTACAATGTTACGCATTTTTCACAAAGATGAAACAAATACAAATAAAAAAATTCTAAATAGTATGTACGCATTAAGAGCTAGAGTTTTTGGAGAAAGATTAAAATGGCAAGTAGAAATTACTGATGGATATGAGAAAGACTATTTTGATGAAATTGATCCGTTATATGTAGTTTATCTAGACGCTAATGAAAATGTTATTGCTACATTTAGACTTCTTCCAACAACAGGGCCAACAATGTTGAGAGATATTTTTTCAAGATGCTTACCTTCTGGAATGGATATTAAAAGTCCTCTTATTTGGGAAAGTACAAGATTTGCTGTAGATTCAGAATTTGTAAAAAACTATGGAGATAACGGGTTAAGTAGAATTACTGGAGAAATGTTATCAGCCTTGATTCAGATTGGGGTGTCCGCAGGATTAACTCATATAGTTACAGTAATAGACGTGAGGATGGAAAAAATACTACTTCGTGCAGGATGTCCAGTAGATCGTCTGGCAGATCCCGTAGATTATGGTGGTACCAAAACTTTAGCTATATTAATGGAGTGCACTGAGGAATGGGTATCACTTATTCAACAAAAAAATAAAATTGGAATATCATGTGTTAATGAGCAATATAAAACATTGATTGCTGCATAATGCATCCAAATAGCTTAAAATGTCCCAAACTACATAATGTTATACCAAATAACATTGTCTACTGTGAAAAAAATACCGATAATAATTTATCAGCTGAATTAGAAAAATTAATTTCTAGTGCAATTGTAGTGGCTCAATACAGTGAAAAAGTGGTATTGGCTAAATTACTTAGAATAGCATTGGAAATTAATAGCGAAAGCTAGATTTACTATTTTCAGGAGAATATAGCATCATTCTCCTGAACTTCAGTTTTATAAAAAGGATTACGAATAATATGGGATGGAAAACGCAAGAGAACTATGAAAAAAACTATCGTGATGATTACAGAAGATGGATTAGGGGTTTGAATAAAAAGGAACTTTTACAATATCGTTTAAAACAATTTTCAAGGTACATTATTTTATTAGTTATTACCGCGATTATTTCTAGCAGCTTTTTAGTTTAATACAGCTCGGGTATTGTTTGCCCTATAGTTTTACTGTTCATTGTAACTTTAAAATTTCATTTTAGTCTTTGACAAAATTTAACCCGTCAGCCGTGCCAATCACCGCACAACATATCCAGCCAGATTCCAGCTGATTGCCGCCATGAACCCCTGCCGCTGCGGCAAGGCCATGGAGCCAGGTTACGCCTGCAAACGCGCACCCAATGAAAAATGCATGGCGCAGTATCAGGGGCGCATGTCAGGGCCGTTGCTGGACCGTATTGATCTTTTAATTGAGGTTCCAGCCGTCACGGCTGCGGATTTGATTTTGCCACCCCCCTCTGAAGGTTCCGCCAGCGTTGCTGCGCGTGTGGCAAAAGCCAGAAATATTCAGCTGAAACGCTATGAAGCCCTAGGTTTGACAAAAATTTCAACCAATGCAGCAGCGCCTGCCAGTGTCATTGACGAGGTGGCAAAACCAGATGCAGCTGGCATGAAACTGATTAAAGAGGCCGCTGATAAAATGAACCTGACAGCACGTGGCTATCATCGTGTACTGAAAGTTGCCAGAACCCTGGCGGACCTGGAAGGCGAGCTGAATGTTGGTCGCATTCATTTGGCGGAAGCTTTAGCGTATAGAGCTAGAAGCGTTTAGAAAAAAAATTCTTGATAACATAGATTCACAGTTTACAAAATTTCATGCCGAATATAGAACATAATAAGAACATAAATGAGTCCATAACAAGAGTATGAGTATCCCGTGACAAACTCCACACCTCAACACACTGATTTAAAATGGCTTTACATAGATTTTAACAGTTATTTTGCCAGCGTTGAGCAGCAGTTGCAGCCGCATTTGCGTGGAAAGCCCATTGCGATTGTGCCAGTTGATACGCCAACAACCTCTGCCATTGCAGCAAGCTATGAGGCAAAGGCCTTTGGCATTAAAACGGGCACACCCATCTATGAGGCGCGTAAAAAATGCCCTGAACTGATCTGTGTGCTGGCACGCCACGAAGCTTATGTAGATTTCCACAACCGCATTATGGTGGAAATCAACAATCACATTCCAGTCACGGCTGTTTGCTCTATTGATGAGGCTGCCTGTATCCTTATGAAAAATGAGGCATCAATAGAAGCTGTGACAACCATTGCCTTATCCATCAAGCGTGGCTTGGCCAAGAATTTAGGGGAATACATCCGTTGCTCAATTGGTGTTGCCTCCAATCGGTATCTGGCAAAAGTTGCAACTGATCTGCAAAAGCCTGATGGGTTTACAATTTTAAAGTCCACAGATTTGCCAGAGCGGTTGTTTCAGCTGGAATTGCGTGATCTGCCTGGTATTGGGCGCAATATGGAAATTCGGCTTAACATGGCAGGTATACACACAATGGAAAGCCTCATGCAGCTTTCCTCAGATCGGATGAGAGACATCTGGGGCGGTATATGGGGCGAACGCATGTGGCATTTGCTGCGTGGGGCTGACCTGCCAGAAATAGCAACACAGCGTCGTAGCATTGGCCACAGCCATGTCATGGCACCAGATTTACGTGTGCCTTCGAAAGCGTTTTTTGTTGCAAGGCGGCTGACCTTGAAAGCCGCCAGCCGCCTGCGGCGCATGGACTATTATGCCTCTTCCCTGTCATTTTCTGCAAGGTTGGAGAGCACGTCTTATATGAAAAAAGGCCGTTATATTGAGGATCATCTCTCGTGTTGGCGGGCGCAGGATAATATGACATTCCTGCACATGCTGAACCAGATTTGGCGACGCATGATTTATAAACTGCGTGCTTCTGGAATGACCACCATCAAAATCAAAAAACTTTCCATTACTTTGCACGGGCTGGTGCCCGCATCAGATCTGGCAGATGATCTTCTATCCGATGATACAAATCATCGCTACAATAGAACAAAACATGAAAATGTGTCTCGTGCGATGGACAGGCTCAATCAGCGTTTTGGACGGGATACAATTCTCATTGGAATGCTACCCTCACAAGGACGGTCTTTTTCAGGCACTAAAATTGCCTTTACTCGCATTCCAGACAAGGAGGAGTTTCTGGAGTAAGTTACCCCCGTTTTAAAGCTTCTTCGCTTGCTAAAAATGTAACTACATCGGCAGATGGGTCCGGCGTTGCCCCTGTATAGCCAATATCTGCAAACAGATGCGCAACATCCACAAAGTGTCTGTCCCTGCGCGAGTAAATGCCGCCCCGCACCAACGCTTTGGCGGCGATAATCTCTTTACCGACTGCATCTTTTGCCAGAAAAACCTGCTCCATCACAAAGTTTTTATCTGACCAGTAGACAATTCGGCTTTGCAGCATAAAAGACTGAAACGGCTTTAATTCGCGCCTGTAGCGGATAATTGCACCAGATAAGATGGGTTGCCATCGGTTTTTGGCAATAATTTTCCACATGCCCCCACGTAAAATCAGATCAATACGCCCTAGATCCATGAGCGTCAAATACCGCCCGTTATTCATATGCAGGTTTGTATCAAGATCATGAGGCCAGACCCGAAAATTGAGGGTGGATGCACCAGAGGGTGGTACAAGCTTTGGCCTGAAACTAAAACTCAACAGCAACCAGACAAGACGAAAATAAAGATTCATGAATATCTCTGCTTGAGCTTTTTAGTTAAGGTCAGTTATGTCGTTATAATAACGCTCAATATCTCTATGCCCATGAATTATGTTTACAATTTCTAATGTTTTTTCATCGTAGCGAAAAAATATGACGTAATTTCTAAATGGAAAGCTACGAATATCTAGGTGCAGTTCTGGTCTTGCGCGACCCAATGTTCCTGAAAGAGTGGCTAGTTTTTTGCATTGATCTCTAATAGAGCGAGTAAACTTTTGTGCAAACACAAGGCTACCAGTCTCGTGGGTAATGTAATCTAGAATATCTAATATGTCTCTACGCGCTGCATTAAGATAAACGAGTTCAAGCACTAAAATCCAGCCTTTTTAAGATTTTTTGAACGTGCTTCAATTTCAACTTCAAGCATTTCGTCTGTTCCGTATCCGCCTTCAGAAATCGACAAATTGAGCGTTTCACGTAAGTGTAATAATTTTATTTCGCGTTCTTCAACAAGTCGCAGCCCTTCCCGTACAACTTCACTGGCTGAATTATAGCGACCAGTTTTGACAGCACTCACAACAAAATCTTCCCAGCGTTCACCAATTGATACATTCATGATTAAAGCCTCCATATATGAGAAGGTAATATAATAACACAAATTGTGCAATATTGGTTATTTTTATAATCTGATAAACGTTAATGATGCCGCTTTAAGCCGCTTTCTTTGCATCTTTGGCAAAACGTCCATAAAAGCTTTCATTGGTTTTTGCCATTTCCACCAGCAATGCGTTGGGCTTGAAGCGGTTCCCATATGTCTTCGTAAATTTTTTGCATAAGGCTGTAAAAACAGTTGTGCCCATCCCATCAATATAGGAAATTGCGCCGCCAGTGAAAGGCGCAAATCCAAAGCCTAAAATAGAGCCAACATCGGCTTCACGCATATCAGTAATCACACCCTCTTCAACAGTTCGCGCAGCTTCCAAAGCCTGCACCACTAGAAAACGCTGTTTCATTTCACTCACATTTAGCGTATCAGCATCAAGTTTTTTAGGCTGTAAATCGCTCAGGCCAGGCCAGAGTTTTTTTGCGCCTTTACCTTCAGGATAATCATAAAAACCTTTGCCGTTTTTGCGCCCTAAACGCTCATGCTTAACCACCATGAAGTCAAGCACGGCTTCTGATTGCGGATCGACAGCTTTTTTGCCTAAATCTTTTTTGGTGGCCTGAAGGATTTTCCAGGCAAGATCAATGGCAATTTCATCATTCAAGGACAAAGGCCCAACGGGCATTCCAGCCATTTTTGCCACGTTTTCAATCATGGCAGGCGGCACGCCTTCGCTGAGCATTAAATGCCCCTCGCGGATGTAGTTGAGCACACAGCGATTGGCAAAAAAGCCACGGCAGTCATTGACCACAATCGGCGTTTTTTTGATAATCCGCACAAAATCAAGCGCGGCAGCAATGGCTTTATCACCCGTTTTTTCACCCACAATAACCTCAACCAGCAGCATTTTATCTACAGGCGAGAAGAAATGAATGCCGATAAACTGTTCAGGACGGCTGGAGTTTTCTGCCAAAGATGTGATGGGCAAGGTGGAGGTGTTGGAGGCAAAAACCACATTTTTGCCAATGACTGCCTCAGCCTGTTTCACAACATCAGCCTTGATGCTGCGCTCTTCAAACACAGCCTCCACAATCAGATCGCATTTTTTGAGATCTTTATAATCAGAGGTCGTTTTAATGCGTGCAAGCAGTGCATCGCGATCTGCCGATTTAGCACGGCCCTTCATGATCTGGTCACTCATGAGTTTATGGGAATAGGCCTTGCCTTTTTCTGCAGCCTCCAGATCACGGTCAAGCAGTACAATATTAAGGCCTGCCAATGCACTCACATAGGCAATGCCAGCCCCCATGAAACCAGCCCCGATAATACCTATGGTTTTGAATATATTGTCTGGCACGCCAGCTGGGCGCCTTGCGCCTTTTTCCAGTTCGCCCTTGGATATAAACAAGGAGCGGATCATCATGGAGGCTTCTTTGGAGCGCAGAATATTCAGAAAATACCGGCTCTCGACCTTGAGCGCCAGGTCCATTGGCAGTTGCAAACCCTCATAAACCGATTGCAGAATAGCTTTGGCAGCTGGATAATTATCGCTGGTTTCACGGCGGTAAATAGCGTTTGCAGGGGGCCATATCATCATGCCAGCAGGCGAATAGACCTTGTTCGAGGGAAGTTTGTAGCCCTCCATATCCCAGGGCGCTTTGGCATTCGGGTTACCCAACATCCAGGCTTTGGCGCGGGCAATCATGTCTTCACGTGACGCAGTTTCATGCACAAGCCCAGCAGCTTTGGCGGCGGCTGGCTTTATCTGCTCGCCTTTGAACAGCATTTGCAGGGCATCACCTGTTTGCATCAGACGCGCCACACGCTGTGTGCCACCAGCACCAGGAAACAGCCCAACCTTGATTTCCGGCAGGCCAATGCGGGTTTTGTCAGAGTCTGATAGCACACGGTAATGACAGGCAAGCGCGAGTTCAAACGCGCCGCCCAGACATGTTCCATGAATGGCAGCAGCAAACGGTTTGCCGCAGGTTTCCAGCTTGCGATATAAAACAGACAAGCGGCGCGACCCTTCAAACAGATAGGCCATTGCCAGCTCTTTACCCTGGGTTTTGACACGCTCCTCATAACCAGAACTTATCTGTTGCAGCATTGTGAGATCTGCCCCGCCAGAAAAACTGTCCTTGCCAGAGGTGATGATGCAGCCTTTGATTTCAGGAGTTACAACTACATGCTCAATCACTTTTTCCAATTCATCCATCACCTCAAGTGTGATGACATTCATGGAGCGCGAGGCCATGTCCCATGTCAGCAGCGCAATGCCATCTGTATCGAGGGTGAGTGTAAAAGTGTTGAGTTTCATGACAGGCTCCTAAAAAAAATAAGTAAAAAGCTGTTGTATAACCTATGAGGGTGCGGCGAAAATGTTTAACTTTTGAGCATCGGAGCGGAGCGTACTCTTATGTACGTGAGCACCGAAGCACAAAAAGATAAGCATTTGCAGACCACCATCACAGGTTAGACTAAACCCGCTCAATAATCATGGCTGTCCCCATGCCATGTGCAACGCAAAGCGTAATCAGCCCTACATTTAAATCGCGCCGCTCTAACTCATCAATAATAGTGCCCAAAATCATTGCGCCTGTTGCTCCTAATGGATGCCCCATGGCAATCGCCCCGCCATTCACATTCACAATGTTTGGATCAATATTAAATGCCTGTATGTAGCGCAGCACAACAGCAGAAAACGCCTCGTTGATTTCAATCAGATCAATATCGCTCATTTTCATCTTGCAGCGTTTAAGCAGTTTTTGCGTTACATCTACAGGGCCAGTTAATACTAATGCTAAATCTGAACCAAGGCTGGCAAACCCCCTGATTTTAGCACGTGGCTTCATGCCTGTTGCTTTGCCAATGGATTTGCTGCCAACCAGCACAGCGGATGCGCCATCCACAATACCAGAGGAGTTGCCTGCATGATGTACATGGTCGATGGCTTCAACCTCTGGATGGCCCTGAATGGCCACTGCATCAAAACCGCCCTGTTCGCCCATCATGGCAAAAGATGCCTTTAATGCACCTAAAGCCTGCATGTCTGTGCCAGGGCGAATGGTTTCATCGCGTGTCAGAAGGCTGATGCCATTTACATCACGCACGGGAATGACAGATGTGTTGAAGTAGCCTTTATCCCACGCATGAGCGGCCCTTTTATGACTTTCCACAGCGTAAGCGTCAACGTCTGATCGGCTAAAGCCATATTTTGTGGCAATCAGGTCAGCTGCAACGCCTTGGGGCGAAAAGTAGGATGGAATGGCAACGGAGGGGTCAAAAGCTGGCATCATGCCAGATGCGCCCATGCCAATGCGGCTCATGGATTCGACCCCGCCGCCAATGATAAGGTCTTTTTGTCCTGCCATGATCTGTGCAGCGCCATAGGCAACAGCGTCGAGGCCTGAGGCGCAGAAACGGTTGATCTGCATCCCTGGTACGCTGGCACCATAACCAGAGGCAATTGCACTCGAGCGGGCAATGACACCGCTCGCCTCCCCCACAGGATCAACGCAGCCCAAAATCACATCATCCACCAGCGATGTATCAAGATCATTCCGTTTTTTTATGGCATTGAGCGTTGTGCATGAGAGATTGATTGCAGTGACCTCATGCAAGGCACCATCCGCCTTGCCCTTGCCTCGCGGCGTGCGCACAGCGTCATAAATATAGGCTTGTGTCAAAATAAAATGTCCTTTTTTAATGAACTTTGTGATAGACTAACAAAAAAACGACTGCTTTTTAAATCAATTGCGCGCGCACTATTTTTTCCCATAAGTTGCATCATGGTCAGGTGATAAAGTCAAAAAACACATATAATTGTTTGATCTGTAGGCCGTTGCACGCATTGATTGTGTAATACGCAAGGAATAGACAGCCTCAACTCCATGAAATGGTTTAATACTTGTAATTTTTTCCCATTTTAGACCATTATCTCTATAAATTTGCTCCCATGTCATACTATTCAGTTTTTTGAGTGTTTTAAGTACTGAATATTGTTCAGGTTTTTGCAAATTAAGTAGATTATCCTGAAAAATGCTATTGTTAAGATCAAGCAATACCAATGAATGCTCAACGTACTTAACCATTGAGCTTATCCATTATGGTTTTCATGTTTTCGTCTGATGGTATATGATTTTGGGCAAAAGCTAAGGCTTTTTCAAGATCTTGTTTGGCAGACCCTGTATGAATCCAGCGCTCATTATCAGGAATAACCGTAGCAGTGCGAATAAGCCATACACCTGGTTCAGATTCTACTACCAAAACTTGTCGACCAGCAAACTGCTTTCCAAGCGAAATCTGACCATTCGCTCCAATGACTTTCACACTTTGTGGATGTGTACCAAGAGGCATAATCGTTATTTCCTATATTAAAGAATTCCTATATGAGAATAGCACGAAATTAGGACTAGTGCTAGAAGGCTGAATATCAAACGGTGTCAGGCTTTTTTAAAACATGTCCGCTGGCATTGCCATAACCGTATCTGCCCCCGCTGTAATGCGCTGAAGGTGCGCTGCCGTTTCTGGCAACACGCGCTCCATGAAAAACCGTGCTGTCATCAGCTTGCTGTTCATGTTGTCTGTTGCGCCATTTGCCCCAGCTTTCAACTTATCATTCGCAACTTTTGCCTGCAAAGCCCACATATAGCCCATGGCTACAAGACCAAAGCAATGCATAAAATCATAGGAGCCAGCGGCTGCATTGTCAGGCTTTGACAGGCCATTCTGCATGAACCACATGGTGGCCTGCTGCAAATGATCCAGCGATTTTTTAAGCGGCAGCACATGAGCACTCATGGTGTCAGTAGCCTCATGCTCTTTGATAAAGCCAGAAACTTCCCCAAAAAAACTCATGATTGCGCGCCCACCATCACGGCCAAGTTTGCGTCCCACCAGATCCAGCGCCTGAATACCATTTGCACCTTCATAGATTTGCGCAATTCTGGCATCACGTACAAACTGCTCCATGCCCCATTCAGCCACATAGCCGTGGCCTCCAAACATCTGCTGCGCTTTAACTGTATTATCGAACCCCATATCGGTCAGCACACCTTTAATAACAGGCGTCATCAAACCAAGCAGATCATCAGCGGCCTGACGCTCAGCTACATCTTCTGACCGATGGGCAATGTCGCTTTTGAGCGCTGTCCAGAGCACCAGAGCGCGGGCTGCCTCATTAAACGCCTTTATGGACAAAAGTGTGCGTCGCACGTCAGGGTGCACAATAATTGGGTCAGCCGGTTTTTCTGGAGAAGCTGCACCTGTTAGCGCACGGCCCTGCAGACGATCTTTGGCATAAGCAACTGCATTTTGATACGCAACCTCTGATTGCGCCAACCCTTGAATGCCAACACCAAGCCGTGCTTCATTCATCATGACGAACATGGCATTTAACCCACGGTTAGCCTCCCCAACCAGCCAGCCAATAGCACCATCATAATTCATGACGCAGGTAGAATTGCCATGAATGCCCATTTTATGTTCAATTGAACCACATGTTACAGGGTTACGCGCGCCAAGGCTTCCATCGCTGTTTATCATCATCTTTGGCACAACAAACAGCGATATGCCTTTAGTACCTGAAGGCGCGCCCTCAATGCGGGCAAGTACCAGATGAATGATATTTTCTGTTAAATCATGTTCACCAGCGGAAATGAATATTTTTTGCCCTGTAATTGCATAAGACCCATCAGCTTCTGGCACTGCTTTGGTTTTGAGCAGGCCCAGATCAGTCCCACAATGTGGTTCTGTCAGGTTCATGGTGCCTGTCCAGGTGCCTTCAATCATTTTTGGCAAATATATACGCTTGATGTCTGGTGATGCATGGGTTTGAAGTGCTGCGATTGCGCCAAGTGTAAGCCCTGGATACATAGCCCAGGCCATGTTGGCAGATGACATAAACTCATTGACAACAGCGCCAAGCGTGTAGGGCAGACCTTGCCCACCATAGTCAGGATCGGTGGTTAGACCGTTCCAGCCACCTTGAACATAGGTTTGATATGCAGATTTAAAAGAGTCTGGCGTGCTGACAGAATTATCTGGATGACGTTTACAGCCCTCCATATCGCCAATCCGATTAATGGGCGTAAGAACACCCTCACAGAATTTGGCGCTTTCACCCAATATTGCCTCAATCATATCAAGGGGCGCATCACTAAAGCCACTCAGGTTATCGTAGCGCTCAAAATTCAGCACATCGCGCAAAATGAACATGGTGTCGTCAACTGGAGCTTTATAGCTTGGCATGTAAACCTCTCTCCCATAGCGATCCATCTGAGCATGTTGCCAAAGAATGTAAGCAGTTTTTGGCTTAAACATACGACAAAATGCTTTAAACTCTTTGCGCACAAACATGGCTTGTTTCAGGCAAAATGAAAAGCATAAACTAATATAGTTTATATATGAACTATATTAAGATGAAGAGGAAGTTATTTCAGACATAGATAAAGTAATTTTTTGGCTGATAATTCTATCTGCCATCAAGGTTTATTTTTCTCCAGAAAATAATCAAGTGAAGCTTTACCAGCGCCGCAAATGGCGAGCCACGTAAACACTCCAAAATAGGTTGCCTCTTCAAAGCCAAGCACATTTTACAAAACAATTACCGCACAAGCAGACCAACCATTTCAACATGAGCAGAATATTTGAACTGATCGACAGGCGTTACATTTTGCAACTTAAAACCTGCTGCGGTCAAAATACCTGCATCACGTGCAAAACTGGCAGCATTGCAGGAAACAGAAACAACTTTATTCACCTTTGAACCTGCAATTTCGCGCATCTGTGCTTCTGCACCTGCGCGTGGCGGGTCAAGCACAACCACATCAAATGCGTTAAGCTCATGTGCCAGCAGAGGCCGCCTGAACAAATCACGTGCCTCAGCTGTTATCTGTTTTAAACCCTGAGCAAGATTAAATCCGCGTTTCAAGGATTCAATGCTGGCAGGATCGCAATCTGCTGCATAAATGCTGGCTTGTTCGGCCATTCGCAGTGCAAAGGGCCCAGCCCCACAGAATAAATCTGCAATTTTACGTGCACCTTTTACATGGTCCAGAACAAGCCTTGAAAGTGTCTCTTCACCAAGAGTTGTCGCTTGCGTAAATCCGCCTGGCGGAATGCAAACTGGTACACGTCCAAAATTCAGCATGGGCTGGCGTCGCTCCAGCACAATATCACCATGAATTGAAAGCCGCGCCAGATCATGTTGTATCGCTAGATCAGTAAGGCTCATGCGGATGTTAAAATCAATTTTACCAGGCCCTCTAATGTCAACATCAAGTCCCAACATAGTCGATGTAAACTGAATACTGAGCGGTTTGCGCAGGTTCATCAGGGGAAAGGCAAGCGTCTTGGCAAGTAAGCTACAGTTTTTCAGCTCTGGGACCAGAATAGGGCAGGTATCAAAATTGACCACCCTATGGCTTTTAGGTTCCATGAAACCTGCAACAGGCTTACTATCAACAAAGCGCACGTGCAAAAGCGCGCGCCTGCGCCCCTCTCCATGCGCATCAACTGTTTCATGAATGACAGGCTGCAAATCCTCAAAGCTTAAAGCATTAACCACCAGCTCGCGTTTCCATGCCTTGTAGGGCGCTTCCGACCAATGCTGTACAGAACACCCCCCACATTTGGTAAAATATGGGCAGAATGGTGTAACGCGCTCTGCATTTTCTTTCAATATTTGAGTAATACGAAGCCGTTCAGTGCCAGCCTCTACACGTACGGTTTCACCTGGCAAAGCGTAGGGCACGAAAATAGGCTTGCGTACATCATCCGTAAGGGCAACGCCTTCACCAAGCTGTCCCATTTTAGTAATTGTTAAATCCTGGATTGTCATAGTGTCCTTGCATCACGCTTTGCGTGTCGCCGCAATCAAAAACTCGCGATTACCATCCCCTCCAGTTACAGGCGAAGGTATAATATCATCAGATTGCCAACCCAGATCCTGCAACTGCACTTTTATACGTTCAAAAACAGGGTCATACAGGTTTTCATCTCTTACAATTCCACCTTTGGATATATTGGCCTTGCCAACTTCAAATTGGGGTTTAATCAGTGCAATCATTTCTGCACAAGGCGCACAAACCCTCAAAGCAGCAGGTAGAACCAATCCAAGTGATATGAAACTGACATCAATAACCACCAGATCTACAGGGTTTGCAATTTGTACAGATGTGAGATTTCGCACATCCTGACCTTCCATAAGCTGAATTTTTGGATGTGACCGAAGGCTGTAATGAAACTGCTTGCATCCTGTATCAATGGCGTAAATATAACTGGCACCAGAGCGCAGCAACACATCAGAAAAACCACCAGTTGATGCCCCGACATCAATGCATGTCTTCCCAACAGCATTTATGTTAAAATGTTTCATCGCATGGGCCAGCTTTATGCCACCACGCGATACATAGGGGTGGGGAGCTTCTGCCATAATTTTTGCATTGACTGCTAGAGTTTGGGAAGCTTTTCGGACTGTTTCGTTATCAGCAGTTACCAAACCAGCCCCAATGGCAGCCTGCGCCCGTGCACGGCTGTCAAACAGGCCAAGTTCAACCAGTAGCTGGTCTGCACGACATTTTTTTATAGTGTTTTGAGTCATTAGATTCACAGGTAATTAACGTAAACATGCAAGGTTTGCTGGGCTGAACATGTAAGTTCAGTGTGTAATCTGTTGCGTAAAAGGTGTGTCATGAGTTCCTGCAGCTGTCTGGCATTCAGGGTGTTAAAGCATTTTGCGAGAAACATCCAACAGGGTAAAAATATAAAGCTTTATTTTAAACGTATCAAAATAAAAAGTGCTTCTGCCACCATAGCAACAAGCTTCAGTTTCTTAGCCTTTCCTTACATATCTTTGGCCCAGTCCCTCCCTGATTGGGATACAATGACAGCCCCTTCAGAACTTCTGCCAGTTAAAAAATCCGGGCAGATAGCTGTAAAATCATACCTTGATTCCAGCATTCCTGAGACAACACAGTCTATTGCCAAAACTCTGCCACCATCGAAATTCAGCATCGGTTGGAACCTGTCCAGCGATCCAGTCTCCGCAACCCTGGTATTTGGACAGGAGGGCAGAGCAGCCTTGGTTGGTTTTTCGTGTAGAAAGGGGGATGGATTTGTAACATTTCGCAGCCAGCCAACAAGCAGTTTTTCTGCCAACAAGCATGTTATGGTTACACTTAAATCATTAAATGGAGCAATACGCATCGAGGCTAAAACAAACGAGCTTCAACCCCGCACGATCGAAAGCCAGGTGCCTGTACGCACCAGCTCTCTTATCTTTGTGCTTACACCCAAAAAAGGCGATGTAACCGCTAAAATAGGTGGGTTAATCGAAAAGATCACATCGCCCACCACAGATATAAAATTGCTGCGTTTTCAAAGTCTTTGTGATCAGCCACTTATCAGCGCAGCTGACGAATAGATTTATTTACGCGCAACATCCATCATGTAGCCAACACCGCGTATTGTATGAACCTGGCAGGTTGCCTCAGCTTTGGTGAGCGTGGCACGTAATCTGTGCATCATAACCTCAATAGCATTTGGCGATACAACTTCATCATTCCTGTACAGCCTGTCTTCGATCAGCTGTTTGGTAATAACACGGCCAGCATTCGATGCAAGTTGCTCAAGCAGAGCTGTTTCACGCCGATGAAGCGCAAATTTGGTACCATTGATGAACAATTCGCGTGTAGCGCTATCAAGTGTAAGATTGCCTACTTTTATTGTTGTTGGCGTAACTGTCGATGCGCTGCGTCTTAGGAGCGCACGCACTCTTGCAACAATCTCTTCCAAAGCAACAGGTTTTTGTAGGTAATCATCTGCTCCAGAATAAAGCCCATCAACGCGGTCTTCAATTGAATTGCGCGTCGCGGTCAAGACAAGCGTAGGAATATCCACACCTTCCCTGCGTCTGTGACGAAGCCATTCAATGCTGTCTCCGTCAGGAAGTTTACGGTCAAGAACGAATATGTCGTATTTTGATACAGCTGCAGCCTCCGTTGCATCTGAGAGATTCGTAACACCGTCAACTGCAAACCCAGCTTCTGCAAGCGCGTTTGTTGTAAGTCTAGCCAAGTCTTCTTGGTCTTCTACGAGAAGAACTTTCATTATTGCCCCGCTTAATGCGTTGTATTGTTCGTTATACCACATTTTATAATCTATTCTAATTTTGTCTAAATTTGTATTTTTCTTGAGGTTAAAGTAAATAAGGGTGGACAGATTAATCATAATCCAATTTTACAAACATGTTCAAGCTAAAATTATTAAGCCTTTAGTCATGATTTAGTCAAAACCTCTATACAGGCTAGGGCGGTTGGATTATCAAGTTGGATGAAACATCTGTTGATTGAGGCTTGAGGACAATATGACAGCAAAACTTGTAACTGTGTTTGGTGGATCTGGTTTTGTTGGTCGTCACCTTGTAAGCGCTCTTGCAAAAAGCGGGCACAGAGTGAGAGTGGCCGTGCGCCGTCCTGATCTTGCTCTTCATCTTCAGCCACTTGGTACGGTTAGCCAGATACAGCCCATTCAAGCCAATCTTCGGTATCCACAGTCTGTTGCAAACGCAATGAGGGGTGCCGATGCAGTGGTCAACCTGGTCGGTATACTGGCTGAATCAGGGCGCCAGACTTTTTCCAGCGTACAGGCAGATGGCGCCAGACATGTTGCAGCAGCCTGCCAGAACGAGGGCATCACCAATTTTGTTCAAATGTCGGCTCTTGGTGCGGATAGTAACTCAACATCAGTCTACGCACAGACAAAAGCCTATGCAGAACATATTGCTGCGCAGCTTGTACCAAATGTAACCATTATCCGCCCATCAATCGTTTTTGGCCCAGAGGATAATTTCTTTAATCAGTTTGCAGGACTTGCTAAAATTTTGCCAGCTTTACCATTAATTGGGGGCGGGGAAACAAAATTCCAGCCAGTATTTGTGGGCGACGTAGCGGAATTAATAGTGAAGGTCATTAATTCTGAGGTGAAATCTGCTGTAACTTACGAGCTTGGTGGCCCCGATATCATGAGTTTTAAAGAAATCCTGCAATATATTCTTGATGTAACAGCCCGCAAGCGCCTGCTCGTCCCAATTCCGTTTTCTGTTGCTATGGTTCAGGCCGCCATTATGGAGTGGCTGCCTGGTCAGATGCTCACCAGAGACCAGGTACGTCTATTGCAGCATGACAACATAGTCTCAAGTGAGGCGTTGGCAGAGTGCCGCACGCTGGAAGGTGTAGGCATAAAAGCTGCAAGTGTTGCATCAATCGTTCCTACCTACCTTTATAAATTTCGCAAAGCTGGACAGTTTGAAAAGATGAACCGGATTGAAAACAAACTCTGATAAACCATTGGATGTTGCGATTATTGGTGCAGGACCTGCAGGTATTGCAGCAGGTCGCGAATGTTCCAAAAATCAGTTAAGCTTTAAAATTATTGAAGCTCGAAACAGGGTTGGTGGCCGCGCCCATACTGTTGATTTTAATGGCCAGGCACTGGATTTAGGGGCACATTGGATGCACATGGCTGCATCTAATCCCTTAGTTCCTCATACAAAAGCGTGCGGGGTAGAAACAGTACAGTCTGCTGGCATTTACCCTCGATACAAAGACGGACAGCGTCAAAGTAGTGAATTAAGTCATAATCTTCATGAAGCCTGGGCAATAACAGAGGCAAATGCACAATCAAAAGCATCAGCTGCGCATGATTTAAGTGTGGCGGAATGCATGCCAACGCTTGAAACTTATCCACAACTTAAAGACTGGCTGGACACTCTTGCCTTCGGATATAGCCTCTATAGCGGACGGGCAGCAGCTGAAGTCAGCGCATTTGATTACGCAAGAGTCGATGATGGAGAGAATCTCTTTCCAAAAGGGGGATATGGTTCACTTGTTGCAAAACTTGCCCAAAATCTGCCAATAGAGTTTGACTCTGTTGTAACGTCCATAGACTGGTCTGGTGAGCCTATAAGACTGGAGACAGCAAAAGAACGTTTCAAAGCTAAAAAGCTCATTATTACAATACCTGTGATGGTATTGGCCAAAGGTGAAGTCAAATTCATTCCTCCACTCCCCAAATTGCATCTAAATGCAATACACGCGTTTAAACCTGCAGCTTACGAACATGTGGTTATGCGCTGGGACGACCATCCATTCAAAGACGGGGCCGATCAATTAACCCTCTTTAACGGAGACCGTATTCGTAACATTTCTGTTCTAGCTGAGATAGAAGGTAGTTTTTACCATTACATTGAAGTGGGAGGGCAGATTTTAACAGATTTTATTGGCACAGCCGAGCAGAAAAAGGCCTTCTCAATTGAGATTGCAATGAACGAACTTAAAAGGCATTTTGGGCCAGAGCGTGTAAAACAGATAGAAATCATGCACGTCACAGACTGGTGGAATGATAAGTACAGCGCAGGTTCCTGGTCTGTTGCGCCTCCAGGCGCCGCTTTATCAAGAGAAGCTTTGCAAACTCCAATAGACAATAAAATATGGTTTGCAGGCGAAGCAACGTCGCCCAACCAATGGGGAACTGTTGGAGGTGCCTGGCTGGAAGGTGAGCGCGCTGTGAGGCACATAGTCAAACTTTTGCAATAAGTGTCGAAAACAACCAATCAACTTAAAAAATCTTTCATTAAATGATGTGCTATTGACATTTTTGTTGGAGCGGTCAGCCCCTCTGGATGCGTGCCTGCCATAATGTGTGAAAGCTCTGCTTTTGAAAACCACTGGGCATCCTCAATTTCCACGCCATCTACAGTGATTTCTTCTGTCAGGGCCTCACCAGTGCAGCCAATCATCATTGACATGGGAAAGGGCCAGGGTTGTGAATGGTGATACGCAACACCGCCAATCACAATTCCAGTTTCCTCAATGATTTCACGACGCACTGCGCCTTCAATGGATTCTCCAGGTTCCACAAAACCAGCAAGACATGAATACATTTTAGGTGGAAAACGAGGGGAGCGCCCTAGCAGGCACATGTCACCCCGCACCGCCATCATGATGACCACTGGATCAGTGCGGGGAAAATGCTCAGTTTCACAGGCAGTACAGGCTCGTTTCCATCCAGCACTCTTAATCTGTGTTTTATAACCGCAATTTGCACAAAACCTGTGTTTACTATGCCAGTTTATCAAAGCCTGGGCTGTTGCCAATAGGTTTAACGCATCTTTGCTGATGAGCGACTTAACGGCCAATGTACGTAAATTAATCGTTTGAAAATCTGCATTTGAACCCCAGTCATTCAACACATCAAAGGGAAGCGAAATAGCAAAACGGGCACTGCCATTTTCTAGTCCTAAAAAAATCGGTTGGGCCGCCCTACCAGCAAAAGGTACGTTTTTAAGATCGAAAAGTATATTTAGAGGCGCTTCCTGCCCACTCACAACAGGAATATCACCAGCAAAAACAACTGTTTTAGTGTTTTTTAAAAACAGTACATCTTCCAGGAAATTGGCATCATCGCGCCTGTGCGCAGCTCTGTCGATTGATCCATGTGCAAAACCAAGAGTTTCTGGAGGTAAACCAGCAAATTCATATTTTTCAAATATCACAATTAGTTGTCTTTCAAACCAAATGGACGGAGAGCTTTTGCAAGTTTGTCTATTAAACTTCCAGCCATGTGCGCTGGATAAGGCGTGCGGCTATCAAGCCCCCATACAGGGTTAGGCCAGGCTGTGTCGGACACAAACCGTGCAAGTACGTGCACATGCAGTTGATTGACCTGATTACCAAGAGCCGCCACATTAAGTTTATCTGGAGAAAAAAGTATTTTTAGCGCAGTGCTGGCGCATGAAATTTCCGCCATGAGACTATGCTGGTCATGTTTTGGCAGATCGATGATTTCGGTTGAACCTGCGCGTTGAGGAACCAGAATAACCCATGGATACCGCATATCATCCATTAAAAGAACACGGCAGAGCTGTAGAACACCTATGTCATAAGTGTCTGCTTCTAGCCTTGGATCTAGAGTAAAACTGTGCACCGGAGCTGTATTACTTTCTTGAGTTCAATTTTTAAAAACACTTCTGCCATTTTCAAGTGCTGCTTTTAAAGCTTCCAGTGAGGCATATTCCTCACGTTGATCTCCTGCCTCCGCAACAACACCGCCATCAGAATAAAGCGTGTAGGTTACGCCCCCTGAATCATAAGCTCCAATAATTTCAGCTTCAGAAACTGTGGCATGTGGTTCAAAAACATCTTCGCTTGTGTCGCTTGGAAGTACATGCGTCACTGATGTATTTTCAGTTGAATCCTCATTGAAAATCTGGGAATTGAGCTCTGCTCCAAACGTGCTCACATGGTTTTTTTCCTCAACCGGCTGAATATTTACAAATGCTGCGTTATCAGCAGGTTCTGCATGGGCAGCAACAGATGTTTCCATAGCGAGTTCATCAATAAGTTTATCAAGATCAGCAAATGCATCATCACTGTTTTCGCGTGGGTCGGTATTGTAAATTTTTGATGTGGATATATCAATATCTGAACCTGATACGCGAATTTCCGTTTCGTGATTTTCCCCTGAAGCAGAATGTTCAACAGAGTTGACCTGATTAATTTCAAGATTTGCAGGTTCCTGCTGGGCATGATGTTCTTCGACATCAGTTTTGTCTTTTGAGTTCAATGTGGATGCAGCCACAGCCCCAGCAGCAATTAGGCCAGCCCCAGCTGCCAGTGTGTTGGCAGACATATACGGGCTAGGAGCTGTACGGCTTATGCTTTTTGGAGCTTTCATATTATCAAGCATGCTATCCAGATTGTCAGAAATTCCATCAGGCAGATCGCTACGAAGGCCAAGATCTGGGCTTGTCTTAAAATAAGGCCCATCCTCTAGGGCAGGCGTGACAGATTTTAACTCTCTAAGTCTTACAAGAACAAATCCAAGCGCTAGAACGACACTGCCAATCGAAAGCGCCATGGTACCGCACAGCGTTAATGCCAGCCCCCGCTCAGTTGTCACAATATCAAAACCTGAAACGAGCGCGTAGGCACCAACGGCCATCAGAACAGCACTCAAGAAAAATGTAATAATAGACATATTGCCTCAATCTAACCAAATTACTAAAAATATAGTTAACCAGAGGATAAGTTGTCTGACAGAAGGTGCAATAGTAAACTTGCATCAAATTGGGAGATTGCCACAGGCAATTTGCTATATTAGGTATATTAATGTTGGTTTTGTCCTAAATCTGATGCAGCATAAACAACAGGCTCCAATATTTTTCAAACTTTGAAGGTATACACATGTCATTTACTCTTGCAGATTTGCCCTATGCCCATGATGCTTTACAGCCCTATATGTCGAAGGAAACACTGGAATACCACCACGACAAGCACCATCTTGCCTATGTGAATAATGGCAATAATCTTGTTAAAGGCACAGAGTGGGAAGGTAAATCTCTGGAAGACGTTGTCAAAGGTTCCTTTGGCAAAAACGCAGGCCTGTTCAATAATGCAGGCCAGCATTACAACCACATGCATTTCTGGAACTGGATGAAGCCAAATGGTGGCGGGGCAATTCCAGGCAAGCTGGAGGCAAAAATCATTACTGATCTAGGCTCAGTTGAAAAAATGAAAGAGGACTTTATCCAGGCGGGCATCACCCAGTTTGGCTCAGGCTGGGCGTGGATTGCCCTTAAAAATGGCAAGCTGGAAATCATGAAATCTGCCAATGGCGAAAGTCCACTGGTTATGGGCGCAACGCCAATTCTTGGCTGCGATGTGTGGGAGCATTCCTATTACATCGATTACCGCAACCGCCGTCCTGATTATCTGAAAGCCTTTATCGATCATCTGGTGAACTGGGAATATGTGGATCAGCTTTTTGAAAAAGCAGCAGTTTAGTTGAAAAGGAGCCGAAAGGCTCTTTTTTATTTACCAAAAATGAATATTGATTTTATTCCTATATAGGCCATGTTCTTTTGTCTTTCAGAAGGGAGCTAGTCATGAAGCGCGTAGAATTTCCCCCGTATATCTGGTCGTTGCAACTATGCAGCAGAACTTACCTATTTGCGCTCACAGCTACAAACAAAAGAGGTCATTCGCCAGCATATTGACCTTATGTATGAACTGGCATTGCGCGATATGCCTAATTTTGCGGGTTTTTGGAAATCACGAGATGCCAATAGCTATGGCCTGTCCACTCACTTTGATCCAAACCAGCCACGTGCGCCAGCTGGCAGCCTTGGTGGCGGGCAATGGCTGAGCAGCGGCGGCCTGTTGCATAAATGGGAGCAAAAAACTGTTAATAATCTCAAACTCGAAAAATACTGGCAGAAAACCCCGTTCCAGATTGAGATTTAGGCTCAACCAAACCTGCTCAAAATCACTTTCTTTTGTTCACACATATCCTCAAACCTCCCATCAAACAAAAAATCATATTCCTTCTTGCGTGTCTCAACCACGGGATCAAGTCCGCGCAGTTCATCATCCACAAAGCCTGGATGGCACATGATGAGGTGCTTTTCAGCCATCCCCACCAAAAACTGTTCAAAATCAGCCCCGAAATCTTGGGCATCATCAAAGGCACTAAAGCCTGAAAATCCTTGATTGGTTTTTATGCCAGCTGCGTTTGCAAGGTTACCAAAACCGTAAGCCAGCCCTTTAACGGTGAGGGCTTTTGACACAGCTACCTTGCGTGCCAGAATACTTGATAGATTATCAGACGGGTCACGAAGCCAGGGTTTACATGCGCCATAACGGTGGTTCATAACCTTCATTAAAGCCTGCCGAATGACAGGCAAGGCATGCACATGCTGGTGCCCATCAATAAAATCTGGGCGGCACTGCATATGGTCTTCAAAAGCCATGCACTGTGCGTTGATTTCACGCTCAATACCAGCACTGTCTATTTGCCTGAAAAGAGATCTTCGTACCATGACACTTGCGGGTGAAAACGGTTTTGCTTCATTGTCCAGCGCTGTGCCAAGCGTCAGATTAAGATGAATGCCAATATCAATTTTATTGGCGAGTGGCGCAATTTCTTTTGCAAGCTCAGGCCAATGTTTAAAATTTGTCATACACCCCACAGCGCTTAGCTGCTGCCTGTCTGCCAGGTTTAAAATAGCTTTGGACACGCCCTTGGTCATACCATAATCATCAGCACATAGCATAAAACTCTTCATTTTCAGGTCTCTACATACACCAGATATTGACAAATATTGCCAGAGCATAGCACGCATGGCAGGAATAAGAATGGAAGATAAAATGCGCACCATTGAAAAACTGTTTTTGACCCTGATAATTCCTGTTTTCAACGAAGGGACTAATATAGAGCGTTTGGTTATGCGCCTTGCTCCAATTGTGGAAAAAATGAAGATTCAGTATGAAATCCTGTTCATTGATGATGGCAGTTCAGATGACACATTGAGCAGTATAAAGCAGTTTGCAGCCTTTGATCCACATATTCGCGCAATTTCGTTTTCCAGAAACTTTGGCAAGGATATTGCCATTGCAGCTGGCCTTGAAAATACAAAAGGCAATGCAGCCATTTTAATGGACGCAGATTTGCAGCATCCACCTGAGATTATTGAGACCTTTGTAGTAAAATGGCTGGAGGGCTATGATATGGTTTATGGACAGCGCGTTGACCGCGCGGCGGACGGGCATATTCGCCGCGCCTTGACCCATTCATTCTATCATCTGTTTGAGCGTTTTGGAGAGGTCAAACTGCCGGATGGGGCAGGGGATTTCAGATTGCTGGATCGTAAAGTTATTGACGTTATAAGGCAGATGCCAGAACGTGCCCGTTTTTCAAAAGGACTATACGCTTGGGTCGGCTTTAAATCTGTTGGTGTACCGTTTGAGGTCGCCCACCGCGCAGCTGGACTATCTAAATGGAATTTTCGCAAGCTGTTCCGCTTTGCCTTTGATGGCATTACGTCATTCTCCAGCGCCCCGCTGAAGGTATGGACATTTATTGGCGTGATTGTATCAGCCATTGCCTTTATCTATGCGCTGATTGTTATTTTTAAAACGCTCGTTTTTGGAACAGATGTACCAGGTTTTCCAAGCCTGATTGTGTCAGTCATGATGTTGTCTGGTATTCAGCTGATGTCTTTGGGGATTTTGGGTGAATATATCAGCCGCATTTTCGCAGAGGTGAAGCGCAGACCACTTTATGTTGTGGCAGAGGTGGTAGAGGGCAGCGTTTCACCTACAGGTATCTTAAAAAAAGATGACTATGAGCAGGCAACCAAAACGGGTTAAACGAATGCTCAGATCAATTCTCTCTGTAGGGAGCTTCACGCTCCTGTCCCGCGTAACAGGACTGGTGCGGGATATTCTGATGGCGGCAATCATCGGTTCAGGCCCGATTATGGATGCCTTCACTGTTGCATTCCGCCTGCCAAACCATTTTCGGGTTATTTTTGCAGAGGGCGCATTTAACGCTGCCTTTGTACCAAACTTCACTAAAATCCTGACACAGGAAGGAGAAAACGCCAGCAAGCGCTTTCAGGCGCGCGTGCTCTCCTGGCTTATTCTCTCGCAGGTTGTCTTGCTGATCCCAGCCCTGGTTTTTACGGAGCAGTTTGTTGGGCTGTTCTTGTC